>NZ_JBNNUC010000020.1:0-1067 GCF_050279365.1 Peribacillus sp. NPDC094092 | reverse complement strand
AATGTTTGACTTGCTCATTCGCTTTTTTGATAGTGTGTGCTCACTTAAAATTTAACGTTGGCGCTTTGTTTTGTTCAGTTTTCAAAGAGCAATTTGACTCTTCTTAAAGAATCAACTTTCATATCATATCAAAGCCGAATTGGCTTGTCAAGTTTTTTGGTGGAGCCTAGCGGGATCGAACCGCTGACCTCCTGCGTGCAAGGCAGGCGCTCTCCCAGCTGAGCTAAGGCCCCAAAAAAATCATGGTCGGGAAGACAGGATTCGAACCTGCGACCCCTTGGTCCCAAACCAAGTGCTCTACCAAGCTGAGCTACTTCCCGAAAAAATATGGTGCGCCCGGCGGGAGTCGAACCTACAACCTTCTGATTCGTAGTCAGATGCTCTATCCAATTGAGCTACGGGCGCATATTAAGATGAAGATGGTGCCGAGGACCGGAATCGAACCGGTACGGTAGTCACCTACCGCAGGATTTTAAGTCCTGTGCGTCTGCCAGTTCCGCCACCCCGGCATAAAATAAATAGTGGAGCGGAAGACGGGATTCGAACCCGCGACCCCAACCTTGGCAAGGTTGTATTCTACCACTGAACTACTTCCGCGAACATGCGGGTGAAGGGACTTGAACCCCCACGCCTTGCGGCGCCAGATCCTAAGTCTGGTGCGTCTGCCAATTCCGCCACACCCGCATAATAAAATGGTGAGCCATGAAGGATTCGAACCTTCGACCCTCTGATTAAAAGTCAGATGCTCTACCAACTGAGCTAATGGCTCATATAAACTATTTATATATGCTATATGAAAATGGTGCCGGCAAGAGGACTTGAACCCCCAACCTACTGATTACAAGTCAGTTGCTCTACCAGTTGAGCTACACCGGCAAGTGTAAAAATGGTGGAGGATGACGGGATCGAACCGCCGACCCTCTGCTTGTAAGGCAGATGCTCTCCCAGCTGAGCTAATCCTCCATATATGAATGCTTGGCGGCGTCCTACTCTCACAGGGGGAAACCCCCAACTACCATCGGCGCTGAAGAGCTTAACTGCCGTGTTCGGAATGGGAACGGGTGTGA
>NZ_JBNNUC010000019.1:1591-4510 GCF_050279365.1 Peribacillus sp. NPDC094092 | reverse complement strand
TGTCACCATGCTTCCACCTCTGACCTATCAACCTGATCATCTTTCAGGGATCTTACTAGCTTGCGCCATGGGAAATCTCATCTTGAGGGGGGCTTCATGCTTAGATGCTTTCAGCACTTATCCCGTCCGCACGTAGCTACCCAGCTATGCCTTTGGCAAGACAACTGGTACACCAGCGGTGCGTCCATCCCGGTCCTCTCGTACTAAGGACAGCTCCTCTCAAATTTCCTGCGCCCGCGACGGATAGGGACCGAACTGTCTCACGACGTTCTGAACCCAGCTCGCGTACCGCTTTAATGGGCGAACAGCCCAACCCTTGGGACCGACTACAGCCCCAGGATGCGATGAGCCGACATCGAGGTGCCAAACCTCCCCGTCGATGTGGACTCTTGGGGGAGATAAGCCTGTTATCCCCGGGGTAGCTTTTATCCGTTGAGCGATGGCCCTTCCATGCGGAACCACCGGATCACTAAGCCCGACTTTCGTCCCTGCTCGACTTGTAGGTCTCGCAGTCAAGCTCCCTTGTGCCTTTACACTCTACGAATGATTTCCAACCATTCTGAGGGAACCTTTGGGCGCCTCCGTTACTCTTTAGGAGGCGACCGCCCCAGTCAAACTGCCCACCTGACACTGTCTCCCACCCCGATGAGGGGCGCGGGTTAGAATTTCAATACAGCCAGGGTAGTATCCCACCAACGCCTCCACCGAAGCTGGCGCTCCGGCTTCTCAGGCTCCTACCTATCCTGTACAAGCTGTACCAAAATTCAATATCAGGCTGCAGTAAAGCTCCACGGGGTCTTTCCGTCCTGTCGCGGGTAACCTGCATCTTCACAGGTACTATAATTTCACCGAGTCTCTCGTTGAGACAGTGCCCAGATCGTTACACCTTTCGTGCGGGTCGGAACTTACCCGACAAGGAATTTCGCTACCTTAGGACCGTTATAGTTACGGCCGCCGTTTACTGGGGCTTCGGTTCAAAGCTTCGCTTGCGCTAACCTCTCCCCTTAACCTTCCAGCACCGGGCAGGTGTCAGCCCCTATACTTCGCCTTGCGGCTTCGCAGAGACCTGTGTTTTTGCTAAACAGTCGCCTGGGCCTATTCACTGCGGCTTTTCTGGGCTATTCACCCTAAAAAGCACCCCTTCTCCCGAAGTTACGGGGTCATTTTGCCGAGTTCCTTAACGAGAGTTCTCTCGCACACCTTAGGATTCTCTCCTCGCCTACCTGTGTCGGTTTGCGGTACGGGCACCTTACATCTCACTAGAGGCTTTTCTTGGCAGCGTGGAATCAGGAACTTCGGTACTATATTTCCCTCGCCATCACAGCTCCGCCTTAATGGAAACGGGATTTGCCTCGTTTCCGGCCTAACTGCTTGGACGCGCATATCCAACAGCGCGCTTACCCTATCCTTCTGCGTCCCCCCATCGTTCAAACGATGTATAGGTGGTACAGGAATATCAACCTGTTGTCCATCGCCTACGCCTTTCGGCCTCGGCTTAGGTCCCGACTAACCCTGAGCGGACGAGCCTTCCTCAGGAAACCTTAGGCATTCGGTGGAAGGGATTCTCACCCTTCTTTCGCTACTCATACCGGCATTCTCACTTCTAAGCGCTCCACCAGTCCTTCCGGTCTGACTTCAACGCCCTTAGAACGCTCTCCTACCACTGACACCGTTGGTGTCAATCCACAGCTTCGGTGATACGTTTAGCCCCGGTACATTTTCGGCGCGGAGTCACTCGACCAGTGAGCTATTACGCACTCTTTAAATGGTGGCTGCTTCTAAGCCAACATCCTGGTTGTCTAAGCAACTCCACATCCTTTTCCACTTAACGTATACTTTGGGACCTTAGCTGGTGGTCTGGGCTGTTTCCCTTTCGACTACGGATCTTATCACTCGCAGTCTGACTCCCAAGAATAAGTATTTGGCATTCGGAGTTTGACTGAATTCGGTAACCCGTTGGGGGCCCCTAGTCCAATCAGTGCTCTACCTCCAATACTCTCATCTTGAGGCTAGCCCTAAAGCTATTTCGGAGAGAACCAGCTATCTCCAGGTTCGATTGGAATTTCTCCGCTACCCACACCTCATCCCCGCACTTTTCAACGTGCGTGGGTTCGGGCCTCCATTCAGTGTTACCTGAACTTCACCCTGGACATGGGTAGATCACCTGGTTTCGGGTCTACGACCTCATACTCATTCGCCCTATTCAGACTCGCTTTCGCTGCGGCTCCGTCTCATCAACTTAACCTCGCATGAAATCGTAACTCGCCGGTTCATTCTACAAAAGGCACGCCATTACCCATTAACGGGCTTTGACTACTTGTAGGCACACGGTTTCAGGATCTATTTCACTCCCCTTCCGGGGTGCTTTTCACCTTTCCCTCACGGTACTGGTTCACTATCGGTCACTAGGGAGTATTTAGCCTTGGGAGATGGTCCTCCCTGCTTCCGACGGGATTTCTCGTGTCCCGCCGTACTCAGGATCCACTCAGGAGGGAACGAAGTTTCAACTACAGGGTTTTTACCTTCTTCGACGGACCTTTCCAGATCGCTTCGTTTACCCCGTTCCTTTGTAACTCCATGTTGAGTGTCCTACAACCCCAAGAGGCAAGCCTCTTGGTTTGGGCTAATTCCGTTTCGCTCGCCGCTACTCAGGAAATCGCGTTTGCTTTCTCTTCCTCCGGGTACTTAGATGTTTCAGTTCCCCGGGTCTGCCTTCAGTACCCTATGTATTCAGGTAAAGATACTGTTCCATTACGAACAGTGGGTTTCCCCATTCGGAAATCTCCGGATCAAAGCTTACTTACAGCTCCCCGAAGCATATCGGTGTTAGTCCCGTCCTTCATCGGCTCCTAGTGCCAAGGCATCCACCGTGCGCCCTTTCTAACTTAACCGTTAAAAAAGATCTTACAGATGCTTTGA
>NZ_JBNNUC010000018.1:0-6129 GCF_050279365.1 Peribacillus sp. NPDC094092 | reverse complement strand
CTGCTAGATAGTTGTAATATCATCTCATCCTCAACAATACCGTAATGTATATTGCCCTGTTGATTCTGATAGCGAACTATTTTTTGTGTTTTTTGAAGCACATGCATTATGAATAAACTCCTTTGATGATTAAGATTACCTCAGATAAAATTAAATCCGGTTCTTTACCGAAGATTCCAACTTCATAACAGATAGCTCAACAATGGGCTCAGAAAGTGCAGCCCTGGTGGTAGATTATTATTCGATGAAGCACTAAATGTAGTTGAAGCACGGACGCTTCCTTTAAATAAACGGGAAACGTATTCGGTAGATAGTTCATGTCTGAACATTTTTTTATTTGCTTACATTGTCTTTTTTTTAATAAAAGTGGCAGCATCTTGAGAGTGCTCCCAACATTCAAGATTTTCAAGCCCTTTAATGCTGTCTTTATAAAAAACAGGATCTTGACCAGCTTTTTTCTGTTTCATATAATCACTTAATGCTGCAAAAGCTACTTTTGATAATAAGAAAACAGCAATTAAGTTTACGATAACCATCAAGCCCATAAATAAATCTGCTAAATCCCATACAAGCTCGACTTTTGCGATCGAACCGAATACAATCATGGCGAACGCGCCTAGTCGATATAGAATCAACCATACTTTACTTGAATGTAAAAACCGGATATTCGTTTCCCCATAATAATAGTTACCAATTAACGAACCAAATGCAAATAGGAATACAAAGATAGCAAGACATCCTGATGCCCAGGAACCGATGTGTTCACTTAATGAAGTTTGTGTAAGTGCAATGCCAGTTAGCCCTGGTTGTTTATAAGCATCCGAAAGTAAAATAATAAATGCTGTGCTTGTACAGATGATCAGTGTATCCGTCAATACGCCAAATGCCTGAATAAGTCCTTGCTTTACCGGATGACTTGTTTTTGCCGTTGCGGCAACGTTTGGCGCACTCCCCATACCAGCTTCATTCGAGAATAAACCACGTTTAACCCCATTCATGAAAGCAGCTCCGATTGAACCGCCTGCTAGTTGTTCAAAGCCAAACGCATTATTAATGATAAGAGAAATAATTTCCGGCATTTTGGTAATATTCACCACAATGACAAATAATGCCATTCCGAGGTATAACACACCTAAAATCATAACCTTGTATTCAGAAATTTTTGCAATACGCTTCACACCGCCAAAGATAATCGCAGCGAATGCAAGTGTCATGAGAATCCCTACAGTTAAACGATCTGCACCAAATGAGTTCTCAAAAGCAATTGTAACGGTATTTGATTGTACAGAATTGAATACAAGCCCGAAAGAAAGCGTAATTAAAATGGAGAATAATACTCCCATCCAACGTTTGTTTAATCCTTTTTCCATATAATAGGATGGACCACCTCGGAAACCAGTTTTATCTTTTACTTTATATACTTGTGCTAACGTACTTTCAATAAAGCTGGTTGCCGAGCTAATAATTGCAATTATCCACATCCAGAATATCGCTCCAGGACCACCTAATGCAATTGCAATCGCAATTCCTGTGATATTACCTGTTCCAACGCGAGCGGCCATACCGATACAGAACGCTTGAAAGGGGGAAACGCTGTCTTTAGAACCCTTTCTTCCTTCCATTAATACACGTACCATTTCTTTTAGCATTCTAACCTGTACAAATTTTAATTTAAATGTGAAATAAATCCCACAAGAAACAAGCATTATAATTAATAATTTTGACCAAAGGAAATCATTTGTTACGCCAATTACATCATGTAATAATTGTTGCATTTAAACACCTCTTATTAAAATTTACTAGCTTAGAAGATACTTGTTTTTTCGTTGTAAAAAAAAGATCAACTTCATCAATTGATGAAGTTTGTCCACTGCCAGGGGTTATAGCTCCCCCAATATTTGAGATAATAACTTAATGGCAGTATCTCAAAAATATAAGGAAATATCTGCTGCAATCGTTGTTTCCATCATTTCTTTCACTTTTTTGGGATCTGTCGTTTTTCCTAGCACCCACATCAATTTCGGCACGATTGCTTCTGTGTTCATATTTTTAGAACGTACTACACGATCATGGTCAATTTTCCGGCCGACTTCATATATACCCATGTCTTCTCCTTCTTCTAGACATTGAGTCGTAATGACAACCGATACACCGTAATCTGTTAATTCAATTAATTTCGCTAAAATGTTGCGCACCTGAAATGGTATGCCGCCACTTCCATAGCTCTCCACAACCACTCCTTTATACAAACCTTTTAGGCAATCAAAAAATTCCGGTTTCATCCCAGGATGTAATTTCACAACCGCCACATCTGTACAAAGCGATGTATCTAATTGAAGGGGTTTCTTTTTTTGGTTATGAATGGATTTATTATATTCAATATGGTCATCATGAATCGAGGCAACATACGGATAATTAATACTTTCAAAGGCATCATAGCTTTTCGTTCTAAGTTTAATCGCTCTTGTCCCTTGAATGACCTTGCCGTCAAATACAATATATACCCCACCTATTTCCTCACAAGCAAAACGAATGGCATCTGAAATATTTCGTTTTGCATCTGTTTTACTAAACGAAATAGGAATTTGCGACCCCGTAATAACAATTGGTTTTGATGCATCTTGTAACATATAAGAAAGTGCAGCTGATGTATAAGCCATTGTATCGGTGCCATGCGTAATAACGAAGCCATCGTACTGATCGTAATGTTCATAAATAACATTCGCCAAGTCTATCCAAAACTCTGGTTGCATGTTGGTGCTATCAATGTTCATGAACTCCTTCGTATCAATACGGCAACGGACATTTAATTCAGGTATGTAACTTAATAAATCATCGGCATGCAGTTCAGGTGCAAGTCCGTTTTCTCCTTCAATTGATGCTACTGTTCCACCAGTCGTAATCAACATTAATTTTTTCAATGATAATGACTCCCCTATCTATTTACTACAATATGTTTTTTAAAGAAAGTATTCTATTCGCATTCATTATTCGATACGCGTACTTTCCATGTAATTATAGTAACAAAAATATAATAATTCAAGATAAAAATATTCAATTTATGTACACTAAACCGTAGAATGTTTTTTTCTTCCTGACCCTGTATATTACAAATAATGAATTTAGTTCATTAAGATACTTCATGCAACTCAGATTTTAAAACCTAATAAACCATACACATCATCGTGTTTAAAAGTTTTAAAAATGATTTTGATAGTTTTTTTAAAAAGTTTTTATCTTCAGCCATTTTAAAAAATTTTTAAATAAGAAAAAGGAATTTATCCCATGTCGCGGAAAATATAACTCCTGTCCAGAATGAAAAACATACAGTATCCTTAAAGTTGATCACGCAAAAAATGCGATCCACCAATCTAAGAATCGCATATGTTCTATCTAACTATTTATTCAACCTAAACCGTCCCTTTAGTTTCCATAAAAAAACTGCCTTAAAGACAGTCCCATGATACCAAAATAATTTTCCATACCAGCGTTTCGTAACGTTCTTCTTTACGAGACATACACTGCGTAATGCCATGCTTCCAGAGAATTACGGTTTTAAAACGACTTTTATACATTCATCCTCACGATTATTAAAAATTTGATAACCATGGCTTGCGTCTTCAAGGGACATTTTGTGGGTGATAATTTCCCTTGGGTCAAATTCGTTATTTGTTATTTTTTTAAACAATTCTGGCATTAAATGAATGACTGGAGCTTGTCCCATTTTAAGATTAATATTTCTTATCCAAAATGCACCTAATGGAAAAAGATTATAGTTACCACCGTAAACGCCAGTCATTTGCACTGTCCCGTATTTCCGGACAGCTTTCGTAGGAATTTGTATAGGTCCAAGGGTTCCGCCCTGCAGTTTGAATTTTTGTTCCAGAAACTTACCGTCCATACCTACACAATCGATGACGACATCTGCCCCACCATGAGTAATCTCTTTTAAATGTTCGCCCATATCGGGGTATTTTGTGAACTCAAATACCTCGACTTTATTCATCTTTTTCGCATGATTGATCCGGTAATCCAAGTAATCAATGGCTATCACACGTTTTGCACCTTTCATCCAGGCAAATTTTTGTACCATCAACCCAACAGGTCCACATCCTAGAACAATGACAGTATCGCCAGATTTTACACCTGCATTAATTACACTCCAATAAGCTGTTGGCAGAACTTCCGATAAAAAGAGCAGGGACTCATCCTCCAATTCGCATGATTCCTCGATAACAAAGGGAGTGAAATTGCCAAAAGGGACTTTTAAATATAACCAAAGTATCCTCCAGAATCATAATGGGGGTTTGAGTTATCGCATTGGCTTTCCATTTCATGTTGGCAATAAAAGCAATGTCCGCATGAAACATTAAAGGGGACGACAACACGGTCTCCCTTTTTTACTTTTGTGACTTCAGGTCCAACTTCTTCTACAATCCCATTGGTTCGTGGCCAATAATATATCCTGGAGGCAATGGCATGTTACTTTTTGATATAAATGCAAATCAGATCCGCAACTAGCAGTAGAAGTAATCTTAACTATAATATCGTCTTTTTTTTCTAATTTAGCATCCTCTACTTGATTAACTTGTACATGATTTGGTCCTTGGTAAGTTACAGCCTTCATAAATGATGGACCCTCCTAATCCTAATATTCTCTGTTAACACTCTTATCTATGTTCAGCAAGGAATGTAAATACTATACTTAGTCGCTCTTAGGATAATTTTTATGTAAGTTAATAAAGTTCACGGTTTATAAAAAATGGAGCACTGTCTTGCTTGCGTGAAATAATTCGGGGAAATTAGTATCTGTTAACAAACCTCCATAACCCTTTGTGAACGAATCTGCCCCTTTTGCTGCATAAGAAAAAGGAGCTGCTCTTCAGCTTCTGATAATGAAGAAAAGCACCCGGTAGTTCAACAAGGATCATTATTTTCAAACCAGCAATACTCGCTAATTGCACATATACTGCTCGAATACTCACAGAAAAGCTTCCAAGGAGGTGCTTCAGAAATAGCGATCTGCCTTTCCAAATAGGACAACTATAACAAATATAGTTGTAGCTGCAGGATGAGATTAGTCATTTGGACAAATCCTTTCTTCCTTTAAATGACCTGAACGTTTTATCTTTGTCTGAAGATAATTCTCATTAAATTCCGAAATATCTCCCCATAATGGCTTTCTACCTGCAACCTCCAAACCAGCGTTTTTCAAAGCTTCCAACTTTTTGGGGTTATTGGTTATAAGTGTAACAGGCTTGGATCTTAGTGCTTTCAGTACTAGTATCGCATCATTATAGTTTCTGGAATCATCAACAAAACCCAGTTTTTTATTAGCATCAACTGTATCATAGCCATTTTCCTGAAGGATATAAGCCAGTGCTTTACTAAAAAGGCCAATTCCTCTTCCTTCATGATTGGCTAGATAAAACAATGCACCCACACCTTGTTCCACTATCATTTTCATGGATTTTTTCAATTGATAACCGCAGTCGCATCGCTTACTGCCAAATATGTCTCCTGTATGACAAATGGAATGCATTCTGATGATGGCATCATCACTATATGAAAAATCACCGTATACTAACACACTTGATTGCTGCAACTCAGCTAAATTAACAGAAGATAATTTCTCAATAATTCTCTCATGGTTTTCTGTTACTTCGTCACAATTTAACCAACAATACCATTTGAACACTATAGTCTCCCCATATAAGTTAACTGGTAGTCGAATGGGACCAACTAAATAAATGGCCTTATTATCTATTTTAATTAACTGAATTTTATCTTCTATAACTGAAAGAACTTTCGAATCAAACTTTGTTTGGGTCATTAGTTTCGCTCCTTTTTTGAGTTAGTTTAAGCATCGATGCAAAATTTATCCCAACAGAATTTTCTCAGCTTCTTAGAACCGTTTTACTTTGCACTCGTCCGGGTGTTAAAGAGGGGAATTCAATTAAAATTGCAAATCTAGTTCATTTATTATACTCATTCACTCTCACCCAATTCGGTCCTATGAACTAACCTGCCCAGATAGTCATAATGAACGAAAACGACTCCCATCGCTTAACGTAGATTGCACTTGGTCATAATGTTACTACCAAAAATAAAAAACCAAGTGTAGAGCTA
>NZ_JBNNUC010000017.1:0-7926 GCF_050279365.1 Peribacillus sp. NPDC094092 | reverse complement strand
CTTCAGCGCCGATGGTAGTTGGGGGTTTCCCCCTGTGAGAGTAGGACGCCGCCAAGCCATTCAAAAAGATCAGCCATCCGGCTGGTCTTTTTTTGCGTTATGAACCCAAAGTTGTTATATCACCACTGAGAGTGGCTGAAATCGAAAATTGTTTCCTTTCATATTGAGAATCGTTTTGACCCATCCTCAACTTAGGATATAAGCGAGACATTCTTCCATCATTACTTAGACACGAGTTATAAAAATCGATCTCAAATGACTGGGGAATTGGATGTAAATAAACAGCAGTGCATATATTTTAGTTAAAAAGAAATTTATTCAGAAACTGGTAACTAAAAAATCGAGAATAGAAGGAAGCCTTCATAAATAATAGAATAATTTGTGCAACAGCAAATAAAAGCGTTCTTCATCTTGTATGAACAGTAACAGCTCCAAGGTATGGCTGAACTTATAAGGTAAATTGGATCCGAAATGAGTACCTCTGGAATTTGGAGATAATGAGGATGAGGCATCTCCTTATAGTTTTTATGGACTGCTTGATGAGTTTGACACAATTAAATTAGAGCAGTATAATAATCCAGTAGAACGATATACTGAAAAGTTAACTGATTAACTTAACTTAAGTGTAAATTCAATACCTTTGAATACAGAAGCTAATCATAAGTATTAGTAGAACGATATACTAATATTATTGGTAGAACGATGTACTAAAAAGAACTAATATTAGTAGAACGATATACTAGTTAGTGGAGTTAGTAGAACGATGTACTAACTAAAGCAGTTAACCTAATGAAGTTTATTGTTTTCATTTAGTAAGTAATTTTGTTTCTTAAATTTAGGTATGGGGCAAGGGGGAAACTTCCGAAAGACTTAAGAATCAATTTGCATTTCGATAACTTTTTTAATAGGGGTGTGTTTCATGAAAAATCCATTTATAAAAATGGCAACAGGTTTATATATTAGCTATTTTATTTTAGGCATGATCAATATTATCATTGGGTCAAATATGGAAAATTTATCTGACCAATTAAATACAAGTGCCTCAGGGATAAGTTACTTGGTCTCTGCCATAGGTATCGGTAAGTTAGTTTCTTTGTTTTTCGCCGGTAGACTGTCAGATAAATTAGGAAGGAAACCATTTGTTGTTTCAGCATCTTTTATCTACCTGATCTTCCTCATAGGTATACCTTTGGCTCCTAACTATACACTGGCATTTATATTTGCTGTGTGTGCTGGTATTGCAAACTCATTTTTGGATGCGGGAACGTACCCGGCACTTATTGAGGCTTTTCAAAAGAAAGCTGGTTCCGCAACCGTATTAATAAAAGCGTTCGTCTCAGTCGGTGCTGCGCTTTTGCCATTTATCATGGCGTTCTTTATAGCTAGAGATATGTTTTACGGGTATACATTCTTTTTAATGGCTGCTGTTTATCTTGTTAATGGATTTTTCCTGCTTAAGGTTTCATTCCCGGATCATAAAGCTAAAAACCAGAATCAAGATGATGCACAAGCTATGCCTGTTCACCACCAATTCCTCTCAAAACCGAAGTTTGCTCAGGAAGGTTTGGCCGTCATACTATTAGGCTTCACATCAACTGCTTTATTCATGCTCGTTCAAGTCTGGCTCCCGAACTTTGGACAAGGTGTATTGGGGCTAACCCAGGCTAAGGCTGTTCAATTGCTTAGTTACTATAGCATCGGCTCCCTTGTTTCTGTCATTTTACTAGCAGTTCTATTGAATAAAGTGATTAAGCCCATTACCGTCATGATTATCTATCCGATCATTGCGGCATTATCTTTATTGTCACTCATTTACATCCAGCAACCATTCATAACTGTTTTGAGCGCGTTCTTCATTGGGCTTTCAACTGCAGGGGTGTTCCAATTGGCCATGACGATAATAACAGAATTCTTCCCAGCCAATAAAGGGACGATTACTTCATATGTAAACATTGCAGCTAGTTCAGCCTTTATCATCATACCATTCGTTACAGGTATCATTTCTAAGAGTGCTGGTTTAACTGCGGTCTTCTTGTTTGATGTGGCAATTGCGGTAGTTAGCATCTTATTGGCCATATTCGTTGCCTATCGATATAAAAAGGTAATTAAGGATGCCAATTAATCGGTCTAGGCCAAACATCAGCGGGGCATGGAGCCCCACTGATAATAATGATAAAGGGGGAAACACCATGCAAACAATCACGATCAAGGACGTTACGATAGGAGAAGGGGTTCCAAAGATCATCGTTCCACTGATGGGGACTACTGAAGAAGAACTGCTTAAAGAAGTAGAAACGGTAAATGCGCTACAGCCGGATATCATTGAATGGCGTGTAGATGTCTATGAACACGTTGAAAGCTTAGAAGCCGTTTCGAATATGGTTTTCAAACTTAGAAGTGCCATACCCAATACTTTGCTGCTTTTCACTTTTAGAAGCCATAAAGAAGGCGGGAACAAGGAAATCAGAGATGATTATTATTTCCAGCTTCTTCATACAGCAATTAAAACGAAGAATATTGATCTTGTCGATGTAGAATTATTTTTTGAAGAATCGTCAGTGAAGGAGACGGTAAAGGTAGCTGAGGAAAATGGCGTATACGTAGTAATGTGTAACCATGATTTCGATAAGACACCAGCAAAAGAAGAAATCATTTACCGATTGCGTAAAATGCAGGAGTTTGGAGCCCATATTCCCAAAATCGCTGTAATGCCCAAAACTGTCGGCGACTTACTCGTGTTATTAGATGCAACTTACACGATGAAAACCAAGTATGCCAATCGTCCATTCATTACGATGTCAATGTCGGGCACAGGTCTGGTCAGTCGATTATCAGGTGCGGTGTTTGGATCTGCTTGTACATTCGGAGCCGGAAAAGAAGCATCTGCCCCAGGACAAATTCCTGTTAGTCAATTAAGGGATGTATTGGAGATCATTGATCAAAACATTTAACCCATAATTCCTTCCAAGAAGGGATTTATATAAATTTTTAAAAATCAGGGGGAATAGAACATGGAAAATTTAGGACGAATTAATGGAAAAACAGAATTGGTAGGATTGCTGGCAACACCTATCGGACACTCTTTATCACCTGCCATGCATAATTTGGCTTTCGATAAATTAGGCTTGAATTGCGCCTATTTAGCATTTGAGGTTGGAAACGAACAGCTGGAAGATGCAGTCAAAGGAATGCGTGCATTAAATGTAAAAGGATTTAACGTATCCATGCCTAATAAAATGAAAATACTTCCATACCTTGATGAACTGGCAGACAGTGCTAAATTTTCCGGGGCCGTTAATACAGTTGTCAATGTCGATGGAAAGTTCGTGGGCCACAGTACCGATGGAATGGGATATACTCGGAACCTAAAAGAACATGGTATAGATATTAAAGGCAAGAAAATGACTCTTATCGGTTCTGGCGGGGCTGCTACTCCAATTGCCATTCAATCTGCGCTGGAAGGTGTGGCGGAAATCAGCATTTTTGCTCGTGATGATGCTTTCTTCCCGCAAGCAGTAGAGAATGTACGGATCATCAATGAAGATATGAAGCATTTAAATGTGAAAGCCAATGTTTATCCTCTTGAAAATGTTGAACAATTAAAGGCTGAAATCGCAACTAGTGATATTTTGGCAAATGGAACTGGCGTTGGCATGAAACCACTTGAAGGATTAAGTGTCATTCAAGACGAATCAATGCTGCGTCCTGATTTGATCGTAACCGATGTTGTTTACATCCCCCGTAAATCTAAACTAATGGAACAAGCTGAGGCTGCCGGTGCTACAGCAATTAATGGTCTTGGGATGATGCTTTGGCAAGGTGCATTGGCCTTTGAATTATGGACAGGTCAACAGATGCCTGTTGATTACATCAAAGAGCAATTGTTTGCAGAATAAAAAGATTCCACTCTGGAGATTATTCTCCATTTTATCGTAATAGAGGTTTATTCATACTCGATGTGAATCATCGGTATATGATCACCACCAAATGAGTGCAGTAACCTCGGAGCTAAGAAAACGCAGGGAGTGAAATCCCTTGTTTTTCTTAGCGTTTTTTTTTGAAAAGTGGTTTTCATTTAAATGGATATCATAAAGGGAAGGCTTTAATGGAATTATATTTTGCATTAAAGTGTTCTAGGGGAGAAACACAACGTGATTTATTATAGGGGTGTAATAATGAAAAATCAGTATTACAAAGCGGCATCTGGCATGTATATTAACTATTTCCTGCTGGGGATGGTTAATATAATTCTCGCCTCAAACATGTCCTCTTTAACAGAACAATGGGATACGGACTCTACTGGCATCAGTTATCTTATTGCAGCAATAGGAATAGGCAGATTACTCACGTATGGTCTCTCGGGAGTATTATCTGATAAATTTGGAAGAAAGCCATTGATCATTGTCTCTTCGGTAATAATGGGAGTTTTTTTAGTTGGGATTCCATTTTCCCCCACATATGAAATGGCCTTTGTATTTGCATTGCTTGCGGGAATTTCCAACTCAGCCATGGATGCAGGTACATATCCGGCTCTAACGGAAATGTTTCCTGAATCTGCTGGTTCCGCCAGTGTTATGGTCAAGGCTTTTGGTTCACTTGGTGCAACCATCCTGCCATTCCTCATCTTGTTTCTTACTAGGAACCAGTTATTTTACGGGATTGCATTTTTATTACCGGCTGTCATCTATTTCATGAATATGTTTTTTATGTTGTCCGCTTCATTTCCCAAAAGCAAATCCGATGCTGCCGGTCATGAGGAGGGTTTGCGTATGAACAGGTTCATAACTGAACCTAAATTTTGGAGCGAGGGGGTCGCGTTAATCATAATTGGATTTACATCAACTGCGTTATTTACAGTTTCGCAAATCTGGTTACCGAGTTTCGGCCAGGAAGTTGCAGGGATGTCATCTTCAGGTGCAATTAAATTATTGAGCTATTATAGTGTGGGATCACTGATTTCCGTCCTGCTATTATCCATCTTATTAAACAAATGGATTAAGCCCGTGACGGTGGTATTGATATATCCAATGATTACTTTACTTACAGTAATCATCATATTAACGATACATTCAGCTATTGTCTTAAGCATTAGCTCCTTTTTCCTTGGGGCATCAACAGCTGGGATATTTCAATTGACCATTGCAATAATGACTGAACTTTTCTGGAGGAAAAAAGGGACTGTAACAGGGATCGTTGCAACTGCTTCCAGTTTGGCGAGCGTCATTTTGCCAATTGCAACGGGCCTGATCGCTAAGAGTGGGGATATATCGCATATATTTCTTTTCGATTGCTTTATTGCAACCATAGGAATCCTAGCTGCAGCTTTTGTTTATTACCGGTATAAAAAATTGACACAGCACCAGACCATGTTTAACCATGGCTAAAAATATTGAAGGGTTATTAAAACTCCACCTTCCAGAACCAGGGTGGCGTTTTTTTTGGACTGATGAATATTGGATATAGATGCATTGGAGTGTCATTAAGAAACCCATGTCCCAAAAGCAAGGGTGTAATAATGACAGTAACTATATTATTATTATAGTAAGAACATGATAATAATAAGTACATCAAAAATACATTCAAGATGGTGATTGAACTATGAAACAATCCAAAAAAGGGCGGGTCACGCTGCAAGAGGTAGCAAAACATGCTGGAGTATCTACATCCACCGCTTCCCTTATCGTTCGTAATAACCCCCGAATATCGGAAGCGACGCGAAAAAAGGTATTAAAATCCATGCACGAATTGGGCTATGTCTACGATAGAATTGCAGCAAACCTAAGGTCGCAGAGTTCCGATACTGTAGGAATCATTATTACCGACATATCAAATACCTTTTTTTCTGAATTCCTGATAGGCGTTCACGATGCATTGGATGAGGTTGGGTATACAGTGTTGCTGGGGACTACATTCGACTCGGTTGCCAAGCAAGACCATCTCCTTTCGACCATGATGGAACATAGGGTGGGAGGCCTGATTCTTTGTCCTGTCTCTGAAAGCTCACAAGATACAATTGAACGGTTAAATGAAATTGACACGCCGATGGTCCTTGCTGTTAGGGAACTGCCTGGAGTGAATAGTGACTATGTAGGCATAGATTATCCAGAAGGAGCCAGGATTGCTGTTGATCATCTCCTTGGAAAGGGGCATACAAGAATTGCGCTCCTTGGTGGCATCAAGGAATCTTCTACTTGGATCGAGAGAATGGAGGGATACCGTGAAGCTCTTTCAAGAGCTGGATTGGAAGTGGATGAATCGCTGGTGATAGATAGTGCCCCTACACGGGAAGGGGGGCTGGAGGCTGTATTGAAAGTACTTGAGAATCCTAATCCGCCTACGGCGATTTTTTGCTTTAGTGACTTAATTGCCTTCGGTGTTATGCAAGGATTAATGATGAAAGGATATACACCTGGAAAAGATATAGATATCGTAGGGTTCGATAACGTTCCGGTCGCAGAAATCTATCATCCTCCGCTAACGACCATTTCCTCATTCCCTAGACGTATAGGAAAAGAGGCAGCGAATCTTCTGTATCAGCAAATGGAGAAAATTGAACGTGAACAACAGCGAATCATATTGAATCCAGAACTGATTATTAGAGAGTCTTCCTAAAAAAGAAAAATAAAAAGGTGATTAGTTTACAGGAGGCTAGTATCCGTACCGCTGTACCCTTTTCATCTTTTCTATTATTCTTTTATTGGGAATATTGATTACATAACAAAAAGGATGATCTTACTTAAGCGGTTCATAAATATCCCAGGCCACTTTCAATGAATCGACTATGAAGTCTGCCACTTCATCAACATCAAGATCATTGGTATTCACTTTTGAATGATGATAGGAGTATATTTCTTGTCTCGTGTAAAAGAGTTCTTCGATTTCCTCAAGGGACCGACTTTGTAAAACAGGTCTACTATCAATTAGTAAGCCTATTCTCTCTTTCCAGTATTCCCAAGATAAGTCCAGATAAAAGACAATGCAATTGGATAAACAGATATTCCGTATATCCTCTTGTAAAAATGCCCCGCCTCCAACTGAAATGATTTTCAATTGTTGTTGACTAAAGCTTTCAATCACACTTTTTTCTTTTTCGCGAAAAGCTTTTTCCCCAAACTTCTTGAATATTTCTGTAGTGGGCATATTGAATTCCTTTTCAATTTCTTGATCTATATCAATAAAGTCCCTATATAATTTCCTTGCTACTTTCTGACCGATCGTCGTCTTTCCTACCCCCATAAAGCCAATAAAAACGATACTTTGCATCCTCAAAGATGTGTTTTTATTAATCATTTATAAATCCCTCTCCCAACTTTAAAAGTCTCTCCTGAAATTTTTAAAATATATTTATTATAGTACAAGAAAGTAAAATTGTAAAAAAATTTTTTAATATTTGGACAATGGAATTCCGTGATTTAGCGGTTTATTTAAATCAATCCATTAGAAAGGAACAATCTGTTTTCATATTCGATTTATACGTCTAATTATATGTTTCTTCATCTATAGTTTGATATTGCCGTTATCTATCGCTTGCAGGTTTTATGGATTAATAAGTGATTAAATCATTTAACAAAGAAATGTATAAAATGTGTTGACTTTATAAGGGGAAAGGATTAATATAAATAAGCACCAACTAAGACAAACGAAAAACTTCATCACTTTCGGCAGATTGCAGAAAGAAATAACTATTGACTTCTTACTATGAAAATGATAAGATGAAATGGTCGCTGAAAAATACAGCGATTTAAAATAAGTTAAAAACTTCGCAGAAGTTGACAACTAATCAATAAGATGTTATGATGAATAAACAGCCGTCCGAAAGGACGATTGTGAAATTGCTCTTTGAAAACTGAACAAAACAAAGCGCCAACGTTAAATTTTAAGTGAGCACACACTATCAAAAAAGCAAATGAGCAAGTCAAACATTTC
>NZ_JBNNUC010000016.1:0-13154 GCF_050279365.1 Peribacillus sp. NPDC094092 | reverse complement strand
AGCAAGCTCCCATCGATTCGCTCGACTTGCATGTATTAGGCACGCCGCCAGCGTTCGTCCTGAGCCAGGATCAAACTCTCCGAAGAAATGTTTGAATTGCTCATTCGCTTTTTTTGATAGTGTGTGCTCACTTAAAATTTAACGTTGGCGCTTTGTTTTGTTCAGTTTTCAAAGAGCGATTTATTGTCGTTACTTCGTAAGCGACTTTATTATCTTATCACTCACTCAACCTAATGTCAACAATTATTTCAAATTGTTTTTCGATTGAGCAATTGTTGATGTCGTTATTGGCGACTCCTAATATATTATCAGGTTAAAGAGTTACCGTCAATGGTTTAATTGGTTTTTTTTTAAAAAAACTATAACATGATAAAAACCCCAAGGAGATTTCCATGGGGTTTTCATAAGAATGACTTCGACGTAATATCCTTTAAATGATCCAATAACCAATGGCCGCCAAAGCGGCAACTCCCGGTATTCCAAGCAGGCCAGCGACTGCCGAGGTAACAGGGTTGATGGGTACATGAATGCCCGCTTGATTCCCAAGTGTATTCAAAAAGAACAAAAATGCTGCACCGATAATGACCTTTATAATCCCCTGCCCTATAAACCGGACAGGTTTTAATGGCGCCCCGATAATGAGGAGCATTAAAATCAGGCCGCCAATTACGGCAACAAAGACAACTGGTTCCAAACTCATTCCTCCCCGCAAGCTTGTACTAAACATATATGAAGAAATCGATGGATTAAGAACCGAAAAAAAATGGCCATGAGGAACACGCAATCCTTCACAGCCATTTCCTTATCATCTTTTCAAGCGGACATTCCTTCTTTTAACTTCCCGGAACAAGTAGAAATATTTCACTTCAGCCAGTCTCGCTTGGGCAATTACTTCCTCAGATGGATCAACGCTTTTTTCAAGTAATGATTTTTGATTATGCCAATTCCATTTCAAATGTTCAAGCTCTTCGATTAATGAATCATTGAATTCATTCCGAAGTTTCTTTTTTTTACGAAAGAACAAGTGAAGTCCTCCCAGCTACCTTATATTTCTCTTCTTCCTTCTATTGCTTTTGATAGCGTCACTTCATCCGCATACTCCAAATCTCCGCCAACAGGAAGTCCGTGGGCAATTCGGGTCACTTTGATGCCTGATGGTCTAAGCAACCGCGAAATATACATCGCTGTCGCTTCACCTTCAATGTTAGGATTAGTGGCCAAAATTACCTCCAGCACTGTTTCATCTTGCAGGCGCTTTAATAAATCAGGAATATTGATATCTTCCGGACCGATTCCGTCCATCGGGGAAATACTGCCATGCAGTACATGGTATAACCCATCGAACTCTCTCATCTTTTCCATAGCTATTACATCTTTCGGGTCCTGAACCACACAAATCAAACTTCTGTCCCTCTTTTGATCTTCGCAGATATAACAGGGGTCTTGATCTGTAATATGACCACAGACTGAGCAATACATAAGATTCCGCTTAGCATTAACAAGCGCTTTTGCAAAATCCAAAACAGTATCTTCCTTCATGCTTAGTACATGAAAGGCTAATCGGGCAGCCGTTTTAGGACCAATCCCCGGCAATTTCATAAAACTGTCAATGAGCTTGGAAATTGGTTCTGGATAATGCATCGAATTCCTCCTAAAAATTTCAAAAGAAACCCCCTGAAAGGAAGTTTCTTTTGAACTTGCTTAAAACATACCCGGAAGGTTCATTCCCTTAGTGAATTGTCCCATCGTTTGGTTTGTCAGTTCTTCCGCCTTTTTCAAAGCATCGTTAGTTGCAGCCAACACTAAATCCTGAAGCATATCGATATCATCCGGATCGACAACTTCCGGTTTGATGACTACATCGACTATTTCTTTATGTCCAGTCACGGTGACCGTCACCATTCCGCCGCCAGCAGTTCCTTCAACCTTTTTTTCACCTAATTCTTCCTGTGCCTCTGCCATCTTCTTTTGCATCTTTTGCATTTGTTTCATCATGTTCTGCATATTACCGCCGCGCATACCCATTCTTCTTACCTCCAATTATTCTTTAATTTCAAGTAAATCATCGCCAACTAATTTTCTAGCTTCTGCTATAAAGGGGTCTTCTTCTTTTGATTCCGTTTCTTCTGGACCGTCGAACTGCTGTGTCGATATGAAATCCTCCCGCAACCTTTGCCACTGGCTCTCCGGAACTCCAGCTATCTCCATTCGGCGTCCGGTCAATTGCTGCATGATCGAGGCTATCACTTCCACGAAACGGTTATTTTCCATCGCCATTTGACAATGAATATCATATTTGAATTTTACCACAAAAGCTTCAGTAGACGCAGCAACAGGTTCTGCCTCCGTTAATAAAGCTGCCAATGACTTTTGGTTTTGCTGACCTAACTGTTCAAGCACTTCCCCCCACTTACTTTTCACAGCGTTAAGATCTGGCTTCGTAGCTTGTTTCAAAACTTGATTGATCTTTCCTGCAGGCGCTTTATACGCCTTTTTAACGGCCCTTTGCGCCTTAGCCTGCTCTGCAGGTTTTTCCGTCATGGCTGCCGGGATGCCGTTTTTCTGCATTTCAAATAATTTCTTCTCTAAATCTTCTATTTTTTGCAGCAGCTGTTGAAGCTGCCCGTTATCACTTTGGTTTGGCCTTTGCTCATTACATAACTTCACAAGTGCCACTTCAAGGAAAATCCTTGGATGATTTGTCCATTTCATATCCTGCTGTGTTTGATTGAAACTTTCAATAATGGAGTAAATCGACTCAGAAGAGATGACTTCTGCCAACTCCTTAAATTGGGGATCTATCAAAACACGCTCGAAGGATTCCGCCAGTGCAGGTGCCGTTTGATACAAAAGCATGTCACGGAAATAATAAATCATGTCTTCTATGAACCTAGCCGGGTCTTTTCCCATTGCCAGCAATTCTTCAAGGACTTCAAGTGCAACCGCTACTTCTTTATCATATATCGCTTTTGCCAGCCGGCTTAAAAATGCCTGTGACACAGAACCGGTGACAGTCAATGCATCTTCCACGGAAACCGTCTCCGAACTGAAGGATATCGCTTGATCAAGAAGGCTTAGTGCATCCCGCATCCCGCCTTCGGCTGCCCTCGCAATGATATGCAGGGCTTGTTCATCACATGAAATACCCGTTTCTGCAATGATCTGTGACATCCTTCCAACTATATCTTGAGGCTGGATCCTTTTAAAATCAAACCTTTGGCAACGGGAAATGATCGTTAGCGGAATCTTATGAGGTTCAGTCGTCGCCAATATAAAAATCACATGCTTCGGAGGTTCTTCCAATGTCTTTAAAAGCGCATTGAACGCCCCTTGTGAAAGCATATGTACCTCATCGATGATATAAACTTTATATGTAACCGCGTTAGGAGCATATTTGACCTTATCACGAATGTCACGGATTTCCTCGACACCATTATTGGATGCTGCATCAATTTCTATAACATCTGATATGGAGCCATCGGTGATTCCGCGGCAGGTAGCACATTCGTTACAGGGCTCACTTGTCGGGGCATGCTCACAATTCACTGCTTTTGCCAGAATTTTGGCAGCACTTGTTTTCCCTGTTCCACGTGGACCGGAAAATAAATAGGCATGTGAAACCTTTTGCCCGACCAAGGCATTCTGCAACGTTTTCGTTACATGTTCCTGCCCGACTACATCAATGAATTGCTGTGGCCGCCATACCCGGTATAATGCTTGATACCCCACGGAAGTCCCTCCTTCTTTTCTCCATCTTGTTTATTATACATTACTGATTTCCTTAATTTCAAAGTCTAAAAAGAAATTTCATCATTGCCTCATTTTTTTCAAAAATACCAGGCACTTTACCTTCTTGGCATAAAAAAAAACCCACCCGATACGAATGAGTTTTTTGTTTATGTAAAATAACTGCCGTGCACCTTCTGTCGATTAGCAACCATAAGCGTTACTTAAGCAGTTAGCTCGACCCAGGCAACCCTGCGGCACATGAGAACTTCCACTTAATGCTGCTTCCTTCCGGACCTGACATGGTTCATGGAGTCCCATTGCGCAGGACCCGGGCGTCAACACCACTTACTTAAGGCAGGCCCTACAGAATGCTAACCTCGAGAAGGGATTCAACCTCGCTAGAGCGGATTGCGAGTACAGGGCACCGCTACCTCCCCGTCTAGCACGGCAAAAGTAATACCAATTTCACAGCGTCACGATGACGCATAATTCATTATACTAAGGTAACAAAAAAAACGCAAGTGTTGTTCATGAACAGTTTGATTCCAAATTTATCAAACGAAGCAAACCTTTTTTCAGCATTCGTTTTTCCCCTATTTATTTTCTTCGGCAATCTTGAGTGCTTGCTCTCTTTTCAACGATTTCTTTCTATCCCTAAGCTCTTTAAAAAAAGAAGTCAATATCCAGCCGCACTCTTCGCCTAATACACCGCTTGTTACATCACATTGATGGTTAAAGCGTTCATCTTGAAGTAAATCCATGAATGTCCCCGCACAGCCAGCCTTTGGATCATGCGCTCCAAAAACAACCCTTTTTACCCTTGATTGCAAGATGGCACCAGCACACATGGGGCAAGGTTCCAGCGTTACATATAATGTGGCCTCTTCAAGGCGCCAGCTGCCAAGTTCCTTGCAAGCCTCATTGATCGCAAGCAGCTCCGCATGTGCGGTTGCATTCTGTTCCGTTTCCCTCAAGTTATGCCCTGTCGAAATAACCTGATCATCTATCACGATTAAAGCGCCAATCGGCACTTCATTCAACATCTGCGCCTTTTTTGCTTCCTTTAAGGCTAAATTCATGTAATAAACATCATCCTTCATTAAAAAACCCCCTCATATTAAGTAGGAGTAAACAGACAAATATAAGACAAAAATAAAGGTCATACTACTTATTCTAATGAATAGTAACGCATGCGGCATACGCGCTGCAAGTAAATTCTCACAATACAGGAGGATATACCATGAATCGACCTGAATCACCTTCTTTTGCATTGCTCATCATTGATATGATCAATGATTTTGACTTCAAATACGGAAATATGCTCCTTGAACATACGGAACTTATCGTCGACCCGATATTAAAATTAAAAAAGCAAATGAAAGAAAAAGGTTTTCCAATCATTTATGTCAATGACCATTATGATTTATGGCAGGCTGACTTCGATAAAATTATTGATAAATGTAAAAATGAAGGAAATGCCTCATTAATCGAAAGAATAAAACCTCAACAGGACGAATTCTTTCTCATCAAACCAAAACATTCCGCATTTTATGGGACGGCTCTCAATACACTACTGAAACGACTAAACGTGGAAACCCTGATCATTACGGGCATAGCTGGCAACATCTGCGTGCTATTCACAGCCAATGATGCCTATATGCGGGAATATAAATTATGGATTCCGAAGGATTGCATCGCTTCTGCATCAAAGGAAGATAATCATTACGCACTAAAGATGATGAGCCATGTTCTGAAGGCATCCATAAAAGATAGTGGAGACTTTTAAGCCAATCGAAAAGGCAATAACCTACATATAACCCCCTATGAACAATCTTTCATTCTCTTTCTTTATCAACCTGACAAAAATGTCACTAAAGTCCCAAGTCTGTGATACAATATCTCTTGGCGAAAAACCTAATAACCGGGAATTTCAGCTTGATACCTCATGAAGGAGGACTGAATGGATGAAATCCACCCCATTTATCACCGTCGAAGGTCCAATCGGCGTGGGAAAAACATCACTTGCAAAAGTTATCGCAGATCATTTTCAAATTTCATTATTGAAGGAAATTGTAGATGAAAATCCATTTCTCGGGAAATTCTATAAAGATATTGATGAATGGAGCTTTCAAACAGAAATGTTTTTTCTGTGTAACCGGTATAAACAATTGGAAGATATCGAAAAAAAGTATCTTACTAATAACCAAGCCGTGGTGGCTGATTACCATATATTCAAGAACTTGATATTTGCTGAACGAACGTTAAAGAACGGACAATACAGAAAATACCTTGAAATATTCAATATTCTAACGCAGGATATGCCTAAACCTAATATGGTGATTTATTTAAATGCAAGTCTTGATACTCTTATCTCCCGAATCGGCAAAAGAGGTCGTGAATTCGAAAAAAATATATCCTCCATTTATTTAGAGCAGTTATCCGCGGATTATCGAACATTCATGGAAGCATTTGAGAAACAGCACCCTGACATACCTGTTCTAACATTCAACGGGGATGAGCTGGATTTTGTCGGGAACAAGGGTGATTTGAAAAAGATAATCAGCCAAATAGAGAATGCCCTGCACAAAGGAGTAAAGCCAAATGAACTTACGAAAGAAGTATAATATTCCAAACAACGCTGTCATTACGATAGCAGGGACGGTTGGCGTAGGAAAATCGACCATGACCAATGCTTTAGCCGATGCCCTTCAATTCAGGACATCCTTTGAAAAGGTTGATACGAACCCCTATCTGGATAAGTTTTACGATGATTTTAATCGTTGGAGTTTCCACCTGCAAATCTATTTCCTCGCTGAACGTTTTAAAGAGCAAAAAAAAATCTTTGAATATGGCGGCGGTTTTATCCAAGACCGTTCCATTTATGAAGACACCGGGATATTTGCAAAAATGCATTATGAAAAAGGCACGATGAATGATGTGGACTACGAAACTTATACAAGCCTATTCAACGCCATGGTAATGACGCCTTACTTCCCGCACCCTGATTTACTTATATATCTCGAAGGTTCGCTGGATGATATCCTCGACCGGATCCAAGAGCGTGGCCGTCCGATGGAACAGCATACCCCAATTGAATATTGGCAGGAAATGCACGGACGTTATGAAGAATGGATTGATCAATTCAACGCCTGCCCTGTCCTTCGGTTAAATATAAACGAATATGACCTTATGCAGGACGAAGCAAGCATCGAGCCTCTTATAAAACGGATTGCCGAATATATGGAGCAAACCAAGTTATTGCGAAATGTGTAAAACAAAAAACCACCGGTTATCCGGTGGTTTTTTAATATATTAGAAAACAAAAATTCCGCTACATATCTGTAACGGAATTTATCGATACCCAATTTATGCGCTGTGGTTATTAATAAGTTATGGAGGAGGTAGAGGGATTCGAACCCCCGCGGGATTTGACTCCCCTGTCGGTTTTCAAGACCGATCCCTTCAGCCGGACTTGGGTATACCTCCGTATCAACATTTATTATATTACATGGAATTAAAATTAAAGTCAAGCCCTCTATAAAGTTTTTTTAAAATAATTTCAAACTTTGATAAAAAGGGGAATCAGCCACTTTAATCAGAAGCTGATTCCTTTTAACTTACGGTTTAATGACTTCCACACCGCGCATATATGGACGCAATACTTCAGGAATGATAACACTGCCATCTTCCTGCTGATAATTCTCCAATAGGGCAGCGACTGTCCGGCCGATTGCCAGACCTGATCCATTTAGAGTATGGACGTGTTCCGGTTTGCCTTTTGCATCACGTCTGAAGCGGATATTGGCCCGTCTAGCCTGGAATGCTTCAAAGTTACTGCAAGAAGAAATTTCTCGGTACGTTCCATAACTCGGGATCCAGACCTCGATATCATACTTTTTCGCAGCAGTGAATCCAAGATCTCCCGTACACATGCTCAGGACTCGGTATGGAAGGCCTAGCAATTGAAGGACCTTTTCGGCATGGCCTGTGAGATTTTCCAATTCTGCATAAGAATCTTCCGGCTTCACGAACTTCACTAGTTCAACTTTATTGAACTGGTGCTGACGAATTAATCCGCGGGTATCACGACCAGCAGATCCTGCCTCTGAACGGAATGAAGCACTGTATGCCGCATAGCTTATCGGCAGATCATCCGTACT
Organism: Peribacillus sp. NPDC094092; assembly: GCF_050279365.1. Taxonomy (NCBI): domain Bacteria; kingdom Bacillati; phylum Bacillota; class Bacilli; order Caryophanales; family Bacillaceae; genus Peribacillus; species Peribacillus sp. NPDC094092. The sequence continues at coordinate 5,265 of NZ_JBNNUC010000016.1, read as the reverse complement.
CATGATTTCATCACGATGGAAGTTTGTCACGGGGACTTCAGCTGTAGGAATCAAGAAATAATCATCACTTTCGATACGGAAAGCATCCTCTTCGAATTTTGGCAATTGACCTGTGCCGGTCATGCTTGCACGGTTCACCATATATGGCGGCAGCATCTCTTCATACCCGTGTTCTTCAACATGAAGGTCCAGCATAAAGCTAATTAAAGCACGCTCTAATCGAGCACCAAGGCCCCTATAAAATACAAATCGGCTTCCGGTCACTTTTGCTGCCCGTTCAAAATCCAGGATACCTAGATCTCCAGCTACATCCCAGTGTGGTTTCGGTTCAAACTTGAATTCCGGTAACTCTCCCCATTTACGGATTTCGACATTATCGTCTTCCGTCTCACCAACAGGCACACTTTCATGCGGAATATTCGGAATGGAAAGAAGTAATGTTTCTAACTGTGCTTCCACTTCACGAAGTTCATCATCGAACCCTTTGATACGATCACCAACTTCACGCATTTGGGCAATTAACTGATCTGCATCCTTTTTTTCCCGTTTCAATACAGCCACTTGCTGTGAAACTTCATTTCTTTGGCTTTTCAACTTTTCCGTATCAGCAATCAAAGTCCGACGCTTTACATCCAGTTCCTCGAATTTACCTAAATCGGTCAAATCTTCTCCTCTAAATTGCAATACACGCTTCACTTCTTCAAAATTATTTCTTACATATTTCAAATCCAACATTTTCAGTTCCTCCTTAATAATTTGATGATTTATCAAAGAACGCAAAAAACTCCCGTCCCCTGAAGAAGGGACGAGAGTTAACCCGCGTTGCCACCCTAGTTGAAGGCCTATGAAAAAGGCCTACCACTTATCTCGATAACGGCTTTTAACCGAAAGTATTTACTGGCCCAAAAGGTTTTCCATACTCTGCTCCAGGAGGGATTCACAAAACTCTCACACCGATTTCCACCAGCCATCGGCTCTCTATAGAAAGAAGTACTCGTTACTATTTCCTGTCATCGCTTTCTAATATAATCAGATTGTTTTCCATAATGTACTATAATTTTATACATTACGCAACCGTTTTATACGCGAAACTTAAAACCAGCCTTTTACAGTAGAAGCTACACTGCTCCATACATCACCAAAGAATCCGCCAACCGCTCGCATTGATAATACGAACCAGTTTGCCTTTTCAACAGATTCAGCAGCTACGACGTTAACCTTGACCGGGTCGCCGTTAATGTATCCGTAATCTTCTCCTTTTTTAGGAGTGACTGTGATATAACCTAGCTTTTCACCTTTTTTGATTGGTGCAGTAAGCTTGCCATCATCATTCAATTTGTTTTTATCGATCACTAAATCTGTTTTATAGTTATCTTTCTCACCATTTTCAACAAGTAGCTCGATTGCCTTTTCAGATTGAATCTTAACGTTTTTTTCCTTGCCTTTTACTACTGAAAGCGTTTCTTTCCCTTTCACCTGATAATTGGCTGGAAGGACTTTTTCCTTTTTAAAGGTTGCATAAGCATAGTTCATAAGCTTAGTGCTATCTGCAAAACGTTCGTTTTTATTAGTGGACTTCATAACCACCGTGATATAGCGCTGACCGTCCCGGATAACCGTCCCTGTATGTCCATAACCGGCAAAGTCGGTAGAGCCCGTTTTCAGTCCATCTACGCCTTTATATTCAAATATCAGACCTGGCAACATCCAGTTGAAGTTCGGATATTCTTTTCCATCGCGGAACTTCAATTTAGGAATGCTGGCGATTTCCAGCACTTCCGGATAATCGTTTATTAAACGATAAGCAAGAAGGGCAGTATCTTTTGCTGTCATGATATTTTCACTATCTTCATTACCGGAAGGATATTGCCCTAATAAATCGGAGTTATTCAAACCGCTGGCATTAACGAATTTATGGTGTTTCAAGCCTAATTCCTTTGCTTTTTCGTTCATTAACTTAACGAAGCTCTTTTCACTTCCGGAAACCAACTGTGCTAAAGCTACTGTTGCCGCATTTCCGGAATAGACGGCCATAGCTTGATATAGTTCCTTAACTGTATAATCTTCACCTTCTGTTAACCCAACATTCGATAAATTAGGTGCTTTTGAAAGGTCATGTACGTATTTATTTATTTTAACTTTTTGATCCCAACTGATTTTCCCATTTTCAATTGACTCCATAATGATGTACTCGGTCATCATTTTAGACATGGATGCAATCCCTAACACTTTATCGGCATTTTTTTCATACACGATTTGTCCTGTTTCACCATCAATGATGATGGCTGCTTCTGCTTTTAAACCTAAATTATCAGATTCAGCAACAGCTTCCCCCGGTTGATAGGCAAATTGCGACATAACAAGAACTAAAACAAAAGTGAAAATGAGGGTCATCTTGCTGATTTTTTTCAATTTCCAATACCTCCAACTTTTAAGCTAATCTCTATAACAAAGAAGAAACTTTATGTAATACCCTTGACACCTTGTCTAGTTTATCACAGAAAAAATAAAAAAAATAGACAGAGTAATCGCAGACTCTGTCTATTTTAACAATAAATTTTAATGACGATTATATGTTAAATTCATTACATTGAGTAGTTCGGTGCTTCTTTGGTAATTTGGACATCATGTGGATGGCTTTCCCTTAACCCGGCACCGGTCATTTTGACAAATTGGGAGTTTTCTCTCAATTCTTCCAATGTAGCTGTACCGCAATATCCCATACCTGAACGAATGCCGCCAATCAGTTGGAAAATGGTATCTGAAAGAGGTCCTTTGTATGGAAGGCGCCCTTCGATGCCTTCCGGTACGAATTTCTTGTTATCTTCTTGGAAGTAACGATCTTTAGATCCCTTTTCCATTGCAGCAACAGAACCCATCCCCCGATACACTTTGAAACGGCGACCTTGGAAAATTTCCGTTTCTCCTGGGCTTTCAGTTACACCTGCAAGCATACTGCCAAGCATTACTGCATGTCCGCCTGCCGCCAAGGCTTTAACGATATCACCAGAGTATTTAATTCCGCCATCAGCGATGATCGTTTTACCATGTTTTCTTGCTTCTGTCGCACAATCGTAGACTGCCGTGATTTGTGGAACGCCTACACCAGCTACAACCCTTGTCGTACAGATTGACCCTGGTCCGATTCCCACTTTGACTACATCAGCACCCGCTTCAATCAATGCTTTCGTCCCTTCTGCAGTTGCCACATTACCGGCAATGATCGTCAATTCAGGATATGTCCCGCGGATTTCCTTCACCATTTCAAGGACGCCTTCTGAATGACCGTGTGCAGTATCGAGTACAATTGCATCTACATGGGACTTAACTAGCATTTCCACACGCTTCATTGTATCTTTAGTCACTCCGACTGCAGCACCTGCAAGTAATCTTCCTTGCTTATCTTTCGCCGAATTCGGGAACTCAATGACTTTCTCGATATCCTTGATCGTAATAAGCCCTTTAAGGACTCCATTATCGTCTACAAGGGGAAGCTTTTCAATTTTGTACTTTTGAAGAATCTTCTCTGCTTGTTCCAAGTTAGTTCCCACTGGCGCTGTGACCAGATTCTCTACAGTCATGACACTGGAAATCTTCAAGGAAAAATCGGAAATAAATCGCAAATCACGGTTTGTGATGATACCCACAAGTTTTTGGTCCTCTATATTGTTGACTACAGGAACACCCGAAATGCGATATTTACCCATTAAATGCTCAGCATCAAATACCTGGTGATCCGGCGTTAAGAAAAATGGATCGGTAATAACACCGCTTTCTGAACGTTTTACTTTATCCACCAGTTCAGCTTGTGCTTCAATAGACATATTTTTATGAATGATACCTAATCCGCCTTGACGAGCCATGGCAATTGCCATCTCAGCTTCTGTCACGGTATCCATTCCTGCACTGATGATAGGAAGGTTGAGCTTTAAGTTTTCAGCTAAGCTGACTTGAAGGTTAACATCTTTCGGCAAAACCTCTGATTTCGCTGGAATTAATAGGACATCATCAAAGGTTAAACCTTCTTTTGCAAATTTATTTTCCCACATAATTTTCCCCTCCTGCTTAAAAATATTATTTGTAGGTTATCAATAGGACATACTACTGTCAAGAAGAGAAATAAATGTTTGATTATTCTATTAATTCGGAGGATAGCTGCAATGCCTGAAAACAATGATAATTTCGATAAATATACACCTTTTTTTTCCGCATCTTCCTCACAACTTTTTTTACAAAAATGTTACACGCATGAAAAAATAGCAGAAGCTGAAATAAAAAGTTACGATAATTGTTATCCATTTATTTACCATCTCGAACATGCAAAAACTTATTATAATCAAGCTGCCATTGCACCACTTTCCATACAACCAATCCTTACATTTTATGGATTTGCCCAATTGTTAAAGGCATGTCTGCTCACGATCGATCCCAACTATCCGGAATCAACTTCGATGCTTGCCCATGGGGTTACTACGAGAAAAAAGAAAAAACAACAATATGAATTTTTAAAGGACGAAGTTAAAACGCAAAAGAACGGGCTTTTCACCTGCATTGCCGAGAAGTTATTTCATATCAAGCATCTGGAGGGTGAAAAATTTTCCATGGGAACGCTGATAAAGGAAATCCCGGATATGCAAAACTTTACATGGTCCATTTCCAAGAAAAATTTCGTCGCCATGCTACCCTCTTCGAATGGTTTTCAATTACCCCCAGCGACATTGGATAGATATCAAATGTCCAGCAGTCGAATGGAAGAATTTTTGAAGGCTAAAACGAATCAAGTTTACAGTATATCAGAAGCGCCTGGGACATTGCATTTAAAAGCTGATGGCATTCCGATTCATAATGCCTCTTCCCCAATCCGGTATAATTTGGCAGAAGGACAGTTCATGCTATCACTCAATAAAGATTCGTCAGCTTTTTCATTACCCGAACTTTTGATCCATTATTTGATTTCCTATAACCTCAGCATAATAGCTCGTTATGAAACAGAATGGTGGGCAGAACTGATGAAAACCATGCCCAATGATGATTACCCTTGCATTGTGCAATTCCTTAAAATAAGCCAAGCTAAGGTGCCATTTTTAATATTTGAGTGGATTAAGTCCGAGAGATTCCAATTTTGATCCTTCCAGCATCCAATTGGTCAATTGATCTGCCCCGAACGACGAAAAAAGACCAGCCGGATGGCTGATCTTTTTAAATGGCTTGGCGGCGTCCTACTCTCACAGGGGGAAACCCCCAACTACCATCGGCGCTGAAGAG
>NZ_JBNNUC010000015.1:14320-15235 GCF_050279365.1 Peribacillus sp. NPDC094092 | reverse complement strand
CAACTCTAGTGGATAGCCACTTTACTCCAGATCAATGGGGTGAATTTGTAAAAGATCTAGATTATTTGGTCCTAACCCTTCCTTTAACGAGGTGCTGCTGTCACAGCTATACAAATTGATGGAGTGCTACATGAGTTCTCAACAATTGAAGGCGTCGTGGAAGATGTAACATCTATCATTCTTAATGTGAAAAAACTAGCTCTAAAGATTTACTCTGATGAAGAGAAGACGCTGGAAATTGACGTTCAAGGTGACGGAGTCATCACGGCTGCTGATATCACTCATGATAGTGATGTAGAAATTCTTAATCCGGATTTATATATTGCTACAATTGGTAAAAACGGTCATATGCGTATGCGTTTATCTGCACGTCGCGGCCGCGGCTACACTCCTGCTGTTCAAAACAAGAGAGAAGACCAACCAATTGGTGTAATTCCAATCGATGCTCTTTACACTCCAGTTTCACGCGTATCTTTCCAAGTTGAAAATACACGTGTTGGACAGTTGTCTAACTTTGACAAGTTAACGTTCGATGTTTGGACTGATGGCAGTACTGGTCCGCAAGAAGCGGTAGCACTTGGAGCTAAGATTTTAACAGAGCATTTAAATATCTTTGTTGGTTTGACCGATGAAGCTCAAAATGCTGAAATCATGGTTGAAAAAGAAGAAGATCAAAAAGAAAAAGTTCTTGAGATGACCATCGAAGAATTAGACCTTTCTGTTCGTTCTTACAACTGCTTGAAACGTGCTGGAATCAATACCGTACAAGAGCTAGCTCATAAAACGGAAGAAGATATGATGAAAGTACGTAATCTAGGACGTAAATCACTTAACAACCTCTGACTTACAAATGGCTCGCCAATAGGCGGGCTTTCTTAAACTTTCAGGGGGAAATTCAAGAATACTCATCCATCC
>NZ_JBNNUC010000015.1:0-14310 GCF_050279365.1 Peribacillus sp. NPDC094092 | reverse complement strand
CTTCGTCAATCATATCGGAGAGAAGATCTTTTGCCGCCTGAGTCATGTCTTTATCCTTCACTTTGATGGATTAGGCTTAGGTCTTCGTAAAGACGACTGATAACATGGCGGATCAATCCATTATGTTGTGAGCCTTGTTATAGACACACAATATAGAACTTCAACAAAGGAGGGAATCTCTAATGGGTTACAGAAAGTTAGGACGCACTAGCGCACAACGTAAAGCATTACTTCGTGATTTAGCTACGGATCTTATTATCCATGAGCGCATTGAAACTACTGAAGCACGTGCAAAAGAATTACGTTCTGTAGTAGATAAAATGATCACTCTTGGTAAACGTGGTGACTTGCATGCACGCCGTCAAGCTGCATCTTTCATCCGTAACGAAATCGCTGACGCTGAGAATGGCACAGATGCCCTTCAAAAACTATTCAGTGACGTGGCTCCACGTTATGAAGAACGTCAAGGTGGATACACTCGTATCATGAAAGTTGGTCCACGCCGCGGTGACGGTGCACCAGTCGTGGTTATTGAATTAGTTTAATAACAACGATGAAAAAGGGCGGGACAAATGAATATACTCACTTGTTCTATGCCCTTTTTCTTTTTTAAAAATAAATTCTGTCATCTAGAAATTCGCATTGAGTGTTACGATGGCTGGCGGAACCTGTATTATGCAGGGAGCCTTCACGTCTAGCTCAAGCATCCCTTCCCGCTTTTGATAAGCGATTATAAGATAACCTGTTTTTCGTAACAGGCCCGCTGTTAGCTGCTCTTAATTTACCGAAAATTCTTTCGGTGGAAGGGGTGCAGCGTTTTTTTATATTTTCAGAAAGAAAATCCACTATATTTTATAATGATTGAGCTGAGTTTAGTTTAGACGAGTGCAGTCGAGGATGAGGAGGGCCACATAATGAAGAAGCTGGTTTCTTTAAAAAATATTGTTTTTAAATATGAGGGTCAGTCTCGAAACGCCTTGGATGATGTTTCTTTTGATATTCATCAGGGGGAGTGGCTTGCGATTGTCGGACATAATGGCTCTGGCAAGTCGACATTAGCAAAGTTACTGAATGGTCTTCAGTTCGCTAACTCAGGTACCATTTCGATTAATGATCAACTTTTGACAGAAGAATCCGTATGGGATGTACGCCAGAAGATTGGCATGGTTTTTCAAAACCCAGATAATCAATTTGTAGGCACTACAGTTCAGGATGATGTGGCTTTTGGTTTAGAAAACGCCGGTGTTTCTCAGCAGGTTATGGTGGAGCGTGTTCATGGTGCGTTAAATAAGGTTAAAATGAATGCCTTTCTTAATCAAGAGCCGCACCATCTATCCGGCGGTCAAAAGCAAAGGGTGGCCATTGCAGGTGTAATAGCCTTGCAGCCTGACATAATCATCTTAGATGAAGCAACCTCCATGCTTGACCCAAGAGGCCGTGAAGAAGTGCTTGAAACAGTTAGGGAATTGAAACAGGAAAACGAAATCACTGTCATATCAATCACCCATGATCTTGAGGAAGCTGCCAAAGCTGATCGAATGATAGTTATGAACCAAGGTCGGTTATATCGTGAAGGAACGCCTCAGGTTATTTTTGAGTTAGAGGAAGAATTGATTGCTCTTGGTCTGGATATTCCCTTTTCAGTGAAACTAACCAAGGAGTTACAAAAAAATGGTGTTCGTGTAGTTGATGGGCATTTGACAGAGGAAGAGTTGGTGAAGGATTTATGCGAATTACACTCGATGATGTAGAATACCGCTATCAGGTGAATACTCCTTTTGAACATCTAGCCCTTCATGATGTCAATATTTCAATGGAGCCGGGAACCTATACCGCAATCATCGGGCATACAGGGTCCGGGAAATCCACGCTACTGCAACATTTGAATGCTCTTTTAAAACCGACAAAGGGTCGTGTTTTCATTGGGGATCGGACGATTGAAGCCGGAAGAAAAGAAAAGGCTTTGCGGCCAATAAGACAAAAGGTCGGAATTGTTTTTCAGTTTCCGGAACATCAGTTATTTGATGAAACGGTTGAAAAGGATATATGCTTCGGACCTATGAATTTTGGAGTTTCTGAAATCGATGCTAAGAAACTGGCCAGGAAAGCAATCGCGCAAGTCGGATTGAATGAGGAAATTCTTGAAAAATCCCCGTTCGACTTATCCGGCGGGCAAATGCGACGCGTGGCCATTGCTGGGGTCCTTGCCATGGAGCCCGAAGTATTGGTGCTTGATGAGCCCACAGCGGGACTGGATCCGCGAGGACGCAAAGAAATCATGGATATGTTTTATGATCTGCATAAAGCAAGGGGCATTTCAACGATTCTTGTGACACATAGCATGGAGGATGCAGCCAAGTACGCGGATGACATCATTATCATGCATAAAGGTACGGTATTCAAAAAAGGCACCCCCCAGGAAATTTTTTCGGAGCCGGAACAATTGATGGAGCTTGGCCTGGATGTTCCTGATACGGTCCGTTTTCAGCTAAAGCTCCAGAAGGAACTTGGTGTTCGATTTGATCATCCATGTCTTAATATCGGTGATTTAGCGGTAGAAATAGATAAAGCCATGAAACGGGGGAACCGCTGATGCTGGATAAAATGATTATCGGGCGTTATGTCCCTGCAAATTCACTGATGCACAAGATGGACCCAAGGGCTAAATTGCTCCTCGTGTTCCTGTTTGTTTGTGTCGTTTTTTTGGCGAATAATGTCGTTTCTTACGGGTTGCTTGCTGTATTCACCATCCTTTTGATCAGTATTTCCAAAATACCGCTTCGCTATCTTTATAATGGGTTAAAACCAATCTTTTTCTTGATCGTATTTACCTTCCTTCTTCATATATTGTTTACGAAAGAAGGGGAATTGCTTTATGAATACGGTTGGTTTGAAATCTATGAAGGCGGTCTGATTCAAGGTTTTTTCATATCCGTTAGATTTACTTTACTTATCCTTGTTACGTCACTTTTAACTTTGACGACATCCCCGATATCCATTACAGATGGAATGGAAGAGCTGTTGGGGCCCTTGAAAAAGTGGAAGATGCCTGTACATGAACTGGCATTGATGATGTCCATTGCCCTTCGATTCATTCCAACGCTAATGGAGGAAACGGAAAAAATCATGAAGGCCCAAACTGCAAGGGGCGTTGACTTTTCCTCTGGACCGATAAAGGACAGGGTTAAATCGATTGTACCGCTGCTTGTTCCTTTATTCGTCAGTTCGTTCAAACGGGCGGAGGAATTGGCAACTGCCATGGAGTCAAGAGGATACCGTGGCGGGGAAGGCCGTACGAAATACCGTCAATTGAACTGGAAGACGAGTGATAGTCTTTTGATGGTCTCAATAGGTGTTCTAACGGTCATGTTATTTTTATTACGTTCATAATAAGGAAGAGAACTATGCCAAAATATAAATGTGTGATCGCTTATGACGGCACGGATTTTGCTGGTTATCAGGTGCAGCCAGAGAAACGCACCATACAAAGTGAATTCGAGGCAGTCTTGGCCCAAATGCATAAAGGCACAATTATAAAAGTGACTGCTTCTGGCAGGACAGACTCAGGGGTCCATGCAAAGGGGCAAGTACTCCACTTTGAATCACCCCTTACCTTCCCTACTGAAAATTGGGTAAAGGCGTTCAGCGCCCTTCTTCCGAGCGATATCATCGTGCTGGAAGTCGATATCGTGCCTGACGATTTTCATGCGAGGTTCCATACGACCGGGAAAGAGTACCGCTATATCATAGCCCGTTCGAAACTACGGGATCCGTTCCAAAGAAATTACGCCTATCATTATCCCTACCCATTAGATGGGCAGGCGATGAGGGAAGCAATCTCCTATTTGAAAGGGAAACATGACTTTACCAGTTTTTGTTCGGCAAAAACGGAAGTGGTCGATAAAGTTCGGACCATAAAAGAAATGGATTTTGAAGAGAGCGATGGTTTCATGGTTTTCCGATTCGTTGGCGAAGGGTTTTTGTATAATATGGTCCGTATCTTGGTCGGGACGCTCCTGGATGTCGGCAGCGGCAAGATGTCACCCCGTGACATGAGCGGCATTTTGGCCAAAAAGGACCGCAGTTTTGCAGGGAAAACAGCACCAGCCCAAGGCTTATATTTATGGAAAGTATTTTACAAATAAAAATATTTTGAAGTGATACCAGTTTTTTTACAACTGGAAAACAGGATGAAATCAGTAATGGAGCGGTTTGTCGCTATACTGACCTTTTCATGGAGCTGCAGAGAGTGTTTTATAGACAACTTATCCTAGTGTAACATTCCCTTGACAATGAATCTGGGAGAAGTTAATATAATATGGTATGTATTTTAATCCCACGATAAGCCCCGGAAGTTTATTGTGATTGAAAATAAATATAAAAAATTAAAAAGTTTTTTAGGAGGTTAACCATGCGTACGACATTTATGGCGAAAGCTAATGAAGTAGAACGTAAATGGTATGTGATTGACGCTGAAGGCAAAACTTTAGGTCGCCTTTCTACTGAAGTAGCATCCATCTTACGTGGTAAACATAAACCAACTTTTACACCGAACATTGACACTGGTGATCATGTAATTCTTATCAATGTTGATAAAATCCATTTGACTGGTAAAAAATTAACTGACAAAATTTATTACCGTCACACTATGCATCCAGGCGGTCTTAAAACTAGAACTGCTCTTGAAATGCGTACAAACTACCCTGAGAGAATGCTTGAACTTGCTATCAAAGGTATGCTTCCAAAGAATTCTCTTGGTCGTCAAATCTACAAAAAATTACACGTATACGCTGGAGCTGAGCACCCACACGCTGCTCAACAACCGGAAGTATACGAATTACGCGGATAATTACTAAGGAGGTTACTATCTTGGCACAAGTTCAATATTATGGTACTGGTCGCCGTAAGAGCTCAGTAGCTCGTGTACGTTTAGTACCAGGCGAAGGTCGCATCGTTATTAACGGTCGTGACATCAATGAATATATTCCTTTCGCAGCATTACGTGAAGTTGTTAACCAACCACTAGTTGCAACAGAAACTACTGGAAATTATGACGTTCTAGTAAACGTTAGCGGTGGTGGATACACTGGTCAAGCTGGAGCAATCCGTCACGGTATCGCCCGTGCATTGCTACAAGTTGATCCAGAATACCGTCCATCTCTTAAAACTGCTGGTTTACTAACTCGTGACCCACGTATGAAAGAACGTAAAAAATACGGTCTTAAAGGCGCACGTCGTGCACCTCAGTTCTCAAAACGTTAATTCTATTACCGTTTCGAAAGGCTCTCAACCATCTTGGTTGGGGGTCTTTTTTTTTGTACGGAAAAGATATTGAGCACTTCACGTTTCATGGACTTATATATTAAAAATTAATAAAGCATATCAGGGGTATCCCAGATATGCTTTATTTAAAGATCTTATTGTTATCGATTCTAGTTAGGGCCTTCACTTTCGCTTTTTTTAATCGCGGCTTTTTTCGGCATAAAGCATACAAAAATTAATGCCGCAAAAGATAGGATTAGCATGAAAACATAAGCATCCCTTGAGCCGAAGATAGAAGCTAATGTCTCAAGTTGTATAGCTGTAATGTTTTCATTTTGCATGGATAGGGCATGTGAAGTTGCTTGCGCTGTATATACTGTAATGACAACTGCCGTACCAATAGCACCTGACAATTGGCGAATGGTATTATTTACTGCTGAACCATGGGAACCCAATTCTCTTGGTAAAGCATTCAACCCTGCTGTATTTAAAGGCATGGTAATAAAGCTTAATCCAATTCTTAATACAATGGTACGGATCATTAAATAGATGTAGGTTGTGGATTCGTTTATATCTACGACTCCCCACATCGAAACAATGATCAATAGTAAACCTGAAATAAAGAGTGGTTTAGCACCGTATTTATCATACATTTTACCAGTGACAGGAGACAAGAAGGCATTAATCACGGCCCCAGGCAATAACAATAAACCTGCTTCAAATGCTGTAAAGCCTCGTCCATCCTGCAAGTAAATGGGTAAAAGAATTAAATCCGCATACATAATCATCGTAATTAGTACATTGATGAAAGATGTGAGTGTGAAAACTTTGTACCTAAATACAGATAAATTTAATAAGGGATCGCTGGTTTTCATTTGTCGTAAACAGAATAGGGCCGTCACGATCATCCCGGCGATTATTGTAGTAATGATAACGGGATTATCCCATCCCTTGCTTCCTGCGCTGCTAAATCCAAATAATAGGCAGCCAAAACCAACCGTTGATAAAATGACGCTTGTGATATCTAATTTTGCTTTTGTTGTCTCCGTAACATTCATTAAATATTTGAACGCTAGAACGATGACAATTATTATAAATGGGGTTAACCCGATAAATAACCATCTCCATGAAACATATTCCATGATGAAACCGGATAATGTAGGAGCGATGGCTGGAGCAAAAATTATCGCAAAGCCGATTGTCCCCATAATGCTTCCGCGCTTTTCGCTAGGATATAAATATAAAATAACGGTCATCATTAGAGGCATTATAATCCCGGCACCAATTGCTTGAATCATTCTTCCCGTTAACAGCATGCCGAAATTAACAGAACATGCACACAGGGCAGATCCGATGAACAAAAAGAACATCGAGCTAATAAATAGCTGCCTTGTTGTAAACCGTTTCATTAAAAAAGCCGTAATCGGCACTAAAACACCATTCACTAGCATAAATCCTGTTGATAACCATTGTACAGTTGCAGCTGTTACATGAAATACGTCCATTAAACCACTCAATGCAACATTTAATAAAGTCTGATTTAATGTTGATAAAAAACAGCCGGCAATCAGGACGATTAATAAGATTTTTTTATTTCTTTCCGTTATATCAATTTCCATTTGTAAACTCCTTTATTTTTGACTTGAATTCTCAACATCGTGTCGATAAAATCGATGGTAACAAAAATGTATGTTGCTTACCATGAACAATTTTCTTGAAAATGTTCACTAATCGACATAGGAATTTATACTGTTGAGAAACTCAAAGAAAATCTATAAAGGAGTTAAAAATGTCTATTCCCAAGAAAGAAGACCCTCGTACAATTCGGTCAAGAGAAATGTTTAAGAACGCTGTCATTGCGCTCTTATCCGAGGACCCAGTCATTTCAAATTTGACCGTTCGGAAAATCGCGGCCAAAGCAGGATTAAACCGAACAACATTTTACCTACATTATCAGGATATTCAAGATTTACTAACGCAAATCACCGATGAGATTTTAAAGGAACTTTCTGATAAAGTTTTTGCTTTAATACATGCAAAAGATTTATCAGAAAAACAACAGCTAACCCAATTGCTTGATTATTTATATATCCATCGAAACTATTTACTTATTTTATTTAAGACGAATCAATTTGAGGAACAATTGTTTTCTTTATTAAAGCAATTAGTAGAAATAAGAAGGAAGAATACGAAGAAGGATTTACCTGATGATTATGTTGCCATTGATATTAAAACGGCCTCATTGGTAGGCATTATAATATGGTGGTTAAGAAATGGGCTTCATTTTAGTTCGGATTATATAGCCAACCAAATTTATTCAATGTACAGAGTGCGATGATTTCAGATTGTTTGAATGATTCCGGTATATCACTCCATCCATCCCGGTCTTCCGGACTCCATGCGAATGAAACGCCTCTGTGAGGGGGCTTCAGATTGCGGTGATCGTAACGATCCATTTATTTACACACGAGTTTATATGTAATACAGAATTTTTTGTGAAATCCATATTTATTAAGTTCCTGTTTAGGAGTATGATAATACTTAAAAAAAGAAAGAGGACTTCATATGAATTCAACATACTCACCGATTGAAGCGACTAAAACAAAAGCCTTGGTCATCAATGCGCTATTCATTGCATTAACCCTTGTAGCGACAATGTTCATCAACATCAAGCTCCCAATAATGGGTAACGGTGGCCTGATCCATCTGGGTAATGTTCCCCTTTTTATAGCTGCCTTGGTTTATGGCAAAAAAACAGGAGCTATAGCAGGCGCTTTCGGTATGGCCTTCTTCGATCTTTTCTCTGGTTGGGCCGCATGGGCACCGTTTACATTCGTCATCGTAGGGGCAATGGGCTTTCTAGCCGGCCTTATATCCGAAAAGGTACCCGGCAAAAGAGAATGGGTATATACCATGGCCGTTGCCGTTGCATTGATCATAAAAATCGTCGGCTACTACTTTGTCGAAGTTATTCTTTATGGTAACTGGATACAGCCATTTGGCTCCATCCCCGGAAACGTGATGCAAGTGGTGATAGCTGGAATAATTGTAGTGCCGCTTGCCGGTCGATTAAAGAAAAGAGCTGGACAGATATAAAGCGATCAAAACTAGCACCCATTTCAAACCTTGTGTTGTACAGCACTCTGAACCTCAGGCATTTTAAAAAGACATCCTGCTGAGTGAGCGGGTATTAAATGATTTCGCAATTATAAAATGTATATCAATTGAGAAAAGGACATCCGTTAACCATGGATGTCCTTTTTATCTTAATAGACCGCAAAGCATGAAGTTGTCATGGAGGATGGCTGGCTTTAGTGTAAGAACACGACATGTATAATCAGTAGTGATCAAGGTCCAAATAGACATGCGCAGTGAGCTCCCCAAGTCGGCAAGGTCAGCCTCGGGGAGCTGCCTGAGAAGCGAGTTACAGGAGGAAACTCCAAGTTTTCTAACATTAAGTTCCTTGTGGAGTCTGCACGTTAACAGTTTTTTATCATATTGCATATCGATATGCGTTTTTCAATTACCTGCCGAACCTATCCTCATTATTTTTTGCCAATGGAATAAATGAATGGTTCAAAATAGAACGTTAAAACTAAATTATGTCTTGGGAAATAATTTTGGGAAATGGGGAATTGCCCCGGAGGTGAATTATGGCTGTGATATTAGGTTTACAGGAGATGCAAAGGGAAAGGCAATTGAAGTTCGAACGTAGGCTGCTCAGGGAACTTTCTATCGAGGATATGAAGGGAAGGATTCAGCGCTACTTCGGACAGGATTTGATGGATGTTTTGGAGGAGGGCTACTTTGACGTTGCCATCGAGGCTTATTTATTAGGAGCAAACTATAGTAAGTTTGGCTATTATGGCGAGTCGGAAGAAGATGTGAGGTCCAGGAGCTGGAAAGAAGAGAAGTTTTTGGTCGATACGCTGTTTAACTTTATTTTGTATTGGCGTGAAGTTACAGCAAATAACGCTTTCGATGAAGGTTTGTTTTATTGCTGTGAAGGGTTTGTTGGGGAGTGGTGGCTTGACGGCTTTAAGACTGGAGAAAAACGATATAAAATGAAACTGCATTAGAAAGGCAAAAATCCCATTCCTTGTTCTAATTTCATGGTTTGTCCCATACTTTTTAGTAGAGAGATCATGGAAGGGGAACGGTCATGCGCAGAAAGCTGAAATATACAGGGATCGCTATGGGATTGTTTGTCCTTTTTTTAATTGTGACTTTTAAATTTGTTGAAGATGATTCTTGGGACTCCTGGAACCTTCCGTTGGCAGGTAAGGTCATCATTCTGGATGCGGGTCACGGGGGAATGGACGGCGGGGCAAATGTACAAGAGGTTATGGAAAAGGAAATTGCCCTTTCCGTTTCATTAAAGGTCAGGGACTATTTACAGGAACAGGGTGCCCTTGTCATCATGACACGTGAGAAGGATGAGGATTTGGCACAGGGAAATACAAAGGGGATACGCCAGCGAAAACAGGAGGACTTACGGAATCGGGTTGAAATGATCAATGATTCGGAAGCGGACTTATTCTTAAGCATTCATTTGAACTCTTTTCCATCAGCGTCATCGAAAGGTGCCCAGACCTTTTATACAAACAGGTTTGAGGAAAATGAACAAGTTGCAAAATTCATTCAGACTGAAATCATTAGAAACCTGGAAAATACAAAGCGTGATGCAAAAACGATTAATCATGTGTATTTGATGAATCATGCCAAGAAACCGGGTGCGCTTGTGGAAATTGGGTTTCTTTCCAATTCCGAGGAAAGGGAACGACTTATCAGTGATAAGTATCAAGAAAAGGTTGCCAGTTCGATTTATATGGGTATTTTACGG
The DNA here is from genome assembly GCF_050279365.1 of Peribacillus sp. NPDC094092. Lineage (NCBI taxonomy): Bacteria > Bacillati > Bacillota > Bacilli > Caryophanales > Bacillaceae > Peribacillus > Peribacillus sp. NPDC094092. The sequence goes on along the minus strand of NZ_JBNNUC010000015.1, from coordinate 4,205 downwards.
TACTTTACAGAGGAAAAACTTTCGGATGAAGAGTGATGTCTGGGTCTTGTAAGGTACAAGGCCTTTTTATTATGGGTAAAATCATCAGGTTTCGCATGCTGGGCAGATAATAAGCTTTCTTTCCGTAATATGTTATACTGAAAAATGGGAAAATAAAATTCAAAGGGGTGCTCGACTTGTTAACAGAAGAGAAAGTACTGAATTTATTAAAGGATCTTAAAGACCCTTTTCTACATAAAAACCTTGAACAGACAAATGGAATTATAGAGGTTAAAGTAAAACCTGAAAAGAATCATGTAAGCGTTAAACTTGCGATTGCCAAAACGGGGACTGCCGAACAAATGCAAATGCAATCGGAAGTTGTGGACTTGCTGAAGACGAACGGAGCGGAATCGGTAGGCATCCGTTTCACGGAGCTCTCAGAAGAGGAGTTAGCCAAGCATCGTGATAGCATTCCTCAGGATGAAGCGGACCAAGGCTTGCTTGGATCTAACAGTAAAACACAATTCATTGCGATTGCCAGTGGTAAAGGGGGAGTGGGAAAATCCACGATTTCAGTGAATTTCGCTACTTCACTTGCTCGTTTGGGTAAAAAGGTCGGACTGGTTGATGCCGATATTTATGGATTCAGTGTACCTGATATGATGGGGATAACAAAAAGACCGGTTGTTCGCGGGGAAAAAATCATTCCTGTAGAACGGTTTGGCGTTCAAGTTATCTCAATGGGCTTTTTTGTAGAGGATAACGCGCCGATCATCTGGAGAGGACCGATGCTGGGAAAAATGCTTAACAGTTTCTTTAATGAAGTGGAATGGGGAGATTTGGACTATTTGGTCCTTGACTTACCGCCGGGAACAGGTGATGTTGCTTTGGACGTTCACACGATGCTCCCTTCATGTAAAGAAATCATCGTTACGACACCGCATCCGACTGCAGCCTTCGTTGCGGCAAGAGCTGGTGCCATGGCCATCAAGACAGAACACGAAGTCATCGGTGTCATAGAGAATATGTCATTCTTCGAAAGTAAAACGACCGGTGAAAAAGAGTATGTATTCGGAAAAGGCGGCGGCAAGAAGCTTGCAGAAGAGCTGCGTACAGAAGTTTTAGGTCAACTTCCCCTCCAACAGCCAGATTGGAACGAAGAGGACTTTGCTCCATCCATTTACGCAGCGGACCATAGACTTGGCAGGATTTACGAGGATATTGCCAAAAAGGTCATTGAAAAACTACAATGAAAAGAGGCTGATTCCGATTGGAATCAGCCTCTTTTCATTCTTTTTACTTTTTCTCCTTCTCTACCGCTTTAGTGACCGCTTTATCCAATTTCTCTTGCATTTTCGCTTGAAGGAGGGGACTCTCCATGGTTTCGATGATCAGCTCTTTATAGACCGACCGCATCTCCTTGGATTTTAATAACTTATTCATTTCTTTTTCCATATCGGGTTCTTTCATTATTTCCATGAGCATTCCACGATACTGAGGATCAGCAGTTAAGTCCTTCAATAACTTTTTATGTTCGTCTTCTAATGCCTTAGCATAAGCGGAAGCAAATTCCGGATCATTAAATGTCTTTTTCCAAAATTCCTTCCCTTTATCTGATGTTACCATATCTTCAATGGATTTTTTAATGTCTTCCGAATCCATAATAAGTTCAGCTTTCGTTTTATCATCGGTAATGATATCCTGGATGGCTTTTTTTCCATCATCTGTCTTCAAGATATCGACGATCATTTTCTTTGTCTCTTCATACTCCATTTTTTCTGCGCCTGCTCCATTTTGGGCACAACCGGAACAAACGAGTAAGAATGACGTGAAAAGCAAAGCAACTCCCACTCTCATACGCAGGGCCCCTTTCATCCTTCTTACTGTTAATATGGTTCCAATCGGCGATATTATTCCTTGGTGGAATAAGTGGATTTTTCCAAATTTGGTTGGTACAATTAAGGAAATGAAATAGAAATGTATGGAGGAAAACAATGAACAGCCGTAACTTAGTTAAATTGTTTTTAACAACATTGCTTATAGGTGGTATAACGGGCGGAGTTGTAGGGTTTTTGGCTCGGTGGAGTGAGTTTAAGCCTTATTTTTCTTCTTTTGAAGTCAGTGCCATCCTATCGACTTTTATTTGGTTATTCGGTGTTGGATTAATTTTCAGTGTCATAAGCCAAGCCGGCTTTTTTGCCTATTTAACGATACATCGTTTTGGTCTGGGGATATTTAAAAGCGCTTCCTTATGGAATGCCGTTCAACTTGTACTCATTCTTTTTGTTGTATTCGATCTTGTTTACCTGCGATATCTCAGCTTTGGTTCAGGCGAGGGGATCAGTTCCTACATCGTTTTAGCATTGGTTGTATTGGCCGCAGGGCTTATTACTGCTTATTTCAAAATGAAGCAAACGAATAAACAGTCGTTCATACCGGCCTTATTTTTCATGGTCGTGGTCACGGTTTTGGAGTGGATACCTGTTCTAAGTGCCAATGATGAAAGCTGGCTTTACTTCATGCTGTTTCCGTTGTTAGTCTGCAATGCTTATCAATTATTGGTTCTGAGCAAATTGATTGAACGTTCACAAAGGGAATTGGCCAGTAAAAGAGGGAGTAAGCAAACCCCGGCAAAGGGAAAGATGAAAGCCGGTGAACTAGGTAAAGGCAGCTAACCTATTTGTAAGTCGGTCCATACATAAGGAAGTCAAAACATAAAAACTGCGTACTATAGGTTCATGGGGACCATTAGTACGCAGTTTTTTCTGTCAGCGGATTTCCTCGCTGCTTGCTGATGAATTGGAAATCATCTCTGAAACGTCTACGAAGTTTAAATCTTTAGATCGAAGTTCACTTAGTAACTCCGGTAAAGCCTTATTTGTTTGTTTTGCGGAGTCTGAAGCATGTAATAAGATAATATCACCCTTTTGAGCCTTGGCGATGTTCTGAACGATCCGATCCACGCCCGGATTGGTCCAATCCTTTGAATCAATGCTCCAATGGACAACGGTATATCCGAATTTCTCGCTGATTTTTAAGAGGCGTTTATCAAAGTGGCCGGTGGGGGCGCGTAAAAGTTCTATATTCTTTACATTAAGTTTTTTAAATGCCTCTTGTGCTTTAGAAATATCCCGGATGATTTCTTGATCTTCCATTTCGGAATAATCCTTATAATCGTAACCGAGCATGCCGATTTCATATCCTTCCTTCATAATTTCAGCTACTATGTCCGGGTGACGTTCCGCCCAAGATCCCGCGAGGAAAAAAGTGGCGGATTTGATCTTTTCTCTTTTTAATGTCTCTATTATTGGAGCGGCTTTCTCATCACCCCAGCCAATATTGAATGTGATCGCAACATTCTTTTCCCCTTTATAAACCGCTTTCGGCCCATCTTCTGTAGAAAAAACGGGGGCATGAAGAATGTTTTGTACAAAAAGAAACCAAGCGGTAAAAAGTGCCGTAAGCAAAATTAACGAATAATATTTAATGTTCTTGGCTTTAAGCACCATGAAAAATTTCATTAATCCATCCCCTTGTCCAAAGTACTCTTGTCTTCAAATTTATGCGTGAGGATCAATGTTATGCAAAAAAATCAGTTGAAAATTCATAAAATTGATGGGAATGGGGAAAGCTTTCTGATGGAGGTGTGAACCATGCTCGGTTTATTGATTAATGACAAAGAAAAGATGGAATTGGAGTACCTTTTAAAAAGAGAGATGGATGAAATACTATTCGATTTGCAGGATGACAGAATCGATCACTTAGTCAAAAGGGCAATAAACGAGAAATATAATATTCTTTTCAGGCTGTTTAAAAGGGTGAGCACCGAGGAGGAATGCCTGATGTATATGAGGGGAAAAACGAATTTATCCAAGTGGAATCAGTCTTGATATTTTAATGTGAATTATATTCAAAAAATCTATTGACTATTGGTTTATACGCTGGTATATTATAAAAGTTGCTGCAACGCATTAGCTTTAAAAAAGAACGAAAAAAACTTTTTTTAAAAAGTTATTGACGAAGTGGTAATAAGATGTTAAGATATTAAAGTCGCTAAGAGATGCGACAAACAAATTGCTCTTTGAAAACTGAACAAAACAAAGCGCCAACGTTAAATTTTAAGTGAGTACACACTATCAAAAAAGCGAATGAGCAAGTCAAACATTTCTTCGGAGAGTTTGATCCTGGCTCAGGACGAACGCTGGCGGCGTGCCTAATACATG
>NZ_JBNNUC010000014.1:0-34112 GCF_050279365.1 Peribacillus sp. NPDC094092 | reverse complement strand
ACCCGTTCCCATTCCGAACACGGCAGTTAAGCTCTTCAGCGCCGATGGTAGTTGGGGGTTTCCCCCTGTGAGAGTAGGACGCCGCCAAGCCATTTCAAAGATCAGCCATCCGGCTGGTCTTTTTTTGAGGTTGAGTAGTGGCTCAAAAGGACCCTAAATAAAGTTATATACCGTATAAATGGTGGGATATACTATAAATGCATCTGAATTTCTACCGCTACCTGTATCAAGTATATCTGTATAAGACAAAGGGACAGAATTCTTCGTTTCTGTAGGGATATATGTTAAACTTAACATAGTTCTGAAACTGTCAATGGGGGAATAGCCGATGGATACCTCTGCTAAAGATGAAATGATTTTTTCGTTTGCTGAATGGTTGAGAGACCAAGGCAAATCAGCTAATACGATCAAAACGTATACTGGTGTCCTTTCACAGTTTTGTGACCAGACACAAAAGATATTGTTGGAGATTCATTCTGAAGATGTCCAGGGTTATCTTGATAATTTAGAAAATTGCAAGAAAAGCCCAGGAACAATCGAAAAACACTATATCGCCCTAAATGTCTTCTTTAAGTTTTTAGGCAAACCGCAAGTAATGCTTCCTGTGGAACGTAAGGTTAAGGAGCATAAGCTTGAGATACCTGAAACTTTAAGCATCAATGAGCAGCAGATCCTGTTAAGGGATATAGAAGCAGAAGGAAATCTAAGGAACATTGCCATCGTCTACCTTTTGTTGCATACTGGAATTCGCGTTTCTGAATTATGTGACTTAAATGGCCGTGACGTCATTATGGAAACAGAGCGAAATTATATCCTTGTCAGGAACGCAAAAGGTGAAATCGATAGATCCGTTCCCCTTACAGTATCGGCTATACAACATGTAAAAAATTATCTTTATTCTTTAAAAGAAAAAGCGGATCCGTTATTCATCTCGAGCTATAATCAAAGGATCACTCCGAGGTCAGTTCAATATATATTAAAGAAATACAATGTGCATCCACATAAACTGCGGCATACCTTTTGCCAAAGGCTAGTGGATAATGGAATAGATATACAAACGATATCAAAGCTTGCCGGTCATAAAGATTTAAACGTAACGAAGCGTTATCTAAAAGAGGAATCGCTGGATCTGGCAAATGCGATAGATCAAACTTTCACCAAACACTAATCTATAGAAATTAAAAGGGAAAGCGGGTTCTTTCCCTTTTTTGTTTAAATAAAGTTTTAAAACAAACGAATTTCCTTGGAAATGACGAATAGGACGTTTAGTCATATGAGAAGGGGAAATAAAGAAAGAGGGGGTTCCTAATATAAGGAATCCCCTCTTTCTTTTTCGTTGTTACTAAACTGTTTTTTTCTTCCTTTTACCTATTTTCATGATAACTTCATATACTACCGGCACTATTACAAGTGTTAGCAATGTAGAACTCACAAGTCCGCCGATAACGGTAATTCCCAAACCTTGTGATATTAATCCACTGCCTTCCGCACCGATTGCCAGAGGTATTAAAGCACCGATTGTGGCAAGTGCAGTCATCAGGATTGGACGCAGGCGGGTGGATCCTGCCTCGAGTAAAGCTTCCCTGGTGGATAGCCCGGATTCTTCATTCTTGATAACACGGTCCACTAATACGATGGCATTGGTTACGACGATACCAATAAGCATTAGGACACCCATCATTGCTGAAACGCTGATGGTCTCACCTGCAATGAATAGCCCTGCCAATGCCCCGATTACCGTAAATGGTAAGGAGAAGAGAATGGCTATTGGTGCTAAACCGCCATGGAAAGTAACGACTAGAACAAAGTATACGATAGCAACGGCCGCTAACATAGCGATACCAAGTTGAGTGAATGATTCCTGGATATCTTCCGTCACTCCGCCATAGTCTATAGTGACGCTTGCGGGTAGGTCTAATTTATCAACTTCCTTTTGTACCTCAGCGGTTACTGCTGCCACATCATCCGTTTTGATTGTTGCAGATACGTCGGCATAAATTTTTCCATCGCGGCGGCTGATTGTATCGGAAGCTTTGCCTTCTTCAATTTTCACAAGCTCTTTCAATGGGACTTCGATTCCCATTGGAGAAGAAATTTTCGTATTCTCAAGGTCATTTTTGTCTTCGAAAGTCGTTTCTTCTGTCTCGACATATACTTTGACTTCTTCTCCTTCTTTCTTAATCGTAGTTATGGCATCATCTTTATTCGTATTGGCAATGGACATACCAATTTGTGCAGCTGTCAGTCCAAGTTCGCTTAGCTTTTCCTGGTCTGCGACTAGTGTATACTGCTCATAAGCATCTGAAAGGCTTGTATCAACATCTTTTAAATCTTTATTTTTCTTCATGATATTTTGAATATCATCAATTACCGGTTCAATGTCTTTTTGTGTATTTCCGTAAACAAATAGAGTGGTTTCGTTGCTTGATGTTGACGTGAATTCTTGCTGTTTCCAAGTTCCGGGTGAATCCAGCTCAGATAAATCCTTTATGACCGTTTCTTTTTTGTCCCCGAAATTTTCGGTGTCTTTATCATAGAGTACATAGAAGAGAGCCGAGTTACTCGAGCCGCCCATCATGCCGCCCATCATGCTTTCACCAAGTGTGTATTGAACGGTCTCCACATCGTCTTTATCCATGAAGTATTTTTCTACTTTTTCTGTTTGTTTTACTATATCCTCTTTTAACTCTCCAGGTGCGGGAGTGTAAGTGACGATAATCGTTTTTTCTTCATCTGCAGGCATGAAGCTGACACCGATGCTTGGGATTAGGAATAAGCTGCCGACCAATAATACAATGGCTGTACCGAAAGTGATCAACTTATGGTTTAAAGACCAATCCAATGCTCTTCGGTAGAATGCAGATAGTTTGCTTGGTTTTTCTTCATGTGATTTTAGTTCTTTTTTAGATAGTCCCTTTTTAAATAAAGAGTCTGCCATTGCCGGAACGAGTGTGATGGCAATTATTAATGAAGCGACTAATGCAAACACCATTGTTAAGGCAAATGGCATGAATAGTTCCCCGACAGGTCCTGTAACGCTTGCTAAAGGCAGGTATACGGCTACAGTAACGATTGTCGATGAAAGGATAGGGATGAACATTTCCTTAGTGGCCGATCGTATTAATTCGCCGCCTTTTAATTGTTCGCCTTTTAAAGCCATTCTCCTATATATATTTTCAATGACGACAATGGAGTCATCGACGACCCGTCCAATGGCAACCGTCATGGCACCCAGTGTCATGACATTCAATGAAATATCCATTTGTTTGAGCACCAAAAGGGCTGCTAACAGGGATAATGGAATCGAAATGACGGAAATGAGAGTCGTTTTAAAATTCCTAAGGAACAGCATGATGACAATGACGGCAAACAGACAGCCGAAGAGTGCCTTGCTGATCATGGTTTCAACAGAATCTTTAATCGGTTGGGCTTGATCAAGCGTAGTGTGTACACTTACGCCTTTAAAATCTTCTTTAAAATTCGTTACTTCTTCATTTACTTCGTCTACGATTGCAACCGTATCGGCATCAGGCGATCTTGTAACCTGAATCCCGATTGATTCGCTTCGGTTCGTTCTTGAAATCGATTCAGCCTTACCGGTGATTTTTACATCGGCAATGTCTGATAATTTGACGCTTTGAAGTTGGGCGGGACCTGTTGCCATTTCAGGAGATTGATTGGTTTCCGGTCCGGTTTGTGCTGGCGTTCCTGCTTGAGAGCCGCCGGTTAAAGGTATCTTTATATTTTTCAGGTCTTTTAATGTGGAGATGTTTCCATCCACAACAATCGTTTTTTCTTTATCATCAAAGTTATATATGCCAAGCGGCATGTTGACATTTGCGGCCTGGATAACCTTCTTAACGGTATCTTCATCGAGCCCGTATTGAGCCATTTTTTCCTTGTCGAATACAAGGCTGCCTTCATTTACTTGTTGTCCCGAAATTGATACGGAAGTCACGCCGTCAATTCCTTCAAGTTTAGGCACCAACACCTCTTCAACGTTTTTTGTAAGAGCTGGTAAATCAGAACCCTTATCTGTTACACTGAGTGCGACGACAGGAAAAGCGTTTAATTCTAATTTTGATACGCTTGGGTCATCCACTTCTTCAGGAAGTTCTAATTTCTCTAAAGCTTCCTTCACTTCTTTTACAGCGTCGTCCATATCGGTATCATAATCATATTGTAATTGGACGGAAGAGGCATTGGCCATGGACGAAGAACTGACTAATTCGACTCCTGGCAAATTTGTTACTTTCTGCTCTATCTGGTCTGTGAGCTTATCTGCTACTTCTTCAGGTGCAGCTCCAGGATATACAGTGGAGATGCTTATCAAAGGAGTCGAGATGCTTGGAATGGTTTCTTGTTTCATGTTTAAACCGGAGTATAAACCAGCTGCAACGATGATGATCGTAAGCAACCAGATTGCCAATTTATTCTTTAATGAAAATTTAATAATCGAATTCAAGCTTGTACCCTCCATACATAAAATTGTGACTAGTCGGTCACAAGCTCAAATATATAGTATATGTAATATGATTGCAACAGATAATAATCGGTAGTGTTAACGTTGTGATTTCAAGGGTTTTAGGATACAATTTGGAAGAAGTGACCCATTGGTCACCAATGGACAATTTTAAGGGATAGGATGAATTTGATGAAAGAAAAAAATAAGAAAATCATAGATAAGTCTGTAGAGCTTTTCGCGGAGAAAGGCTATCATGCCACTTCCGTTCAGGAAATAGCTGAAAAATGTGGGATAGCAAAAGGGTCTTTTTATAATCATTTTAAATCGAAGGAAGAACTGCTTGTCTCCATTTTTAAATTTTATTATGAAGCATTGACGGACTCATTGCTTGATCTTGAACTGGATGCTTCATTAACCAGCAAAGATAAATTCATGAGGCAAATCACTGTCCACATTGAGCATATGACAGGAAATACTAACTTGATCCAAATGATGATGCAGGAACAAATGGTTCATATCAGCAAAGAACTAGATGAATTTTTACATTATATCCATGAAGAGGGCTTGATTTGGTTCAAGCGTAAAATCATTGAGCTATACCCCGGACTTTCCGCTGATATTTTGCCGGATTGCACCATAATTTTGGATTCCCTTTTCAAAGGCTATATCGGGATATTGATCAGGAAACAAAATGCTTTCGATGTGGAATTGTTACCTAGTTTCATATTGAACCGGATGGATTCCATCATCGCGAGCCTGCAGAACATGGAAGATCCATTATTGAAACAATTCCCCCTACCAGGATGCTCGATGCGGGATATGAGCCCAAAAGAGGAAATCCATTCGATCCTCGCCAGGATGCTGGAAGTGGAAACGCGTAAGGAAGAGGGAATGGAAACAAATAAGAATACGGAAGCTTTAAAGGCGATCCAGGAAGAGTTTTCAAAAGTTAGGCCAAGTCCCATCATCTTGGAAAGCCTTTTGTTGTTTTTGGAAAAAAATGAAAAAAGAAGTCCGCTGAGTTCAAAGCTTATCTTAATGATGAAGGATTATTTGTTGAATATATGAAGGCTTTACCGAAAGGGGCGTATAGCCTCTTTTTTTCATTGGCTAATGTCTTTCAAAAGCGGGGGTAAGGAAAAGTATTAGTGGTGGGGAGAAGACACTCTCTCAATTGTCAGCATTAACACCAAATTAGTGTGGGAATTAAATATGGGGGAATGGCATATGTGTTTTTTTTGTATATTCATCCCTTATTTCTGCAATTGTTTCCAAAATAAGATAAAATATATGATGAAATATCATTTTTTGCAGGAGGACCACATATGGTGTACCAGGTCGGATTGTTAAAGGGCATTTTAGAACCTTATCGGAGTCGTTATCAGCTGCAAAATGCAGAGGCAGTCACAAAGCTTGGATTGAAATTATTATTTTTATATGTTCTTAGTCTTATAGTTTTCGCCATTGGGGGATATTTTGGCATTGGTTCGGAATCGTTTTCCAAAGAAGTCACGACGATGAGTGCCGATGAATTCGAAGCAGCAAAGTTGCTGATTTTGAGCGGCAATATAATAACTGGCATACTCGACCCTTCCATATACATATTTTTAGCAGCTCTATTCTTTTGGATCGTTACTGATATCCCATATATAAAATTAGTTATCGTTCAAATGATTCTTTTTGGTTTGCAATTAGTGGAAAAAGTATTACTGATCCCTCTATTCGTTTTAATGGATATAGGCAGCGATGCCAATCCTTTCTCATTGGGAATCATCAGTCAGTATTTTCTCAGAAGTGATTATTTCATTTATTTTTTCAGTGAAATCACCATATTTCAATTTCTTATTATTGCTCTGCAATATTTTTATTTAAAGGAATTTTCAGAACGAAATAATTATTTGGTCCTTTTTATGATTGTTCTATTCTATCTGGCCACATGGTTTGTTAAAGCCTTTTTAGCATACATCCAAGTAGGCGTATTTGTATAAGGCGGGTGAAAAGAATGAGCGGAAAATGGAAAATGGCAGCGATCTCGATTGTATCGATAGTGTTGATAGCCGTTAATATATACCTCCTTGAAAAAAAAGAAAGCAAAGTGGAACGAACTGTTTTCGTTGAAAACTGGACAAAGGTAAAAAAGGATACAATTACGGATACTATTCAAACAAATGGGGTAATTAAACCTGTAGAAGAGTATGATATCTATTTTGATGCCAAGAAAAATGATTTTAAGAAATTCCTTGTAAAAGAAGGCGATGCGATTACGGCTGGCACCTCGTTGTTTGAGTATGCGACGACCGAACTTGATGCACTAAAAGCGGATTTAGAAGCGGAGAAAACGGCGGTTGAGGGGGAAATTGCAGGGATTGAAGAATACATAGGCAAGTTGAGGTCATATCAAGGATCCCTGACCAGTGATTCTGGAATAGCGGCCATTGATGAATCAGTGGAAAAAAACTTGAGTAATGATTTAACAACAAGCTCGCCGGATCTTATTAAAAGTAACCTTGAGCAAGAAATGTACAAGCAGGAACTGGAAAGAAACAGTTTGAATGAAAAAGTGAAAATGCTTGACGCCAAATTAGGTTCAATTGAGGAACAATCCAATGCAATCGTGACGACGAGCGAGGCGGATGGTGTAGTTAAAAATATCAATAAAAACCTGAAAAACCCCATCATATCCATAGTTTCTACAAATATGGCAATTGAAGGGGAATTCTCCGAAGATGAAATGAAAAAGGCCGAAGTGGGCATGACTATAAAAGCAAGTTCCTCTGATTCAAAAAAGGCATTGAAAGGAACGATAGGCCGTATCCATTCCTATCCAGCCGAAGAGCCATCGTTAAAAAAAGATAACAGATTTCCATTTCAGGCTTTAATCGACCCGGAAGGCGAAGAAACGGAACATTTGTTGGTGGGAACGAAAGTCGATCTTACTGTAATAACCAATGAAAAAGCCGGTGTACCATCCGTTCCTATAGAAGCGGTAAATTACCAAAAGCAGCCTTATATTTATAAATTGACTAAAAAAGGATATGTGGATAAACATTACATTACAAAAGGGCTTAAAGCAGAAGGAAAGCAAGAAATCATAAAGGGACCGTCGGTAGGTGACGTCATCCTGCTGAAGCCGGATATGGCAGTGAAGAACCATTCTAATTTTATTACCCCGATTCAATTTGAAAAAGTGAGAGTTACAACTTATAAAAAATTCACCTCTAGGGAAAAAGTAAGATATCTGTTACTTGGCATTTTGGAAAAATAACCGTTCCTTCAAAAAGAGAGGTGATGTCAAATTATTCATTAATTATATTAATATAACTTAAGGGATTAAAAATCGGGAAGAGTAATTATAGATACAATAGCAGCTAATACAGAATATTCAGACATGTTTAAAGATTTTTTCTAGAATGGATGCGAATAAATATTTACAGATTATCATTTTTAGTATAATATTTTATTATAAGTTAACTCGCTTAATCTTATTCCAAGAACGGGGGACCCATTTTTGTGGATTTTATCCGCTAGGGGTGAATTCAGAAATGAAAGGGCTTTGTGTTTCCAATTCCTAACCCGACAGCTAACCTCGTCAGCGTCTTTAAGGGAACATGTGTGAATATTCACGCCAATAAGAAATCGACACATGAAGTGTCTTTTTTTTCGGCGTAAAGACAGAGTTTTTCAAAAAAAGAAAAATTACTTTCTTTTATTAGTATCTTGTTTCCCTTACCGAGACAAAAATGTTTTTGCATCAAAGACTTTATGGAAGGTGAGGAAAGTAAATGAAGAAATTCAAATTAAGTTTAGCTAGCCAAATTTTCATTGGTTTAATTTTAGGGATTATCGTTGGTGCCATTTTTTATGGTAGTGAATCGGCTCAAAACTTTTTACAGCCATTCGGAGACATTTTCCTACGAATGATTAAAATGATTGTAGTGCCAATCATTGTGTCAAGTCTTATCGTTGCAGTTGCTGGTGTAGGCGATTTAAAATCAGTAGGTAAACTTGGAGCTAAATCAATATCATACTTTGTTGTGGTAACTATGATTGCGATTGCTGTTGGTTTAATTTCAGCGAATATCATCCAGCCTGGTGTTGGTGTAAATATGGACAAGCTAGAACAAACTGATATTTCTACCTATGTTGATACAGCCGAAACTAAGCAACATGAATCTTTTGTAGATACAATCGTTCACATTGTGCCATCCAATCCAGTTAAAGCCATGGTAGAAGGCGATATGCTAGCGATCATTTTCTTCTCCGTGTTGTTTGGACTTAGTATTGCGGCCATCGGTGAAAAGGGTAAACCAGTATTCCGTTTCTTCCAAGGTGTAGCTGAAGGAATGTTCTACCTAACTAACATGGTCATGAAATTCGCTCCTATCGGTGTATTTGCACTAATCGGTGTGACGATCTCCAAGTTCGGTTTGGAATCTTTAATTCCGCTAGGAAAGTTAGCGCTTTCTGTTTACGGAACAATGATTTTCTTTGTAATAGTCATTCTTGGCATTATTGCGAAATTTGTCGGATTCAATATCTTTACGTTAATTAAACTTCTAAAAGAAGAATTGATCCTTGCTTTCTCTACTGCAAGTTCAGAAGCGGTTCTTCCGAAAATCATGGAAAAAATGGAGAAAGCGGGATGTCCGAAACATATTGCTACATTTGTTATTCCGACTGGATATTCTTTTAACCTTGATGGTTCTACATTATACCAAGCGTTAGCGGCAATCTTCATCGCTCAAATGTACGGAATCGATTTAAGCATGTATGAGCAAATTACGCTAATGCTAGTGTTAATGATCACGTCCAAGGGGATTGCGGGTGTACCGGGTGTGTCTTTCGTAGTTCTTTTAGCGACATTAGGAACTGTCGGTATTCCTATTGAAGGTCTAGCATTTATTGCCGGTATCGACCGTATTCTTGATATGGGACGTACAGTAGTAAACGTTATCGGTAATTCACTTGCAGCAATCGTCATCTCTAAATGGGAAGGTCAATTCAACCCACCTTCCAAAAAAGAATTAGAGCAAGTTTCTTAATAAAAAAGTCCAGAGTGGAATGTCACTCTGGACTTTTTTTGAATTAAAATGCGCTTTTTGTTTTTTGATCCGTAAGCTGTGATCGGAAGAGAAAGCGTTGACATCATCGTTTTCATGGAATCATTCACTTCGGTAAAAGCTCTGGATGACTGTTAATCCTATTTTCTTCAGGCAACCAAGTACTTCAAGTTGAGCAGGGATATGAAGGGAAGTATCTTCTTGAAGCGTCTTTCCGGATATCAAAATATCCCCAAAGTCATAAGGCCTTCCCTCCCGTTTACCTCCACACCAACTCATTTCCTCTTGTTCCCGGAAGTTCGGATGATCATCGTTTTGACGCTCATGTGTTGGGTGAAGGAAGAGTCCTTCAGGATATAAAATGCGGTTGATTTCTTTTATAATCAATGAGCGTTTTTGCTGCGGAGTTTGCATTTATTTGATGGACTTCGTGTTCCGCTTTATGATGATGATTAATATTGGGTGCTATATAATTTACGTGAAAACTCAAAAGTTTGATAAAATAACATTATTGATTAGAGCTCGGAGGGGGTCAGGTTATGAAGAATGATAGCAATGATATCTTATATATGTATATGCAGGCTTCTGAACGGTTTGTCCTTTTTAATGGACTCAATTTTCGTGAATTCGTCTATTCGCTGCCATATACCCTGGATTCGATCTTATTATTGAAACATCAATTCGATGGTGGGGAATACAATTTGAATGTCCTGCTTGATAGCGCTTCATCTGAGGATATTGGGAAGCTCGTTAAAGAAAATGTTCGGGCATATGGAGATTTCTGTTGGGTTGATTTTGAAGAGGAGGAAGGGCTGGATGAATTGGATGGAAGGGAAATAGCGGAACTTTTATATTTAGGACACGCTAAAACCCATCTGAGTCCCCCGTTTTTCCGTAAATTGAATAATCAATTTGTGTACCTTGCCCAGGATGATGGCTGGTTCAATAAAATTTATTTTCGTTCTCTTTCGACATATTATATGATGTTAGGAAGCCTGATTCCGTTAAAGTTGGAGCCGTTAAAAGCAGAGAGGACGTGGCTTGGAATCAGAAAGAAAAAAGAACTGACGGCGATTCCTGCAGAAATCATTTCTTCCTTGGCCCATCTTTTGGGAGAGGGGCTCGCTTTTTCCTTTCGGGATATTAAGTATACAAGAACGAAAATTGAGATACCTGCTTGGGTAGTAGGGGATTATTTAAATATGGATGAGATGCATGACGACTTTTTGGGTAGAGATAGTAATGAACCTGATGCCTTTATTATCTTCTATCGAAAAGAAAAGGTATGGGAAAGCGTTATTAATAATACATCATCCTCCTGATTATCCCAATTTCCGGGGTTAGTGGATTTGACATCCTAAAATTTTTTAGGTGTAAGACTTACCATCTCATGCATAAAAGATAAGAGGGGGCGACTCACAGGACGTAGCGGTTTCATTCTCGTTCTGATTATGGCAATCGTTGGAGAATAACCAATGATGGAAGTTTCGGATCACCCCGCATCAACAGGCTGCAGGGCAGGCGGATGGATGATGTAACAAAAATGAAATGTGGAGGTCTAACAGCCTGTAAATGCCTGATTGGCTCAACTAACCATCATTGGTAAAGCTCGAATGATGGAAGTTTCGCTTTATCCGTTTTAGTGTAAAGTGATACAATGAACATGGTTAAAAGAATATTGGAGGGTAATACTCATGAAAACTAAACTTGGTTTGCTTTATGGTGGAAAATCTGCGGAGCATGAGGTTTCTATGCAGACGGCTTTAGCGGTCATTAAAGCTCTCGATTTAGCAAAGTTTGATATATATCCGATTTACATAACAAAAGAGGGTTCATGGATTAATGGACCGAAGTTAACAGGTCCTGCCGAGAATGTGGAGGCTTTGACATTTTCTCCGGAAAAATCGAGCTCGCCTCTTGCCTTGCAGGCACATTCAACTGATGAAAATAGTGAATCTACAGGGTATGACGTAATTTTCCCATTGCTTCACGGACCGAATGGGGAAGATGGGACCGTCCAAGGGATGTTGGAACTATTGAACCTTCCTTATGTAGGGAATGGCGTTTTGGCTTCATCAGCAGGAATGGATAAGGTCATCATGAAAAATATTTTTGCCCAGGCAGGACTTCCGCAAGTGAAATACACTTGGTTCATTCGTTCCGAATGGGAGAAGAATACTGAAAGTGCCATTAAAAAGGTAGCGGATGAATTGGGGTACCCTTGTTTTGTCAAACCTGCCAATTTAGGTTCGAGTGTCGGCATCAGTAAATGTAATGATGCTGATGAACTGGAAAAAGCAGTAGCGGAAGCGTTTCAATTCGATCGGAAGATCATCATTGAAGAAGGGGTCGTTGCTCGTGAACTCGAGTTTGGTATTCTTGGTAATGATGAACCTTCTTGTTCAGTGGCGGGTGAAATCATCCCTAAGAAGGATTTTGCCTTCTATGATTATTCAGCAAAATATGTAGACGGTAATTCAGCGATGGTCATTCCGGCGGAGATATCGGAAAGCGAGTATGCAACTTTATCGGAAATGGCCATTACTGCCTTTAAGTCATTGGATTGCTCTGGATTGGTTCGCGCTGATTTCTTCTTAACGAATGAGGGGCAAATCTATATTAATGAAGTGAATACAATGCCAGGATTTACTCCTTTCAGCATGTTTCCGTTATTGTGGAAGCATACAGGTGTCGATTATCCAGCGCTAATTGAAAAACTCGTGAAACTTGCATTGGACCGTCATCAGGAAAAACAACAAATCAAATATACAGTTTGATCATGCAAGTAATGCAGCAGTTAACTTCACAATCCATCAAACGTTGATTTGATGGATTCCAATCAGCAGGAACCGGTACGATTTAAACTGGTTTCTGCTTCGTTTGGTTATTGGAAGTAGAGGGCGATAACGGTTCGATGAATGTAGGAGGAACAAAATGATAAAGAGAACGTTAAAACAAGTACATGAAATGGCAGAGGGATTGAATGATATCAGTCCATTCCAGTCAATAGGAATTGACGGTGTCACCATCGATTCAAGAACGGTTAAGGAAGGATGTTTGTTCATTCCGCTTAAGGGCGGGCAGGTTGACGGACATCAGTATGTCAAGCAAGCATTGGCGCAAGGAGCTGCTGCTTCTTTTTGGCAAAGGGATGTTCCGAATCCTCCTAATGATTTACCGATAATCATTGTCGAAAATACTGAGAAAGCACTTCAGCAATTGGCGCGTTCTTACCGTCAGCAGTTGAATATAAAAGTCATTGGGATAACAGGAAGCAACGGTAAGACGACAACGAAAGATATGACGGCTGCATTGCTGGCCACTACCTATAAAGTTCATAAAACCATCGGAAACTTCAATAATCATTTAGGTTTACCACTGACGGTACTTTCTATGGATGAGGATACTGAAGCTGCTGTCTTGGAAATGGGAATGAGCAGCCGCGGTGAAATCGAGTTCTTATCCAAAATGGCAAAGCCTGATGTCGCGATCATTACCAATATCGGTGAATCACACTTATTGGATTTAGGATCACGCGAGGAAATCGCGAATGCAAAGTTGGAAATTGTCGAAGGATTGGCGAAAGATGGGACGCTGATCTATCATGGTGATGAACCATTGCTCCGCAATCGGATCAAAAACGATTTCCCTGATTTAAACGTAATATCTTTTGGACGTACGGAACAAAATGATTTATATCCACAGACCATAAGCCAAGGGGCGGTCAGTACCGCGTTTACAATTGCTAGTGGAGAAAAGGAAATCGAGTATGAGATACCCGTATTAGGCAATCATAATGTCCTTAATGCATTGGCCGCCATCTTGGCTGCTAAAGAATTCAATGTGGATGATTCGGCGATCCGCAAAGGTCTGTCGAGCATTCAGTTAACTAATATGAGGATGGAATTGGTCGAAGGCGCAAAAGGGCAGAAAATCATAAATGATGCGTATAATGCCAGTCCGACTTCAGTAAAGGCAGCAGTGGAGTTGGTTGAGGGATTATCTGGATTCGAGAAAAAGATCCTTGTATTGGGAGACATGTTGGAGTTAGGGCCACAGGAAAAAGACTTTCATTTGAAAATTGGTGAATTGATTTCCAATGAGCGGATTGATAAGATTTTCACGTTTGGTCCTTTAGCAGAGTTTATTGCCAAGGGAGCGAGCAAGTCTTTCTCATCGGAGCAGGTTCGTCCTTTTCAAGATAAGCAGGAGCTTATAGAGGAACTCAAGTCTTCCACTCAGGGAAATGACATCATTCTCGTTAAAGCATCCAGGGGCATGAAGCTGGAGGAAGTCGTTCAAGCCCTGCAAAAATAAAAAAGCATATAAAGGGCCGTTTCTTTTTGAAACGGCCCTTTTTTCGTACCTAAAAAAGTGTCCCTGCTATAATGCAGATGTCATCGATAATCACTGAATGCCTCATCCTTGATACCAAAAGTTCCTGAAGAAGGTCATTTGTATCAAGATGGACATTTTCAATGAATTCCTTCTCAATATTGTCAGCCCGGTCAAAGGCAGAAGGAATGGGCGTTTTAGAGAGCCCATCTGTATAGATGATGAAACGGCTACCCGGTTCATAATGAAAACCTATTTTTTTAATGGGCATTTCGGGATTCAATCCGTGTGGGGTGGCCCCTTCGTTTAAATTGAGAATTTGGTTGGTGCCTGGGGAATACAAAAAGGCTGAAGGAAGTCCGTAGTTCACATATTCGATGAGTCGATCCTTTGTATTCACGTATGCTATGAAAGCTGTAATGCGAGCATGGTTTTTGTTTTCCCGATTAACTCCTTGAAATAGGTCCCGCATATGTTTATCCAGTTCCTCTGTTATGAATATGGGGTCTTTAACACGTTTGAAAAGGTCGGGCATCAAAGTCCGTATGGACATGTTTATAAGTGCTGTATGGATGCCCTTTCCGAATACATCGATCATTATGAAGCCGTATATCCTGTCATCAACCTCCGTCCAGTAAAATAAATCACCTGACAGTTCACTCGAAGACTGTGAAAGACCATTGACCTCTATATCTTCATTATTGATCGACAAAGGTAAATTCGAACGTTGAATTCCCTTTGCAATTCGCAGGCTCCTTACTGATTTTTGATGTATCTTTTCAAGCTCTTGCCCCTTCATTTTTGCTGAAAACAGTTGCATGCTGATGTTTTTGAGTGATTTTAATTTAATCCTGACTTCTACTGAATCGGCAGGGACCGCCATGGTTTCATAAAAGGTCTTTTCTGGTAAAGTTGGAGGTGGCTCCATTCGTAAAGCACGTTTGTAAATGAATAATATTGGGATTTCGTGAGATTCAGCTAAGGCGAACAAAGAAGTTTGCTGCCAAGAATCCTTTGATATGTGTAAAGGTAAAATAAATAATGATTTCATTAAGTCCGTTGAATCCTTGAATAGATGACTTTGATTGAGTGGATCCTTTAAAAAGGTGACATTCTTGTTCATTTTCTTTAAGATTCGACCAAAATCCTTACATAAAGGAACATCTATTGTGAATATATTCATATAACCCCCCGCTGTATTGTTGATAGGTCCATCATACTGCATTTAGACTTATTTACTATAATTTTTGAGTAAAAAGTTTGAATTTTCGAAAATTAAGTGATTACAAATACCTGGAAATTCAAAGTAAATTCATAATAAGCCCCTGCTTTTTCCAATGGGGGTGACTATGGATGGTGCCTTTCATTCGAACGAATCCTTCCTGAAAAAGGTTTGTTGAAACTATTTGATTGAAACACATATCATGTATTAAATAGATGTTCGTATTGCAAAATGGATTCAGTAAGTGGTTTGGAATGGTCTCATCCTAAAAGAGGACAGAGCTACTGAAATCCTCCTAACTGGATTTCTGAATCCGACTGGAACGTTTTTAAAGGGAGAAACTGTAGGCAAACTCACTTTTCCGAATTTGCCAGCAATATGGACCCGTTTACGCATGAATCGATTTAGTAGCTAAGGAAATCCTAATGACTATCAGGTGGGACATCGAATTTCCCCATTTTTGAAACGGTTTAAAGTTGTTAGTAACTCTGAATGGGGCGATATCCTTTATTGCATTAACAGTTTGAAAATGGTAATATGAGTATGAGTTTAAATGTCTTATCATTGATGATTATTTAAATTAATCAGGTTGAGGCAACAAAATTGTATGTTCTTACATGTTTCATGAGTTCATTCTTGAGATTATTTTAGATTAAATAGGCCGCGCGTCTGGTCATATATAAAAGCTGCATCTCTTGGCGGCTTTAGTAGCTATTAGGGAATCAAGCCGCATTTTAGCGCTTTTCCACTTCTGCAAATCCTCAACGCACCGGGCCTGTTTTGTATAAGAATCTTGGCTCTCGTCAAGTTTTGTTCATCCAGCCAGTCTGATGAATAATAGGTGCAGCAGCCCTCACCTGAATAAAACGGTCAAACACCCGTTTATGCTACTTTTAATTTTCCATATTGAATTTAATTTTGGTTACATGTACTTTTAAAAAGATGAGCGTATGTTAATGATAAGTCTACACGTGCGCGAAAATTAAAGATGCCGGTGAATGTTCGTACTGGTATATTTCCTTTTTAAAAAATCATATTGAGTTCATTTGAACTAAAAGGCAGATACTTTTAGGTGATAATGATAAACTTTTTAGATAAAGTAGAACATCCGTCATGATGATGAGGATTTGAACTAAACATCTGTGCATGATATGCACGTGTAAATTTACGATATAAAAAGGAGTACGAAAACATTGACATTGTTTAGCGAATTAGGATTAGATAGAACGTCCATGAAATCTATAGAAAAAATGGGATTTGAAGAAGCGAGCCC
Source organism: Peribacillus sp. NPDC094092 (assembly GCF_050279365.1). NCBI lineage: Bacteria > Bacillati > Bacillota > Bacilli > Caryophanales > Bacillaceae > Peribacillus > Peribacillus sp. NPDC094092. Next base: position 17,757 of record NZ_JBNNUC010000014.1, on the reverse strand, counting down.
GATTCAATCCCAAACGATTCCACTAGCACTTGAAGGTAAAGATATCATTGGTCAAGCGCAAACAGGAACAGGTAAAACGGCTGCATTCGGTATTCCATTGATGGAAAACATCGATATTAATAACGAAAACGTGCAAGGGATCGTCATCGCACCTACACGTGAGCTAGCGATTCAAGTTTCCGAGGAACTTTTCAAGCTTGGTTACGGAAAACGCGCTCGTGTACTTGCGGTTTATGGTGGACAAGATATCGACCGTCAAATCCGTGCTTTGAAGAAAAAACCACATATTATCGTTGGGACGCCTGGCCGTCTTTTAGACCATATCAAACGTAAAAATATTAAATTAGGCGGAGTTCACACTGTCGTTCTTGATGAAGCGGATGAAATGCTTAACATGGGATTCATTGAGGATATCGAATCAATCCTTTCAACAGTTCCTGATGAAAGACAAACATTGCTTTTCTCGGCTACAATGCCTGAACCAATCCGTAAAATTGCTGAAACATTCATGCAGGATCCGGTTCTTGTCCGTGTAAAAGCAAAAGAAATGACAGTGGATCGTATCGAACAATATTACTTGGAATTAAAAGAAAGTGAAAAATTCGATACACTTGCACGCCTTTTCGATATTCAAACACCGGACCTTGCCATCGTCTTCGGACGTACGAAACGCCGTGTGGATGAATTGGCATCTGCATTGAATATCCGCGGTTATATGGCTGAAGGCATTCATGGTGACCTTAGTCAGGCAAAACGCCTTTCTGTATTGAAAAAGTTTAAAGACCGCAGCATCGATGTACTCGTTGCTACTGATGTGGCTGCACGTGGACTTGATATTTCCGGCGTTACTCACGTATACAACTTTGATATCCCACAAGATCCGGAAAGCTACGTTCACCGTATTGGACGTACAGGACGTGCGGGTAAACATGGCATTGCCATTACGTTTGTAACACCGAGAGAAAGAGGACAACTGCATGCGGTTGAGCATACAACGAAAAAACGTATGGTGAAACTTAAGACTCCTACGTTAACTGAAGCGTTGGAAGGTCAACAAAAAGCAGTAACGGAAAAAATCCTTAATACAATCGAAAATGATGATTTAACATTATACCTAGGTCAAGCGGAAGAATTATTACAAAAGCACAGCGCAGCGGACTTAGTTGCAGCCATGCTGAAATCAATGACAAAAGAACCGGATCAAACGCCTATCAAGTTAACGGAAGAATCTCCATCTCCAATGCGTCGCAATCGCGGTGGCAGCGGTTCTTCTGGTAACAGACAGCGCAATGGCCGCAGTTCTTCAGGCAGAAAAGATTACGGTAACGGATCAAGTAAACGCCCGGGCTCAAACCGTAAATCGAATGGTTACGGAAACCGCAGCACGAGCCAAAAAAGAGAAAAAACAAATAAGATTTAATTGAATGGAAAATGCCGCTCATTTGAGCGGCATTTTTTGTGTGCATCTCCATTATGCTATCCGAATGATGGAGGTTTTTGTTTGAAAAGGGGGTAATTACCAGCGTTTAATTATAGTATAATGGATGAAAGTGAAGGATGGATCATGAAGGTTCATTAAAATACCTGTCCGGAAGAGGAGAAGCACATGGAACCTGAAAATCGTATATCGAATAAAGCCTTGACCGTGTGGAAAATCAGTGGTCTTATAAGCTGTTCAATAACTTGGATGATAAGCATCGCCGTACTCGTGCTTACAATCATATTTGATTGGACATATTGGGTGTTTGGAGCATTGATCATGATTTCGATCATTCAATCCTATCTGGCCATTTTTCTGATTCCATCGGTGAAATGGAAAAGGTGGCGTTACGAAGTAAGAAATACCGAAATTGATATCCAAAGCGGTATTTTCGTCATTAAAAGAACACTCATACCCATGATTAGGGTTCAGCATGTTGAAACGAAGCAAGGGCCATTATTAAGAAAATACGATTTAGCCTCCGTTGAAATTTCAACTGCAGCGACCCTTCATGTTATCCCTGCCCTGGACCTGGCAGAGGCGGATGAATTGCGGCACTATATTTCCAGGATGGCAAGTGTGGAGGAAGAAGATGTCTGAACCTAAAAGGCTGCACCCCATAGCTGTATTGCTTAACATAATCAAATCGATTAAGGAGTTAGTCATCCCTTTTTTATTAGTGGTCGTCATTCCTGGGAAGAATGAAGGGATTCCTGGGTGGATACAACCGCTGGTCATAGCAGTCATTATATTTTTTATTATAGGCAATGCATTCCTTCAATGGTTACGCTTTACATATCGCATGGAAGAGGGCGAATTCAGAATTGAGTCCGGGGTATTCGTTAGGAAGAAACGTTATATAAAGTTTGATCGGATTCATAGCATAGATATTTCGGAGGGCATCATCCAGCGGATATTCAGCCTGGTGAAGTTGAATATTGAAACGGCAGGCGGTTCTCAAGCCGATGCAGTATTATCAGCCATATGCAAAAATGATGCAGATCGAATCAATTCTTTTATTAGTGAGGAAAAAAATGCAAAAAATCCTTTTGATAAAGATGAAGTGGAGGATGATGAATATACAGCAAAATCGTCTGCCGTTTTTAAGCAGACGCTGCCGCAACTATTTGTTATGGCTGCCACTTCGGGTGCGGTAGGCGTCTTCCTATCTGGGGCAATCGCATTTATTTCACAGTTCGATGAAATGATACCTTTTGAAAGAATATTTAAGGATTATGAAGATTTTATTGAAATGGGGACCATCATCCTGACCTTGTTTGCCCTAGTTGCTTTATTGGTGGTTTATATACTGGCCACACTAAGCATGGTAATTAAATATGCATCCTTTACCGTGATGAAAACGGATGAGGAAATCGTTATTTCCAGAGGGCTTCTCGAGAAAAGGCAGCTGACAATCCCTATCCATAAAATACAAGGTATCCGGATCATGGAGAATTTGATTCGCAAGCCATTGGGCTTGGCGACGGTTTATATTGAGTATGCGGGAGGCAGTATGGAAGATAAAGAAAGTCTTTCGATCATGCTGTTCCCTTTAATCAGGAAGAAGCATTTACATGAAAAAATCCTGGAAGTTTTACCGGTTTATGAAACAACCACTGAGATGACACCGATACCTAAGCGTGCACTTTCCCGGTATATGTTTCGTAAGTTTCTATACCTCATCCCGATCATGGGTGCCTTGGTATGGTTTTTCAGACCTTGGGGTTACCTTTCCCTATTGCTTGTACCGTTGGCGATTTTTTGGGCTTACATGCAATATAGAGATGCAGGATGGAGTATAGAAGGGAATTTGTTGCTATTGAGCAGCCGTTTTTTCTCGAAGCAAACATTGATCATGCAGAGAAGCAGAATTCAATCAATCTCATATAAAAAAAGTTGGTTTCAGAATCGAAAAGAGTTAGCTACGATTTCAGCATCGATTAAATCAGGAATCACCTCCCGGGTCGGCTTGGTTGCTGATGTGGAGGAAAAGGATTGCCTAATAATTAAATCCTGGTATTTACCTAAAAAAGCAGTCGACTCCCAATGATTTAGAGGAAGAGTCGGCTGTTTGTCCTACCATTTTTTTCTTAAGTATAAGGGAGCTGTTAAAAAGCCGGTTGCCAGTCCGGCCAAATGACCGACAACGTTGACCTGCGGTTGAATGAAAGTCATGATAACGGCAATTCCGGTCAGGGTATATACTGTATTTCTTTCATTGTTCGTAAAATTGGTTTTATTGAACAGGACAAGATATAGAAAGAATCCGAGTAAACCAAAGATTGCTCCGCTAGCACCTATGTGGTTATATGTCAGTGGGTTAATTAGGAAGGTTGCGATATTGGCAAGGAGTCCTGTCGATAAAAAGAAGATTGAAAACTTGACGGTGCCAAGTAATTTCTCAAGGAATGGACCAAAGATGGCAAGTGAGAATCCGTTAAACAGTAAATGTGTAAACGTGCTATGTAGAAAGATGGGGGTGATCAAACGCCACCATTGTCCATCAGCGATGTATAGGTTAACACCTGTGCCATAATAAAAGAGTACATTGCCGGGAAATATGGGGAAAAGGACGAGAACGAATGCGATCATCATAATGAGGATGAGCGCAGTTACAGCTCGATATGAATTTGCGTATTCGCGAAAGCCTTCTGTTCTTGTAAACATAAATTCCTCCTTATTATCGTTGTTAATTAGATACAATATTATCATTTGCGGGTAAAAGAGTCCTCCTAATGATATGCAACTTATTAAATGAATAGAAGAGGTGTCAAAGTGATTAAAGGTATAGGCGTGGACATTACTGAGTTGGCTAGAATGGAAACATTGATTAATCGGCAACCCCGTTTAAAGGAGCGTATATTAACGGAAAGTGAAATCCTGATTTTCGAAAAGTTAAATGGAAGAAGGAAGGTCGAGTATTTTGCTGGGCGTTTTGCGGCAAAGGAGGCCTTTTCAAAAGCGAACGGTACAGGAATCGGTAAGCACTTATCCTTTTTGGATATTGAAGTCATCTCGGATGATAAAGGAAAGCCGGTGATTTCGAAGCCGTTTTCTGAAGGGGTCCATCTTTCGATTAGCCACAGCAGGGATTATGCGGTTGCGCAAGTCATAATTGAAGGGTGAATGGAGTTTTGTCCAATCGGGTCATAAACCTTAAGGTTGTCTCATATACATTTAGTGCTATAGGGAGACAAGGCCCGGTAAAAGGTACATGGCAGAGTAGGTGCTCTCGAAAAGTTTTTAGCCGGATCTTAGATGGATCCGTGTCTAAAATACTGAGGAATCTAAGACATCAGTCGAGCCAATGTCCGGATCCTGCCTTTTCCTCTCCCTTTTACGTTCAAATGACAAAAAGGGGTTGAAAAGATGAAGAAGATGGTAATGCTTTTTGCAGGGATCATGCTCTTGCTTGCTCTTTCTGCTTGCGGCCAAAAATCACAGAGTGACGTAGTGAGTGAATTGAATGAGAAGCTTGGCGAAATGAAAGGATATAAAGCTAACGCGAAGATGACATTAAAGATGGGGACGGAACCTCAAGTGTATAATGTGGAGATATGGCATAAAGACCCCTCTTTTTACCGCGTAAACCTGAAAAACGAAGAGAAGGATCAAAGCCAGATGATATTGAAAAATGATGATGGTGTATATGTTTTGACGCCTGCTTTGAATAAAAGTTTTAAATTTCAAAGCGAGTGGCCGGAGAACAGCAGTCAGGCCTATTTGTTCGAATCGTTGGTGAAAGACATTACGGAAGATAAAAGTGCGACATATAAAGAAACGGATAAACATTATGTCTTTGAAACGAAGACACGCTACCAAAACAATAAAATGTTGCCATATCAAGAGATTACTATAAACAAAAAGGATTTATCCCCAGTCAGTGTAAAAGTCATGGACCCCGATAAGACTGCATTGGTTCTTGTTGAATTCTCAAAAGTTAAATTTGATACGACTTTTGATAAAGATTCATTTGATATGAAGAAAAACATGACAAGTGCACAACTTGAAGCGCCTGTTATGGCAGAAGTCCAAAATGAGGGGTTCGCGGTGAAATACCCTGAAAATATTGGTGATATGAATTTAACGGAAGAAAAAGAAATTACGACGGAAAAGGGAGAACGTGTCGTACTGACCTATGAGGGTACAAAAAGCTTTACACTGGTCCAGGAAAAGGCCGAGGTAGTTCAAACATCCGTTTCGACGAATGTAAATGGAGAACCGGTTGATTTGGGTTATACTGTCGGAGCCATGACAGGAAATACGATTGCATGGACTTTTGAAGGTGTCGATTATATGCTTGCATCAAAGGATTTGACACAGGAAGAAATGATAGAAGTCGCCCGTTCGGTTGGGGAAGATCCAGTCAAATAAGGATTACATAACAAGCTGATGTTCCCCGTCTCCTTATGAAGGTTTCTTCTAGGCAGGATAGGCGGGGAAGCGGCTTGTTGACATTTTTAATCCTTCCATTCGATTTAGGCTGGTATCAGGGTAAATTAGAATCAAGGTGAAAAAGCACTTTATATTTCTAGCTGTTGGTTATAGAATGGTCCTATAACTTCGCTACTGGGAAGAATCTTATTGTGTGTGTAGGAAAGAAGGAAAAGGTCTTGGAAACGAAAACATTTCATCGAGATACATGGGCAGAAGTAGATTTGGATAATATTTTTGAAAATATTTCTTCAATGAAAAAAACTTTAAGAAAAGGTGTTAGTCTTTTCGCTGTCGTTAAAGCGAATGCTTATGGACACGGGGACTATGAAGTGGCTAAAACGGCGCTTGAAGCGGGGGCGGATTTTTTAAGTGTCGCTTTTTTGGACGAAGCTCTCGCCTTGCGGAAAAAGGGAATATTGGCTCCGATTCTTGTACTTGGTGCATCGAGGCCTGAAAGTGCAGCGCTTGCTGCCGAGCATGGGATTTCCTTGACGGTTTTTGATGCAGCATGGTTGGAGAAGGCAAAAGATTTGTTGAAACCGGGACAAGTTTTGCAGACCCATGTAAAAGTGGATAGCGGCATGGGGAGAATCGGGATTCGGGATAAAGACCAACTCATGAAAGTGGAAAGTTTGCTGGATAGGGAAGCTTGTTTCAATTTCCAAGGGATATTCACTCATTTCGCGACAGCGGATGAAATAAAGACCGACTTTTATGAAACGCAGCTTGCTTTCTTTAAAGGGATGCTTTCCGAATTGACCACAGAGCCGGAATATATTCATGCAGCCAATAGTGCAGCTTCTTTAAGGTTTACCGACCTTGAATGGAATGCGATAAGAATGGGGATTTCCATGTATGGTTTGAGTCCTTCCATGGAAATGAAGCCGATATTGCCATTTCCATTAAAGCAGGCTCTATCATTGAGAACGAAGATGGTCGCGGTTAAACAGCTTGCCAAGGGTGAAAGTGTTAGCTATGGGGCGACTTATACGGCTGAAGATGATGAATGGATCGGGACTTTGCCAATCGGTTATGCTGACGGCTGGATCCGTAAGCTGCAAGGTCAGGAAGTTCTTGTGGATGGAAAAAGAGTACCCATAGTCGGAAGGATTTGCATGGATCAATGCATGATCAAGCTGCCTGGACCATACCCTGTAGGAACAGAGGTTACATTAATGGGGAATGATGGGGATGAATCGATTACTGTCGATGAGATAGCGGCAAAACTTGAGACGATCAACTATGAGGTAACATGTATGATAGGAGCAAGAGTGCCCCGCATATATATTAAAGACAATCAGGTGAATCATGTACGCAACTTCATTTTGGAATGACCGGATTGTAAAAAAATCCTAAGATTGTGAATAAGATTTCCTTTATTATGCTGATAATAAGATTTAGAATAGAATATACTCTTTGCAGATAGGCAATTTAATGGTAATATTGAAAAGGATATATAATAAAGGTGTGTAGTGATGGTGGAGGTGTATGTTTGTGTCTGAATCCAGCGCAACAAGAGAGATATTAATTCGATTACCTCAAAATTTTTTAACAGAGTTAGATGGGTATGCGAGTGAGGAAAATGTGAATCGCAGTGAATTTATTTATCGTGCCACAAAAATGTATCTTCGCGAACGTAAAAAGAAAGAGTTTCGTGAATCGATGAAACGCGGTTATATTGAAATGGCGGCCATTAATTTAACGATTGCTTCTGAAGCCTTCCAGGCTGAATTCGAGGCTGGTCATTGCGTTGAACGATTAGTTAGCGGAGGCTGAGCCATTGATTGTTGTTAAGCGTGGTGACGTATACTTCGCAGACCTTTCCCCGGTGGTTGGTTCAGAGCAGGGTGGGACCCGTCCGGTACTAATTTTACAAAACGATATTGGTAATCGCTTTAGTCCGACTGTGATCGTGGCAGCCATTACAGCTCAAATTCAAAAAGCGAAATTGCCTACACATGTTGAGATTAATGCAAAAAAGTACGGATTCGAGCGAGATTCCGTTATTTTATTGGAACAGATCCGGACAATTGATAAGCAGCGTTTAACTGATAAAATTACGCATCTTGACGAACCGATGATGCAAAAAGTCAATGAAGCTTTACAAATTAGTTTGGGCCTCATTGAGTTTTAAAGAAAATTTTTCCCGTTAAACCGGGCGTTATTATAATACAAATCATTCTTGATGCAAATTAGATGGCACGATTCCTGCAAATGCGGGAATCGTGTTTTTTTGTGGAATAACATGAACATATGTCTAAAAAGTATCAGCAGGAAATATGAAAAAATTGACGAATAAAAACATTATACAGTTAGATATGGAATAGAACGTTCATTGTTTATAGAATCTCCCCAACTTTTTTTAAATTGATGTTTTTCTTACTTGAATTTTGGGTATGTAGTTATGTTGTAAATACTTAAAAAAGCAAAAGTGTAACTCGAAGAAAATCCAGTTGGGATAAGATTACAGTTCGTTAACATCCTTGTGACGAGGACAGGGAAACATAGCAATTGTGTTAGAATGGGAGGATATTATGAATCAATTGGTGTACGATTTTATTAAGCAAAATCAAGATTACATCCTTACTGAGTGGATGGGCATCATGAAGGAAAGTACGGACGAAAGATTAATTAAAGTCGTTTCAGATCGAATGTTCACGCAAACGAGCAGTGAATTTATAGATATGATCATCACGAACGTTGATAGTAAAAACAAGGAATTCACACTGAAGCTTTCTGATTTTGCCGAGAAAGTCGTCCAATTGGGATGGCCTCTTACTTTCGTCAATGAAGGACTTCATAAATTCACTTTAATTGTCATTAATGGAATGGTGGAAAAGGGTTTGGTTACTCCTGATAATCAAGTCAATCTTGTTAACCATTTGGATAAATGGGCCACACCGATAAATAATGAAATAGTTAATATATATACTCAAACTTGGGAAAGAACGGTTTCCATGCAAAAAATAGCGTTGCAAGAACTTTCGGCTCCTCTCATTCCTGTATTGGAAGGCATTACGGTAATGCCGCTGATTGGTACGATTGATACGGAACGTGCCAAACAGATAATGGAAAACCTGTTGACTGGCGTGGTTAAGCATAGATCCGAAGTTGTTCTCATTGATATTACGGGCGTGCCGGTAGTGGATACCATGGTTGCCCATCATATCATTCAAGCTGCGGAAGCGGTCCGATTGGTGGGCGCCAAATGTATACTTTGCGGCATCCGCCCTGAAATAGCCCAAACCATAGTTAATCTTGGAATTAATTTAAATGAAGTGATTACAAAAAATACATTGAAAAAAGGGATAGAGGTTGCGTTGGAATTAACGAGCCGTAAGATCGTAAAGGTGGAGGGATAAGTATGAGGATTCCGATATTAAAGCTTTATGACTGCTTGTTAGTCTCTATACAGTGGGAATTGGATGATGTGACAGCCCTTCAATTTCAAGAGGATTTACTGCATAAGATTCATGAAACAAGCGCGAATGGCGTTGTTATAGATATTACCTCGATAGACTTTATTGATTCTTTTATCGCAAAGGTATTAGGCGATGTCTTTAGCATGTCTAAGCTTATGGGGGCCAAAGTTGTAATTACGGGAATCCAGCCTGCTGTTGCCATAACATTAATTGAACTGGGAATTAGTCTCGAAGATGTTCTGACAGCATTAGATTTAGAGAAAGGCCTGGAGAAATTACAACAGGAATTGGGGGATTAAAGAATGGAGTTCCAATCCTGCGTGAAAATCATAAATGAATGGGACATCGTAGCTGCAAGGCAGCTCGGAAGAAATGTCGCTAAAGAGTTGGGTTTCGGTACTGTAGACCAGGCCAGGATCACGACGGCCATTAGCGAATTGGCCCGAAACATATACCTATATGCTGGACAAGGCAGTGTTAGCATAGAAAAGCTAAATATAAATGGGAAGTCAGGATTGAAAATCATTGCAGAGGACCAAGGGCCGGGAATTGAGGATATCCGCAGAGTCATGGAAGATGGATATACCACCTCGGGAGGACTGGGCGCAGGACTTCCTGGAGCCAAACGTTTAATGGATGACTTTGATATCGAATCGATACCAGGTGAAGGGACTAAGATTATCGCTACGAAATGGCTCCGTTAGGGGGGGACTATGGATATTAGGGAGAACATGGAGAAAAAGTATCATGAGGCGCTTTCTACTTATCTTAAAGACCAAAATGAGCAGGCACTCTACCAAGGGCAAAAGATTAGTCGCCTACATATCAAATACAATATATCTCCAGAAGAAATCATCAGTATGCATAAAAATAACTTGATGGAACTCTACCCGGAATTACCGGGTAATGTATTGGATTCTTTCGATTTTCTGCTAGAAGTCATGATGGGCTACGGCATTGCATACCGTGAACATCAAAGCCTTAGACATCAGCAGCAGGAACTGAAAACGGAAATCGAGATAGCGGCAAACGTTCAACATACTCTTTTGGAAACGAAGATTCCTGATATCAAAGCTCTTGAAATTGGAGCGATCAGTGTTCCGGCAAGGCAGATGAATGGGGATTACTATCACTTCGTCCAAGATGAAAATGAGCGGATAGGGGTAGGGATAGCCGATGTCATTGGTAAAGGGATCCCTGCTGCATTGTGCATGTCTATGATCAAATATGCGATGGACAGTCTTCCGGAGCATCGTCATGAACCGAATAGTGTGCTTGAGAGTTTGAACCGTGTTGTGGAGCATAATGTGGATCCAAGCATGTTCATTACCATGTTCTATGGCTTATATGATCCGCATGACAGGCAGTTTTCCTATGCCTCAGCCGGACATGAACCTGGTTTTTACTATGACGCGGCAACGGGCACTTTTAGCGATTTGGATGCAAAGGGTTTGTTGCTTGGAGTCGATAAAAAAACAAGGTATCGCCAATATGAAAAAACGGTGAAACCTGGAGACATGATCATTTTATTATCTGACGGAGTAACGGAGTGCCGAACGAATGATGGGTTCATAGAAAGGGAAACACTTATTGGCTACATTAAAAAGAATATGCATTTGCAAGCCCAGGAAATGGTGAATAATATATACAAACAATTGGAGAAAATGCAGAACTTCCAACTGAGGGATGATTTTACATTAATAATTTTAAAATCAAATGTTTAGTATCTTTTCTGCTGGGTATAGATATAGGAATGAAGAGGATTTGAAGAGGTGGGTCATTGATGAATATAACGGTAGATGTTAATGAATTAAATTCTGATTTTATTGTAAAACTGAAAGGTGAAATCGATGCATATACGGCACCGAAATTAAGAGAATCACTATTTCCGATTTCGGAGCAGGAAAATGTTTCGATTACTATTGATTTAACTGAAGTTTCTTATATGGATAGTACGGGGCTTGGGGTGTTTGTCGGTGCTTTCAAAAGCGTAAGGGCACATAATGGCGAATTCACTTTAGTCGGCTTATCAGAAAGGCTACGACGTTTATTTGATATAACAGGTCTTGCAGATATCATTGATATTAAAAGTGGTACAGAGGGTGGGTTAGAATGAGTCAAGTATATGATTACATCGAAATGAAAATACCTGCAAAACCAGAGTTCATCGGTGTCATTCGTTTAACGCTTTCTGGGATAGGAAGCCGGATGGGATTTGCATATGATGAAATTGAAGATTTGAAAATCGCTACCAGTGAGGCTTGTACAAATGCGGTGCAGCATGCATATAAAGATTCTGAAAAAGGTGAAGTGAAAGTAAGTTTCGGCCTTTATCCTGACCGGTTGGAGGTCATGGTTTCTGATAGTGGCAAGAGCTGTAATTTCGAAGAGGTTCGTCAAGGAATCGGTCCATACAAAAATGGACAAAAAGTCGAACTTTTGAGAGAAGGAGGCTTGGGTCTTTACCTTATTGAAACTCTGATGGATGATGTGAAAATTCATCAGCATGATGGGGTTACTGTATTTATGACTAAGTTTTTAGAAGGAGAGCAGGTGGAGATGGATGCAAAAACAGTCTCAACCTAACCAGGCACAAAAAGAACAGGTAAATGAATGGATTAGAGCTTACCAGCAGAATCAAGATGAGGAAGCACAGAGCAATCTAGTCATCCATTATAAAAGTTTGGTTGAAACAATCTCCCGTAAGTATGCGAAAGGGAAATCATTTCAGGAGGATATCTCCCAAGTCGGCATGATTGGTCTGTTAGGTGCCATTCGGCGATATGATGAATCTTTCGGGAAGAGCTTTGAGGCATTTGCTGTCCCTACCATAATCGGTGAAATCAAAAGGTTCCTGCGTGACAAAACATGGAGTGTCCATGTGCCGAGGAGAATTAAGGAACTTGGTCCGAAAATCAGGGTGACCGTCGAGGAATTAACTACAACCCTTCATCGTTCACCTAGAATAGATGAAATAGCCGATAGTATAGGTGTGACTGAAGAAGAAGTTTTAGAGGCGATGGAAATGGGAAAAAGCTATCAAGCTTTATCCGTGGATCATTCTATTGAGGCGGATTCTGATGGCGGTACTGTCACATTGCTTGATATATTCGGGAATGTCGATGAAGGTTTTGAAAAGGTCAATCAGAGACTTGTACTTGAAAAGGTGCTGCATGTGCTGAGTGACCGTGAAAAGATGATCATTCAACATACTTATTTAGAGAATTTAAGCCAGAAAGAAGCAGGCGATAAACTTGGGATTTCCCAAATGCATGTGTCAAGGCTCCAGCGCCGTGCGATCAAGAAACTTCAAGAAGCCATTAATGCAGAAAACTCGGAGTTAATTCAGTGATCAAAGATATTCTGAGGGGAGAAAAAATAGAAGTCATCGTCTCTCAATCGTCTAAAAACGGGATGGTTTATTGTGGTGATGATTACTTTTTTCTTCATACGAAAGAATACTTTGTCTGTGTACTGGCAGATGGTCTGGGCAGCGGGAAAAATGCTTACGATTCCTCCCATGCAGTCATCGAGGAAGTTAAACGCAATCATGAGTTGGATGTCGAATCACTAATGGCAGTGTGCAATCAAGCTTTGGTCGATAAGCGGGGAGCAGCCGTATCCATTTTGAAGATTTTTTATGACAAGAATGAATTTGTATACAGTTCAGTTGGTAACATCCGCTTTTTCCTGTATAATCCAAGTGACGATAAACTCGTTTATCCTTTACCTGTTACAGGGTATTTATCAGGAAGGAAACAAAAATACAGGACGCAGAGATACAAATATGAACCGAACGCAAAATTCATTCTTCATTCCGATGGTTTAGAACTTAAGGGAGCTAAATCTTTTTTGAAAAGGCTGGTCCCTATTGATAGGAACGCCCAATGTATATTAAAAAGCAGTCCATTAACTGCAGATGATACAACTTTCATTTTAGGAAGCTTACTTTCGCCGTAATTCGGAAGTAAGCTTTTTTGTATGGAATTCGCAACTTCATCACTCATTTGCTAGACTATATATATCAGATCAAAACGTTGGAGGTAAACATAATGATCGTTGTAGAAGATACATTAAAAGAATTGATTAAACAAATATCCAATGAGCTAACTTTGAAAAATCATCAAGTCCAAAACGTCATACAGATGCTTCAAGAGGGTAATACTGTCCCCTTTATTGCGCGGTATAGAAAAGAAATGACGGGTTCACTTGATGAAGTGCAGATTCGTTCCATTATGGAAAGATGGAACTATCTAGAAAACCTTGGCCAGAGGAAAGCGGAAGTTACGCGCTCGATTGCCGAACAGGGAAAATTGACGGAAGAATTAACAAGACAAATCAAAAAAGCGTCAAAATTGCAGGAAGTCGAGGATTTATACAGGCCATTCAAACAAAAAAGGAGAACGAAAGCGACAGTCGCTAAAGAAAAGGGTCTTGAACCATTGGCTAATTGGCTTTTGGAATGTCATATGCATGCTCGGGTCAGTGAAAAAGCTGCGGAATTCATATCGGCAGAAAAAGAAGTTTCATCTATCGAAGAGGCTATTACGGGAGCGCAGGATATCATAGCTGAACATATTTCCGATGATGCAGAATTAAGGAAGTGGATAAGGGCTGAAATTTTCAAAGCTGGAAAAGTGGTTTCAACTGTGAAGAATGAAGAGAAGGACGAGAAAAAAATCTTCGAGATGTACTATGAATATGAGGAGCCGGTTCAAAGAATCGTACCACATCGCGTGCTGGCACTGAATAGAGGGGAAAAGGAAGAGGTCTTACGAATCTCCATCCATCCTCGTACTGAAATCATCATTGGACATCTTGAACGGAAAATCATTAAAAATAACAAATCCGAAGCCCAAGTTGTTCTTAAATCTGCGATTGAGGATGGACTCAAACGTTTGATCATGCCTTCTGTAGAACGGGAAATCAGAAAAGAACTGACGGAAAAAGCTGAGGATCAAGCTATCCATATTTTCTCTGAAAACCTCCGGAACCTGCTCTTGCAGCCTCCGCTTAAAGGGAAAGTGGTCCTAGCCTTAGATCCGGCATACCGGACCGGGTGTAAGTTAGCTGTCATCGATGAAACCGGAAAGGTACTCGATATCAGTGTAATCTATCCGCATCCTCCTGCTGCGAAGCTTAATGCTGCCCGTGAAAAAACGATCGAAATACTTCAGCGGTTCTCGGTTGAGATCGTGGCAATCGGCAATGGAACGGCATCGCGTGAATCAGAGCAATTCATCGCAGATATTATAAAAGAAGTGAAAGGGAATATTTCATATATCATCGTTAATGAAGCGGGAGCCAGCGTGTATTCAGCCTCGGATATAGCCCGTGAAGAGTTTCCGGATCTTCAAGTGGAACAGAGAAGCGCAGTCTCGATAGGCAGAAGGCTTCAAGATCCCCTTGCCGAACTTGTTAAGATTGACCCCCAATCGGTGGGGGTAGGGCAGTATCAACATGATGTGTCCCAGAAAAAGTTAACGGAATCCCTCACCTTTGTAGTGGAAACAGCTGTTAACCAAGTGGGAGTGAATGTCAATACCGCTTCATCGTCACTATTGCAATATGTAGCTGGTTTATCAAAATCGGTTGCTCAAAATATTGTGAAGAAAAGGGAAGAGGAAGGGAAGTTTTCAAGCAGGAAGGAATTAAAGAAAATTCCCCGGCTTGGTGCCAAAACGTATGAACAATGTATAGGGTTCTTACGTATCATTAATGGAGATGAACCTTTGGATCAAACCGCGATACACCCAGAGAACTATAGTGCCGTGAATAAATTATTGAAGAAAATGGGATTTGCATCTGAAGATTTAGGCAGTGATGCACTAAAAGAAGAGTTAGGTAAACTAAACCCGGCTGATTTGGTCGATGAATTGGAAATTGGGGAAATTACGATTAAAGATATCATAGATGATTTGATGAAACCGGGAAGAGATCCTCGCGATGAATTATCAAAACCACTGCTTAAGCAGGATGTTCTAAAAATGGAGGATCTGCAAACTGGGATGGAATTACAAGGTACTGTGAGGAATGTTGTGGATTTCGGTGCGTTTGTGGACATCGGTGTCAAACAGGATGGACTTGTGCATATTTCTAAACTGAGCAACCGGTTTGTAAAACACCCATTGGATGTAGTTGCTGTTGGGGATGTTGTGACGGTTTGGGTCGAACTGGTTGACCCCAAAAAGCAAAGGGTATCTTTAACGATGCTAGAGCCAAAGGATCAAAACTAGCCTATGGTAAGCTCCTTCTATATTAGAAGGGGTTTTTTTTGAAGCGATGTATTTATATTAGTTGAATCTATACCCTGAGGCTTTCTTTCTTTTGATAAAAAAACCAACATTGATTCAACATCTTCACTTGATAATAATCCTTTTCATAAAAGGCTTTGCGGATTTGATTCTGGAACCAATTAGGCATAGCTTTTCCTCCCTTAGTTTCCTATTGTATTATTAGTCTATGTTATAATGGGTTGTCATGTTACCAAAGAAAGGGAGGGGGAAATGGATAATCGGCAATTGCAAAGACTAGTAGAAGAAATTTCGATGAAAGACTTTAAAAAGGCCTTTAAACACAAAGCCAGTTTTAATCCGCGCCTCCGAACAACAGGGGGACGATACTTGCTCCGCTCACACAATATAGAAATCAATAAGAAGTATCTTGATGAACGCGGTGTGGAAGAAATGATTGGAATCATTAAGCATGAATTGTGTCATTATCATTTGCACATCGAGAAGAAAGGGTACCAGCATCGTGATGCGGACTTTAAGCATTTACTCAAAAAAGTGGGGGCACCAAGATTTTGCGAGCCGCTGCCATCTAACCAATTAAAGAAAAAGATGAATACTATTCAATATAAATGTAAAGACTGTCATCAGGTATATTTAAGAAAAAAACGAATCGACACTACCCGTTTCGTGTGCGGTAAATGTCGTGGATCATTGATTTACCAAGGGTTTAAGGAGTGAATTACAAAAATATAAAAAAACGCAAAAGAACTCTTGACTTTAAGTTGTAACCTCTTTATAATCATAAGAGTCGACAAGATAACAACTTGTCTTAACGACAAACACTAAGGTCCTTGAGCGTGAAAAAAGGAACCCAATTTTCATTATTCCGCAGTAGCTCAGTGGTAGAGCATTCGGCTGTTAACCGAACGGTCGTAGGTTCGAGTCCTACCTGCGGAGCCATTTTTTTGGGGAAGTACTCAAGAGGCTGAAGAGGCGCCCCTGCTAAGGGTGTAGGTCGCGTAAGCGGCGCGAGGGTTCAAATCCCTCCTTCTCCGCCAGTTACACATTTTATCAAGGCCCATTGGTCAAGCGGTTAAGACACCGCCCTTTCACGGCGGTAACACGGGTTCGAATCCCGTATGGGTCACTTTCTTATCATAATGCTGGTCCCGTGGTGTAGCGGTTAACATGCCTGCCTGTCACGCAGGAGATCGCGGGTTCGATTCCCGTCGGGACCGCCATTTTTTTTAAAAAACACTTGCTAAAATAATATTATCGTGATATAATATTATCCTGGCTGTTAATTAGTAATTTTTTATTGGGCTATAGCCAAGCGGTAAGGCAACGGATTTTGATTCCGTCATGCGAAGGTTCGATCCCTTCTAGCCCAGCCATTTTATTCAGAGCCATTAGCTCAGTTGGTAGAGCATCTGACTTTTAATCAGAGGGTCGAAGGTTCGAATCCTTCATGGCTCACCATTTATTTTCGCGGGTGTGGCGGAATTGGCAGACGCACCAGACTTAGGATCTGGCGCCGCAAGGCGTGGGGGTTCAAGTCCCTTCACCCGCACTTATATTTTTCTTCTTGACATCAAGTTGAAAAGGTGTTAGACTTACAAAGTCGCTTTCGCGGTCGTGGCGGAATGGCAGACGCGCTAGGTTGAGGGCCTAGTGGGGGAAACCCCGTGGAGGTTCGACTCCTCTCGGCCGCACCAATAACATCATAGAAATCGCGCCCGTAGCTCAATTGGATAGAGCATCTGACTACGAATCAGAAGGTTGTAGGTTCGACTCCCGCCGGGCGCACCATATTTTACGGGAAGTAGCTCAGCTTGGTAGAGCACTTGGTTTGGGACCAAGGGGTCGCAGGTTCGAATCCTGTCTTCCCGACCATTCTTTCTGGAAATAATTCAAAATTAAATGCGGGTGTAGTTTAGTGGTAAAACCTCAGCCTTCCAAGCTGATGATGAGAGTTCGATTCTCTTCACCCGCTCCATTATTGCTCTTTGAAAACTGAACAAAACAAAGCGCCAACGTTAAATTTTAAGTGAGCACACACTATCAAAAAAGCGAATGAGCAAGTCAAACACTTCTTCGGAGAGTTTGATCCTGGCTCAGGACGAACGCTGGCGGCGTGCCTAATACATGCAAGTCGAGCGAATCGACGGGAGCTTGCTCCCTGAGA
>NZ_JBNNUC010000013.1:0-44112 GCF_050279365.1 Peribacillus sp. NPDC094092 | reverse complement strand
TTAAAGAGAAAAGAAACGTTCCTAGATTTAGCCTAATTAACGGTTTTGTGAAACAGAGAAAAATCCTTCCAAAAGGGTTTTGGAGGGTTTATTTGGCATGGTCAAAAATAGTATATCATAAGGGAAATGAAAATTTTAGAGAAAGATATTGACATCCTATTAGCTGGTTTAGTTCTATAAAAGATAAAAGGAGAGCACCTATTATCCATGGTTAATATGTGCTCTCCTTTATTTGTTTTTATGATATCTCATATGTTTGATATGACCTCTCTTTTCAGGCAGGACCCCTAATAGAGGAATATGTTAATAATTGTAGAAATTACAAAGGGGGGTTAAGTTTAAAAAGGAGGATAAAAAGTTGAAAGTAATGGTAGCCTTTTTTAATCGTGTTATGCAGAGATATTTACCCGATCCATTTATATTTGTTATTATTTTAACTTTTGTTGTGTTTGGATTGGGACTTATTTTCACCGATAGCGGGCCTTATCAGATGGCTCAGCATTGGGGAAATGGATTTTGGGGATTGCTTCTTTTTGCTATGCAGATGGTTCTTGTTTTAGTAACTGGACATGTATTAGCTAGTAGCAGAATTTTTAAAAGGGGATTAGGTGCTCTTGCATCTATGGCTAAATCTCCAGGTCAGGCAATTATTATTGTAAGTGTCGTTTCTCTCGTAGCAAGCTGGATAAACTGGGGATTCGGACTTGTTATTGGGGCTTTATTCGCTAAAGAATTGGCGAAAAAAGTAGAAAATGTTGACTATCGCCTTTTAATTGCGAGTGCTTATTCTGGATTTCTCATCTGGCATGGTGGAATATCTGGATCAACTCCATTGACTATTGCTACTCCAGGCCACTTTTCCGAAGATTTAATTGGTATTATCCCAACAAGTGAAACGATATTTTCTAGTTTTAATCTTTTTATTGTTATAGCTTTAATCATAATCGTTCCATTAGTTAATCGATTCATGATGCCTTCAAAGGAACAAACAGTGACTGTAGATCTTGCTCTCCTAGAGGATGATGTCCAGGCAGCTACTATTGAAAAAGAGGATTTGACTCCTGCTGAGAGGCTTGAGAATAGCCGGATTATCTCTCTATCAATTGGGATATTAGGGATTGTTTTTCTTTTCTATTACTTTGTACATAACGGTTTTAAACTAAATCTTGATATTGTTAATTTCTTATTCTTATTTTTAGGAATTCTCTTTCATGGTACTCCAAAACACTTTTTAGAGGCTGTTGTTAATGCAGTAAAAGGAGCGAGTGGGATCATCATCCAATTCCCTTTTTATGCGGGGATTATGGGTATGATGACAGCATCAGGTTTAGCTACTGTTATATCTAATGGTTTCGTCTCAATATCTAATGAATTTACATTCCCGTTATTTACGTTTTTAAGTGCAGGATTGGTCAATATTTTCATACCTTCTGGTGGAGGTCAATGGGCGGTTCAAGCTCCTGTCATGCTGGATGCAGCGATAGCACTTGATGTATCCATTCCAAAAACGGCTATGGCGGTTGCCTGGGGAGACGCATGGACTAATCTAATCCAACCATTCTGGGCACTCCCTGCTCTTGCTATTGCTGGTCTAAAGGCAAAAGATATTATGGGTTACTGTGTATTAACTCTTTTTGTAAGTGGTATTGTTATTTCACTAGGACTCTTGTTTTTCTAAAAAGGATTTTTAGATTAGACAGTATTTAGGATGATAATGAATGAAAAATAAAGGATCTATTCAACTAGTTAAATTTGAATAGCTCTTTTATTTTTTGTAGTATTGTCAGGAAAATTTGGATTTACAACGTTAAGACACGAATAAAACTTTTTAATTCCTCTATTAAATATAATGTGAACTTTTTCTATACAGGGGTGCACCCACATAGCCATCAAGTTAAAATTTTATGCACCCCCAAAACAGAATTCTGCACTTATTGTAATCTTTATCGTTTCGGGGGTGACCTGTTTTCTTAGCTTGATGGGCATGGGGTATCGTCAGGAAAGTGCGGATTTACAACGCTAAGTATTTTGATACAAGTTTTATGAGACATCATAAATCCTAATTGAGATGTGATTTGATTATGTACCAATAGGCTTTACTCTATTGAGAGTGTGAAGGTTTGTACTTAAACTAACGGGGCAGTTTACTTCACCAAGAAATTGTGGGTTTTATGGTAAAATAAAGGGGATAATTGATTATTTGTTTGGGGATTTTTGGTGGAGGCTATCATACCTATTGTTTATTATATTGTTGGGTTATTTGTTCTATATATAGTTATCGAAACAGCAGTAAGGAAAGGTATTAACAGTTCAATAATTGGTCAATTTCTTGAAAAGAAGTATGGAATTAAAGAAGATAAAAAGTCTTTTCTTGATGATGATTTAGATAATGATAAATAAAACGGATTTTTAAGCTAACAGGTGCTTTACATCAATAAGGCAGGTTGCTGATGCAGCCTTTTTCTTATGGCACTAACGGGGCAGGTTAGTTCAATAAGAGATTCCATAAAACCCCATTTTATTATGCAACTGCTAGGCTTCTTTATAAGCCGGAAACGTTGATTCATCAAGGATGTATAAAATCCTGTATAAACAATAAAAATGGACGATGTGAAATTTCTTGGAAGCCAAGGGGTTTTGTTGTGGTCAGGTTCTAATAGTAGTGATTATGTTAACTAAAATTGCATAACGTATAAAGCTTAAAAATAGAAAAACTACTGCTCCCGTACAGCAATTTTTCAGTTGCGTAACAAGACATTAAAGTTAGGCATAATACTTTACGTAACTTGAGTTAGGTTAAAGTAAACTAACATTCTGGAGACCCTTATAAATTAATATAAAGATTTTTTCTATCTATAAGATGTTTTGTTTTATATGAGTTACCTCCTAAAAGGCAGCTTTCAATTTCTCGCTGAAAGCTGCCTTGTTAATTATGTTTTAATTGTAATTTACTATATAGGGATATATCTATATTAGTCTAACTATTCAAGAAATAAAGTGTTAATAAAAACTTTTCTATCATAGCTCTTTGCTTGGACTTTTCCAAGACCAAACAACTACAGGTATAAGCACTAGTGACAGAATGGCTCCAGAAAGTGATAATGCTGCAAAACTAGAATGAGCGACTACCATTCCTGATACCCCCCCACCAGCTGCTCCTGACAGGGCAAATAGGACATCGACTGATCCTTGTGTTTTTGCACGCACAGATGGGTGTGTTGAATCTATAAGGAGAGCAGTCCCACTTATTAAACCAAAGTTCCAGCCCAAACCTAGTAGTACTAACGCCAGGGTAAGCAGTGGCATTGAACCTACCGGTGCAAAAGCTGCCACCAATCCAGAGGCTAGGAGTGTAGCACCAGAAGCAACAGCCATAGTAATACGGCCAAGTTTATCTACCAGTATACCTGTCAATGGTGAAGGAAGGTACATAGCTGCTATATGGAAACCTATAACTAATCCTACTTCTCTCAAACCATGACCATGATGTCCCATATGAATTGGTGTCATTGTCATAATGGCTGCCATGACAAATTGAGTCAAAATCATAATTACAGCCCCTACAACAACACCCTTTTTGTTTATGGTAGCATTCTTTAAATTTGTCCCTGTCAGTGCGTTATCGACTTTTTTCTTAGCATTCGCAATAGCTGTAGACACAACCAAAGGGTCTGGACGAAGAAAAATTAAGATAAATAATCCGGCAATAATAAAAGCAGCTGCTGACAAGATAAAGGGGCCAGCCAAGGTTGGAACACCAATAGAATCCGCAAATTCCCCCATTCTATTGACCAAGTTAGGACCAACAACAGCACCCAAGGTAGTGGAAACCATGGCCATGCTTGCAGCAGTTGCCCTTTGTTTATCTGTTGCAAGGTCTGTCCCTGCATATCGCGCTTGTAGATTAGACGCCGTACCAGCTCCATAAATAAAAAGAGAGATAAATAAAAGTGGGATGCTGTTGGTTAAAGCTGCAATTATAACACCAATAGCACCTAACCCACCTGCAAGGAAACCACCTGCAAGTCCTGCTCTACGGCCAAAACGTTGTGAAGACCGGCCTATAAGTAGGGCAGCTCCTGCAGAACCTAAAGTAAATAGGGCAGTTGGAATTCCTGCCGCATTTTCAGTCCCTAGCATGTCTTGTGCAAGAAGCGCTCCTACTGTTATACCGGCTCCAAGTCCTGCGCCCCCAAAGATTTGTGAAAGGATCAAAATTCTTAATGTTCTTTTATAAAGCTGTATTTGTTTTTCTGATGAATCAATATATTCTTGCAACCATATAGGCTGCTGTGTTGAGGTATTTGTATCTTTTGCTGACATTGTCATGAACGCTGCCTCCTAACGAAATATCCTTGTAGCTTTTCATGTTTGTTTTGTCATCCTTGGAACATTTCATATCGTCAATAGAAGAAGCTCATAATTAAATTTTCGATAATTATGAGCTTCTTCTATTTCTTATTTTAAAATAGGAACGTGACACTATTTGTCGGTGTTGAATTTGTAGGATTCACCATCTTTTGGTACTAAAATATTACTTGAGAATCCTTTTTCTTTACTAAAGTTTTTTAATTCTTCTCTAGATAGTGTCCAATGGTTAACAGCTTCCATATGAACAGAAATAACCTTAGCATTAGGAGCCGCCTTGTGTACTTCATAGATGTCTTCTTTTCCCATAATGAGAGAACCATATTCTATTACTTGATTATCTCCGCCATTGACGACAATAATATCTGGTTTATGGGTATCTAATTCTTCCTGTACACCTTCATACCAGACTGTATCACCAGCTACGTAAAATGTTTTTTCACTTGGATGTTTAAAGACAACGCCACATACTTCCCCCATAAGCTTTAATAGTTCTTCTCCTCTTCCATGCTCGCCTCTTGTTTTAACTAATTGGATGCCTTCAAAGACAGTGTCCTTTGTTAATACCTCTACATTTTGGAACCCGGTATTTTGGACTTCCTTTGCATCTTCTTCATTTTGAACGAACATTTTAATATCTTTTGGTAATAGTCTTTGCGCTGCCTCGTCAAAATGGTCTAAATGTAAGTGAGTCACAATGACTGCCTCAACACCACTAATAATATCGTCAACAGAGGTTGGTAAACTCACTGAAGGATTGTTTTGACCTTGCCTAATCGTACCAGGGAAAGATGGGTACGTACCTTTCTCTGCTAACATAGGATCAATTAAAAACTTTTTATTTGCATATTCTACAACTATCGTTGCATTTCGAATTTGTGTAATCTTCATCTTTACAACTCCCTTTCTTTTCATGTGTGTTTCCTAACAGTGTTAAGTGTATAATATGAGCAGCATTCAAATACACAGATAAAATAAAGTGTTTTAGCCGTTTGACTTTAATTTTGAAAGGAGTTGACGTTCAGATGGATCAAACAGATAAGCGAATTATAGAGGAGTTATGTAGCAATAGCCGGATTACGATGAAAGAATTAGGGGAGAGGGTTCACTTAACAGGACCGGCAGCTGCAGCTAGAGTGGAGAAGTTAAAGGACAATGGGGTCATTGAGGGATATAGCATTAAAGTAAATCAAGCGAAATTAGGGTGCTATACGTATGCCTTCATCAATATCTATATAGAAGGTACCCACCATCAACCTTATCTCTCATTTATCCAAACAAAGGAGGGATATGTCATCAATAATTATAAAATCAGTGGAGATGGCTGTTATCTTTTGGAGTGCAGGTTTCCAAGTAATGAAGCGTTAAATCAATTTTTATTAGAGTTAAACAAGTATGCAAACTATAAATTATCGATCGTTATAAGTAAATAGGGCATGAATAAAAATGGATATTTGTGAATAATCGCATTTAAACTATAGGGGGCTTGAATAGAACACCGAAGGTAGCTGCGGCATCTCACCTCTTTTTCTTATTCAAAAGTTAGTTTGTGAAGGACTGTACTTAAACTAACGGGTGCGTTACTTCCATAAGGGAGTTGCCTCAGCAGCTCTTTTTCTTATGAGTTAAAGGGGCAGGTTTGTGTAAGGGGATATGTGGAATTATACAAATTATATGTTTATATAAAACTATAAGATACAAAAATACAAGGAGGTGCTTGTATGGAAAGAACTATACTTTATACAATAGAACCCCCTGAAAATTTTAAGCAATTACTAACCTTATATGAATCTTTAGGATGGAATTCACTTAAATTAACAGTTAATGATTTGAAAAAAATGTGCAATCAAAGTTGGTATGCAATTTATGCTTTTGATGAACAACAGTTAGTGGGTATGGGACGTGTTATTTCAGATGGTGTGATTACTGGAATTGTATGTGGCGTGTGTGTACTACCGAGCTACCAATCCGAAGGAATCGGCAAAGAAATGTTGAATCGAATAATTGAACATTGTGAGCAAAATCGAGTAATTCCTCAACTTATGTGTGTAGAAAGTTTGAAATCATATTATGAAACTTTTGGATTTGAGAAGTTTACCATTGGTATGACAAAGAATATAAATCGATAAATTTAATTTATTGTCTAATTAACGGATGTTTAGTTCAATAAGGAAATCAAAAATTGGGGATAATACCTTTAATATTGTTAAAGGAGAGAAGCCCAATGAAAACTAAATTGTCTATTTTAATCTTAACTATGCTTATGTTAATAACTGTTGATGTAAACGCACAAACTTCCGAAAAATATATCGATAATAGCAAGAAAAATCTGATCAGTGCAAATGAATTTTATAAAAGTGGAAAAGTAGGAGATTATAGTGAATACGGGTGTTGGTTATTATAAATATTAACTAGTAAATATATAGATCCTAAACGTCAAATATATCTTTTTTGTTCTGTTAAAGAGACAATAGAAAGTATGTTACACAAATTTCTGATTATAGATGCTGAGACACTAAAGCCTATAGCCGAAGGATACGGAGAAAGGTGATAACACCATTAAAGGTCTATACTAATCCCTCAAATGAGAAACCCAACGCAGACGGAAGATACTACTCCATAAAGACAATAAAATAATCAAGAAGATTAAAAAAATAAGTTGTGTTCGAAAAAGGGGAGGGTATAGATATTGCCTTCCCCTTTGTGTTTACAAATAAATTTATTCGACTGTATATAATGTACTCGATTTTGTATCTCAAAACAGTTAGAGATTGAATTGGTGCGGTTTTGAGTGGATTAATAACTCTATGTACTCAAATTCATGTCCCCAATGTACTTATCTTTGTGTCTTCGTACAATCATCATGATAAGGCTAATTTCTTGTTTAACCATGTTCACAACATCTAAAGCAACAAATAAAGGAAGTTCCGTAAAATATTTAATTTTACGGAACTTCCTTGTTTAATTTAAAATTCTAGTCAATCAATCTAAATTTATTCTGAAAAAGCTTTTGGATAACGAACAACACCTTGAACATTTACAAGTGAATCCTCAGTTAATTCTAAAGCCATAAATACTTCACCTGGCACCTCAAATGGAGCTTGTAGTTAAAATTTTTATTACTCTATAAATGGTACTTTCTTAATGCATAGAATCATTAAGAAAGTTTATACCCCAGTAACAAACATAAGTTCAACAAACAAAAACCTCCAATTTAGTATAAGTTTAGCCGAGTACTTCTGCTAAAACCGGGATAGAAGAAGATGAGCCTTTTCTGGATACTGCAAATGAAGCAGCTTTTGTGGCAACACTAAGTGCAAGTTTAATATCAGATTTTTGGGAAACCATGCTAAGGAAATAACCCAAGAATGTATCACCTGCTGCCGTTGTGTCTTTCACTTTAACTTTATAAGCTTCTTGCTTGTATTCTTGCACATTGTCTCTATATACGACACCATTTGTACCCAAAGTCAACACAACCTTTAAATTGCTATAATTTAATAGTAAATAGCCGAGTATTCTGCTTGATGACTTTTCTCCACTAATATCTTGTCCTTCTATTTCATTTAGTATTAGATAATCAATTTTTGAAAAATCTAAGTTCTTAATAGACTTATTTATTGGAGAGGGATTAAGCGCAATGGTTAACCCCTTTTTATGAGCAGCATTAATTAGGTAATCTATACAGTTTATTTCGTTTTGTAGAACTAGGAAATCATCAGAATTAAAGTCCTCTAATACTTTATCAATTTGTTCAATAGTTATTTCTTTATTCGCCCCACCATAGAGTAAAATACAATTTTCACCTGTCGAAGCCACTTGAATAATGGCATGCCCTGTTATCAGACCGTTTTCATATATTCCCTCAACACTAACTCCTTCTGATGCTAATTCTTTTTTTAGAAACAGACCATCTTTGCGAATTTTACCTGCATGAAAAATCTGCGAACCAGATCTTGCAAGGGCTATTGACTGGTTTAATCCTTTTCCACCAGGATACTCAACACAACTAACCGAAGATAAAGTTTCTCCTCCTTTAACAAAGCGAGGAACTGTATAAACTTTATCTATATTCAACGATCCAAAATTTAAAAATTTCATCTAAACACCCCGTAATGTTAACTTACCAATAATTCTAATAGCCGTTTCTTGAATAACTGATTATCAATGGTTTTACAGATAGTTGCATTAGGAGTATGGCCTGCAAAGCCATCAGAAATGGCAAGTTTACTACCGTCATTTACTATCACCTGACCATAGGTTGCTTCTTCTGTGGTACACACATAGCAGTAACATAACTTGTCTTCAATAACGATATCATCCCATAATACAACCCCCATTGCCACGGCATCTGGCAAATCAACAAAGTGCCCTCCACTTGCTTGTAAGTTGTATTCTAGAAGGGAACGATTACATTGAACGGCAAACACTGCTTCTTCCTTTTGGCTCACCATTAAAAATTCCATATCTTCTCTATTCCAAGCTGCTTCGCCTAAGCAAATATCAAAGCCGATAATACTAATGGGAATTCCTGATTTCATCATAATGCTATATGCTTCTGCATCTACATATACATTAAATTCGGCTACAGGTGTAGTATTTCCGGGACCAAATCCAGCAGTACCCATTGAATAAATACGCTTAACTTTCTTCATGATTTCTGGCGCTTTTAATATTGCAAGTGCTATATTTGTAACAGGACCGATGGTTACAATTTCGATTTCACCAGGGTTATTTTCAATAATTTCAATGATAGCATCTACGGCATGCTTGGTTTCTGGCAAAAGAGTAGGATTTATTAAATTACAATCTCCCATTCCGTCTTCACCATGAACATTAACAGCTGTAACTAAATCACGCATAAGTGGTTTGCCTGCTCCAACATAAATAGGTGGCTTTTGACCATTAGCAACTTCGATAGTCATTAGTGCATTTTTTGTTGCCAATTCAACTGGAACATTGCCACAAACAGTTGTTATCGCTTCTACTTTAAAATTAGTTGATTTTAATGCCATAATTAGAGCAACAGCATCATCACTTCCAGTATCTGTGTCAATAATTAATCTTCTCATAACAAGACCTCCAATACTTATTTGGCCTTATTATATAATTCAATCTATAATGAAAATAGGTCAAATGACCAAAAGCAAAAAGAAGGTGAAAATATGAATTTTAAAGATATTGTGAATGATGCCCCAACGCATATTAAGAAAGAATTTATTTATAGAAGACACAAGAAAGGTAGCCTTATTATTCACCCACATGAACAAAATAATTATCTTTATATTCTAACTACAGGTATGGCAGAAGTGTATAGACAAAGTTATGAGGGAACGATGCTTTCCCTATATATTTATGATTCATATAGTTGTTTTGGGGAGATAGAAATTTTTAATGAAAAAATTAAAACGCTCGGTGTTATTGCAAAACAAAATTGTGAAACGATAGCTATCCATAAAACAAAGGTTTATGAATGGATGAAAATCGATTTTAATTTTAATTTTTACATAATTAAACAACTTGCCTCAAAATTAATTTTAAGTTCAGATACTGCGGCAAAGTTATCATTGCTAACAGTTAAAGATCGTATCTTATTAAGTTTACATAATCATTATAAAATCGGTGATTTAGATAACCTTACAAAGCAAATTTTATCAAGTGAGGTCTGTGCACCAATTAGAAGTTTAAATCGTTCAATAACTCAGTGCATAAATGAGGGCGTTATAAGTTATAAAGATAAAAAATTCTCTATAAATTCAATTGAAGAAATAGAAAAATACCTTGAACATTTTTTATTAAGATAAAATTATGGATTATATTTGTTTTCACTTGGCCACGGTCGACTCTCCTCGTTTATAGGCCGATGATTCCTTAGCGTATGTTTTCCGCGTTTTGTAGGTAGGACCCCTTACTGCACTATTTATTTCAACTCTACAATAAATCTTAATGAACTAACAGGGTGCGTTAGCTGAAGCTCAGAGCTGTTTTTAAGGCAGCTTTTTCTTATAGAACTAAAGGGGCAGGTTAGTTGAATAAGGAAAATGGGTTTTTGTGGTAAAATCAACAGGAAAAGGTAACTTTTACCTTTTTAGTTGTATTAAAAGTAGCAGGAAATAAAATTGTCCTTTGGGGGTGAAAAGGTGGATTATGGATTATTGGTTATTGGTATAGCTCTTTTACTTGTATCGTACTTAGTAGCTGTGAAAAAACAAACCTGGTTGTTAGCAGGATTTAATGAAAAATTGATAAAAAATAAGTCTTTATTAGGTACAGTGACAGGTGGAACTTTTTTTCTACCGTTAGGATTGTTAGTAGTTTTCAATAGTTTTATTGACTATCCTTATGAATTAACGGTTCTTATAATTGCTATGTTGCTTTTATTAACAATTGTATATGTTTTTATCAATAGAAGGTTACTTGACTAAAAGGTGCTATAGCTTTAATGAGCTGTGACGATCACGATCAGCTCTTTTTCTTATGGCACTAAAGGGGCAGGATAGTTCCACAAGCACAGTGTATTCGTACTGTGTGGTTTGATATTCACGCAAACTCTTATTATTGTTAAAATACGGTAGTGTTAATTTTTTAAAGGCACAAATTTTTATAATCTAATTCATAAGGAGCAATTGTTATGCAAAAAATACCTGGACTTATATCCATTCTAATCCCGTCTGTTTTAACATTATTGATCGTTAACTTTTTATTTGATATCGTATCGTTGAAAATTCAAGGAATGCCACTCGTGTTTCCGTTTATCCTGTGTCCAATAGGAGCTGCATTAGGGTTTGTAGGATATAAAATGAATCGGGATAAACTTTCATTGGTTGGGATAATCTTTAACATCGTTTTATTTGTGTTCCCAATCTTATATAACATTATCGGTATACTCACACAAAGTGCATAAAGTTTAGTGAAAAAGGATTGGATTATTCCAATCCTCTATTTTAGAGATATATCGCACAGTTTGCGTCAACTTTACAATAAGGCAGGTTGCTAAGGCTGTCTTTTCTTATGGCAATAACGGGGCAGGTTTGTGGAAGAAGGAGGTCTCTCTTATCTTATAAAATATATACAAAAAAGGTAAAGGGGATGATCTAGTTATAGCTGTTTTTAATGGGATAATGTTTATAGCAGTTAAATAGATTTATGGGGTGACTAACATGTTGAAATCGGGTATATATGGAAAATACAATGGGATTGAGTATGAAATCACTATTGATATGGATAATAATATAAAAATTATGACAGAAGAAATAAATGATATTGACCATGCTTTTGTTAATATTTATAACAGTGGAGTCTATTCAAAAAAAGTAAATCGAAGTGAATTAACAGATTGTGTAAGTGTATCGTACTTTGGAAACGTGGATGGAGAAAGGGTTCAGATACTACAAGAAACAGAAGATGAATTTCAGATATCTTCTGGTTCAATGCTAGTAGGGGATAATTTAAATATACCCAGAATAGATCGCGAAACGTGGCTTGGATGGGTTCCTAAAAGAAAGGTTAAACTCATAGAGGAAAAAAATTTGATTGATCCCCAAGTTCTATAAAATTATCAAAACATATATAACTGTGTTAGTTCCTGAAAAAGGCCATCATTTAGTGGCCTTTTGAATGTAAAAAAATATCCTTAATTAACTATCGGGGCAGGTTAATTTAATAAGAAAATAAAAATAGTAGGAAGTGTAAAATATCATTGAGTATAAAGGTGGTAAAGAATATTGGAACGGAAGTGAGTGTGATTATAATTTTGTATCTCGTACATTAGCAGATAGTTACCCTCAAGATTATGAGCGATATATAAATGAATCAATGGAATTCATAAAAAAACATACAGTTCTACTCTGCTCGACTTGCCATTATAAGTGGGTACATAATGAAACCCATATATCAACCGCACAATGTCCTTCCTGTAAATCATTGGAGTTAAAAAATATAAGCCTTAATAAGAGTTGAATAAGTACGTTTGTAATCGTGCAAGAGTCACAAATCAAGCTGTCATTTTGGCAGCTTTTATTGTTTCATTAACTGGGCAGGTTAGTTGAAGAAAAAATTATTAATATCAAAATACTGTTCAAAACTTGTATAGTAAGAAAGATATTATTAATTGAATATTAGGAGATGTGACAATTTGGATTTCTTAGGTTTTATTACATTGATAATAGCCGGCTTCACTGCTTGTGCTGAGTTTACTTCATACGCTTTAGTACATCCAGTTATCCGTCAATTACCACAAAAGCAACATATACGTTTTGAACAAGGTTCACTGAAAACATATGGACTTATAATGCCCATATTTATGCCTGTAAGTGTGATTCTAACCTTGTCTTTCGCATTATTTACCAAAGAACTTGGAGGTATCGAGCTTACAAGCCGTTTTTCTTCTGCTGGAATGTTCACTTTAGCAACAATAATAACTATTATATATAATGTTCCTATTAACAAGGAAATCCAACAATGGGATGCAGACAATCCACCCACTGATTGGGAGGAGAAAAGAAAACGATGGATGTTCTTTCAATCTATTCGTTCTTGGTTACTTCTTATTGGTTTCGTGTTATTTTGTTTCTCAGTGTCAATTTGATATAAATATTATCTTTCTTTACATAACCTATTGAACTAAAGGGTGCTTTAGCTGAAGATCGGAGCTGTCTTTAAGGTAGCTTTTTTTTATGCAACTGATATGTACGAAACTGTCAACCCACCAACTTGGTACTGCTTTAGGTATGTGGTTACAGGGGTTCCTTTTGACTTTCTATCATTACAATCCAAATGGAATAACGAATGAAGCTCTTGTAGGTATTGGAAATATGGGTATCTATATTCCAGCAGTATTATGTGGAGTCAGTATTATCTTTATTTTGAGATATTCATTAACGGAAGAAAAAATGAACAGATTACAAAAAATGAAGCAAGAATCTAACAGTGGAAGAGAGATCGATGTATAGGAAGTTAAGGGATAATTATTATGGCGACGTAAAAAAAGAGCATCTGCGCTCACTTAAGCAGATGCTTTTTCAAGAAATCAAGAAACTTCTCATATAGTCTACAGGACGTGAGTTGAAGAAAGACTAAACAAAAATATCAACCTTTTTTATCTCAGCCTCTGTCACCCCCGGTGCTAAAATACCCAATATCAACTGTTTAAAATTCCCCAATAATAACAGATAATCATCTCATCCCTTGATAGAGTGGGAACAGACACGTACGGATTATTAATTCAAAAAGAAGCAATTTCGATTAAATAGAGTAAATGCAAAAATATTGGAGGACAGACCTCAGCCTTTTTACATATGTGTTGATGAAGCAAAAGTTGACCAAGGATGGTCTTTTTGCGATGGTAAAAGAGGCGTTAATATGTACCACATTTTTAACAAATTGACCCTAAAACATATTCAGGGCAACTGTGAAATCGCTTACAATAAATCGTTTAATTATCAAAAAATATTACTTAATTTGTTCCTCGGTTATCCCGTCAAGGTCAAATTTTGGTATTTCCTTTTTGGATTTTTTACTTACAAAAAGGTAAATCGCCCCAAGTAATCC
The DNA here is from genome assembly GCF_050279365.1 of Peribacillus sp. NPDC094092. Lineage (NCBI taxonomy): Bacteria > Bacillati > Bacillota > Bacilli > Caryophanales > Bacillaceae > Peribacillus > Peribacillus sp. NPDC094092. The sequence continues at coordinate 30,195 of NZ_JBNNUC010000013.1, read as the reverse complement.
CCAAGCAAGTCCTAGCATAATAGCATTTAATTTAAGATTTATCCATAAAAACCCCAAAAGGGTTGTACCAATAAAAGGTGAAACCAGATAAATAATTGTTGATTTGAGATTACGCATTTTTTTACGTATGAAATAGTGTGAAAATACAGAAATATTTACAAATGTAAAGGCGGTTAGCGCGCCGAAAGTTATAAAGGATGTTGCAGTGGCTAAATTCAGAAAAATAGCGGTGAGTGCAACAATTCCAATTAGTATGATGTTTATTATGGGGGTCCCAAAGCGCGGGTGAACATAGCTGAAAATTTTCCTTGGTATTATGTTGTCTTTCCCCATTGCATACAAAAGTCGAGAGGCACTAATCTGAGAGACGATACCGGATGCAATAGTTGAAGTTAGTGAAGCTGCAAAGAGAATTGACTGAAAAAGGATTCCTCCCATATGAAAAGCCATCTCCGACGAAGTCCCATCAACATTTCTAATATTTGGAAATAATGGTAATGATGATTGAGCAAAGTAGGAAGCAGTGATAAAAAGGATGCCTCCTATCATTACAATTAAAAATATCGCTCGAGAAATTGTTTTTTTAGGGTCATTTGTTTCTTCAGCAAGTGTTGTAACAGAATCAAACCCAAGAAAGGAAAAACAGAGTATGGCTGCGCCATTTAACAGCGAAGACATTTCCATATTAGCGCTATAGAATGGATGAAGTGGAAATAAATGACTCGTTCCTTCTACTTGCAAAAGTTCTTTAATAGACAAAATAACAAAGACACACGCGACCAAAGATTGAAATAGCACAAATAATGTATTAATTGAGATTGATACTTTTAGACTAAAAATGTTTGTCAAGGTTATTATTGCTACAAAGCTAATAATCCATAACCAAGTCGGAAAATTAGGAAAAATCGTTGCTGCATAAATGCTACTAATTAATGCGTTAATCATAGGTGTAAAAATATAATCAAGCAAAACCATCCATCCCACCAGAAACCCTGTCGATGGATGAAGTGATTTTCCCGTATACGTATAAGCGGATCCTGCTGTTGGAAAGGCTACTACCATTTTCCTGTAGCTAGATGCTGTGAACAGTATGGCTAACATGGCAAAAAGATAAGCAGCAGGAACGTGACCGTTTGTTTCTTCCGAAACAATGCCAAACGTATCAAAAACAACCGTCGGCGCCATGTATCCAAGTCCAATAATGACAATGTGCCATAAATTTAGTGACCGTTTTAAATCACCATGTTTGTTCAAATAAAATTCCTCCTTTACTTTTGAAAGAAGCAGCTGGAATAAAAAGCTGCTTCTTTGTTTAATATCCAAAGCTTTACGCCATTTTTTACAATCAGGGATCCTGCCATTAACATGCAAATTTATAATACTGAATTTTCAGATTAATCAGTGGACGATAGTACTTCTACTTGGTCATTTTCTTGTTTAATTTTTAAAGCTACAAGACTTGCAAAGTTGTGTACTAATGTAGCAGCTAAAAGAGCAGTAGTTTGAGTTGGATCAAACGAAGGTAGTACCTCAACTAGATCAGCTCCAACAAAATTAAAGCCAGTAAGAGAACGGACCATTTTAAGTGTTTCATGACTGCTTAAGCCACCAACTTCAGGTGTACCAGTTCCTGGAGCAAAAGCAGGATCAACGAAATCGATATCAAAGGTTAAGAAACAAGGAGTATTACCAATCGTGCTTTTTACTTGTTGAACAACATCTTGGATCCCGCGCGTAAATAGCTCGTTTTGTGTAATGACGTTGTATCCCAACTCCAGACTAGAAGTTATTTCCCAACCGCGCATTCCAATTTGAAATACTTTATCTGGCTGTACAAGTCCTTCTTCATGTGCGCGAATAAAAGTAGAACCGTGCCAGTATTTCTCATCCATATAGGTATCCCAGGTGTCTGTATGGGAATCAAAATGAATTAAGGCTACAGGTCCATGTACTTTGGCTGCTGCACGTAGACTTGCTAATGTGATGGAATGGTCGCCTCCTAATCCAATAGGGATGATTCCCTTTTTCATAAGTTCTAACATGGAATTTTCCATGAGTTCATAGCTTCGATGGATATTTTGCGTAATTATGGGTACATCCCCTATATCGATTGCATTTGTGTCTTCAAAAGGAGAAACATCAAGTAGTGCATGATAAGAAGATAAACACATAGATGCTTGACGAATGGCTTGTGGACCAAATCTAGCTCCCACACGGTAGGATGCTGCTGTATCAAAAGGCATTCCTAAGATGGCAAGTTTTGTATTTTCGCTTTCAGAAGGCAATCTCATAAAAGAACCTGAAGTACAAAAATCGGGTTGATAATTTTCAAATGGATTTGACATTTTCTTAATACCTCCATGTTATCCTTGTTAGTTGTAATTACATTCATCGAGAGAAGAACAGCGATTAATATAGCTTGTTTCTCATAACATACTATACTAATCAATTTTATGAGGGAATTTAGATACTTTTTAATCAAACTCGTTATTTAGGAAACTATTTTTGTTTCTTTAGTTTCCAATGGTATAAAGGAAGAATAAAAGAAATGTTATCTTTTATTCTCAGTAATAAGCCCATATAGTAAAATTTCAACAATTTCAGAAAGTGCTTCAGAAACTGTCATTCGATTTTCCATATAAAATTTTTGATCTAGTGTGGAATTGATAGCTTCAATAATAACCTTCATAATCAAGGATACATTCCTATCGATAATGACGCCTTCCCTAACCCCTTGCTCAATTAGATTTCGAAGCAATTCCCAATCACTTTTTAGTAAGGTATCCATCTTAACCCACTGTTCAGGATAATATCGTTTCATTTGATCTAATATATTTTGGGCAATGAACTCGTAATGATCTGGCAAAACTGTAATAACACCTTTTATCTTTTCGATTAAGGATAATTGGTCATTCTCTATAATGGCCGTGGCTTTTTCATCCATATCTTGAAATGTGTGATCAATAACCGCTTCCAGCATTTCAACTTTTGAAGGAAAATACTTGTACAACGTTTTTTTGCTAATACCTAGTCGTTTTGCCAAATCGTCTAATGGAAATTTCAAACCTTTAAGCTGAATTTCTTCAATAAAAGCTTTTATAATTCGATTTTTAATATATATCCTCCCCTCAAGCATATGAAAACATAAAAAACTATAATAGTTTCCTGAATTATCTTAACATTTGTAATGCTATATTGACAATGAAAAAATTATTTTCCTTTAAAGATAAACGTAAATGTAAACTAAAGCAGCTAATCTATCCAAGAAGGATATTTTTTGATTCGTTTTAAATTTGGGAACACCGAAAACACAAGGACGTTTTGCCCTCTTTTTAATGGTTTTTCCTCATCTAAATACATATCCAAAAACAACACCAACAAAATATACGTTCAAGGCTATTAGGAGGAAAATCGTTAAATACGAATGTTGTTTACTTATTACATCATTAAGTCACATTTTTCAACGAAAGATTGCGGCTGCTTCATATGGTAGAATACTGTTACTCTATGCGTTAAATCAACGATTCGGGGTAAAGAGCCTAAAAAAATAAATCATTTCATCTGAGATTTCCCACTTAAATATCGAAGTTAATGTAGGATTTTTAAAATGTACAGCATATAGAGTAAATTCTGTACTGTAAGTTACAAATTGATCACTGACATTTTCGGGGTAAAGGCGTTGAAGGTCTGCAGCTTGAAATGGCGAGAATTTATGCATTAAATGGTGCGGAAATGATTAATGTACACAATGCGCATAGTGCTCCTTATCAACCACATCAAGTGTAATTTTTACGAACCCGAGCACTATAAAATCAAATGTTTATCGCAGCAGCCAACATCAACTGAGCAGTGAGCATTATCAACTGACGCTAATATCATTATTGCAGATGAACCAACAGGGAATCTGAATGAAAATACTTCAGAAGATGTTATACAGCTGTATCAACAATTGGCTCACGAGGAAAACAAATGTGTCATCGTTTTAACCCATTCAAACAAATTAGCCCTAGAATTCGACATAATCTTAAATCTAAGAAAAGGCTAGTTGGTAGCTAGTTAAACAGGAAAACAATATTCAATTGAAAATAGCGCAATTAAAAAGGAGTGCTAAAACATATGAAGCTAATAGAGGGAAATTCTATATCATTGGATGGCCAGTTTTACATTGTCTATTGTGTTGAGTGGTTGCGGAAGTGAAGAAAACATGAACACAGATAACAATCAACAGTTTAATAATGACAAAGGCGATGGAATACAGGGTAAACTCATCCAAGTCAGCAAAAAAGACTTCCAGTCTAGAGCTTCTTTTCTTTTAAAGTAAATTCTATTTCAATGATATCTTCATGAATCCTCTTATATGTATGACGCTCTTCTCCATTAATAAGAATAGTTGCCGATCTTTTATCCCTTACTTTCAGTTCGCTATAGATCCTATTGTGATCAGATAATATTCGAACATTTTTCAAAAAATCAAACAATATATTAATTAGAACGACAAGAGTAAAAACGGAACCACCTTCACAAGAGATATCTTCACAGAGCATTTGCCCCAGTAAATACGCTGACTTCGATGCAAGAAATGAATATTGGAAAAGGATAAGTCATAAAAATTGGTGATTTTTTCATATGTGGCCCCACCCGAACATTGCATGGAGCATAGTCTTAAAGAGAGTGAGATAGAAAAACACTTATAAAATAAAAAAACATAGATTTATCAAGGGTTTATAAGAATTTTCATAGTTGTCAAATCTTACAACTATGAAAATCATAAAAAAACCGTATCAATATTGGTACGGTTAAAGAGTGGATTTCAGAAATGAAATCTTACGCCAGTTAAAGAGAGGTGCACGTTTTTTTCAGCCGAAATAGCCGGAAACGGCGCTCGGCTCGACCTTGCCGCCGCTGTCTATGCTCTGGCAAGGTCGAGCCTGCTCACTACCCATGTTTTTAGTTCGCCCATTCAACATCGGTGGTGAACATGATCGTTAACCACTGATCAGCACTTTCCTCGCCGATGGCATAGCCGATTTCATTCCGGATGGCGTCCCACTCTTCAAGGCGTTTCGCCGGCCACCCGCTAGGCACAATGAAGTACAGTTCAATCTGCTTTCCCCGGCCAACCTTTGCGACGTAAGCGCGGTAGGAAACGAAACCGTAGCGCTTCACAAAGTCCTGTGCGACTTCGTCCACATGTTGCTTGAGTGACTGAGGGGTGATCAGTAGGACATCGGCTAAGGCCTGCTTCACCGTTGAGATCGGCAGCGGAATAATCACCAAGCAGATCAGCGCAAGAACTGCAGGATCGATATAGGGCGTAAGCCAGTCCAAATTCGTTCCTTCAATGGCGTAGCCGACGCAAAATGCGATTAAGAGCGCGGCGGTGATGCCGCCGGTCATCATCCAAGCCTTGGCGTCAAGCGCCACAAAATCCGAGCGAAGGGTCTTGTTTACACGTGTCTCGAAGATAGCCATAGAACAGCAGGCGATCACCGTCACAATGGCATAGACGATGGCGAAACCGAACTCAAGATCGTGGCCCCCCGTCATCAAACTACCAATTGCGTTGATCAATGCGTAAACGGCAGCCCCCATGAGCATGACGCCGTTGAGACCAAGGACGATCGGCTCCAAGTGCCAAAATCCCATGGTAAAGCGTTCACTCAATTTGCCATTTGGCCCATTCGGTGCGGTGGACGAAGTAATCAACTTCGAGACGATAAGCGCCAAGACGCTCATACTTGCATCGGTCAGAGAATAGACACCATCAAAGGAGATGGAGAACGACCCTGATAGCAGGCCGAAGATGATCCTAAAGCAAGCAACGAAGATAGTGACGCCAATTGACGCGCCAAGAATTCTTTGTTCGGTGTTCAATTTTTTCCCCCTAGTAATCGCAGCCCAGAACGTTTCCTCTACTGGACGCTACTGTAAGTAAAAATATCACCATGATCTGATCTTTTGACAAAATGGATTAGTGTAATGCCAATGTGACTAGCTACACGCTGTTATGAAGCGCCTTCTTGCGCTTATATATATCAATATTTACAAGTTTACTAGATTTTCTGCACCAAAACCGATTATATTTTACTCCCTTGATTAACGCGTTAATCATTAGCATATATACCGCAGTATTTTTTTTTTTTTTTTTTTTTTTTTGAATATTCAAAATTTATATTGTGAAAATATCGGCCAAAGGATATACTATCCAAAGGATATACTGCAGGAAACTATTATAGTCTCATTAGTTTCTGTTATGTGTTTATATTTTGAAAGGGTAAGATATTTATGAAAGATTGTATTATAAAAACTTTTATTGAAGAAATAGAACATAAAGGTTTGAAATTTCCTTTAGACGATTTGGCAAAACGACTAGGTATTAGCAAAAAAACGTTGTACAAGTATTATTCTTCAAAAGCTGAAAGGCTGGAAGCGATTATTGATTACACGTTTGAAAATATGGGTGAAAAGGCTACGGCCATTATAGAGAATGACCTATTATCCTTAATCGAAAAGATAAAAAGGGTTATCTCAGTTTTTCCGATCATTACGAGTTTACTGACCTAAAAGTGTTAGATCAAATGAAACGGTATTATCCTGAACAGTGGATGAAGATGATACCTTACTAAAGAGTGATTGGGAATTGCTCCGTAATCTAATCGGGCAAGGAATTAGGGAAGGCGTCATTATCGATAGGAATGTATCCCTGGTTATGAAGGTTATTATTGAATCAATCAATTCCACTCTGGATCAGAAATTTTTTTTAATAAATCGAAAAACAGTTTCAGAAGCACTTTCTGAAATTGTTGATATTTTACTATATGGGCTTATTACTGAGAATAAAAGGTGACAATCTTTTATTCTTCCTTTATACCCATGGAAACTTTTAAAACTAAAACAGTTTCCTTATTCTCAATTCCGATTTAATAATAATCAACCATCTGCCGTCTTTTTAACAAATCCTACTTGAAAAACATTTTGGGGAAAATTGATAGGTTATGAATTTAAAAATTTTCAGTTCCGCTTTTTGTAGTCTTGCTCCATTGTCTAATCCTATTGGCAAAAAATATAGAAATAATCCCAGTGAAAGGGGGGATGCTTACCTTAATTAAAGTTAAGTATTCATAGAAGTCAAAATATTCAATTAAGTCAAAAAAACATTAATTTATCTGAGGAGGGTTTTTGTGCAAAAGAATGATTGGAGAAATTTCGGGAAGGTATTTTGATTGTTTTGCGGATTTTGCCTGGAACTACTATGGAATATGGGACGAAGACAGGGCAAGGCCGATTGGTAATTTTGATAAGGCAATGGCAAAAGAGCTGAACATACCACTTTAATCATCTGGCATTATAGCAGAAGGTGGAGCTATAGAGGTTAATGGAGAAGGCGTAATCCTGGAAAAACAATTGAAGAAATTGCGAAGGAATACCTCAGATTATACGGACAAAAGAAGATCATTTGGTTAGAGCGGAGCCCTCTTTCCTACAAAATTAACTGCTGATGGAAGTCCTATAATAGAAAACTTCTTCGGATACGGGGCAAATGGACACATTGATGAAGTGGCAAGATTCGTTGATCCACATATATTTTAGTTGCCTAAATCTCTATAGAAGCAAGGGAAAGTAACGATTTGGAGAAGGCTGATTATGAAAGAATGAAAGGAGAAGTGGATAAGTTAAAACACACGACTGATGTAAACGGATGTCGCTCAAGCTTATTTATGTAGATAATCCTAATTTATTACTATTTTGGGGTTATAACCTGATTGAACCCGGTGATAGATTCGAAAAATTCGGCATTAATCTTAGAGATAAGGTGATTGACGTTCCAGAAGTCAGCTACCTGAACTTTTTAATTTCCAATGGGGTCGTCATAATTGCGAAATATTGGAACCAGGAATGCCAGAGAGTTTGAAGCTACCCTTCAAAGTGCATTCCCTTATCGCAAAATTGGTTCAAATTAACCCCATTGCTTTTAACTGGTGGGGAAGGCATTCATTGCATCACACAACAATAGTCAGTTTATATAGACTGATAAACCTTCTGAGGAAAAACTGCTAAAAAAACAAATCCAATCTATAAGAAAGGAAAACTTTCCTCACTTATAAAGAATATTTGGACAGAATTGTTCGTCAACACGAAAGTATCTATCAGTAAACTCAGATTTGTTTGACAACTAATAAAGTGTAGCCTTCTCAAGCTAAATAATATTAGTTAGATATTAAATGTATCAAATGGATTTATCCTAAAGGAGGTTTGGTCTAAAGAATGAAGAGCCAATCATCAACCCTTACCCGGGCACTTTCTTTACGACACGTCGTTTTGTTCGGATTAGCTTTTATGGCACCTTTAACGGTTTTTGTCACATATGGAGTTGCAATCGAAAGCACACAAGGTATGATTCCGACAGCATATGCCATTGCCTTAGTCGTCATGCTGTTTACTGCTTATAGTTATGGAATGATGTCAAAAGAATTTCCAATAGCAGGTTCATCCTACACATTTACACAAAAGGCAATTAGTCCACATGTCGGTTTTCTCGTTGGTTGGACAATATTAATTGATTATGTATTTAGTCCTATGATTAGTTCTTTAATTGTTGGATTATACGCAAGCGCTTACTTTCCATCTGTACCTATGTTCGTATGGATCATCCTATTTATCGCCATTATATCAACAGTCAATATACTCGGGGTTAAGATAGCAGCTAATTTTAATATGTACGTGGTTATCTTCCAAGTATTATTTTTTGTTCTGTTTGCTATTTTATCGATAAGGGGGCTTTTAGAAGGAAAAGGAACAGGCACTCTTTTTTCATCACTTCCTTTTTTCGATCCCAACGTTAAAATGTCTACAATACTTAGCGTTGTCCCACTTTTATGCTTTAGCTTTTTAGGATTTGATGCAGTGTCAACCCTGTCAGAAGAAACAAAAAACCCTAAAACTACTCTTCCTAAAGCAATTTTACTTATTACTATGATTGGTGGAATTTTATTTATTGTTGTTACATATTTTGCACAGATGATTTTTCCGAATTTCGATTCCTTCATCAGCCCTGACACAGCAGCAAATCATATTATGGTTTTTATTGGCGGTAATCTGTTGAATTCCATTTTTACTGCTGTAATGATTACGACCAGCTTTGCTTCAGCTGCTGCATCAAGTGCAAGTTCATCTCGAATTCTGTATGCCATGGGGCGTGAGAATGTACTACCTAAAAAAGTGTTTGGTTATCTCTCTCCAAAGTTTCACACCCCTGTCTATAATCTTTTACTTATAGGGGTAATCGCTTTGTCAGCGATTTACATGGATATTGATGCAGCTGTCTCCCTTATTAATTTTGGTGCTTTGTTCGCGTTTATGGCCGTTAATTTGTCTGTCATTTTCCACTATTTTATCAGGAAGAAGAAGAGGTCAGTTAAAGGTACGATTCTCTACTTGATTATCCCTCTGATGGGTGCCTTCTTTTCAGGGTTGTTTTTGGTCAAGTCAAGTATGCATGCATTGATTTTGGGAGGCTGCTGGCTGGCCTGCGGAATTTTATATCTTTTATATTTAACAAAAATGTTTAGGCAAAAGCCACCGCAACTACATTTTGAAGAAGGGGAACACTCAGTCTAAACAGTAGGTACAATCTTTCCAAATGTGTGAATGAAATAGATTGAATTGAAAGGGATGGATATTAATTGGCATCTAATTTAGTAGATACTTAGCGAAACCCTGAAATATGCTATTTTCACAGTAGCAAAGATAATTATTAAAAAAATACCATTACCTAGGAGGAAATAGAAATGAACGAAAAAGTAACGATTGGATTGGTTCAATTAAAATGCGGTGAAGATATTGCAGCAAATGTAGAATATACCACAGAAAAAATTAAAGAAGCGGCAGCAAAAGGGGCTCAGATTATTTGTCTGCAGGAGCTTTTCAACGCCCAGTATTGCGGGCAGAGTGTTGACGTCAATCTATATGACACCGCAGAACCTATAGATAGCCCAACTCTCGTAGCCATGAGTGAGCTAGCTAAAAAATTAGAGGTGGTATTGATTGTACCGTTCTATGAAAAGGCAGGACGGGGTGTATATTTCAACAGTACAGCTGTTTATGATGCTGATGGTACCTATCTTGGTACTACCCGTAAAAATCATATTCCACACGCCCCGCAATATGAAGAAAAGTACTATTTCACCCCAGGAAACACAGGATATCCGGTCTATGAAACACGATATGGAAAAATCGGGATTGGGATTTGCTGGGATGAGTGGTTTCCAGAAGTAGCCCGAATTTTGGCTCTTCAAGGAGCGGAGATCATGTTCTATCCGTCCGCTATTGGTTCAGATTATGATAATCCTCAACTCTCATTGCGACCAGCGTGGGAAAAAGCGATTTCTGCTCACGGTATTTCAAATGGTGTTTTTATAGCTGCAAGTAATCGTGTGGGCCGAGAAAAAGATATGACATTCTTTGGTGGAAGCTTTGTAAGTAACCCTTTAGGCGATATCTTGCAATCACTAGATGATCAAGAAGGAATATTAATTCAGAAAGTCAATTTGAAAGAAATTGATTTTGCACGTAATTTGCTTCAGTTTTTACGTGATCGACGCACGGATACCTATGACCTTTTGTTGCAACAGGAAGCTTTTCAAATTAATAAAAGATATTAGGAAGCGCTATACTGTGCCATCAGCCTGGCCAACGGCACAGTATACGGACTAGCGTATGTGGTGTGATCACACAAGGATTTTTGTGCTGGGTTAACCCGGATAAACCTGTTTTAAAATTTCAAGACATTTGCAATTAATCTCTAAATCTTGGCATACTGATACTACTAAATTAAAATGCTTCGTTAACTCAATAAGTAAACGCTCCATTAGGATAAACAATGATGGGGAATCTGTTCATTGCTTTTTACTGCACTTATGCGATCATGTGGGGACTTGCAACATGGTTACCGACCTATTTGGTCAAAGTTCGCGGTCTTGATTTAATTTCACTCGGCTGGCTACATCGCTGTTAATTATCTAAGGGAACATATGATTCCGGAGGCCAGAGTGCATTATGCATTTACTGATTCAGGCGGGAATGCCCCGAATGTCGTCCAATCCCATGCTGAGGTTGTTTATTCGATCCGTTCTCCTAAATGTCGCAATTGAAGGATCTTTAGGACAGGGTGTACGATATTGCAAGAGGTGCAGCCTTGATGACAGAAACAACGATAGAAGTCGAGTTTGAAGGTGGTTATTCGAACTTAGTGCCTAATACCACCCTGGCAGAGGTTATGTACAAAAACTTAACAGCTGTCGGTGTTCCGCATTAAGACGAGTTTGACCAGAAGTTTGCTAAAGAAATTCAGACTACCCTTTCTCAGGCAGATCTTGATGCTGCTTTTGCAGCAATGGATAAAGAGACGGCCATAAAATTAAAAGGGAAATCCATGTTGGATGTGCTTCCTCCTCTTAGCGAGGAGGAAGCTACGATGATGGGTTTCCACTGATGTTGGTGATGTCAGTTGGGTGGTGCCAACGATGCAATGTATGACGGAGTGTTGGGCGCTTGGGAGGAGAAACTTACGTTTCGCCAATCCCTGAAGATTTGATGCCACCTCACAAAACACCCGTTCACGGCTAAGAGATGGAAGTCCCGGCCTATCCTCTTTGGTTAACAGAAATTCAGGTAAAATCAGTTTATGTTGATGCGTTTTGAAGCTCTCGTATTTGGCGCGGAGGCGTAAAATTCAAAGAAGAAATAGTCAAGTTGACTTAGCAGTAAGGGTTTTACGATATACAAGGTTAACAGTGGCTTGAAAAACTTGTATTTATACGTTGAATATATAATGAAAGGTTGGAGCATAAAGAATGAAAAAGGTAGCCTTAATTACAACAGGTGGAACGATAGCAAGCAAAAAAGTTGAAAGTGGATTGCTACGGTGCACAGAAATGACAGGTGAAGAGCTTGCCTCATTATGTGATTTGCCTTCCGATATAGAAATTGAAATTTATAATTTATTTCAACTTTCGAGTATGAACATGACATTTGATACACTGATTCAGCTTAAAAACAAAATTGAAGAAGTGTTCCAAGATAAATCAGTTAATGGAGTTGTTGTTACTCATGGTACTGACACCATAGAGGAGACTTCTTACTTTTTAGACTTAACAGTTACTGATAAACGACCAGTGGTTGTAACTGGGGCACAAAGGTCTTTAGAGGATTTCGGATCGTACGTAAACACGAATTTACGCAATGCGATGTTTGTAGCCATTGATGAAAGATCAGAAGACGTAGGGACAGTAGCTGTAATTAACGAACGGATTTGGTCTGCTCGATATGTTAAAAAAGTTCATGCTTCAAATTTGCAAGGATTTGCAGCATTTGGATATGGCTACTTTGAGTTCATCGATAATGACGTTGTAAATATTTACCATAAACCAATGATAAGAGAGTGTTAAAAATTGGACACAAATTATCCCCTGTAGATATTATAAAATGTTATATCGATGCAGATAGAAAATTTATAAGGGCTGCTGTTGAAAGTGGAGTTAAAGGAATCGTCCTAGAAGGTGTTGGAAGAGGACAAGTTTCGCCTTTAATGGTAGGTGAAATTTCTGAAGCAATTGCAAGTGGAGTAAAGATGATAGTAATCACAAGTTCTGAGGAAGGCCAAGTGCATACTTTACGATGATAGAGGAAGTACATTTGATCTGTACACGAGAGGGGTTATTCTAGGTAGAGATTATGACAGTAAAAAGGCAAGAGTTAAACTTGCAGTATTGCTGTCTGCCAAAGAAAAAGACATAGCTAACAAATTAAAAATATAAAGAGAATTAGTAAGGATTTTTTAAAATTTCGGACATGTTAATTAAAAATATAAAAGTTAAAGCTTGTTATTTTTATATATTAAATAACGATATTTCATGATCTTGTATGAAGAAAACCTTGTCTTGAATTAATAAGTACTTCTTCGGCTTTCTTGATTTCATAGAGTTGTCTAAGCTGGTTAACTGTATTATCTTGATATGTATTGTACTAAGCAAAAGCATAATTGATTCTCCATTTCTAAATTCGGGTGTAGAGTCAGGGTACACTAAAATTTCGGAAATTTTGTACGCTAAAGCAAAATACGACACGCTAAAAGCCAAATAGGGGTACGGAAACGATTCGAGGAATGAGGGAAAACATATGAAAAAATATCCAATTGTTATGACTTATCCTTTTCTATTTCCATTACCTTTTGATAAAACGCTGCCTGACTTACCACTGTAATTTTTTCAAAATGGGGTTTGTGTAGCAATGGAACCAAATCACGCAATAAGCAAAGCGGACATTATTTTTTTAAATAAGCGGCATAGGAGGCAAATCCTCGTTGTTCGATAGGAATTTTCTACATACCAACCAGACGAAACGCTGGAATTTCCCCTGCAGTCTTTGTTTCGAGTGTGTTGCTTTCCCTTCCTTTACTGATGAGCACAAGACAGCTTGGTCTAAAATTATTATCACGAAGATTAAGATCAAGTAATTGTTCCAAACCATAAGATTTTTAAAGCTCTTCACTGATAACAATCACTTTCATATGGTGAGCGGTTAAAGGTTGTTCACTTCTTAATGATAATTCATGAGTCATTTGAAGGACGGAATCTCCCGTTTGAGAAACATTAACATAAGATTGTTTTTGTAGTCCGGCTTGTTTCGTTGTTGAACTTGCTACTTGTGGAGTTATAAATTGATTGGTTGCAGTAATCAGGTCCTTTTTTGAATAACCATCCCCTTGTTCATTTAACTTTTTCTCGATGAAGGGCTGCTTGCCTTTATCGAATGCCAAACCTATACAAACTTTGCTCTTCAATTTCATGACTGCTCCAACATCCTGTAAGGGATAAGAAATAAAGAATGGACAGGGAAACAAGAGAGGAACCGTACTTTGTTATGTGTTTGCTTCATAATTTTTCTTCTTTACTCTTGAGATAATAAGTAGAAGCGGAGGCAGTAAGCCAAATAAAAACAATGCAACATTGCTATACATATCCCCAAATTTAAATAGATCATTAATATTTTTGGGGGTCATGGAAATGATGTAAATAAGAGGTAGTAAGCCATACATAAATGGATGAATGTTCTTTTTCGAAAGTTGAGCCAGCCCTAAAGCAGCTGCGTAATAGCTGATGGTAAAGGTAGTAAACATCTGCATAACCCATATCACGAGCAACAAAGATTCAAACCGTTCAAAAATCAAACCAGAGACTTCAAAACTTCGTATAAGATCAAGCGTCGGCCATGTTCTCGTGACCACTCCATCAATAGATAATGCCCCGATAACCATTACGATCGTTATCACGTAAAAAATCAATGGAATGGAAACTCCAACAATAACAGCTTTTACTGCTTTTTTTGGCTGATTCATAAACGGAAGAAGCAGTAACATGATTTCTGGCCCTGAAAAAGCGAGAGCCGTTGTTTTTACTCCTTTAAGTACTGGGATAGTTCCTTCTCCTAATACCGGACGCAGATTATCGATTTCAAATATTTTAAAGCTCATAAAGACGACTACTAAAAAAAGGAAAATTGTAATAGGTAATATAATTTCAAACAGACGGGCAATCGGGTTGATACCGCCAATGATTAGATAGAGACCTACCCACATAAATATCATCATAATTGCCCAGATAGGCGTTCCTTCCAGTAACAAATAATCTACTACTTCCGCCATTGAACGGAGTTGAAACCCGGTAGTTACAAGAAAATAACATATTATAAGTAAACTAAGTAATACGCCCATCCATTTTCCTACAATTTCATGGCTGTATTGATAAAAGGTTTTTTCGGGAAACTGTTGGCCTAATTTGACCATAATCACCCCTGCCATCATCGCGATCAGCCCGCCTAAAATAACGCTTATCCATCCATCTGGTGTATGTACCTTCTCAGAAGTTGTTCTGGGCAGGGTGAGGATTCCTGAACCGAGTATAAAGTTGATGACGATAACTGCCGCTTGTGGCGTGGTAATTCGATCTTTTGGACTGAGAATCATCTCTTGTCCACTTCCTTTCGTAGTAAGCTATCCTTTGCGTATCGAATCTTTCGTCTGCATCATTTTTGGACGACGTTTCATTATCATAAGGGGCAGGCGAACCATAAAGTCTTTCCAATCACTTAAGCGATAAGGAAGGGCTGGACTCACATAAGGTACACCAAAGCTCTTTAATTTCACCAAATGACTGATCATGAAAAGAAAGAATAGAATGACCCCGTATAATCCTAATAGGGCAGCGCAAAGCATGGCGACGAAACGGAGAATACGTAACGCAATCCCTGCATTATATTGCGGAATGGCAAACGATGAAATAGCAGTTAACGCTACTATAATCACTAAAATAGGGCTAACAAACCCTGCCTGTACAGCAAGCTTCACCAATGATTAATCCACCGACAATTCCCATTGCTGGACCAATTGGCTTAGGCAAAGGTAGTCCGGCTTCCCTCAAAATTTCGATTGATACTTCCATAAATAATGCTTCGATAAGTGCTGGAAACCGAACCCTGGACCTCGTTCCTATAATGGAAATGGCTAACTGGATGAAACGAGATAAATGCAATATATAAAGCTGGAGTAAAAAGAGCCAGAAAGGCTGCTATATATCGAAATAAACGGATGAATGTCTTTTTAAATGCTTCCTTTGACGTAAGGTAGTTCTGGTTTATATTTTGCTGAAAAATCTACCATTAATGATTTCATAATATTTATACCAATGAGCTCTCTGTCTGATAGTCCTTCTACAAAAACAATGGCAGCTTGAATACCAGTACTTCCTATAACAAACTCTCAAAAATGCACATCCCAATTATGACCAATTTCGTGTTTAATTGCTTCTATATTTAAGACTGGGTCGTCTGTAAACTGATCTGTTGAATCTTGAGATTTAGATTCTTTTTTATCTTCATTTTTAGTATCTTGTTTTTCTATTTTTTGAACCTTTGATTTCCATCTTCTCATTCTCATTACTCTCCCTCTGATGTACGGATCCAATTAAACAATCGTGAGATAACATACGGAATAAAAAATGTAATAAAAACTTGCAGGTCTGGAAGGTAGGAAACTATCGTTTGCCACATTTTCATCACCCTATTCATGCCCCATATCAACAGCTAACATCAGGAGCAAAAACTGTTATTATTTATTTAATAAAAAAGTTCATAGTCTTTCTGATAACATTATCGCCATGTTTGAAAATTTTAAACTAATGGGAATTATGTAATCACTTCCGGCGGGTGTCAGCTAACCAGTACAATGAATGTCTACTAAAATGTCTCTTCTTTTAACTCTGGAATAGCTACAGAGTAAGCTAGATTCTTGTCTATTGTTATCACGCGAGTTTCGGAAAGAAAATTGGAGTCTTTTTTTTATACAAACTAACCCGTTCGTAAAAGTACACTTTTACGAACGGGTATTTTTTTGATAAAATCCTCTTATTTTAACGTTCGTTAAAGTTTTAAAACACTTTACGAACGTTCTTTGTTTTACATGCACTTTTACGAACTCTTTTAATAAAATGAGAGAGAAAAGTAGATGGAGGAGTGAAAAAATGGGTGTCCTTTTTAAATTCCGGAAGGAAAAGGCACAGAGATTAAGGAGTACACAAAATGGAAATTCAGATTGAGGTTCAATTGTTTGCGAACGGTGCTAAGTTTTTACAGTCTGGTAGTTGTTCAGTAATAACAACTGACTTTAGAAAAGAACCGAAATGGACTGCTGCTGTATCAGCTTATGAGTGGATACAAAAGATAAAAGGCTCTGTTCGCTATCCAGGCGACTTTCAAATTGTTAGTGTTGTTTACGACGGAGAGAATGACATTACAAATTTAGTAAGAAAGGTACGCCTTATAATAAAAGATGATTTACCTTTTTAAAATTAATCAACTAAAAATATAATTTAGGAATCTCTTTAGAGGTTCTTTTTTGTACCAGGGACACCTTTCTGATTTGGAAGATCGTATAGTGGCCCTGGCAAATGAAATGGAAGAATATAAGATCATCCAATCGATTCCCGGTATAGGAGAAAAAATCGCAGCCACGATTATCTCTGAAATTGGTGAAATCAATCGGTTTAATCATCCGAAAAAACTGGTTGCCTTCGCTGGAGTAGATCCAAGTGTTCACTCTTCGGGTAAGTTTACGGCAACCATTAATCGTATTACAAAAAGAGGTTCGAGCAGGCTACGTCATTCTCTGTATCTTGCCGTACTATGCGGCATAAGAAGTTCAAGGAACAAAAAGCTTAAAGAATTTCTATGATAAGAAAAAATCAGAAGGAAAACCGGCCAAAGTGTCAATAGTTGCCTGTATGAATAAGTTGCTACATTGGATTTACGCTCTATTAAAGAGAAAAGATACGTTCCTAGATTTAACCTAATTAACGGTTTTGTGAAACAGAGAAAAATCCTTCCAAAAGGGTTTTGGAGGGTTTATTTGGCATGGTCAAAAATAGTATATCATAAGGGAAATGAAAATTTTAGAGAAAGATATTGACATCCTATTAGCTGGTTTAGTTGAAAAAGAATTACACATTAAAGACCAAAAACACTTGGGTATCCAAGTGTTTTTTATGCTAATTATATTGTTATTTAATCTGCTATTTAACTTGCCAATTCGTATGTTATTTACTTTGTTATTTGGCTTCTTCTCCACGTTATCTGAACTACTTATTAAAAAGCTAGGGTTCTGCCCAACAGTTTTACGTTCCTATGAAGTTATGAATAAATTATGCATTAATGATTAAAAAGTAATAACAGAAGGAAGTTATTTGGCATTAAAATTATTTCAGAGTTAAATACAAAATATCAAAATTGAATTTTAGTTGTAAAATTCACCTCTATCAAAGTGTAATTAACTGAATATTTATAATATTTTTTATATTGGCGCAGCAATTGCATATAAGAATATATCTACCATTTTAAGGAGGCTCAAATATGCAAGAAAATCTGAATAAAAAAATTGGAGGTTCTGCGTCAGAACATTATGACAGCGATGCTGCACAACTGGCATCGCTTGGATATGAATCTGAATTTCGCCGCGACATGAGTCCGTGGGCAAACTTTTCGCTAGGGTTCACTTATCTTTCACCTGTAGTAGGTGTGTACTCACTATTTGCATACGCACTTGCGCAAGGTGGCCCACCTATGATTTGGAGTTTTTTCATCGTTGGACTCGGACAATTACTAGTCGCACTTGTCTTCAGTGAGATTGTTGCACAATACCCTGTTGCAGGAGGAGTTTATCCTTGGGCACGAAGACTATGGGGGCGGAAGTGGGCGTGGATGACTGGCTGGGTTTACTTAATGGCCTTGCTTGTGACGATTGCCAGCGTCGCGTACGGAGCTGGACCTTATCTAGCACAAGTTTTGGGTTTTGAAGTATCGGTGGACTCCGCGATTCTTTGTGCAGTAGTCCTTCTTGCACTATCGACTATCATCAATTTTCTTGGCACAAAGGTTCTCGCAGCTGCAGCAGTTATTGGTTTTGCTGCTGAACTTATCGGTGCGCTTGTTGTTGGATTTTGGTTGCTTATCACACAAAGGGTACACGGTCTTGATGTGCTCTTTGATTCTTTTGGTGCTCAAGGTAGTCATAGCTACATGTATGCATTTGCAGCAGCTGGATTAATTGGAATTTTTCAATATTATGGGTTCGAAGCTTGTGGTGATGTTGCTGAAGAAGTACCGAATCCAGGTGTTCTTATCCCAAAGGCAATGCGTCGGACCATTTACATTGGCGGTGCTGCAGCAACTTTTGTTTGCCTTGCTTTAGTACTATCAGTTGCTGATATCCCAGCAGTTATCGCTGGTAAGGACGTAACGCCTGTTGATACCTTACTAAACGATGCATTTGGTGCTGTTGGCGCGAAGATTGTACTGGGTATTGTGTTGATTTCTTTCCTTTCATGTGTAATGAGTTTACAAGCGGCAGCAAGCAGACTTGCCTATTCGTATGGCCGTGATGACATGATTGTAGGAAGCCGAGTGTTAAAGAAATTTTCGGCTGCTCGTCACATTCCACCTTATGCGCTGCTTCTTGCCGCAATTGTCCCAGCCCTCATTGTGCTTGGATCAAAAGTGTCTACAGATGCGCTCACAAAGGTAATTAGTTTTGCGGCATTTGGCATTTATCTTGGATTTCAAATGGTTGTCTTTGCTGCACTTCGAGCTAGATTAAAAGGATGGAAGGCAAGTGGTAAGTATCAATTGGGCAAGTGGGGACTGCCCGTCAATATTGGTGCGCTTGTCTACGGAATCATCGCAATGATCAACATGTGTTGGCCAAGAACGCCAGATGCACCTTGGTATGATAACTATATCGTGCTCATTTCAGGAGTCATAGTTGTAGGTATTGGTATACTGTATATGATGATTCATCGTAGCTACGGACATAGCAATGTGCCGTATAATGTTGCGATACCGAAAAAATATATCTCTCATAAAAACAAGCGCAATGACAAGTCAATGTAGGTTTGTTACTAACTCATATTAGCGACTCTAAAGGGTTTTCCTTCTTCACTTTTTTATTCGGTAAAAATCTCTTAAACTTTGATTACCAGAAATTATATTTTCACTCTTTTTTTTCATGCATCCGGTAAACTAGACTGGACACTCACATATTAATACAGAAGGGTTCGAGATCTTTTAAATATTCTCGAATCCTTCTGCTTATGTTCAATTATTCTATCAACGCAGACTTACATTTTACTAATTTTTTATTCATCCCCATCCGTCCTTCCATTGGCGAAAGTTAATGGACGTAATCGGTTTTTCTTTTCCGGTCATTTCACTATCCATATAATCGGATTCCTTTGATCATTGCGTAGAAGGTTACAACAGGGATTATCAATGCAGTCGTAAAAGGTATCATTCCTTATCCCTCCATTTATCCAATTCTTCATCATTCACGTTAATGGCAAAACTTCTGCCTTCCTCTTTCAAATACCCTTCATTTACTAATTCCACCATCATGGCATGAACCTTATTATTCCCTAAACCTATCAATCTTGCTAACTCATTTACTCGGAGCTCAGCAGTGTTTGCGATCCAGCGTTTCAGCTGGTCAATTGGTTCTTCTTCTTTGACCTCTTGAATTTCACCCTCCACAACAACCCCGTCAAACAGATGAATAAGCTTATCAAAGATATCCTCCTCCTCTTCCTTATTCAGTGTTAATACTGGGGCTTGGAATCGTTCAAATTCATTCTTACTGCCCTCAATCTTAGCGATACGGTCACAAAGTAACGGGTGCTTACTTCATTATCAGGAGATGATCAGCAGCTCCTTTTATTATGGAACTAAAGGGGCAGGATAGTTCCATAAGAAATTGACTATTGGTTAATTGTGGCATATAATTGCATTAAAGGGAACGTATGTTCTTTTTTTGTGGGGTAGCTTTTGATGTGGAAAAAATAAACTATGAAAATTATGATTGGAGTGTTAGTAGATGAAAATAAAAAAAGTTTATCTATATGTATTTAATACAATGTCAGACTGGGAATATGGATATTTAATTGCTGAACTAAATTCAGGAAGATATTTCAAAAAAGATATAGCACCTTTAAAAGTAATTACAGTAGGAGCGAATAAAGAAATTATTACTACGATGGGGGGACTGAGTATAAAACCAGATATTTCTCTTGATGAATGTAACTTTGATAGTAAAGATCTTGTAATTCTACCTGGAGGGAATACTTGGGGAGAAGCTATTCATCAACCTATCTTGAAAAAAATTGGCGAGGCTTTAAAGCTTGGCACTATTGTTGCTGCTATTTGTGGTGCTACTGAGGGACTAGCGAATATGGGATATCTAGATTCTAGAAAGCATACTAGCAATAGCTTAGAGTATATTAAAATGGTCTGTCCTAATTATAAAGGAGAAAATTTTTATGAGATGGTACCTGTAGTAACGGGTGAAAATTTGGTTACTGCATCAGGAGTAGCTCCTTTGGAATTTGCGATGGAAGTACTGAAAAGATTAGATGTATTTGCACCAGATACATTACACTCGTGGTATAACCTAAATAAGACTCACAAACCTGAATACTTCTTCCAACTATTGAACTCAATAAATAAGTGATTTTAAAAATCAACTTGGCAGTTTTATTTTACTTGAAATAACCTCTATACTTTATGCGATGCCAAAGTATAGTTTTAGTACATACTGGCTTCAGTTCCTGGATTAGGAGATGCAACCATTGTTGATTTGCTTTCAGAAGTTGGAAGCTTTTCACTTTATGAAAATCCACGCCAATTGATTAAACTAGCGGGATTAACATTACGGTAAAACTCATCTGGTCAACATAAGGGACAAAAACATATCTCCAAACGAGGAAGAAAGCGACTTAGATATATTCTTTTCAAAGTAATAGTACCACTCATTCGTCACAACGAGGGGTTTAAACAGCTTCATGAATATTACACAAAACGCCAACAAAACCCCTTACGCGGAAAGCAATCGATGGTGGTACTCTGTGGTAAATTGTTGAAAGTATTGCATGGTATTTGTAAAAAGAAAGTCCATTTTAATAAGCAGAGTATGATGAAGGATCTCTACTGCCTCTCAGAGGCAGCGTAAGCATTTCTAACTATCGATTTATAACAAGAAGGATGACACGGAGAAGCCAGCAACATTACTAAACTAAGACCAAGAGTCCCCGGGGCAGCTTAGCAGGCCTCTGCCTTAAGAATAGACCGAACGAAGGAATGTAAGCGCAAATGACGCTAAGAGACATGGGAGGGTACGTCATCATAAGTTTCGCAGAGATCTATTGTGCATCACATAGTGAAGGAAATAGCTAATGATTTCCATTAGTTTTAGCGAAGCGTACCCTCAATTTAGTAATAAAAACCAGAATTTCAATACTCTGTTTAAAAGTAGGATGAAAAAATAATTCCCCTAATACACCGAGTGGTGCAAACCGTTGATACATCAATGTTCATAGAGGGAGTTTTATTGAAGAAGGATTAGAAATTATCTAGAACAAAAATACCCCATTTCAATGGGGTATTTTTGTTATTTTTATCCAGGGGCTTTTACTTAGGAGGTCTATTTAAAAATATGGCGAACTGTCTTGTTTAATTTTTGAGTCTATTGCCAATTGAAGGATGTTACAAATGGTTTTTACACCCTGTTCTAATTGTTGCTCATTCATATATGAGAAACTTATTCGTAGATGATGATTTTCCTGGTCTGTAGGATAGCAAGCTGACCCAGGTAAAAAAGTGATTTGTTCTTTCTTTGCTTCTAATAAGAGATGATCCGTATTAAGCCAGGAAGGTAGAGTGAGCCATACGTTTAATCCTCCTTTTGGGATGAACCATGAAACTTCTTCAGGTGAATGTTGTGAAAGAATTTCGAGAACAAGATCGCGCCGTATCTTTAGAGCTGTTCTTAATTTTTTTAGATGATCTATCATTCTTTTTGAAGTAATAAATGGAATAATGGCTTTCTGAGTAAGTAAAGGACTTCCTAAGTCGGTATTAGCCTTTGCAGCTAAAAGACGTTTGAAGATAGAACCAGAAGCAGCTAATATTCCAATTCTACAACCTGGAGCTAAGACTTTGCTTAAACCTTTCAAGTAAATGACATGACCGTCTTTGTCCAGACTTTTCATTGATGCAGGAGGCTTTCTTTCAAAATAGATTTCACTACATGGATCATCCTCTATCACTATACACTGAGTATTTTTAGCAATCTCAAGAATTTGTCTGCGGCGTTTTGTGGGCATTATTGCACCTGTTGGATTGTGAAACGTAGGGACCGTATAGATGATTTTTGGTTTATATTTATCACATAAATTCTGAAGTAAATCGACTCTCATCCCATCGCTGTCAACAGGAACGGTAAGAATGGTCGCACTTCTCCCTCGAAATACATCAATAGCTCCTGGGTAAGTAGGAGCTTCCATGACTACTACATCACCAGGTCCAACAAAAGTACGAGCAATGAGGTCAATTCCTTGTTGTGAACCACTTGTTACTAAAATATTATCAGGTGAAGTTGTAAGGTCCATCCTTTGTAAATATTCAACCATTGCCTGCCTAAGCGCTTTATCTCCTTGGATCTCTCCATACTGTGAAAGAACTTTTGGGTTTTCAGAAAGCATCCTGTGAATTTCTTGCTCTAAGTAGCGATTAGGTAGAAGTCCTGGATCTATCATAGAAGATGAAAGATGAATTTTTTCAGGGACTTGATGAAAACGAGCAAATTGAGACCTTGGTAAATAATCTTGAACGGAAAGTTGCCAATCGTATGAACTGGTTCGTTCTTTTCTTTCTGTTTCTTCCATTTTTGTCTTTCTTATAAACGTTCCTTTCCCTTGTACAGACGTGATAAATCCCTCTTGTTCTAGCTTTTGATAAGCCTTTACTACAGTAACTAAACTTACCCCAAGCTGTTTTGAGAGCTCGCGTACAGAAGGTAATTGTAAATTTTCTTCTAAGAGATTAGAACGGATATGATCGAGAATGGAATGGTATATTTGCTTCGTTATTGAAATGTCAGCATTGCGTTGAATCTCAATGTGCATGACCTTATCTCCTTTAAGTGTTATACATGGGTGTGGAGTGTTATATACAAATAGATGTAAACTATCTATAAATTGTTAAACATATTATAACACTGGAGGAATTGAGATGAAATATTTTGTAGTTGACGCTTTTGCAGAAAAGGTTTTTGAAGGAAATCCAGCAGGAGTATGTATCATGAATGATTGGATTTCAGATGAACTCATGCAGAAAATAGCCATTGAAAATAACCTGTCGGAAACAGCATTTGCAGTAAAAGATGGCACACATTATGGACTGAGATGGTTTACACCTGGAGGAGAAATTAACCTTTGTGGGCACGCGACGTTAGCAACAGCATTTATCATTCTTAATTATTATGAGATGAAATTAGATAGCGTTAAGTTCAGCACAATTAGTGGAGAGTTGACCGTAAATAAGCAAGATGATTTATATGAACTGGATTTCCCTTCTGTTCCTTCAGAACAGATTTCTGTTACAGAGCTAATGATCAGCGCTTTGGGGATCATGCCAAAGGAAACATTTTTGAATAGAGATCTAGTTTTCGTATTAGAGTCCGAGGAAGAAGTCAGAAACGTAAGCCCTGACTTTGCAAAATTAGAAAAATTGCCAGAAGGCTTGGGTGTTTGCGTTACGGCGCAAGGAAGCGAATTCGATTTTGTTTCCAGAGCGTTTTTTCCTAAGTTAAAAGTAAACGAAGATCCCGTAACAGGTTCCTTACATTGTAGCTTAATTCCGTTCTGGGCAAATAGACTAGAAAAAAAGGAAATGGTGGCTAGACAATTATCAAGTAGAGGAGGAACGCTTTACTGTAAACATGAGGATACTCGAGTAAAGATGGCTGGAAGAGCAGTTCTATATTCAGTAGCCGATTTATATATTGAGATTTAATAACGAAAACATTAACCACTGTTTTTGTAACTCTACAATATATTTGGTTTTAATAAATAAGGGGTGAGGGCTTGAAACATATTCATTATAGCTGGGTTATTTTATTTATTGCGTTTTTTTCTATTGTAACTGCAGGTATTATACGTTCCTCATCTGGAGTCTTCATCGTTCCTTTTGAAGATGAATTTGGATGGGATCGGTCAACGATTTCATTTGCTTTTGCAATTAGTCTTCTTCTATACGGTATATCAGGTCCATTTATGGCTGCTTTAATAGAGGTAGTTGGTTTAAAGAAAATGATGATAATAGCAATGGTAACATTATTGATGGGTATCCTGCTCACCTTTTTTATGGTGAAGCCCTGGCAGTTAGTTTTGATTTGGGGAATCATTATCGGTTTGGGTTCTGGTTTGTTCTTAACTGTGCTAAGCCCTTATATTGCAAATCAATGGTTTGTAAAAAGAAGAGGACTTGCGCTAGGTATATTAACTGCAAGTACAGCTACAGGGCAATTAATTCTCTTACCATTATTAGCGGTGATTGTAGAAACCCATTCCTGGAAATGGGCTATGGTCCTTATTCTTTGTCTTAGTCTCATTATGCTAGGTTTTATCTTATTATTTATGAGAAATTCACCTCTGGAAGTGGGTCTTCTTCCATACGGACAAGAAATGCCTTCAACTGTATATCAGGTAGAACAAAAGAAAAATCCTATAACGATTGCCTTTCAAACTTTACTTGAAGCTGTAAAAGTAAAGGAATTTTGGTTACTAGCAGGAAGCTTCTTTATATGTGGTCTTTCCACTAGTGGACTGATTGGTACACATTTTATTTCTTACTGTATTGGCTTTGGTTTTACTGCTGTAACGGCAGCTTCCATGCTCTCATTAATGGGTGTGTTTGATTTAGTTGGAACAACTCTTTCTGGTTGGTTGTCTGATCGGTTCGATAATCGTTGGCTGTTGTTTTGGTATTACAGTTTAAGAGGAGCTTCACTTATGTTTCTCCCATTTGCGCTTTCTGATGGGTCCTATATTTTTCTAATAATATTCTCTGTGTTTTATGGGTTAGATTGGATTGCTACTGTACCACCAACTATTAACATTTCAAGACAGATCTTTGGAATGGAGAAAAGTGTTATCGTGTACGGTTGGCTCTTTGCATCCCATCAATTAGGTTCAGCTGTAGCAGCAGGTGGCGCAGGGTTCATATATAAGATATTCAATTCATATTCATGGGCATTTGCTTTAGCAGGAATGTTTTGTGTACTAGCAAGTCTATTTGTGATAGTCATAAAAAAACAACGCGTTAAAGTTGAGATTCAATCCCATGTAGCTAATTAAGAATGGAAGGAGATTTGCTTGTATGTCACATTATTATATGTTTATTTTTGTATCCCTTATTATCATTACGACTCCAGGGCCTGACTTTATTTTGATTACTAAAAATGCACTTACAATTAATAGACATGCAGGTCGTGTGACTTCATATGGAGTTGTGACAGGACATATTATTTATGCAACAGCCTCTATCCTTGGGTTCACTGCCATTATTGCAAATTCTATAGTGCTTTTTGAAGTCATCAAATATACTGGAGGTGTTTATCTTCTTTATCTAGGAATTAATGCAATCCATTCTAGTATAAAGAATAAAGAAAAAGAAAACACAGAAATTCAATCGAATTTAGAGGCTGAATTACAAGTTGCTCAAAAAAAACTTCTAATTTCCAAGGATTATCAAGTACACTTCTAAATCCTAAAGCCATTATGTTTTATATTTCTTTTCTTCCACAGTTTATTAATTTACAAGGAAATATAATTCTGCAGTCAGTGATACTCGCAGGGCTTTTTATAATAACTGTTTTATTGTGGTTTACTTTATATCTTTACATTCTTACTTACATTAGTTCGTGCTTTAAAAAACCTTCTGTAGAAGGAATCTTTAACCGAGTTTCTGGTATTGCACTAATTTATTTAGGAATAAAGTTAGCACTTGGAAAAAATTAATTTTAGATTATTGTTTCAATCTTAGTTATAAGTAAGGATGATATTGGTACTTTTCACTAACTGGGGACATAAATCTAAAATGAAGAATATGTGAATTTTTTCACTTAAACTAAGATCGGATCTGTCTCTAAGGCAGCTCTTTTCTTATGGAACTATCGGGGCAGGATAGTTGTATATGTAAAAGGGGAATTATGGATAATTAAAAGGGGAAAAATATATTAGTGGAGAAGGAGTTTATTAAAGTAATTAAAGGAGGCGAACAGGGTGAATAAAAAATTATTAAGGGTAGGAACTATTTATATCCCAGTTTCAAATGTAGAACTTTCTTCTGAATGGTATGTAAACAAATTGGGGGCAGAGTTAAGCTATAAAGACGAAGACAAAGCAATTCTTAATTTTGCGAACCAAAGTGTTTTCCTTGTTAAATCTAATGAAAATCAAAGCTCAAATTTCTATGATATTTACGGTGTTGAGCGTTTTTCTATAACTTTTGAAGTTAATGGAATAAATGCTTTAGAAGCTATACATGAAGATTTTAGCGATAAACAGATTAGAGTTGGTGCAATTGAAAATAGAGGACATTCTGGAAGGAATTTCATTTTCTTTGATTTAGATGGTAATAAATTTGATGTATGGAGTGAATTAAGTCCAATTTTCAAAGAAAAATACCTTATCTCTAAATAGAGAAGACTATTTTCTTGTTGAGCTCTCATGAAAAATAAAAAAACTCAAGATTCAGTAAAAACCACAACAAATAGACCAAGTAAAAACGCTTGTTAAAAAAAGGCTGAGCCTTATGAGTGATCTGATTGAGTTTGGTAGATCGTTAAACAAAAACCTCCAATCATAGCAAATTAAGTAGAGGCTAGCGCGAGACCAAAAAAGATTAATCTCCCGTGAGTGCTATCCATAAAGGGCGCGACAGTCGGTGGTACACCGTGGTCGTCGGAGTCAGACTAACGGATGGGCTCAAAGGCACCATAGTTCAACGACCTTCTTTGCCAGCCATTAAAACATTATCGACATAGGGACCAATTTTCATGCTCTGTGGTGAAGCGCTGATTTTTTCGCTTCATGGATGGCTAACGGGTGCTATAGATCAATAAGCGTGTCGGATTGAGTTGCATTCCATAACAATATTAATCTTTAACAATAGGGCGCAATTGTAAAGTAACTTTTAATCAGCATTAAGATAATTTAACGGGCTTCTTCCCACATTGCAAGGAACTAGCAGTCCTGAATCTTTTAATACATCGATACGTAAATAATCACCAAAGAGATCGGAATAAAGCTCAATCTTAGAGGTAACTATAAAACTAAAAGAAGAAAAGAGGCTGAATGATGATTATCATGCCACATCAAATTATGATCAACGCGTCTCCTGAGAAAGTATACGAAGCTATTACCACAACAGAAGGATTTAAGGGTTGGTGGACAACAGATGCTAGGGCTGATCCTCAAGTAGGAAGCATTGCTGAATTTGGCTTTTACAATCGTCAAGCTGTATTCCAAATGCATATTGATCAATTAGTACCAGGTAGGCTGGTAGAATGGACGGCTCAGCATAATATGCCAGGATGGAAAGGTACCAAAATTCGTTTCGAGTTGAATTCTAATGAAAACGGAGCAACGATAGTCAACTTTAATCATTCAGGATGGGAGTCTATGGAGGGTCCATATGCGATGATTAATACAACTTGGGGTACACTTATGTACTTTCTGAAGCAATATGTGGAAGGCAACAACCCAGATGCATGGCATCAGGGATAATTATGATATGGTTAACGTTTTAACGGATATAAAAATAAAATGTACCCGTAACAGAGTTGCAGAGTATGCTGCAAACCCTGATAATGCTCCAGAATGGTATGTAAATATCGATTCGGCAGAATGGCAAACTCAAAAACCTTTATCAATCGGTTCTCGAATCGCATTCAAAGCACAATTTTTAGGACGACAACTTGCGTACATTTACGAAATCGTAGAATTTATTCCAGAACAAAAACTTGTAATGAGAACAGCTAATGGACCTTTCCCAATGGAAACAACCTACACATGGGAAACTATTGACAACAATTTAACAAGAATGACATTGCAAAACAAAGGTATTCCAATTGGATTTTCAAAGTTACTTACTCCGTTAATGTCTTTATTGATGAAAAGAGCAAACAAAAAAGACCTGAAAAAAATAAAAGATATATTAGAAAAACGATCACAAAGCCAAAGGAGTATAACTTAATAATAAAAGGAGAATCTTATCTAATGCTGAGTTCGGTGTTCAATGTGTATTCGCAGTGAGCTTAGCCAAGAAGGACGTTATGTGTAACGGAAACACAAAAAAAGAGAGAGATTAAGACACATGAAGAATTGAAAAGCAATCCGACGGGGAATATGAACGAAGTTTTTAATAGAGCGGAACAGTGGAAATCTCGATTTAGTTGGCAGCTTAGGTTTGAAAAGGACGAGAATTCTTATTCTTGTAATCATAATTGGCTTTATTATTGTATCACTCTTTTTCAACTAACAGGTGCAATAGTTCTTTAAAGAGCTGTGACTGTAGTGAAAACAAAAAGTTAGACACTTTATTTACTTGGGCAGCCTTGAAGGCATGAACCTGGTAATCTACCGGGCTCATGCCTTTAATTTTACTGCAATGCGTAGAGATTTGTATAGAAAGTATTTTTAAAGGACCAGAGGTCCTTTTTATTTTGTTATTAATAAACATAGGGGCAGGTTAGTTCATTTTTATAAAATAATCAAGAAGATTAAAAAAATATGTTGTTCGAAAAAGGCGAGGGTATAGATATTGCCTTCCCCTTTGTGTTGACAGATAAATTTGTATGATTGTATTGTTTATAATGTAATCGATTTTGTATCTCAAAACAGTTAGAGATTGAATTGGTGCGGTTTTGAGTGGATCAATTACTCTATGTACTCAAATTCATGTCCCCTAATGTACTTATCTTTGTGTCTTCGTACAGGTGAGGTCCCGAATTTACCTCCTGGGAATATACATACATGGGGACCTCCCCCAAGTAGATAGCCCACCCGTCCCCCTGTACGGTTTCTAGCTGTATGGGGTTTTTCTTTTTATATTAATTGGCATAGATTCCTTATTCGGAAATATATATATAGTCCTTTGTATGGAAAAACGTAGCCCCTCTACAGTTAATACTGTATGGGGGATATTTTTTGTATAGAGAGTAACAGAATCTTCACTGTGGACATATAATGTAGTCCTTTTATTAGTTTGTTTTATAATCCCCCAATGGTACTAAAGAGTTCTCGGTATCGGGGGCTTTTTTCATTTGGCCTGGCCTTTTCCCCAGGTGAATAGACGGCTATAGGGAAGCTTGGCCACGTTACTTTTAACAGCAGGCAAACATCGCTCACAATACCAATCAATATAAAGTGTTATTAGAGATTCTTATTTTACGGATTATATGTTGACACTAAAGAAAAATAGAAGTATGATAATAAAGTCGCCTAATTAAGGAGCGATTTAACAATTAGAAATACTTCGTAGAAGTTGACAACTGTTCAAACGTTATGTTAAGATGATTAAGTTGAAAAAAACATCAACAATTGCTCTTTGAAAACTGAACAAAACAAAGCGCCAACGTTTAATTTTAAGTGAGCACACACTATCAAAAAAAGCAAATGAGCAAGTCAAACATTTCTTCGGAGAGTTTGATCCTGGCTCAGGACGAACGCTGGCGGCGTGCCTAATACATGCAAGTCGAGC
>NZ_JBNNUC010000012.1:0-47668 GCF_050279365.1 Peribacillus sp. NPDC094092 | reverse complement strand
TCCGAACACGGCAGTTAAGCTCTTCAGCGCCGATGGTAGTTGGGGGTTTCCCCCTGTGAGAGTAGGACGCCGCCAAGCCATTTAAAAAGATCAGCCATCCGGCTGGTCTTTTTTGTTGTTCGTAATATAAAAAGGGTTTTTATTTCACGGACATCATAGGGCTGGCCTTATTTGAATTGGTTACAGTATCATCTGGAATAGGGAAGAATTTAAGTGGTGAAAACCTTATGAGAGAAGAAAAATTTCAGGTTTTGCATGTATCTTTTTAGGGTATTTATGTAAGATATTTAAACTTTAATGTTCAATGGGGTATGTAACTACATATAATTTGGAGAAAATGGATAATACATAAAGTGAGTGCGTTTAAGTTGCAAAATGCATTTTTCCTTGTATAATAATAGTCAAATATAGTCAAAGTCAGAATGGAGGAGGCTGAGTGAGAAACATATCTGATGTTATCGAAACTTATTTGAAGCAAGTACTTGAGATAAGTCAAAAAGATATCTTAGAGATTAAAAGAAGTGAAATAGCAGATAAATTTCAGTGTGTTCCTTCTCAAATCAATTACGTAATCAATACCAGGTTTACCATCGAGAGAGGTTATGTTGTAGAGAGTAAGCGTGGAGGTGGCGGTTACATTCGCATCATGAAAGTCGAATCTCAGGATTCCGTGCAACTTATCAACCAATTATTATCGCTTATTGGTTCAAGGGTTACCCAATCGATGGCTGAAGGAGTAATATCAAGGCTGATGAATGAAGACGTCATTAATGAAAGAGAAGCAAAGATTATGATGAGCGTCATAGATAGATCGGTGATATATATCGACCTACCTGACCGCGATGAGCTTAGAGCAAGAATTTTAACTGCGATGCTTACGACTTTAAAATATAAATGAAACTGGCAGAGGTGATGAACGTTGATTTGCCAAGAATGTCATCAAAGGCCTGCTACCCTGCACTTCACCAAAATCATCAACGGAAAAAAGACTGAAGTCATGATTTGTGAGAAATGTGCTCAGGAAAAAGGTGAAATATTCATGGATGCAGGTGGACCTGGTTTTTCAATAAATAATTTATTAGCAGGATTGTTGAATATGGAGTCGAATATTCAACAGACGAAGGCAAATGCATTTCCCAAAACGGAAGAGAGGCGTTGCCCGCATTGCCATCGATCTTATAAAGAATTTGTCCATATTGGTAAGTTTGGCTGTGCCGAATGTTATAAAACGTTCAATGAACAGTTAAATCCCATTTTAAAGAGGGTTCATAGCGGCAATACAGCACATATAGGGAAAATTCCAAAAAGGATTGGTGGCACCATACATCTTCGAAAGCAAATTATGGATTTAAAAGAAGTTTTAAAGGTCCACATTGATCAAGAGGAGTTTGAGAAAGCGGCAGAGGTAAGAGATAAGGTCCGTTCCCTTGAAAAAAGATATGAAGCGCAAGAGGGAGGCGGGGAATTATGAGCTTGGAAAAGTTTGTAGAAAACGCCTTGAGTTCCTGGATGAGTGCCGAAGGGCCGGAAATCGATATTGTATTGAGTTCGCGGATTCGACTGGCCAGGAATTTTAAAGACTTTACCTTCCCAACCTCCTTTTCTAACGAAGAGGCTAAAGAAATCATTGAATTGGTCA
The DNA here is from genome assembly GCF_050279365.1 of Peribacillus sp. NPDC094092. Classification (NCBI taxonomy): domain Bacteria; kingdom Bacillati; phylum Bacillota; class Bacilli; order Caryophanales; family Bacillaceae; genus Peribacillus; species Peribacillus sp. NPDC094092. Next base: position 46,029 of record NZ_JBNNUC010000012.1, on the reverse strand, counting down.
AAAAAAGAATCGAAGAGGAAGTAACCCCGGAAATTGGAAAACTGGAACTTTTAGAGATTGACCAATTGCAGCCACTGGAAAAGCGCGTTCTCGTTGAAAAACATTTAATCAGTCCCCATTTAGTTGAAGATTCAGCGAAAAGCGCATGTCTCCTTTCGGAAAATGAAGAAATAAGTATCATGATAAACGAAGAGGATCATCTCCGTATTCAATGTTTAATGTCGGGTTTGCAGCTAAAGGAAACCTTAAAGATTGCAAATGTTCTTGACGATTGGATTGAAGAATCCATAGACTATGCATATGATGAGGAAAGAGGATACCTAACTAGTTGTCCGACTAATGTGGGAACAGGATTAAGAGCATCTGTCATGATGCATCTGCCGGGCCTTGTCCTTACACAGCAGATGAATAATATCATACCGGCTATCAATCAATTGGGGTTGGTGGTTCGAGGGATTTATGGAGAGGGCAGTCAAGCCTTGGGGAATATTTTTCAAATCTCCAATCAAATTACTCTTGGAAAGTCGGAAAGGGATATTGTTGAAGATCTAACAAGTGTAGTGCAACAAATCATAGCCCAGGAACGGTCAGCGAGGGATGCATTAGCGAGGACTTCCCACATACAATTAGAAGATAGAATTTTCCGTTCTTATGGGATATTGTCCAATGCGCGCATCATCGAGACCAAGGAAGCAGCTACCTGTATCTCCGATGTTAGATTAGGGATAGATCTTGGGTATATAAAGAATATTTCTAAAAGCATTCTAAATGAGTTGATGATTTTGACGCAGCCGGGATTTTTACAAAAGTACGCGGGTGGCCCTTTAAGGCCCCATGAAAGGGATATCCGTAGAGCAGCACTCATCCGGGAACGCTTGAATTTCACGGAATCTTCCTCCTCATAGAGGTCACTGACCCCTTTAGGGGGAATCAAATTTCATGTAATAGATATGGAGCAAGAAGAAGTTTTTTCCATAACTTGGAGATTTGCCAGCAACTTTATTCAAAACGAAAATTCTTAAGGAGGAATTCCCTATGATGTTTGGTCGTTTTACTGAAAGAGCCCAGAAAGTATTAGCATTAGCCCAAGAAGAGGCAATCCGTTTAGGTCATAATAATATTGGCACGGAACATATTTTACTGGGCCTTGTCCGAGAAGGTGATGGTATTGCAGCCAAAGCGTTATATGCTCTTGGATTGGGTCCGGATAAGATTCAGAAAGAAGTGGAAAATCTAATAGGCCGTGGACAGGATACGGCTCAAACGATACATTATACCCCAAGAGCCAAGAAAGTCATTGAGCTTTCCATGGATGAGGCAAGAAAATTAGGTCACTCATATGTTGGGACAGAGCATGTTCTTTTAGGTCTTATCCGAGAAGGGGAAGGTGTAGCTGCCCGCGTATTGAATAATCTGGGAGTAAGTTTAAATAAGGCTCGACAACAAGTATTACAACTTCTGGGAAGCAATGAATCGGGTGGTCATCAAGGTTCAGCCGCTTCAAATGCAAGCACGCCGACACTGGATGGCCTTGCCCGTGATTTAACGGCAATTGCCAGGGAAGGAAGTTTGGATCCCGTTATCGGAAGAAGCAAGGAAATACAGCGTGTCATCGAGGTATTAAGCCGCCGTACAAAAAATAACCCAGTATTGATCGGTGAACCTGGAGTTGGTAAAACAGCCATTGCTGAAGGGCTTGCCCAACAGATCATCAATAATGAGGTACCTGAAATTTTACGTGATAAACGAGTAATGACACTTGATATGGGTACTGTTGTGGCTGGTACTAAATACCGGGGTGAATTTGAGGACCGGTTGAAGAAAGTTATGGATGAAATACGTCAGGCGGGTAATATCATCCTATTCATCGATGAATTGCATACATTGATTGGTGCAGGTGGTGCAGAAGGTGCCATTGATGCCTCCAATATCCTTAAACCATCATTGGCCCGAGGTGAATTGCAATGTATCGGAGCCACGACTTTGGATGAGTATCGTAAGTATATTGAAAAGGATGCTGCGCTTGAACGCCGTTTCCAGCCAATCCAAGTCGATGAGCCGACCATTGAGGAATCCATCCAAATTCTCAAGGGACTGCGTGACCGTTATGAGGCACATCACCGTGTATCGATTACTGACGAAGCGATTGATGCCGCAGTCAAATTATCCGACCGTTATATTTCCGATCGCTTTTTACCGGATAAAGCGATTGACTTGATTGATGAAGCTGGTTCAAAGGTTAGGCTGCGTTCATACACTACGCCACCTAACTTAAAAGAACTTGAAGTGAAGCTGGATGATGTTCGTAAGGAAAAGGATGCTTCCGTTCAGAGTCAGGAATTTGAAAAAGCAGCTTCGCTTCGCGATACAGAACAACGCTTAAGAGAACAACTGGAAGAAACGAAAAAAACTTGGAAAGAAAAACAAGGGCAGGAGAACAGTGAAGTGACTGTGGATGACATTGCACACGTCGTATCCAGTTGGACGGGGGTTCCAGTCACTAAATTGGCGCAAACAGAGTCAGACAAACTGCTTAATATGGAGTCCATCCTCCATGATCGTGTAATTGGGCAGGAAGAGGCTGTCATTGCTGTTTCCAAAGCAGTACGACGTGCAAGGGCAGGTTTGAAAGATCCTAAACGTCCGATTGGTTCATTCATCTTCTTGGGACCTACAGGGGTTGGTAAAACCGAGCTGGCCCGTGCTTTAGCTGAATCCATTTTTGGTGATGAAGATGCCATGATCCGCATCGATATGTCCGAATATATGGAGAAACATTCGACTTCACGCCTTGTTGGATCCCCTCCAGGATATGTTGGATACGAAGAAGGCGGTCAGTTAACGGAAAAAGTGCGGAGGAAACCTTACTCCGTCGTTCTGCTTGATGAAATAGAAAAGGCGCATCCGGATGTCTTCAATATTCTTCTTCAAGTATTGGAGGACGGAAGACTGACAGATTCCAAGGGGCGTACCGTCGATTTCAGGAACACCATCCTGATTATGACATCGAATGTAGGGGCATCGGCCTTGAAAACTGATAAGTATGTCGGGTTTAACATCCAGGATACTGGCCAGGACTATAAAAATATGAAAGGGAAAGTGATGGAAGAACTCAAACGTGCATTCCGTCCGGAATTCCTGAATCGTATTGATGAAACTATCGTGTTCCACTCATTAGAGAAGGATCATTTGAAACAAATCGTTACATTAATGTCAAATCAGCTTACTACCCGTTTGAAAGAACAGGAGATATACTTGGAGCTGACAGATGCGGCTAGAGAAAAAATTGCTACGGAAGGTTTTGACCCGGAATATGGGGCACGTCCAATCCGCAGGGCACTTCAGAAGCATGTAGAAGATTATCTATCCGAAGAGTTGCTTAAGGGCAACGTGAAAAAAGGGCAAACGGTCGTAATGGATGTCGTGAATAATGAGTTTGCAATCCGACAAGGCGAGCCTGTTAATGTAAGTGAATAACCTGATTCTAAACTTCGAGGTACACGCAGATTCTTTTGCAGTGTACCTCTGTTTTTTATCTATAGGTAGATTTGAGTATAAATGGGATAAGCACAATGAATATTTTTTTAAAAAAACTTAGTCTTAAGAAGGTTTAAATAAAACCGAGGTATAATATCCTTAATATAGATATTTTTTCCAAAGGAAAAGGAGTAATTTATGGCTGTAAAGAAAAAAACAAAATTTATGTGTCAGTCTTGTGGATATGAGTCCCCTAAATGGATGGGGAAATGTCCAGGGTGCGGTGAATGGAACAAAATGGTCGAGGAAACCGAAATCGTTAAACCTGCCAGAAAAGGTGCGTTTACCAATTCAGAAGTTAGAGGTTCCGGGGAACGTGAGAAGGCAGCACCGATAACGACTATTCAATCAGAAAAAGAACCCCGGATTAAGACGGATTTAATGGAATTGAATCGTGCTCTTGGGGGCGGGATCGTACAGGGATCACTTGTATTGATCGGAGGGGACCCTGGTATCGGTAAGTCCACACTGCTTTTACAGGTCTCATCCCAATTGGCGCATAAACAGAAAAAAGTGCTTTATATTTCAGGTGAAGAATCAGTCAAGCAGACCAAATTGAGAGCGGATCGGCTTGGGACCATGTCGGAAAATCTATTCGTTTATGCTGAAACCGATATGGATTATATCCAACAGGCAATTACGGATGTAAAACCGGATTTGGTCATCATTGACTCCATTCAAACGGTATACCATTCGGAAGTTACATCTGCCCCGGGAAGCGTTTCACAAGTGAGGGAGTGCACAGCCTCACTCATGCGCATTGCTAAAACAAACGGGATCGCGATTTTTATAGTCGGACACGTAACAAAGGAAGGGGCCATTGCGGGACCACGGCTGCTTGAGCACATGGTTGATACAGTTTTATATTTTGAAGGTGAAAGACACCATACATATCGAATTATACGTGCGGTTAAAAATCGCTTTGGTTCGACGAATGAGATGGGTATTTTTGAAATGAAAGAACATGGATTGGAAGAGGTCGCGAATCCATCGGAAATTTTCCTTGAAGAACGGTCGCAAGGAGCCTCGGGTTCCACAGTCGTCGCCTCCATGGAGGGCACAAGGCCGGTGCTAGTCGAAATTCAAGCATTGATTTCCCCTACGAGTTTTGGCAATCCGAGGCGAATGGCCACGGGAATCGACCACAATCGAGTTTCGCTTTTAATGGCTGTTCTGGAAAAGAGAGTGGGCTTGCTGCTCCAAAACCAAGATGCGTATTTAAAGGTTGCTGGTGGTGTCAAGCTGGATGAACCTGCAATTGACCTCGCCGTCGCAATAAGCATTGCTTCAAGCTTCCGTGATAAACCAACAAACCCTGCCGATTGCATCATTGGTGAAGTGGGGCTGACTGGTGAGGTAAGAAGGGTGTCAAGAATTGAACAAAGGGTGCAGGAAGCAGCAAAATTAGGGTTTGAGCGGGTTATCATACCGGCTAATAATATAGGAGGATGGACCGCGCCGAAGGGTATTAAGATCGTTGGTGTTTCATCGGTTTCGGAGGCTCTTAAACAATCGTTAGGGGGTTAAGTATGACAGATAAAAAAGGGTATGAGAAAACAAAATTGGAAATTCTGCAAATTGTTGCTCCGGGTACCCCGCTTCGGGAGGGGATTGAAAATGTCCTGCGGGCAAATACAGGTGGTTTGATAGTGGTCGGATATAATGAGAAGGTTCGGGTGATCGTGGATGGCGGCTTCGAAATCAACTGCAGCTGTACCCCCAGCACATTATATGAGTTGGCAAAGATGGACGGGGCCATCATTTTAAATGAAACAGCCGATAAGATCATATTCGCAAATGCCCAACTAGTGCCGGATAACAGTACACCTTCCACTGAAACGGGAATGAGGCATAGAACAGCGGAACGTGTGGCCAGGGAGACCAAGTCGCTGGTCGTCGCAATCTCACAACGTCGGAATGTCATCACTTTATATCAAGGCAATTTCCGATACGCCCTTAAAGATATAGGAGTCATACTTGCCAAGGCCAATTTGGCCATCCAGACCCTGGAAAAATACAAGGTGGTCCTGCAGCAGAGCATATCGGTTTTAGGAGCGCTCGAGTTCGAGGAAATCGTGACTTATGCCGACCTTTTGCAGGTATTTCACCGGTATGTAATGGTGCTCAGAATCAAGGCGGAGCTATTAACGTACCTTAATGAGCTTGGTACGGAAGGAAGATTGATCCGTTTGCAAATGAATGAAATCCTGGCAGATATTGAAACGGAAGGAAAATGGCTTATCAAGGATTATACCTCCAGTAATGATGAAGATCCCGAGGAAATCATTTTTAGGCTTCAAGAGTTGGCCATGCAGGAAAAACTGGATGAAAGCATTCTTCTAAAGGTGCTGGGCTATCATGGATACATACACCTTGATGAGTCAGTACATCCCCGTGGTTACCGTATTCTTCATAAAATCCCACGCTTGCCGGGTTTGATCATCGAAAATTTAGTGAAACAGTTCGGAAGCTTTAGTGAAGTCAATAAAGCTACGGTTGAAAACCTCGACGATGTGGAGGGCATAGGCGAAGTACGGGCCAATAAAATCAAAGAAGGACTCAGGATTTTAAAAAATCAGCTTGTCACAAATAGAAGGATGTAGGTGAAGCCGGCCTTTTAAAATTCCCCTGAACTAGCTTGAAATTGATTGGTGTTTATTTTTGACACTCAAAACTCAGGGTGCTAGGCTAATATTACGAAAAAGAGAAGAAATCATATTTGTAAATCCACTAATTCCTTAAGTGAATTTAACGTATATAATGAAAACGAATTTTCGAAGGTTTCATTTTATTTTATTGGTCAATAATGAGTAGAAGGAGGTGAAAGGGATGTTAAAACGCATTATACAAGCATGCTTCTTAATAGTCGGCGGAACACTTGGTATGTTACTTATTCCAGAATTATTAATTGTTTTACATGCAGATGATATTGCTTTAATAAACAATCCTTATGTAAGTGTACTGTTGGGTGCCATTATCTTTTATCTTATAACTTTTTGGGCAGTAGATCATGTGATCTATTTTATGAAGTGGCTGGAGGAACAGCTTGTAAAGATACCAATTACGGATATAATCTTTGGCAGCGTCGGTCTTTTAGTGGGACTGCTTGCGGCGTTCTTGGTTGGCTCTGCCTTCAGTGCCATCAAGGTTCCTATTTTAAATACAGTGGTTCCCATCATCCTTACGCTTTTATTTGGTTATCTTGGTTTTCAGGTGGGCTTTAAAAAGCGTGATGAGCTATTGAGTTTATTCACGAAAAGCAATAAGAAAAAGAACACTGATGGTGAAGCGGGCGAAGAGGATGAAGAGGGCTATAGCAAGCGGCTGAAGATTCTCGATACAAGCGTGATCATTGATGGCAGAATTGCGGATATTTGCCAGACAGGGTTTCTGGAGGGTACCATAGTGATTCCTCAATTCGTATTAAACGAACTGCAGCATATTGCCGATTCATCTGATGCATTGAAAAGGAATCGTGGAAGACGTGGTTTGGATATCTTGAATCGGATTCAAAAAGACCTTCCGATTAAAGTGGAGATGTACGAGGGGGATTTTGAGGACATTCAGGAAGTGGACAGCAAACTGGTTAAACTTGCCAAAATATCGGGCGGAATGGTCGTTACCAATGATTTTAATTTAAACAAAGTATGCGAGTTTCAAAATGTGGCGGTCCTTAATATCAATGACCTGGCCAATGCCGTAAAACCTGTTGTCCTTCCTGGGGAAGAGATGAATGTTCAGGTCATCAAGGACGGGAAAGAGCAGAATCAGGGCATCGCTTATTTAGACGATGGCACCATGATCGTTGTCGAGGGTGGCCGTGACCATATCGGGAAACGGATCGATGTACTTGTCACAAGTGTATTGCAAACTTCTGCAGGCCGTATGATATTCGCTAAACCGAAACTATTAGAAAAAGCATTATAAAGAAGAGTAGGAGAAACCGTTATGTTTTATGAAGTAGTGATACCTGCAGCTGGACAAGGCAAAAGAATGAAGGCGGGCAAGAATAAACTTTTTATTGAACTATCGGGCATCCCGATTATTGTTTATACACTGCGTGTCTTCGAAGAAGATCCTGACTGCAGGGGAATCATCCTTTCGATAAACCCGGCAGAAAAGGATTATTTCAGTCAATTGATTGCAGCCTATGGGCTTAAAAAGGTCAAGAAACTGGTCATGGGCGGCAAGGAGCGCCAACAAAGCGTTTATAATGGACTGCAACATGCAGGAGAAGAAATCATCCTGGTTCACGACGGTGCCCGCCCTTTTATCAATCATGGGCAAATCAGTGAATTGACTACTGCAGCCTCCCTTCATGGAGGGGCCGTCATTGCAGTGCCCGTCAAGGATACGATTAAAAAAGCATCAAACAATAAGGTAGTGGAAACAGTGGAACGAGCAAGCTTGTGGGCGGTACAAACTCCACAAGCTTTTCGTGTATCCATATTAAAAAGTGCATATGAACAGGCAGAGGCTGAAGCGTTTTTAGGGACGGATGATGCAAGTTTGCTAGAACGGATCGGTGAACAGGTAGTTATTATTGAGGGCAATTATGATAATATTAAAATTACGACTCAGGAAGACCTTTATTTTGCAGAAGCGATTTTACATAAACAACAACGTGGAAAACGATGATTGGGGAGAATGATATGTTTAGAATAGGACAAGGATATGACGTTCATCAGCTTGTGGAGGGGAGACCTTTGATTATTGGCGGGATTACGATTCCGTATGAGAAAGGTTTGCTGGGTCATTCGGATGCGGATGTCCTTCTGCACACTGTTGCTGATGCCTGCTTGGGGGCAATTGGTGCAGGGGATATCGGTAAGCATTTTCCGGATACCGATCCTGAATTTAAAGATGCCGATTCGGCAAAACTGCTGCAGCATATTTGGGCGATCGTAAAAAATGAAGGATATTCGCTAGGCAATGCGGATTGTACAATCATTGCACAAAGCCCGAAAATGGCACCATACATTGAGGAAATGCGAGGCAGGATTGCTGAACTTTTAGATGCCTCGATAGACAGGATTAATGTAAAGGCGACCACTACCGAGAAACTTGGATTTACAGGCAGGAGCGAAGGAATCGCGGCACAGGCTGTGGTTTTATTGGTTAAATCAAACTAATTTCGTTTTTAGAGTGGATGCCTTTATCCCAATGTATTTAAATGATAATATATACAATAGAATAGAACGACTGGGAGGTCTATATATATCATGAGCAGCGATATTCGAGTTCGCTATGCACCGAGTCCGACTGGACATTTACATATTGGTAATGCACGGACTGCTTTATTTAATTATTTATACGCACGAAATAAAGGCGGGAAATTCATCATCCGTATTGAAGATACCGACCAAAAGAGAAATATTGAAGGCGGAGAGGAAAGTCAGCTTAAATATTTGAAATGGCTTGGTATGGATTGGGATGAAGGTGTTGATGTTGGCGGTGAATTCGGTCCATATCGCCAATCAGAAAGGAACGACCTTTATCAGGAATTGTATCAAGAACTTTTAGACAAGGGTTTGGCATATAAATGCTATTGTACGGAAGAAGAGCTTGAAGCAGAGCGTGAAGGACAGGTCGAACGGAATGAAACACCAAAATATTCAGGGAAATGCAAGCATTTAACTGAAGAAGAGCAAGCGGAACTAGTGGCTCAAGGAAGAAAACCGAGCATTCGCTTTGCCGTTCCAGCTGGGAAGGTCCTTACTTTCAAAGATATGGTTAAGGATGAGGTTTCATTTGAAGCGGATGGCTTTGGTGATTTTGTCATCGTTAAAAAAGATGGCATTCCAACCTATAACTTTGCAGTGGCCGTCGATGATCACTTGATGAAGATATCCCATGTCCTTCGCGGTGATGATCATATCTCCAATACTCCGAAACAACTGATGATTTATGAAGCTTTCGGCTGGGAACCGCCGGCATTCGGACATATGACGCTGATTGTAAACGAAAGCAGGAAGAAACTGAGTAAACGTGATGAGTCCATCATTCAATTCATTGAGCAATATGAAGAGCTTGGTTATGTACCTGAAGCTTTATTCAATTTCATTACATTACTAGGATGGTCTCCGGTCGGGGAAGAAGAAATTTTCACGAAGGAAGAATTCATTAATCTTTTCGATGCCGATCGGCTGTCTAAATCACCTGCACTTTTCGATAAACAAAAGCTTACATGGATGAATAACCAATATGTGAAGCAATTGGACGGAAATCGTGCAGTGGAATTGTCATTGCCTCACTTAATTAAAGCCGGGAAGGTTTCAGAGACACTGACCGCCGAAGAAGAAGAGTGGGTACATGGGCTAGTTTCCCTTTTTCAAGAGCAGATGAGCTATGGAGCGGAAATAGTCGAGTTATCTGAACTGTTCTTCAAGGATGAGGTCGTGTTCGAGGAAGAAGCCAAGGAAGTGCTGGCTGAAGAACAGGTGCCGGAAGTCATGAAAGCCTTCCTTCAGGAGATCGACGGCCTTGAAGAATTTAACGCGGATGAAATCAAGAAGTCGATTAAAGCCGTACAAAAAAGCACAGGCCATAAAGGGAAAAAATTATTCATGCCGATAAGGGCGGCCGTCACCGGTCAAACTCATGGTCCTGACTTGCCTAAGGCGATTTCATTACTCGGCAAGGAAAAAATTAAACAGCGTATTCAGAGTATTTTATATTAACAATTTGTCAAAAATGTAATATAGTATTTAATAATCTTACAAAAGAACGCGTAGATGGGGAGAAGTAAGTAAACGAAGCTTTTTAGAGAGAACCATAACCTGCTGAAAGTGGTTCAAGCCTCTCGTTTTCTGAAATGCACCCTTGAGTCCTTTGCTGAACTAACCAATAGTAGGCACAGGCGGAATGTCCTCCGTTACAGGGATTAAAGTTGGGGATGAAAAAACAGGAAAAAGCTTTACCTGCTTCGAACATTCCAAACAGAGTGGAACCGCGCTTAAAGCGTCTCTGTCTATTTGGACAGAGACGCTTTTTTATATGCTTTAAAAGCTTCAAAGGGGATGTTGGAAAACATAGGGGGGAATCATTTTGTTAAAGATGTTTAAAGAGGATATCGAAGTGGTTTTTGATCAAGATCCTGCTGCGCGCAGCTATTTGGAAGTCATATTGACGTACGCGGGTTTACATGCGATTTGGAGTCATAGGATGGCTCACGCACTATTTAAGAGGAAATTCTTTTTCCTGGCAAGAAGTATATCTCAGATCAGTCGGTTTTTTACCGGAATTGAAATTCATCCAGGTGCTACGATTGGCCGTCGTTTCTTCATTGACCATGGAATGGGGATCGTCATTGGCGAAACTTGTGAAATTGGCGACAATGTATCTGTCTTTCAAGGTGTAACCCTTGGGGGGACAGGAAAGGAAAAGGGAAAACGGCATCCTACGATTAAGGATAACGTATTGATTGCTACAGGAGCAAAAGTGCTGGGTTCCATCACTGTTGGGGAAAACTCGAAAATCGGTGCAGGATCGGTCGTTTTAAAGGAAGTGCCACCTAATTCCACAGTGGTGGGCATTCCAGGTAAAGTGGTCATTCAAGATGGCATCAAAATCAACAAAGATCTAAATCATTGTGATCTTCCTGATCCAATCGCTGATCGCTTTAAGGAATTGGACAGTGAAATCAGGGCCTTAAGAGCGAAGATGGCTGAAGAGAAGCAGAAGGAAAGGAGCCTATAATATGGCGATTAAAATATATAACACAGCTACAAGAAAAAAGGAAACCTTCGTCCCGATGGAAGAGGGAAAGGTGAAGATGTACGTATGCGGACCCACTGTCTATAATTACATTCATATTGGTAATGCAAGACCGGCAATCGTATTCGATACCGTTCGTAGGTATTTGGATTACCGCGGATATGATGTGCAATTCGTTTCGAACTTTACGGATGTGGATGATAAGCTGATTCGTGCGGCAAAAGAATTGGGGGAAGATGTCCCAACCATATCAGAGCGTTTCATCAAGGCTTATTTTGAAGACGTGTCGGCATTGGGCTGCAAAAAAGCCGATGCTCACCCAACCGTAATGGAGAACATGGATGCAATCATTGAATTCATCTCGGCATTAATTGAGAAAGGATTCGCTTATGAATCTGAAGGGGATGTGTATTACCGAACTCGTAAGTTTGAGGGGTATGGAAAACTTTCACACCAGTCCATCGATGAGCTGAGGGTGGGTGCACGTATTGAAATAGGGGAGAAAAAACAAGATGCCCTTGATTTTGCCCTTTGGAAAACGGCAAAGGATGATGAAATATCTTGGGAAAGCCCTTGGGGTAAGGGGCGTCCTGGCTGGCATATAGAATGCTCCGCAATGGTCAAAAAGTATTTGGGCGATACAATCGATATTCATGCAGGAGGTCAAGATCTGGCTTTCCCGCATCATGAAAATGAAATTGCACAATCCGAAGCTTTGACGGGTAAGGCCTTTGCGAATTATTGGATGCATAACGGGTATATAAATATTGAGAATGAAAAAATGTCTAAGTCCTTAGGCAATTTCGTCCTTGTGCATGACATCATAAAGAAGCATGATCCACAAGTGTTACGCTTCTTTATGTTATCTGTACATTACCGTCATCCCATCAATTATAGTGAAGAAGTGCTTGAAAATGTAAAAGCGTCCCTCGATCGCTTAAGGACATCTTATCAAAACTTAAAGCATCGCCTTCAAGTTAGTGACGGATTGACTGAGAATAATGATGACTGGTTGAAGAAACTGAATGAATTACATGAACAATTCATTAAGGAAATGGACGATGATTTCAATACAGCTAATGCAATATCCATGCTCTTTGAACTTTCCAAACAGGCAAATTATTACTTGATGGAGAAGAACACGGACAAGGAAGTGATTGACGCTTTCCTTGATAAATTCAACATCTTATTTTCTGTCCTAGGTTTATCCCTTGAAGAAGAGGGGCTTTTGGATGAAGAAATTGAAGGCTTGATACAGCAGAGAATTCAAGCGCGGAAAGACCGCAATTTTGGGTTATCTGATGAAATTCGTGATCGTTTGAAAAACATGAATATCATATTAGAGGATACCCCTCAAGGTACAAGATGGAAAAGAGGGTAATTAATGCTTCATTACGATAGTAAGGTAGATGCCAAAATGCTGAATAGTCTTGCTTTAGCATATATCGGGGATGCTGTATACGAAACGTATATACGGCATCACCTCATTCAAAAAGGAGCGGTCAAGCCCAATCTGCTCCACAAAAAGGCTACATCTTTTGTAGCTGCTAAAGCGCAAAATAAAATCATCCACTTTTTCCTGGAGTCAGATTGGTTATCGGAAGAGGAATCCGCTGTCGTTCGGCGCGGACGAAATGCAAAATCCGGTACGGTACCGAAGAATACAGATGTGCAAACGTATCGCTACAGTACGGCCTTCGAGGCACTTGTGGGATTTTTGTATTTATCGGGCCGAAAAGAAAGAATGGAAGAACTCATCAAAAAATCCATTGAATACATTGAAGAAGAAAAGGGGAGTAACCCATGAGTGAAGAATATATCATTGGCAGAAACCCCGTAATGGAAGCACTTCGTTCCGAACGGGATATTAATAAAATTTGGATAGCCGAGGGCTCGCAAAAAGGCTCGATGCAACCGCTCATCGGTCTGGCGAAGGAAAAGAAGGTATTCCTGCAAATCGTACCGAAGAAAAAAATTGACCAAATGGTAGAAGGCATCCATCAAGGTGTTATCGCACAAGTGGCTGCATATGAATATGTGGAGCTGGATGACCTATTCGCAAAAGCGGCTGAACGGGATGAAGCACCATTTTTCATGATCCTTGATGAAGTTGAAGATCCGCATAATTTAGGTTCGATCATGAGGACGGCAGATGCAGTCGGGGCCCACGGGATCATCATCCCAAAAAGAAGAGCGGTGGGTTTGACGGCGACAGTGGCAAAAGCTTCGACGGGTGCAATCGAATATATTCCGGTAGCTCGCGTTACGAATTTAGCAAGAGCGGTGGAAGAGCTGAAAGAGCGAGGGGTATGGATAGTCGGTACCGATGCGAAAGGCAGCGATGATTACCGTAACATGGACGGAAAGATGCCTATCGGACTTGTTATCGGCAGCGAGGGAAAAGGCATGGCCCGGTTAATGAAGGAAAAATGTGATTTTCTCATCCGCCTCCCTATGGCAGGAAAAGTAACCTCGTTGAATGCATCGGTAGCTGCCGGTTTATTGATGTATGAGGTCTATAGAAAAAGAAACCCTCTAGGACAATGATGAAATGAATATTCTGTTGGTGGACGGTTATAACATTATTGGAGCTTGGCCGGAACTGAGAGAATTAAAAGAACGGGATCTTGCTGCTGCAAGAGATAGGCTGATAGAAATGATGGCGGAATATCAAGCATTTACCGGATACCGTGTAATTGTCGTATTTGACGCTCAATATGTTCAGGGAATTGCCCGCATATTCAAAAATCACAAAGTTGACGTAATTTTTACAAAAGAAAATGAAACTGCGGATGAAAGAATAGAAAAGATGGCGATTGAACTGAATAATGTCAAAACGCAAATTCAAGTGGCAACCTCTGACTTCACGGAACAGTGGGTGATCTTTGGCCAAGGGGCCCTAAGGAAATCCGCTCGTGAACTGCTTATTGAAATGGAAGAAATTCAAGGCGAAATCAAGAAAGATGTAAGAAAAACAACGACGATAAGACCCGTGGCTAAAATTCCTTTAAGTGAAGAAGTGGCAGAAATTTTCGAAAAATGGCGTCGGGGTAAAATTTGAACCATTGACGGGTAAAATTTACCTGCTGTATAATATTTCTATCTGAGTCAGGTCAGGGGGATATAATGTGGGTCTCAAATTCGGAATGAAACTGAACGAAAAGTATCTGCAGTTTGAGGATGATGAATTGATAGGGTTGGTGCACACTGGAGACAGTGAAGCACTTGATTATTTGATCCAAAAGTATCGTAATTTTGTAAGAGCGAAGGCAAGGACTTATTTCTTGATTGGTGCCGATAAGGAAGACATCGTGCAAGAAGGTATGATTGGTTTATATAAAGCCGTCCGTGATTTTAAAGGGGATAAGTTATCTTCTTTTAAAGCATTTGCAGAACTATGCATTACGAGGCAGATCATTACAGCTATCAAAACAGCAACACGTCAAAAACATATTCCGCTCAATTCCTATGTTTCCCTGGACAAGCCCATCTATGATGAAGAATCGGACCGAACTCTAATGGATATCATATCGGGTACAAAAGTTTTGGACCCGGAAGAACTGATCATCAACCAAGAAGAGTTTGACGATATCGAATTAAAGATGGCCGAGCTCCTGAGTGATCTTGAGAGAAAAGTGTTAGCTCTTTACCTGGATGGACAAACCTACCAAGAAATTTCGGAAGAGTTGAACCGGCATGTTAAGTCAATCGACAACGCCCTTCAGCGGGTGAAAAGAAAGCTCGAGCGCTATCTGGAAGTAAGGGAAATCAGTTTATAATCCCTCCGCTTTTTCCGCTTAATTTCATCTGTCCCTTCTCCACATGGAAGTTTATTATTCACTAAAAATTTTAATGGATGTTGAGTAACCGACGTTTTGATTTCCGGTGTCCATAATGGATGGAACCCGCTTTGATATTGACAATAAAAAACAGCCGTGATAAGGTTTTATGGATATAGTAGATAGGATAGGTGTATCTTAATGCGAAAAAAAATAGTTCTTGCATGCTCTGATTGCGGTTCAAGAAATTATAGTTATGAGAGCAAACAATCTACAAGCGGCGAACGACTGGAAATCAAGAAATTTTGCAGTACGTGCAACTCACACTCGATTCATAAAGAAACGAAATAACCGTTTTATAAATAGATTTGACAGAAGCTTCTAATGCTTGGAGGTACATTCATGAAACGATTTACCGAATTTTTCAGCGGAGTCGCTCGCGAAATGCGAAAAGTAAGCTGGCCGAAACGCAAGGAGCTTACCAAATATACAATCGTTGTAGTAACGACTGTATTGTTCATGGCTTTATTCTTTACAGTGGTCGATTTGGGCATTTCCGAATTAATTCGCCTAGTTATTGAATAAGAGATTCAAAAATAAGGTATAATAGTGATAGAATAATATGTGTCAGCAGAAAAGCCCGGAAACGGGTTTTTTAATTTGTCTTTTTTAATAAGTGAAGAAGCTTAAAATCGAGCACTGCTGTAATATGAATCATCACAATATTTTCTAGTTAAGTCGGGATGACGCGTATGGTATTTTGGCTAAAACGTTCAAAGATAAAGATTAATAAAGAAAATGATTGATTGCAGGGAGGGAAGGACGTTAAAGTCCTAACACATGGAAAAGAATTGGTATGTAGTTCACACCTATTCAGGTTATGAGAACAAGGTTAAGGCTAACTTGGAAAAACGTGTTGAAACTATGGGGATGGAAGACAAAATCTTTCGCGTTGTAGTTCCAGAAGAAGAAGAAACAGAAGTGAAAGATGGCAAGAAGAAAGTGACAAAAAAGAAAGTGTTCCCGGGTTATGTATTGGTAGAAATCATCATGACGGATGATTCATGGTATGTTGTCCGGAATACGCCTGGCGTAACAGGTTTCGTAGGTTCATCTGGGGCCGGGTCAAAACCGACTGCATTGCTTCCAGAGGAAATTGAAGTCGTCCTTAAACGAATGGGCGTGGATGAAAGCAAAATCGAAGTTGATTTTGAAATCGGTGATACGGTCCAAGTTAAAGAGGGACCATTCGCAACCTTTGCAGGTCCAATTGAAGAACTTGATAAAGACAAAGGCAAAGTAAGGGTCCTAGTCAATATGTTCGGTCGCGATACACCGGTTGAACTTGATTTTAATCAAGTGGAAAAATTATAAACGGAAAAAAACTTGAAATTGCCTTTTGAAAGTGGTAAAATTTCAAAGGTCAGTATGTTTCAATTTTTAGGCCTCAACGATACAAGCATTCTTTATTAATATATAAAGAATTCAAGATGAGTGGGAGGGTATTACCCTATTACCACATCACGGACTTATAAGGAGGTGTGTCTCGTGGCTAAAAAAGTAATTAAAATGGTTAAATTGCAAATTCCTGCTGGTAAAGCGAATCCGGCACCGCCAGTCGGTCCTGCATTAGGTCAAGCTGGTGTAAACATCATGGGATTCTGTAAGGAGTTCAACGCTCGTACAGCAGATCAAGCTGGTCTAATTATTCCTGTTGAAATCACGGTATTTGAAGACCGTTCATTTACATTCATTACAAAAACTCCGCCGGCTGCAGTATTGCTTAAGAAAGTAGCTGGTATCGAGTCTGGTTCTGGTGAACCTAACCGTAAAAAAGTTGCTACAGTCAAGCGTGATCAAGTGCGCGAGATTGCTGAAACTAAAATGCCTGACCTAAACGCTGCAAGCGTTGAAGCTGCAATGCGTATGGTTGAAGGTACTGCTCGCAGCATGGGTATTGTCATCGAAGACTAATCCATGTAATTGCTATTTGTTTCTACGGGGTTGCGATTGATACTCGCAACCTTTATTCGTGGGAGGTCATTCCGTTAAAACCACAATTTAGGAGGATTTATATCATGGCAAAAAAAGGTAAAAAGTATCTTGAAGCAGCTAAGCTTGTGGAAGTTTCTAAGGCTTATGCTGTAACTGAAGCAATTGAAGTTGCTAAAAAAGCAAACTTCGCAAAATTCGATGCGACTGTTGAAGTTGCTTTCCGTTTAGGCGTAGACCCTAAGAAAGCTGACCAACAAATTCGTGGAGCTGTTGTTCTGCCGAATGGTACTGGTAAAACTCAACGCGTATTAGTATTCGCTAAAGGCGAAAAAGCAAAAGAAGCGGAAGCTGCTGGTGCTGACTACGTTGGCGAATCTGACTACATCAACAAAATCCAACAAGGATGGTTCGAATTCGATGTAATCGTTGCGACTCCAGACATGATGGGTGAAGTTGGTAAACTTGGCCGTGTATTAGGACCTAAAGGTTTAATGCCTAACCCTAAAACTGGCACAGTAACTTTCGATGTAACGAAAGCTGTTAATGAAATTAAAGCTGGTAAAGTTGAATACCGCGTAGATAAAGCTGGTAACATCCATGCTCCAATCGGTAAAGTATCTTTTGAAGATGCTAAACTAGTGGAAAACTTCACTGCTATCTATGATACATTATTAAAAGTTAAACCTGCGGCTGCTAAAGGAACTTACATGAAAAACGTTTCTGTAACAACTACAATGGGCCCTGGTGTGAAAGTTGATCCTTCTACTTTCAAATAATAATTGACATACCAAAACTATTATTGTTATAATAAGTTTTGTTGTGAAATAAATGAATACTATTTGTACCGTAGACAGTAGGTGCTCATTACGAGCTTAATTCCCTGCCGAGGTAATTCGATAATAATAGTCCTAGACTATGACTTTTGAAATTACTGCCTTCATGTCTGCAATAGAGATGAAGGCTTTTTCTTTGAAACGGTATAAATGTTTTCAAGCAAATCTACAGGAGGTGTAAGGATGAACGCAATTATTGAACAAAAGCAAAAAATCGTTGCTGAGATTTCTGATAAGTTAACTTCAAGCCAATCAACAGTAGTTGTTGACTACCGTGGATTGACTGTTGCTGAAGTAACAGAACTTCGTAAGCAACTTCGTGAAGCTGGCGTTGAGTTTAAAGTTTACAAAAACTCTTTAACTCGCCGTGCTGCTGAAAGTGCTGAACTTAGCGCTTTGAACGAATCATTGACAGGTCCAAACGCAATTGCATTCTCAACTGAAGATGTTATTGCGCCAGCAAAAATCCTTAACGATTTTGCGAAAAAACATGAAGCGTTAGAAATCAAAGCTGGAGTTATCGAAGGAAATGTTGCAACTGCTGAAGAAATTAAAGCTCTTGCAGAACTACCTTCACGCGAAGGCCTACTTTCAATGCTACTCAGCGTGCTACAAGCACCTATGCGCGGACTTGCTCTTGCTACAAAAGCTGTTGCAGAGCAAAAAGAAGAACAAGGCGCGTAAGCTAACCGCTTATCTAGCCTATTGATTCAAAAAAAACCAACCATTTCGAGGAGGAAATAAAAATGACTAAAGATCAAATCATTGAAGCAGTTAAAAATATGACTGTTTTAGAATTAAACGACCTTGTAAAAGCAATCGAAGAAGAATTCGGCGTAACTGCTGCTGCACCTGTAGCTGTAGCTGCTGCTGGTGGCGCTGCTGCTGAAGAGAAAACTGAGTTTGATGTAATCCTTACATCTGCTGGAGATCAAAAAATCAAAGTTATCAAAGCTGTACGTGAAGTTACAGGTCTTGGACTTAAAGAAGCAAAAGAACTTGTTGACAACACTCCAAAACCAATCAAAGAAGGCGCTTCTAAAGAAGAAGCTGAAGAAATCAAAGCTAAACTTGAAGAAGTTGGAGCTGGCGTTGAAGTTAAGTAATCTTGCATAAACAAAAAGCTCGCTATCACTGGCGGGCTTTTTTTCTTCATTTTTAAAGAAATGACGGAAACTGGCCGGTAATGGTTTGGTAACGAGAGGATTTTGTTATTCGAACATTGCGGCGTGCAAGCATCCATTCTTCAATTCTCTTCTCTCATTAAATCTTCAATATTCCTTTCTGATAGGGGGAGATGACTCTGACAGAGCATTACTACTCACATAAACCGGATGTCGTAAGCAATCCGAAATTTTGGGATTTCACATTAAAGGGACGTACATTTCGCTTCAAAAGTGATAATGGAGTTTTTTCGAAAAAGGAAGTTGATTTCGGATCGCGTCTTTTGGTTGAGAGTTTTAACCTTGATGAAGCTGTGGAAGGTGATATTCTCGATGTTGGTTGCGGTTATGGACCAATCGGAATATCGATTGCGGCAGCTTATCCCGATAGAACGATAGAAATGATTGATATAAATAGCCGGGCAGTTGAATTGTCAAAAGAGAATGCGGCATCTAATGGAATCGCAAATGTGAAGATTTACGAAAGTGATCGTTTTGACAAAGTTGCCTCCAATCAATTCGCGGCGATTCTTACGAACCCTCCCATTCGCGCAGGTAAAAGTGTAGTCCACGAAATTTTAGAAGAAGGCTATCGCAGGTTGGTAGCTGGCGGAGAATTATGGGTTGTCATTCAAAAAAAACAAGGGGCTCCATCCGCAATGGATAAAATGGAGCAATTATTTGGAAATGTAGAAGTACCCGTTAAGAAAAAAGGTTACTATATACTATTATCCAAAAAGGTTTGACTCTAAATTTTCGCTATGTTAGTATTATAAAATGCATATATATAATTCCGTAACTATGCAATTTTTATACCATTGATGTATAATCAATGGATAATATGGAAAAAATATATAAATAATAGTTCGTTTTATGAGAAATAGTGGTTTTTAAAATAAAAACCATTTTCTTTTTGTCTATGGAAATGATTCCTTTTCCGAGGCAAATGGATCCTTATAACGCTTGATTTAAGGGGTGAATCAGTTGACAGGTCAACTTGTTCAGTATGGACGACACCGCCAACGTAGAAGTTATGCAAGAATCAGTGAGGTTTTGGATCTTCCGAACCTGATTGAAATTCAAACAGCTTCTTATCAATGGTTTCTAGATGTAGGTTTAAAGGAAATGTTCCAGGATATTTCTCCTATTGAGGATTTTACAGGTAATTTATCGTTAGAATTCATCGATTACAGCTTAGCTGAGCCGAAGTATTCTGTGGAAGAAACAAAAGAACGCGATGTTACGTATTCTGCACCACTACGTGTGAAAGTGCGCCTTGTTAACAAAGAAACAGGGGAAGTAAAAGACCAGGATGTATTTATGGGCGATTTCCCGCTGATGACTGAAACAGGTACATTTGTCATCAATGGTGCTGAACGGGTAATTGTATCCCAATTAGTGCGCTCGCCGAGTGTTTACTACAATGGGAAAATGGATAAAAACGGTAAGCTTGGATTCTCTGCGACCGTTATTCCTAACCGTGGCGCATGGCTCGAATATGAAACAGACGCCAAGGATGTTGTGTATGTTCGGATCGACCGCACCAGGAAATTACCGATCACGGTATTGATGCGTGCCCTTGGATTCGGAACAGATCAAGAAATCATCGATTTGATCGGAGACAACGAATATCTTCGCAACACTCTGGAAAAGGATAACACCGAGAGTGTAGAAAAAGCATTACTAGAAATCTATGAGCGTCTACGCCCAGGTGAACCGCCTACTGTCGAAAACGCGAAAAGTCTTTTAGTATCACGCTTTTTTGATCCGAAACGTTATGATTTAGCTAATGTAGGCCGTTATAAAATTAATAAAAAACTGCATATCAAGAACCGTTTATTCGGACAACGTATTGCAGAGACTTTGATTGATCCCGAAACAGGTGAAATCATCGTCGAAAAAGGGACAATGCTTGATCGTCGGACTCTTGATAGGATCCTGCCTCATATCGAAGGCGGAATCGGATTCAAGACATTCCATCCATCTGGCGGTGTGGTAGAGGAAGAAACTCTTCTTCAACCTATTAAAGTGTTTGCGCCAAACGATGCTGAAGGCGAAAAAGTGATCAATATCATCGGCAATGCCTATGTGACTGACCAGGTCAAAAACATTACACCGGCTGATATCATTTCTTCCATCAGTTATTTCTTTAATTTATTGCATGGTGTGGGAATCACGGATGACATTGACCATTTAGGTAACCGTCGTCTGCGTTCCGTTGGTGAATTGCTGCAAAACCAATTCAGAATTGGTCTATCCCGTATGGAGCGTGTTGTACGTGAAAGAATGTCCATTCAGGATACGAATACAATCACTCCACAGCAACTAATCAACATTCGCCCGGTCATTGCATCCATTAAGGAGTTCTTTGGAAGCTCACAGCTTTCCCAATTCATGGATCAAACGAACCCGTTGGCTGAATTGACACATAAACGTCGTCTATCTGCATTGGGACCTGGTGGTCTGACACGTGAGCGTGCTGGCTTTGAAGTACGTGACGTTCATTATTCCCACTATGGCCGCATGTGTCCGATTGAAACGCCTGAGGGACCGAATATCGGTTTGATTAACTCGTTATCCAGTTTTGCAAAGGTTAACCCATATGGCTTCATTGAAACACCATATCGCCGTGTGGACCCTGATACAGGTAGAATTACAAGCCAAATCGATTACTTAACAGCTGATGAGGAAGATAATTATGTAGTTGCCCAAGCGAATGTAAGACTGTCAGATGACGGCTCATTCCTTGATAATGATGTTGTTGCACGTTTCCGCGGTGAAAACACCGTTGTTCCGCGCGACCGCGTAGATTACATGGATGTATCTCCTAAACAGGTTGTATCTGCTGCGACAGCATGTATTCCTTTCTTGGAAAATGATGACTCCAACCGTGCCCTTATGGGAGCGAACATGCAACGTCAAGCAGTTCCTTTGCTGCAACCGGAAGCCCCTCGAGTCGGAACGGGTATGGAGTATGTTTCAGCGAAAGACTCCGGTGCTGCCGTAATCTGTAAACACCCTGGTATCGTAGAGCACGTTGAATCACGTGAAGTATGGGTGCGTAGGGTAAGTGAAGTTGACGGAAAGCAAGTAAAAGGAAACCTTGATAAGTATCGTCTATTAAAATTCATTCGTTCCAACCAAGGAACGTGCTATAATCAACGCCCTATCGTAAGTGTTGGCGACAACGTTGTAAAAGGTGAAATCCTTGCTGATGGTCCTTCAATGGAAAAAGGTGAGTTGGCACTTGGCCGTAACGTATTGGTTGCCTTCATGACATGGGATGGATATAACTATGAAGATGCCATCATCATGAGTGAACGATTGGTTAAAGATGATGTGTACACTTCCATTCATATTGAAGAATATGAATCTGAATCACGCGATACAAAATTAGGGCCTGAAGAAATCACACGTGATATCCCTAACGTAGGGGAAGATGCGCTTCGTAATCTTGATGAGCGCGGAATTATCCGTGTGGGTGCTGAAGTGAAAGACGGAGACCTTCTCGTTGGTAAAGTAACGCCTAAAGGTGTAACGGAATTGACTGCCGAGGAACGTCTATTACATGCAATCTTCGGTGAAAAGGCACGTGAAGTAAGGGATACGTCACTTCGTGTTCCTCACGGCGGCGGCGGAATCGTTCTTGATGTTAAAGTGTTCAACAGAGAAGACGGCGATGAACTGCCTCCTGGTGTAAACCAACTAGCACGTGTATATATCGTTCAAAAACGTAAAATCCATGAAGGCGATAAAATGGCCGGACGACATGGTAACAAAGGGGTAATCTCCAGGATCCTTCCTGAAGAAGATATGCCTTATTTACCAGATGGCACTCCAGTCGACATCATGTTAAACCCATTGGGTGTACCTTCTCGTATGAACATCGGTCAGGTGTTGGAGCTTCACTTAGGTATGGCTGCACGCGCACTTGGCATTCATGTAGCATCTCCTGTATTCGATGGTGCCACCGAGGAAGATGTTTGGGGTACGATAGAAGAAGCCGGGATGTCCCGTGATGCCAAAACAGTCCTATATGACGGCCGTTCAGGCGAAGCATTCGATAACCGTGTATCAGTTGGTGTCATGTATATGATCAAACTGGCACATATGGTCGATGATAAACTTCATGCGCGTTCAACTGGACCTTACTCCCTTGTTACGCAGCAACCACTTGGTGGTAAAGCGCAATTTGGCGGACAGCGTTTCGGTGAGATGGAAGTATGGGCACTTGAAGCTTATGGTGCTGCTTATACATTACAAGAAATCCTAACCGTTAAATCAGATGATGTCGTAGGTCGTGTTAAAACGTACGAAGCGATTGTCAAAGGTGAAAATGTCCCTGAACCAGGCGTTCCTGAGTCCTTCAAAGTATTGATTAAGGAGCTTCAAAGTTTAGGATTGGATGTTAAAATCCTTAATGCCGAAGATCGTGAAATCGAAATGCGTGATTTGGAAGATGAAGATGATGCCAACCAAGCCGACAGATTAAGCCTTGATTCAGAAACCAAGGATATGGTTGCTTCCGAAGTTGGGGCACCTGTCAAAGAATAAAATTAAATATAAACATATCTAGTTATATATTACCTGCTCTGACTGGCAGCGAGATGTTCATTTGAAGATCTGCTGCCTTGTTAGAGCCTTATTGATTCAATCAACCATCATCCGGTGTAAGATTGCCTGAAATTTGACGGCAATCAAGGGTTAAACCTGGAGATTAAAAGGGAGGTAGGCCCCTTGTTAGACGTTAATAATTTTGAGTATATGAAAATTGGTCTTGCTTCACCAGACAAGATTCGTTCTTGGTCCCATGGAGAAGTTAAAAAACCAGAAACAATCAACTATCGTACGTTAAAGCCAGAAAAAGACGGTTTATTCTGTGAGAGAATTTTTGGACCTCAAAAGGACTGGGAATGTCATTGCGGAAAATATAAACGTGTTCGTTATAAAGGCGTAGTCTGTGACCGTTGTGGCGTTGAAGTCACTCGTGCTAAGGTGCGTCGTGAGCGTATGGGTCATATTGAGCTGGCAGCTCCAGTTTCACACATATGGTATTTCAAAGGAATCCCTAGCCGTATGGGACTTGTACTTGACATGTCTCCACGGGCTTTGGAAGAAGTCATTTACTTTGCATCTTACGTCGTAACTGAAACGGGCGATACAACTTTAGAAAAGAAACAGCTTCTTTCCGAAAAGGAATATCGTACATACCGTGAAAAATACGGTAAGAAATTCCAAGCTGCCATGGGTGCGGAGGCTATTAAAAAACTTTTACAAGATATTGATACGGAAAAGGAAGTAGAGTCGTTGAAAGAGGAGCTTAAAACAGCTCAAGGACAACGCAGAACCCGTGCAATCAAACGCTTGGAAGTGCTTGAAGCATTCCGTAACTCCGGAAATGAGCCTTCATGGATGATCCTTGACGTTCTTCCGGTCATTCCACCGGAACTTCGTCCTATGGTTCAACTTGATGGAGGACGTTTTGCCACATCTGATCTAAATGATTTATATCGCCGTGTTATCAACCGTAATAATCGGTTGAAAAGATTACTGGACCTTGGAGCACCAAGCATTATCGTTCAAAATGAGAAGCGCATGCTGCAAGAAGCTGTCGATGCTCTTATCGATAATGGCCGTCGGGGCCGTCCGGTAACTGGACCTGGTAACCGTCCGTTAAAATCTTTATCTCACATGTTAAAAGGTAAACAAGGTCGTTTCCGTCAAAACCTTCTTGGTAAACGTGTTGATTATTCTGGTCGTTCCGTTATCGTAGTCGGACCAAACTTAAAGATGTACCAATGTGGTCTTCCAAAAGAAATGGCGATTGAATTATTCAAACCATTCGTTATGAAGGAGCTTGTTCAAAGAGGCCTGGCACATAACATCAAATCCGCCAAGCGTAAAATTGAACGTTTATCTCCTGAAATTTGGGATGTATTAGAAGAAGTTATTAGAGAACACCCAGTACTATTGAACCGTGCACCGACTCTTCACAGACTTGGGATCCAAGCATTTGAACCAACGTTGGTTGAAGGTCGCGCAATTCGTTTGCATCCGCTCGTATGTACAGCTTACAACGCTGACTTCGATGGTGACCAAATGGCGGTCCACGTTCCTCTATCTTCTGAAGCCCAAGCTGAAGCACGCATGCTTATGCTTGCAGCACAGAACATTTTGAACCCTAAAGATGGTAAACCTGTCGTTACACCTTCTCAAGATATGGTATTAGGTAACTATTACTTAACATTGGAAAGAGAAGGCGCTATCGGTGAGGGTATGATCTTTAAAGATACAAGTGAAGCATTACTTGCATACCAAAACGGATATGTACACCTACATTCCCGCTGTGCCGTACATGCATCATCACTAAATAATGAAACTTTCACTGAAGAACAAAACGGCCAACTTCTCATCACGACTGTTGGTAAATTAATCTTCAATGAAATTTTACCTAAATCATTCCCGTATATTAACGAACCGACACGATATAATTTGGAAACGAAAACTCCAGAGAAATATTTTGTGGAAAAAGGCGCTAATATCCCTGAGTTGATTAAGTCCCAACCTGCTATCGATCCTTTCAAGAAAAAGATTCTTGGAAATATCATTGCGGAAGTATTTAAACGCTTTAAAATCACCGAAACATCCAAAATGCTTGACCGGATGAAAGATCTTGGATTCAAATATTCGACAAAAGCTGGTATTACCGTTGGTGTGGCTGATATCGTCGTATTAAAAGAAAAACAAGAAATCATCACTGAGGCTCAAACCAAAGTGGATAACGTCTTGAAACAATTCAGACGCGGTCTTATCACTGAGGATGAGCGTTATGATCGCGTCATTTCGATCTGGAGTGCTGCCAAGGATACCATTCAGTCCAAACTTATGGACTCACTGGACCGTCGCAACCCGATCTTCATGATGAGTGACTCCGGTGCCCGTGGTAATGCTTCCAACTTTACGCAGCTTGCGGGTATGCGTGGTTTGATGGCCAACCCGGCTGGACGTATCATTGAATTACCGATCAAATCAAGTTTCCGTGAAGGTTTAACAGTGTTGGAGTACTTCATCTCTACACATGGTGCGCGTAAAGGTCTTGCCGATACAGCGCTTAAAACAGCCGATTCCGGTTACCTTACCCGTCGACTTGTTGACGTTGCACAAGATGTCATCATTCGTGATGACGATTGCGGAACGGACCGCGGCTTGAAAATTTCAGCCTTGAGAGAGGGTACTGAAATAATTGAGCATCTTGAAGAGCGCCTAATTGGCCGTTATGCAAGAAAAGCGATCAGGCATCCAGAAACAAATGAAGTAATCGTGGCTGAAAACGACCTTATTACTGAAGATCTTGCTAACTATATTGAATCACTTGGAATTGAAACAGCATGGATCCGTTCCGCCTTTACATGCAACACCAGTCATGGTGTATGTAAAAAATGTTATGGACGTAACTTGGCTACAGGTCAGGAAGTTGAAGTGGGCGAAGCAGTCGGTATTATTGCCGCTCAATCAATCGGAGAACCTGGTACACAGTTAACGATGCGTACATTCCATACAGGTGGGGTTGCTGGAGATGATATCACTCAAGGTCTTCCTCGTATCCAAGAGATATTTGAAGCGAGAAACCCTAAAGGTCAAGCTGTCATTTCCGAAATCGAAGGAACGATTGTTTCGATTAATGAAATTCGGGATAAACAACAGGAAATCGTCGTTCAAGGTGCCGTTGAATCACGCACGTATACTGCTCCATACACAGCGCGTTTAAGAGTAACTGTTGATACGCCTGTCCGTCGTGGTGAAGAGTTGACAGAGGGTTCCATCGATCCGAAAGAATTGCTGAAGGTTACAGATGTACTTACTGTTCAGGAATACCTGCTTCATGAAGTTCAAAAAGTATACCGGATGCAAGGTGTTGAAATCGGCGATAAACATATCGAGGTAATGGTTAGACAAATGATGCGTAAAGTCCGTGTGCTTGATGCAGGTGAAACTGAAGTGCTTCCAGGAACATTACTGGACGTCAACCAATTCACAACTGCAAACACCGATGCATTGCTGACCAACAAATTACCGGCTACAGGACGCCCTGTATTGCTAGGTATCACAAAAGCATCACTAGAAACGGATTCCTTCTTGTCTGCCGCGTCATTCCAAGAAACAACCAGAGTCTTGACTGATGCAGCAATAAAAGGAAAACGTGATGAATTGCTTGGACTTAAAGAAAATGTCATCATCGGTAAACTTGTCCCTGCAGGAACGGGAATGCTTAGATACAGAAAAGCAAACCCTGTCGTTGTTGGTGACGAAAGTGCCGATACCGTAACAGTGGATTAAAGGATAAAGGACCAGCTCAATAATTCAAACTGAAAACTCCACTCCTGTTTCCCATTGGAGCTGAAGGATCAGAGTTTATTGAGCTGGTCTCTCTTATTACTCATGGCTGACTGAAAAGCAGCTTGGGGATTTGATATATTCCGTTTAGGCAAATAGATAATCTTAATAGAATTATGTAAGGAAAACCTTTTGCTTGAATTATTTTTTTGAAAGAAGTTGACAGTATCCGACTAATAATGATACTATAGCAAAGGTGCTCCTATGTTACCCTGTAACTTTGGAGGATATGGACCATGTCTTATGAAAAAGTAATACAGGCAAAGTCAGTGATTATAGGGACGAAGCAAGCAGTTAGAGCTCTTAAAAACAATTTAATTCAAGAAGTTATCATCGCTGATGATGCAGATATATACTTGACTGGGCGTGTCGTCGAGACCGCCAAAGAATTGGATGTTCCTATCACATATGTTGATTCGATGAGAATGCTTGGCAAAGCATGTGGTATTGATGTCGGAGCAGCAACTGTTGCCATCAAAAAGTAAAGATGTTTTTGCAATTATATTTGCAAAGACTTTGTTTTTACCCATTTATGAACCACCTGGATGTGTGGTACTAGAAATGAAAACGTGAAGGGAGGAAAAATGTAATGCCTACTATTAATCAATTAGTGCGTAAAGGACGCGAGTCTAAAGAGGTTAATTCAAAATCTCCAGCACTTAACAAAGGCTACAACAGCTTTAAAAAAGCACAAACTAACGTATCATCTCCGCAAAAACGTGGTGTTTGCACTCGTGTGGGTACTATGACACCGAAAAAACCAAACTCCGCGTTACGTAAATATGCGCGTGTACGTTTAACAAACGGTATCGAGGTAACAGCTTATATCCCAGGTATCGGTCACAACCTACAAGAACACAGCGTGGTTCTTATCCGTGGCGGACGTGTAAAAGATTTACCAGGGGTACGTTACCATATCGTACGTGGTGCTCTTGATACAGCTGGAGTTAACAATCGTATGCAAGGCCGTTCTAAATACGGTACTAAGCGTCCGAAAGCAGCAAAAAAATAATCTTAAACAAAAATTGAACTTTCTTGAAAGGAGGAAATATAATGCCTCGTAAAGGACCTGTAACGAAAAGAGACGTATTACCAGATCCAATATATAATTCAAAACTTGTGACTCGCTTAATCAACAAATTAATGGTTGATGGACAAAGAGGTAAATCACAAAAAATTCTTTACTCTGCATTTGATTTAATCAAAGAACGTACTGGCAATGAGCCGATCGAAGTTTTCGATCAAGCACTTAAAAACATCATGCCTGTACTAGAAGTAAAAGCACGCCGTGTGGGTGGAGCTAACTACCAAGTACCAGTTGAGGTGCGTCCAGACCGTAAATCGACTCTAGGACTTCGTTGGTTAGTAAACTACTCTCGCCTTCGTGGAGAAAAAACGATGGAAGAGCGTTTAGCTTATGAAATCATGGATGCTGCTAACAACACTGGAGCAGCAGTTAAGAAACGTGAGGATACTCACAAAATGGCAGAAGCCAACAAAGCTTTCGCACATTATCGCTGGTAAGATCAAACACTATAAAATCCTTATAGAAGGAAGGAGAAAGACAAATGGCAAGAGAGTTCTCCTTAGCAAACACTCGTAATATCGGTATCATGGCTCACATCGATGCTGGTAAAACGACAACAACAGAACGTGTTCTTTATTACACTGGTAAAATCCACAAAATTGGTGAAACGCACGAAGGTGCTTCACAAATGGACTGGATGGAACAGGAACAAGAACGCGGAATCACGATCACTTCCGCTGCAACAACTGCACAGTGGAAAGGGCACCGTGTAAACATCATCGATACACCGGGACACGTAGACTTCACAGTTGAAGTTGAACGTTCTTTGCGTGTACTTGATGGAGCTGTAGCTGTACTTGATGCCCAATCAGGTGTTGAGCCTCAAACTGAAACAGTTTGGCGCCAAGCTACAACTTACGGTGTACCACGTGTCGTATTCGTAAATAAAATGGACAAAATCGGTGCAGATTTCTTGTATTCAGTTGGAACAATCCATGACCGTTTACAAGCTAACGCTCACCCAGTTCAGTTACCAATCGGAGCAGAAGATCAATTCTCTGCAATCATCGACCTTATTGAAATGAAAACTCATTTCTACGGTAATGACCTAGGAACTGATATCACTATCGGCGAAATTCCGGAAGAACACCGTGAATTAGCTGAAGAATACCGTGAAAAGTTAATTGAAGCAGTAGCAGAAGTTAATGAAGACTTAATGGAAAAATACCTTGGCGGCGAAGAAATCAGCATTGCAGAATTGAAAGCAGCCATTCGTACAGCAACCGTTAATGTTGAATTCTTCCCTGTTATTTGCGGATCAGCTTTCAAAAACAAAGGTGTTCAATTAATGCTTGATAACGTTATCGACTTCCTTCCATCTCCTTTGGATGTACCAGCTATCAAAGGTACATTACCGGATTCAGAAGAAGAAGTGGAACGTCATTCAGATGATGCTGAACCGTTCTCAGCTTTAGCGTTTAAAGTTATGACTGACCCTTACGTTGGTAAACTTACATTCTTCCGTGTGTACTCAGGTACATTAGAATCCGGATCTTATGTAATCAACTCAACTAAAGGAAAACGTGAACGTATTGGACGTATCCTTCAAATGCACGCAAACAGCCGTGAAGAAATTTCTACTGTATATGCAGGAGATATCGCAGCTGCTGTTGGATTGAAAGATACTACAACTGGTGATACTCTATGTGATGACAAGAACCAAGTAATTCTTGAGTCCATGGTATTCCCAGAGCCAGTTATCTCACTTTCAGTTGAACCGAAATCAAAGGCAGACCAAGACAAAATGTCTCAAGCTTTACAAAAGCTTCAAGATGAAGATCCAACATTCCGTGCGCACACTGACCAAGAAACTGGTCAAACAATCATCGCTGGTATGGGTGAACTTCACTTGGACATCCTTGTTGACCGTATGCGTCGCGAATTCAAAGTGGAAGCAAACGTTGGTGCTCCTCAGGTAGCATACCGTGAAACTTTCCGTGGTTCAGCTAAAGTTGAAGGTAAATTCGTTCGCCAATCTGGTGGTCGTGGACAATTCGGACACGTATGGATTGAATTTGGTCCAAACGAAGAAGGTAAAGGATTCGAATTTGAAAATGCTATCGTCGGTGGTGTAGTACCACGTGAATACATCCCTGCTGTACAAGCTGGATTAGTTGATTCACTTGACCGTGGTGTACTTGCTGGTTACCCGCTAGTCGACATCAAAGCAAAATTATTCGACGGATCTTACCATGACGTTGACTCCAATGAAATGGCATTTAAAATCGCTGCATCCATGGCACTTAAAAATGCAGCATCTAAATGTAGTCCTGTCATCCTTGAGCCAATCATGAAAGTGGAAGTAGTTATTCCAGAAGATTACCTAGGCGACATCATGGGGGATATCACATCTCGTCGTGGTCGCGTAGAAGGTATGGAAGCTCGCGGTAACACACAAATGGTTAAAGCGATGGTTCCACTATCTGAAATGTTCGGATATGCTACATCTTTACGTTCTAACACTCAAGGACGCGGAACATTCTCTATGCACTTCGATCATTATGAAGAAGTACCTAAGAGCATTTCTGAAGAAATCATCAAAAAAAATAAAGGTGAATAATTGATTTTCATCTCTTATTAAAGTATAACTATCTTATGTAAGCTGTGATGGAAGAATTAGTCTTCTTTCACAGCCCCTATATACTTAATCTTTTATTTATAATTTTAAGGAGGAATTCCTAATGGGAAAAGCTAAATTTGATCGTTCAAAACCGCACGTTAACGTTGGAACAATTGGTCACGTTGACCATGGTAAAACAACTCTAACTGCTGCAATCACAACTGTACTTGCTAAATCTGGTGGCGCAGAAGCTCGCGCTTATGACCAAATCGATGGTGCTCCAGAAGAAAGAGAACGTGGTATCACAATCTCTACTGCACACGTTGAGTATGAAACAGCTAACCGTCACTATGCACACGTTGACTGCCCAGGACATGCTGACTATGTTAAAAACATGATCACAGGTGCTGCACAAATGGACGGCGGTATCCTAGTAGTATCTGCTGCTGATGGCCCAATGCCACAAACTCGTGAGCACATCCTTCTTTCTCGTCAAGTTGGTGTACCATTCCTAGTAGTATTCATGAACAAATGCGACATGGTTGATGACGAAGAACTTCTTGAATTAGTAGAAATGGAAATTCGTGACCTTCTTTCTGAATACGAATTCCCTGGCGATGACATTCCAGTTATCAAAGGTTCTGCACTAAAAGCTCTTGAAGGTGACGCAGCTTGGGAAGAAAAAATCCATGAATTAATGGCAGCTGTTGACGAGTATATCCCAGAACCAACTCGTGACACTGAAAAACCATTCATGATGCCAGTTGAGGATGTATTCTCTATCACTGGTCGTGGAACAGTTGCAACTGGCCGTGTTGAGCGTGGACAAGTTAAAGTCGGTGACGTTGTTGACATCATCGGATTCAACGAAGAGTCTAAACCAACAACAGTAACTGGTGTTGAAATGTTCCGTAAACTTCTTGACTATGCTGAAGCTGGTGACAACATCGGTGCACTTCTTCGTGGTGTATCCCGTGAAGATATCCAACGTGGACAAGTTATTGCTAAACCAGGCACTATCACTCCACACACAAAGTTCAAAGCAGAAGTTTATGTTCTTTCTAAAGAAGAAGGTGGACGTCACACTCCATTCTTTACAAACTACCGTCCTCAGTTCTACTTCCGTACAACTGACGTAACTGGTATTTGTAACCTTCCTGAAGGCGTAGAAATGGTTATGCCTGGAGACAACATCGAAATGACTGTAGAACTTATCGCTCCAATCGCTATCGAAGAAGGTACTAAATTCTCTATCCGTGAGGGTGGACGTACTGTAGGCGCTGGCGTAGTTGCTACAATCCAAGAATAATTGATTGATAAAACAATATTGGAAGGGACGCCTTCCGGAAGAAGCAGATGGGACGCCATCTGCTTCTTTTTTATTTTTTAATGTAGATTCATTCTTTCTTCTATAATATATCCGTAAAAAATGAAGTTCATTTGATGATATCTTGTACATTTATGATATGAAGAAAATGGATATGAAAGACCACACAGAATGTACTTGTAAATACTTGTGATAGTATGTATAATAATAAAAGTGTGTTGCACAAGAAAAATCTAAGTTTAACTTGCATTTTGCTTGTGTTATATGTATAATAGACAATGTTGGTCTTTGACTGCGATGATATGGAAGGTTGCTGACACACCCGGCCGCTTTGCCATGGCGAGTGTGTGGGAAATTTCCATTGAGAAGGTCTATTTTAAAATAGGCGAAAAGGAGGGAAAATTATGGCAAAACAAAAAATTCGTATCCGTTTAAAAGCATATGATCACAGAATTCTTGATCAATCTGCTGAGAAAATTGTTGAAACTGCAAAACGTTCTGGTGCGGCTGTATCTGGTCCGATTCCATTACCTACTGAAAGATCGGTATATACGATCCTACGTGCGGTTCATAAATACAAAGACTCTCGTGAACAATTCGAAATGCGTACGCATAAACGTCTAATCGACATCGTTAATCCAACTCCACAAACAGTTGATTCATTGATGCGTTTAGATTTACCATCAGGCGTTGACATTGAAATCAAATTATAATTCATATAAATATGAACAATTACTCTAGGAGGTGTGACTTATGACCAAAGGAATCTTAGGAAGAAAAATCGGTATGACTCAAGTTTTTGCTGAAAACGGTGAACTTATTCCGGTAACAGTTATCGAAGCTGCTAATAACGTGGTTCTTCAAAAGAAAACTGTTGAAACTGATGGCTATGAAGCAGTTCAAGTTGGTTTTGAAAACAAACGTGAAAAGCTTTCTAACAAACCTGAAAAGGGCCATGTTGAAAAAGCAAATACTACTCCTAAGCGCTTCATTCGCGAATTCCGCGGAACGGATCTTAATGAATATGAGATCGGTCAAGAAGTCAATGTAAGTATTTTCGCTGAAGGCGATTTAGTAGATGTATCAGGAATTTCAAAAGGTAAAGGTTTCCAAGGCTCTATCAAACGTCATGGACAATCTCGCGGACCAATGTCTCACGGTTCTCGTTACCACCGTCGCCCAGGTTCAATGGGTCCTGTAGCTCCAAACCGCGTATTCAAAGGTAAACTTTTACCAGGACGTATGGGTGGAGAACAAATCACTGTTCAAAACTTAGCTATCGTTAAAGTTGATGTTGAACGTAACCTACTATTGATCAAAGGTAATGTACCTGGTGCTAGAAAAGCATTGATCAAAGTTAAATCTGCTGTTAAAGCAAAGTAATTTCTGAGAAAGGAGGAGCAATAGAATGCCAAAAGTTACATTGTTCAACCAAACAGGTTCTCAAGTTGGCGACATCGAACTAAATGAATCCATCTTTGGTATCGAACCTAATAATCACGTATTATTTGAAGCAATCATCATGCAACGAGCTTCCTTACGTCAAGGAACTCATAAAGTTAAAAACCGTTCTGAAGTAGCAGGCGGTGGACGTAAACCTTGGAAACAAAAAGGAACTGGACGTGCGCGTCAAGGTTCTATCCGTTCTCCACAATGGCGTGGCGGTGGTATTGTTTTTGGACCAACTCCAAGATCTTACTCTTACAAGCTGCCTAAAAAGGTACGTCGTTTAGCTATTAAATCTGCATTGTCTGCAAAGGCATTGGAAGAGAACATTTTGGTACTTGAAAGCTTGTCTTTCGAAGCTCCAAAAACAAAAGAGTTTGTAGCGGTTCTTAAAAACCTTTCTGTTGACACTAAAACATTAGTCGTTACTGACGGTTTAGATGAGAAAGTTGCTCTTTCTGCACGTAACATCCCTGGTGTTACTGTGGTTGAAGCTGATGGTCTTAATGTTCTTGATGTTGTTTCACACAACAAATTGATCTTGACTAAATCAGCTGTCGAAAAAGTAGAGGAGGTGCTTGCATAATGGATGCACGCGATATCATTAAGCGCCCCGTAATCACTGAACGCTCTTCAGACATAATGGCTGAAAAGAAATATACTTTTGAAGTTGATGTTAGAGCTAATAAAACTCAAGTTAAAGATGCTGTTCAAGAAATTTTCGGCGTTAAAGTTGAGAAAGTAAACATCATGAACTACAAAGGTAAATTCAAACGCATGGGCAAACATGCAGGCTATACTAACAAGCGCCGTAAAGCTATTGTTAAATTAACTGCTGACAGCAAAGAAATCGAGCTATTCGAAGCTTAATTCATTAGAGAAGGAGGGAAATACAAATGGCGATTAAGAAGTATAAACCTACCTCTAACGGTCGACGTAATATGACGACTTCCGATTTTGCTGAGATCACTACAGACAAACCGGAAAAATCATTACTTGCTCCTTTACACAGCAAAGGCGGCCGTAATAACCAAGGTAAGTTAACAGTTCGTCATCAAGGTGGCGGCCACAAGCGTCAATACCGTATCATCGATTTCAAACGGAATAAAGATGGTATACCAGGACGCGTTGCTACTATTGAGTACGATCCAAATCGTTCTGCAAACATTGCATTAATTAATTACGTTGATGGAGAAAAACGTTATATCCTAGCTCCGAAAAACCTAGAAGTAGGTTTGGAAGTTATGTCAGGTCCAGAAGCTGACATCAAAGTGGGTAACGCATTACCTCTTATTAACATCCCAGTTGGTACAGTAATTCATAACATCGAACTTAAACCAGGAAAAGGTGGACAATTAGTCCGTTCAGCAGGAACATCTGCACAAGTACTTGGTAAAGAAGGCCGTTATGTACTAGTACGTTTAAACTCAGGTGAGGTTCGTATGATTCTTGCTACTTGCCGTGCTTCAATCGGTCAAGTTGGTAACGAACAACATGAACTTATCAACATTGGTAAAGCTGGACGTAACCGTTGGTTAGGCAAACGCCCAACAGTTCGTGGATCTGTAATGAACCCGAATGATCACCCACACGGTGGTGGTGAAGGTAAAGCGCCAATCGGACGTAAATCACCAATGTCTCCATGGGGTAAACCTACTCTTGGATTCAAAACTCGTAAGAAGAAAAACAAATCCGATAAATTTATCGTACGTCGTCGTAAAAAATAACGGGATTGAACTACGGTTCATATATAGAACCGTAGAACAGTCACGAAGGGAGGTACTCGCATGGGTCGTAGCTTAAAAAAAGGACCTTTTGTTGATGATCATTTATTGGTTAAAGTTGAAAAATTAAATGAAGCTGACAAGAAACAGGTAGTAAAAACTTGGTCTCGTCGCTCAACAATCTTCCCGCAATTCATCGGACACACAATCGCCGTTTATGACGGTCGTAAGCATGTTCCGGTTTATGTAACAGAAGATATGGTAGGTCACAAACTAGGCGAATTCGCGCCTACACGCACTTATAAAGGTCACGCAAGTGATGACAAGAAAACAAGACGTTAATGAGAGGAGGGCATCTCATGCAAGCAAAAGCTGTCGCTAGAACAGTTCGTATTGCTCCTCGTAAAGTGCGTTTAGTCGCAGACTTAATTCGAGGAAAACAAGTAGGTGAAGCAGTAGCGATTCTTCGCTTAACACCAAAATCTGCTTCTCCAGTCGTAGAAAAAGTTTTGAATTCTGCTATCGCAAATGCAGAGCACAACTACGAAATGGATATTAATAACCTAGTCGTTTCAGAGGCATACGTTAACGAAGGACCAACATTAAAACGTTTCCGTCCTCGCGCTCAAGGTCGTGCGAGTGCAATCAACAAACGTACTAGTCATATTACAATCGTTGTATCAGAAAAGAAGGAGGGGTAATCTGTGGGTCAAAAGGTAAATCCAATCGGTATGCGTATCGGGATCATCCGTGACTGGGAATCCAAATGGTACGCTGATAAAGACTACGCAGTTCTTTTGCATGAAGACATCAAAGTTCGTGAATATATCGCGAAACGTCTAAATGATGCTTCTGTTTCAAAAGTTGAAATCGAACGTGCAGCTAACCGTATCAATGTATCTGTCCACACTGCTAAACCAGGAATGGTTATCGGTAAAGGCGGTACTGAAGTCGAAGCACTTCGTAAAGCTTTGAACCAGCTGACAGGCAAAAGAGTTCATATCAATATCATTGAAATTAAAAGAGCAGATCTTGACGCAAAATTGGTTGCAGAAAACATCGCTCGTCAATTAGAAAACCGTGTTTCATTCCGTCGTGCTCAAAAGCAAGCTATCCAACGTACTATGCGTTCTGGAGCAAAAGGAATCAAAACTCAAGTTTCTGGTCGTCTTGGCGGTGCAGATATTGCTCGTGCTGAACATTACAGCGAAGGAACAGTTCCACTTCACACACTTCGTGCAGACATAGATTATGCTCATGCTGAAGCAGATACTACTTACGGTAAGCTAGGCGTGAAAGTTTGGATCTACCGTGGAGAAGTTCTTCCTACTAAGAAGAAATCTGAGGAAGGAGGAAAATAATATGTTATTGCCAAAACGCGTAAAATACCGTCGTGAACACCGCGGTAAGATGAGAGGGATGGCTAAGGGCGGCACTGAAGTTCATTTCGGAGAATTTGGACTTCAAGCTCAAGAAGCTTCCTGGATCACAAACCGCCAAATCGAAGCAGCTCGTATTGCGATGACTCGTTATATGAAACGTGGAGGGAAAGTTTGGATCAAAATCTTCCCAAGCAAACCTTACACAGCTAAGCCGCTTGAAGTACGGATGGGTTCCGGTAAAGGTGCTCCTGAAGGTTGGGTAGCAGTCGTTAAACCGGGCAAAGTTATGTTTGAAATCTCTGGTGTATCTGAAGAGGTGGCAAGAGAAGCATTGCGCCTTGCAGCACACAAACTTCCAATCAAATGCAAGTTTGTAAAAAGAGAGGAAATTGGTGGTGAAACAAATGAAAGCTAATGAAATCAAAGATCTAACCACTGCTGAAATTGAACAAAAACTAAAATCTCTTAAAGAAGAACTATTTAATCTTCGTTTCCAGTTAGCTACTGGACAACTTGAAAATACAGCTCGCATCCGTGAAGTTCGCAAATCGATTGCTCGTATGAAAACAGTTGTTCGTCAAAGAGAGATCGGTGTCACTAATCGATAATGAATGGAGGTTTGCAGAATGAGCGAACGCAACCAACGCAAAGTCTACACTGGACGCGTAGTATCCGACAAAATGGATAAAACAGTAACAGTTGTAGTAGAAACCTATAAAAAGCATTCTTTATACGGTAAACGCGTGAAATATTCTAAAAAGTTTAAAGCTCATGACGAGCTAAACGAAGCTAAAGCAGGCGACGTAGTACGTATCATGGAAACTCGTCCACTTTCAGCTACAAAACGCTTCCGTCTTGTAGAAGTAGTAGAAAAAGCAGTAATCATTTAATATAGTTCGGATTAAGCTAATTCCGAAGGGAGGTACCGTACATGATTCAACAAGAATCTCGTTTAAAAGTCGCTGACAATTCAGGTGCTCGTGAAGTGCTAACAATTAAAGTCCTAGGTGGTTCTGGCCGTAAAACTGCAAACATCGGTGATATCATCGTTTGTACAGTCAAACAGGCAACACCAGGAGGCGTTGTTAAAAAAGGTGAAGTCGTTAAGGCTGTTGTTGTCCGTACAAAACGTGGTATGCGTCGTCCTGACGGTTCTTACATTCGTTTCGATGAAAACGCATGTGTAATTATCCGTGACGATAAGAGCCCACGTGGAACACGTATTTTTGGACCTGTTGCTCGCGAATTACGTGACAATAGTTTCATGAAGATCGTTTCTCTTGCTCCAGAAGTTCTATAATATGTAAAATTTGTATAAAGCCTTTCAAGGAGGTGCCAAGCTAATGCATGTTAAAAAAGGTGACAAAGTCGTAGTCATCTCTGGTAAGGACAAAGGCAAACAAGGAATAATTCTTTCTGCATACCCGAAACAAAATCGTGTGCTTGTTGAAGGAGTTAACATCGTGAAAAAGCATTCCAAGCCATCTCAACTTAATCCACAAGGTGGAATTATCAGCAAAGAAGCTGCTATTCACGTATCCAATGTAATGCCACTTGATCCTAAATCAGGTAAACCGACTCGTGTTGGATATAAGATCGAAAATGGTAAAAAAGTACGCGTAGCTAAAATTTCAGGTGAATCTTTAGATAAATAAGTCATAAAAGAAGGGAGGTACACTAAGCAATGAGCCGCCTTAAAGAAAAATTCAAAAGTGAAATTACACCATCATTGATGGGTAAATTCAACTATCAATCAGTAATGCAAGTACCAAACATTGAGAAAATCGTTATTAACATGGGTGTGGGTGACGCAGTTTCTAACTCTAAAGCTTTAGATACAGCTGTTGAAGAACTTACATTGATCACTGGTCAAAAACCTGTTATAACAAAAGCAAAAAAATCAATCGCAGGCTTCCGTTTGCGTGAAGGTATGCCTATCGGAGCGAAAGTTACATTACGTGGAGAGCGTATGTATCAATTCCTTGATAAGCTAGTATCTGTATCTTTACCGCGTGTACGTGATTTCCGCGGCGTTTCAAAGAAATCCTTTGACGGACGTGGGAACTATACATTAGGCGTTAAAGAACAACTTATCTTCCCTGAGATTGATTACGATAAAGTGAGCAAAGTTCGTGGTATGGACATCGTTATCGTAACGACTGCCAACACTGACGAAGAAGCTCGTGAACTACTTACTCAAGTTGGAATGCCGTTCCAAAAGTAATCTCTAAATAAAGGGAGGCGAAATCGTGGCTAAAAAGTCTATGATCGTAAAGCAAAAACGCGAACAGAAGTTTAAAGTACAAGAATATACACGTTGCGAACGTTGCGGACGTCCACATTCTGTATTACGTAAATTTAAACTTTGTCGTATTTGTTTCCGCGAACTTGCATATAAAGGACAAATTCCTGGCGTTAAAAAAGCTAGCTGGTAAAACCCGAGTTTGGGAAGGAGGTAAAATATAATGGTCATGACAGATCCTATTGCAGATATGCTTACTCGCATCCGTAATGCGAATATGGTTCGTCACGAAAAACTGGAAGTTCCTGCTTCAAAGATCAAAAAGGAAATCGCTGAGATCTTAAAAAGTGAAGGCTTCGTACGTGACTTTGAATTAATCGAAGACAACAAACAAGGTATCATCCGTATCTTCTTAAAATACGGTGCAAACAACGAACGTGTTATCACTGGTCTAAAACGTATCAGCAAACCTGGTTTGCGTGTATATGCAAAAACTGGAGAGGTTCCACGCGTTCTTAACGGTTTAGGTATCGCAATTGTTTCTACTTCTCACGGAGTTTTAACAGACAAGGAAGCTCGCTCTAAACAAGTTGGCGGAGAAGTTTTAGCATACGTTTGGTAATACATTTTCACAAGAATGGAGGTGCACATTATGTCTCGTATAGGTAAAAAACCTATTGAAATCCCTGCAGGCGTAACAGTTACTGTTACTGGAAGTGAAGTAACTGTAAAAGGACCTAAAGGTGAATTAACTAGATCATTCAATCCTGACCTTTCAATCGTTGTTGAAGAGAACGTGTTAACTGTTACACGTCCGTCTGACGAGAAGACTCACCGTTCTCTACACGGTACTACTCGCGCGCTCATCTCTAACATGGTTGAAGGTGTATCAACAGGTTTCGTAAAAACACTTGAACTTATTGGGGTTGGGTACCGTGCACAAAAGCAAGGTAACAAGCTTGTCCTTAACGTAGGATATTCCCACCCTGTAGAAATAGAGCCAGAAGCTGGCGTTGAAGTCGAAGTTCCTTCTAATACAAAAGTAATCATCAAAGGTGCAAGCAAAGAACGTGTAGGAGCTCTAGCAGCTAATATCCGTGATGTTCGCCCGCCTGAACCGTATAAAGGTAAAGGTATCCGTTACGAAGGCGAATTCGTTCGTCGTAAAGAAGGTAAAACTGGTAAGTAATGCCGCATAAGTAAACGAAAGGAGTGACGTAAATGATTACGAAGCTTGATAAAAATGCTACTCGTCAGAAAAGACATGCGCGTGTACGTGCTAAGCTTTCTGGAACAGAAGCTCGTCCTCGTTTAAATGTGTTTCGTTCAAACAAACACATTTACGCACAATTAATTGACGATGCAAAAGGCGTAACATTGGCAAGTGCTTCAACTCTTGATAAAGAGATCAGTATCGAAGCAGGTAGCAATGCTGAAGCAGCTCAAAAAGTTGGCGAACTTATTGCGAAACGTGCTGTTGAAAAAGGTTTCAAAGCTGTGGTGTTTGACCGCGGTGGTTACCTCTTCCATGGTCGTGTAAAAGCATTGGCTGACGCTGCTCGTGAAAACGGCTTAGAATTTTAATGGATAAGGAGGGACATAACAGATGCGTAGCATTGATCCTAATAAATTAGAACTTGAAGAACGCGTAGTTACAGTAAATCGTGTAGCTAAAGTTGTTAAAGGCGGACGTCGTTTCCGTTTCACTGCACTAGTTGTTGTTGGTGATAAAAATGGTCATGTTGGATTTGGTACTGGTAAAGCTCAAGAAGTTCCGGATGCTATCCGTAAAGCTATTGAGGATGCTAAGAAAAATCTAATCACTGTACCAATGGTTGGTACTACTATTCCTCACCTTGTGAACGGTCGCTATGGCGCAGGTCACATTCTATTGAAACCAGCTTCTGAAGGTACAGGAGTAATTGCTGGTGGTCCTGTTCGTGCGGTACTTGAATTAGGCGGAGTTAGCGATATCTTGTCTAAATCACTAGGTACTAATACACCTATTAATATGGTTCGCGCAACAATTGAAGGATTGAAGCAATTGAAACGTGCTGAAGACGTAGCTAAGTTACGTGGAAAATCAGTACAAGAACTGTTAGGATAAGGAGGGAAATCGAATTATGGCTAATAAATTAGAAATCACCCTCACTCGCAGCTTAATTGGTCGTCCTGAAGATCAACGTGTTACAGTTAACACTTTGGGTTTACGCAAAATGCATCAAACGGTTATCAAAGAAGATAACCCTGCGATCCGCGGTATGATTACCAAAGTTGCTCATCTTGTTACTGTAAAAGAACAATAAAATAATTTTTAACTTAACAAGGAGGTGCCAACATGAAACTTCATGAGTTAAAAGCTGCAGAAGGTTCTCGTAAAGAACGTAAACGTAAAGGTCGCGGTATTGGATCTGGTAACGGTAAAACAGCAGGTAAAGGACATAAAGGACAAAACGCTCGCTCCGGCGGCGGTGTGCGTCTTGGATTTGAAGGGGGACAAACTCCTCTATTCAGACGTTTACCTAAACGTGGATTTACCAACATCAACCGTAAAGACTACGCTATCGTTAACCTTGATACGTTAAATCTTTTCGAAGACGGTACTGAAGTAACACCAGCTCTTTTACTTGAGACTGGGGTTGTAAGTAAAGAAAAAGCAGGAATCAAAATTCTTGCAAAAGGAAGCATTGAGAAAAAGCTTACTGTTAAAGCTCACAAATTCTCGTCTACTGCTAAAGAAGCTATCGAAGCTGCTGGCGGTAACACAGAGGTGATCTAATGTTTCGCACGATCTCCAATTTTATGCGCGTGGGTGAAATAAGGAATAAGATTATTTTTACCCTTCTAATGTTAATCGTCTATCGCATCGGT
This sequence comes from Peribacillus sp. NPDC094092, assembly GCF_050279365.1. Classification (NCBI taxonomy): domain Bacteria; kingdom Bacillati; phylum Bacillota; class Bacilli; order Caryophanales; family Bacillaceae; genus Peribacillus; species Peribacillus sp. NPDC094092. Next base: position 3,973 of record NZ_JBNNUC010000012.1, on the reverse strand, counting down.
ACATTTATACCTGTACCGCATGTGAATGCCGATTTTCTCGCTGAACAGGACCAGCTGAGCGTCATCGGTCTTTTAAATACCTTTGGCGGCGGGGCATTGCAAAACTTCTCCATATTGGCGATGGGAATCATGCCGTACATCACGGCATCCATCATCGTTCAGCTGTTACAGATGGATGTTGTTCCTAAGTTCACTGAATGGTCTAAGCAAGGAGAAGCAGGGCGCCGTAAATTAGCTCAATTCACTCGTTACTTCACTATTATCCTAGGATTTATCCAAGCTGTTGGTATGTCTTATGGGTTCAATAATATGTCAGGTGGACAGTTAATTGAAAATCCTGGAATTGCAACATACTTGCTTATTGCGACTGTCTTAACGGCAGGAACAGCTTTTCTTTTGTGGTTAGGGGAGCTGATCACTGCTAAGGGTGTGGGTAATGGGATTTCCATCATTATCTTTGCTGGTATCGTAGCTAGTTTGCCTACTACGGCAAATCAGATTTACGCCCAACAATTTGAAAATGCCGGAGATCAATTATTCTTACGAATCATAACGATTATCCTCATTGTTTTAGCAGTATTAGCAATCGTGGTTGCTGTCATTTTCATTCAGCAGGCATTACGTAAAATTCCTATTCAGTATGCGAAACGTGCTGCGGTAGGTCGTACACAAATGGGTGGCCAGTCTACTCATTTACCATTGAAAGTAAATGCTGCGGGTGTTATTCCGGTAATCTTTGCAATGGCATTTATCATTACTCCGACTACAATCGCTTCTTTCTTCGGAAAGAACAGCGTGACTAGCTGGATATCAACAAATCTTGATTACACCAAGCCAATTGGTATGATCATCTATGTTGCTCTTATCATTGCTTTTGCGTATTTTTATGCATTCATTCAGGTTAACCCTGAACAAATGGCTGAGAATTTGAAAAAGCAAGGTGGCTATGTGCCGGGGATTCGTCCAGGTAAGAGTACACAAGAATATTTAACACGTGTTTTATACCGTTTGACGTTTGTAGGCTCTATATTCTTAGCCATCATTGCCGTTTTACCGGTATTTTTCATTAAGCTTGCTGATCTACCTCAATCTGCACAGATTGGTGGTACCAGTTTGCTGATCGTAGTCGGGGTTGCCCTTGATACGATGAAGCAGCTGGAATCACAACTTGTGAAGAGACACTATAAAGGCTTTATAAAGTAATGAGTTTTGGGAACGGCTTGTTCCCTTTACCCATTATAGAGTTTGAGGGGGAAGAAAATTGAATCTGGTTTTAATGGGTCTGCCGGGTGCTGGTAAGGGCACTCAAGCTGAACAAATCGTAGAAAAATATAATATCCCTCATATCTCTACTGGAGATATGTTCCGAACAGCTATCAAAGATGGAACAGAATTAGGTCTAAAAGCGAAATCATTCATGGACAAAGGCGAATTGGTACCTGATGAAGTTACCATTGGCATCGTACGTGAACGTTTAAGCAAAGAAGACTGCCTTAAAGGGTTTTTGCTTGATGGATTTCCACGTACTGTGGCACAGGCAGAAGCGCTTGAAAGCATTCTTGCTGATTTAGATCGCAAAATAAATTTTGTCATTAATATCGATGTTGATAAAGGCATCTTAATGGAAAGATTGACAGGACGTCGTATTTGCAAATCATGTGGTGCGACATACCATCTTGTATTCAATCCTCCTGCAAAGGATGATGTATGCGACCGCTGCGGCGGAGAATTATATCAACGTGCCGACGATAATGCAGAAACGGTTCAGAATCGCTTAGATGTGAATTTGAAACAAACCAAGCCACTTCTAGATTTCTACGGAGACAAAGGGTACTTGGTCAACATTAACGGACAGCAAGATATTAATAAGGTATTTGAAAATATCGATGTGTTGCTTGGTGCTTTACAAAATTAATCATTCGTATTGATTTATGAAATTCATACCATTTTTATAACTTACTAGTTAAACTTGGTGCATTCCTATAATACAAAGGGTATAATGGATTTCGCGAGAGCATTCGCACATTTATTAATCAGGTTCTTGTACTTGGTATTCCCTGAATTGGGCGATTACTTTTTAAGTGATCTTCATGGACATATCCGGTCGGCAAAATTGATGAAGAAATGCAGTGACTCTATTGGGATTCCTAAAGAGTCGTGATATAGAGGGTTGAAAGAAGCTATGTCAGGCGTGCGCCTTTCAAACATCTCCCATGCTATTCAAACCTATGTCGAGACTAATTGCTTCTCTATTTCGAGAGTATGTCGGTCACGGAATCGGTCAAGACTTACATGAGGGCCCATAAAATCCTCATTTCGGTCCAACTGATAAAGGTCCTCAGTTAAAGCCTGGTTCTACAAAATGGTGAATACTTGATGCAGAATTGTAAGACTTATGAGGATAATTGGACTGTAGTAATGTTGACGGAAAGATGTGTACCTTTAATAGGTTCACGCATAGAGAAGGGAGAATCACTTTAATGGCGAAAGATGATGTAATTGAAGTAGAAGGCACAGTACAAGAGACTTTGCCAAATGCAATGTTTAAGGTAGAATTAGAAAATGGTCATACTGTTTTAGCTCATGTATCCGGTAAAATTCGTATGCACTTTATTCGCATTTTGCCTGGAGATAAAGTTACGGTTGAGCTTTCCCCGTATGATCTAACTCGCGGCAGAATCACATACCGGTTCAAATAATCCGGTTTCGCTCCGATCTGTATAAGGAGGTTAGATAGCAATGAAAGTCAGACCATCAGTCAAACCAATCTGCGAAAAGTGTAAAGTTATCCGCAGAAAAGGTAAAGTTATGGTTATTTGCGAAAACCCTAAACATAAACAAAAACAAGGCTAAATAGAAGGAGGTGCACTCAAGCATGGCACGTATTGCTGGAGTAGATATTCCCCGTGACAAACGTATTGTTATCTCATTAACATATATATATGGTATTGGAAAACAAACAGCGATCAAGATTCTTGCAGAAGCAGGCGTTTCTGAAGAAACTCGCGTTCGTGACTTAACGGAAGACGAATTGAACAAAATTCGTGATATCATTGACAAGCTTAAAGTAGAAGGCGACCTTCGTCGTGAAATTTCCCTAAACATTAAACGTTTAATGGAAATCGGTTCTTACCGTGGTTTACGTCACCGTCGTGGTCTTCCTGTTCGCGGTCAAAATACAAAAAACAATGCTCGTACGCGTAAAGGACCTCGTCGTACTGTAGCTAACAAGAAAAAATAATTAGTAAAGGAGGTTACTTTTCATGGCACGTAAAACTAATACACGTAAACGTCGTGTGAAAAAGAATATAGAAACTGGTATTGCTCATATTCGTTCAACATTCAATAACACTATCGTTACGATCACTGACTCTCATGGTAATGCTATTTCTTGGTCAAGTGCTGGAGCTCTAGGATTCCGTGGATCTCGTAAATCCACTCCATTCGCTGCACAAATGGCTGCTGAAACAGCTGCTAAAACATCAATTGAACATGGTATGAAAACTCTTGAAGTTACAGTTAAAGGACCTGGTGCTGGACGTGAGGCTGCTATTCGTGCACTTCAAGCTGCTGGCCTAGAAGTAACTGCAATTAAAGATGTAACTCCAGTTCCACATAACGGATGCCGTCCACCAAAACGTCGCCGTGTTTAATTTTTCTGTATAGATTTTGTATTCCTGTCAATAATGGGATATAATACTGAGTTTGCGTTCTTACAGAGGATTAATTTTCAGTTGTTGCGCACAGCGGGAACGTATACATGGGGAATTTCGGTTTAAGTGAATTCGTTTACTTGCCGGGGTTTTGACGTTTTGAAGGAGGGTTTATTGATGATCGAAATAGAAAAACCAAAAATCGAAACGGTTGAAATCAACGACGATACCAAATACGGTAAATTCGTCGTAGAGCCACTAGATCGTGGGTATGTTACTACATTGGGTAAGTCCTTACTTCGTATCCTTGTATCCTCACT
>NZ_JBNNUC010000011.1:0-57174 GCF_050279365.1 Peribacillus sp. NPDC094092 | reverse complement strand
CACCCGTTCCCATTCCGAACACGGCAGTTAAGCTCTTCAGCGCCGATGGTAGTTGGGGGTTTCCCCCTGTGAGAGTAGGACGCCGCCAAGCCATTTAAAAAGATCAGCTATTCGGCTGGTCTTTTTTTGCATAATGCAAAGAAATATCATTGGATATAAAGGAATTATCAATTAAGGAAACTTTTATAAAGACATACACGTATTGAAATCCTTCATCATACATTGTTAAAAGCATCCCCGGTTCTCTTAAACTATTTAAATTAATGTATGCGAACAATGGTTTTTGGGGAGAATGCAGGTATGGAGGTGGAGATGTTGGGGACAACAACAACCAAAACAACGGCAGGGGAAACGTGCGCGGTTTGTGAACAAATAAAAGGGATGGGTATACATCTATATACGACTTTTATTTGTGAGGAATGCGAAAGGGATATGATCAGGACGGATACGAACGATCCCAAGTACCAATATTACCTAAAGCAATTAAGAAAAATCACTAATCCTGAAATATTATCATGAAACAATAGTATGTGGAAAGTTAAAGAGTCAGAGAAAAAGAAATGATGTGTTTCTTTAATCTCTGATTCTTTTTTTGGTACTTTAGAAGAATGCTTGGCAACATGCTCCCATGTTTCTGTATGTTCCCTCCAAACAGACATGTGTGGAAACGCATAATTGGGCTTTCAGCCGGCGCAATATGAGATAAAATTGAACTTATTTGATAAAATGAAAAAATACTATGATATGAGGGAAGAGGAAAATGAATCAATCACAGACACCGTTGTTCGATGCAATGAGTGCTTTTCATAAAAAAAGCCCAATATCCCTGCATGTCCCAGGGCATAAAAATGGGTGGGTGTTTAATAAAAAGGGCCAAGCCTTATACAATTCCCTTCTGGGTATAGATGCCACGGAAATAAGCGGTTTAGATGACCTCCATGCTCCAGAGGGTGCCATTTTACAGTCAGAGCAGCTACTCTCTGACCTATATGGGGCGAAGCGGAGTTATTTTTTGGTTAATGGGTCCACCGTAGGAAACATTGCCATGATCCTTGCGACCTGCCGGGAAGGTGATAAGGTCCTTGTCCAAAGAAACTGCCATAAATCAATTTTACATGGATTGATGTTAGCGAATGTAAAGCCGATCTTTGTACAACCAGCTTATTATGAGAAGTGGGGCATTGCTGGCGGTGTGGGATCAAAATTAATGGAAGAAGCCTTGAGTGTACATCCAGATGTCAAAGCCGTCATTGTTACCCACCCTAATTATTATGGGCTTGGTGAAGACTTGACGGAAATGGTGCGACTCGCACATCAAAAGGGGGTTCCTGTGCTGGTGGACGAGGCACATGGCGCTCATTTTCAGTTAGGAAGTCCATTTCCTAAGCCGGCAATTTTGGCAGGGGCGGATGCCGTTGTCCATTCAGCGCATAAAACACTGCCGGCCATGACGATGGGGTCATTTCTTCATGTGAATTCATCATTAGTTGATGTCGATCAAGTTTCATTCTATTTACAAATGCTTCAGTCGAGCAGCCCATCTTATCCAATTATGGGATCGCTTGACTTGGCCAGGGCCTTCTTAGCCAATTTTACATCAGAAGATAAAATATCCCTTATTGAAAAGATATCAGACTTCAGAAGGGAATTAGGTGCCCTGCAAACGGTAAGAGTGATGGAGGCGCCACTAGGCACCTTGGCAGACCCATTGAAAGTGGTCATTCAATCAACAAATGGGTTAAGCGGGTTTGAATTACAGCAGTTATTTGAAGCCGAAGGCATTTTTACGGAATTGGCCGATCCTCATAATTTATTAATGATTTTACCCTTATTAAAAATGGGTACTGAATTTCCATTTCATGAAATCGTTCAAACTATAAAAAGTGCCACTGAGAACAAAACTGGAAACAAGGAATCAGATCTTGGAGTCCCATTGCCTGATGGAAGGTCATTGACAGAACTTGAAATGCCATACTCCGTCATGAAGCATAGTAAATCAGAACCCGTCCCAATACGGGAAGCAGTAGGTGAGATATCTGCCGAGATGGTCATTCCCTATCCGCCGGGAATCCCTTTAATTATGTCCGGGGAAATGATTACCCCTGAGCATATATACAATCTGAGGAGACTGCTGGAACTGGGATCAAGGTTTCATGGTGGTTCCTCCCTTTCAAACGGGGAGTTGATCGTTTATGAAAGCAGGCATTAAAATGATATACTACAAACAAAGAACCTTGGAGGTACATCGATGAAACGTGGTATTTTTATAACAATGGAAGGGCCTGAGGGTGCCGGGAAAACAACAATTACCCAAATGCTTGGCAAGGTCCTGCAACAAGAAGGCTATCAAGTCCTATTAACGCGTGAGCCGGGGGGTGTCCCCATTTCGGAGCAAATCAGGGAAGTGATCCTTAATAAAGACAATACAGCCATGGATTCTAGAACAGAGGCTCTATTATATGCAGCAGCAAGGCGTCAGCATTTAGTGGAAGTGGTCATGCCTGAGTTGGAACGAGGGGGAATTATCCTCTGTGACCGATTCATAGATAGCTCGTTAGCCTATCAGGGTCATGCAAGAGGATTGGATATAGAGGAAGTTTATAATATCAATAAATTCGCAATTGGAGATATGATGCCAGATGCCACGTTCTTTTTTGATATAGACCCAGAAGAGGGATTGAGACGTATCCAGTCCAATGGGGAACGTGAAGTGAACCGCCTGGATCTTGAAGCGCTCGACTTCCATAAAAAAGTTTGTGAGGGGTATCAGTTCATTATAAAAAGGTGGAAAGACCGTTTCATTATCGTGGACGCAGGCCGGACAATAGATGAAGTTTTTGAGGAAACGAAAGCCAGTTTGCTGAAATTTTTAGCGAAACGGGAAACTAAATAAACAGGTTTCCATATTATTCAACCAATACTATTCCAGACAAGGACTAGTTGCTATAATGGAGTTAGTAAAAATTCAGAGTAACCGGAGGATGATGAGAATGAAAATGATCATTGCTGTCGTTCAAGACAAGGATAGTCATCGCCTGCTGAATGAATTAGTAGAAAATAATTTCGGAACGACCAAACTAGCCAGCACTGGCGGGTTTTTAAAATCAGGCAATACGACTTTTATGATTGGCACAGAGGATGAACGTGTTGACAAAGCCATCCAGATCATTAAACAGAATTGTCAGTCACGATCCCAATTAGTATCACCGGTTTCACCGATGGGCGGGAATGCCGAATCCTATGTACCTTACCCAGTGGAGATTCAAGTAGGCGGTGCGACCATTTTTGTTCTGCCGGTTGAAAACTTTTTACAATTTTAACGGTTAGTTTCAGGGAGGTTCATTATGAAAATCAACCACGAAATCCCTATAAAGCTGGATAAAACGCGCCAGGATGCCAAAAAGTTTCAAATTGAAAATGGGAAATTTAAACAAATGGTCCAGACACAGGATCAAAAGATGCAAATCCAAACATTGAACCATTTGTTAGGCGATATTGAAGGGGCGGGTCAGCGTTTAGTGAGGTCACGCACTTTTAGGGAATTGGCAAAATATAAAGCATTGGTGAAACGGTTTGTTAAGGAAGCGGTTGAATATGGACTGGAACTGAAGCAATCCACGAGCTGGAACGAATATGGACAGAGCAGGCCGTTGAAAACCGTGGAAACGATAGATGTAAGATTGGTTGAGTTAAGTGAGGAAATTCTTAATAAAGAGAGAAGCTCGCTTGAAATATTGGAAATGATAGGCGAGATTAAAGGTCTTCTGATTAATTTATATACTTAAGTGAGTTGATGGTTTTGGATAAAACATGGCAGGACATGAGTCGAATTCAGCCGCAGGTAATGACGATGCTGCAAAATAGCATAACGAAGAAAAGGGTGGCTCATGCATATTTATTTGAAGGGGAAAAAGGGACAGGCAAGCAAGACATTAGCAATGCCTTTGCTAAAAGCTTACTATGTGAAGCCCCGACTGCAGGTTATGAGCCATGCGAACTTTGTCGGAATTGCAAACGGATTTCAAGTGGGAATCATCCGGATGTCCATTTGATAGAAAGGGACGGTCTCTCAATTAAGAAAGAACAAATTAAGGGGCTTCAGGAAGAATTTTCGAAAAAAAGCGTAGAGGCAGATCGGAAGGTTTATATGATTGCCGATGCAGACAAAATGTCGGTGGGGGCAGCCAACAGTCTATTGAAATTTTTAGAAGAACCATCGGCTGATACTGTAGCAATATTGATGACCGAACAGCTTCAGAGGATTCTGCCGACTATATTATCAAGGTGCCAAGTGATTTCGTTCAAGCCATTATCTCCTGAGAATGTGAAACGGAAGCTGGTGGAACAGGATGTAGAACCACAGCTGGCTTCGGTTATTGCACACATAACACAGAATGTGGAAGCTGGAATCGGGCTTAGTCATGATGAATGGTTTGTACAAGCTCAAAAAATAGTGGTAAAATTATATGAAGTGTTAAAACTTAATTCCTTGAAGGCCTTGCTGTACCTTCAGACGGATTGGTCCACACACTTTAAAGAAAGAGAACAGGTTGACAGAGGTCTTGATTTGTTACTTCTTATATATAAGGATTTATTATACATTCAGTTGGACAAAAAGGACTTCGTTGTGTTCCAAAATAAACTGAAGGAATTTGAAACTCACGCTCTTCATCTTTCCCCAAGACGCCTAGCTGAACATATGGGTTGCATTTTGGAAGCAAAAAGGAAGCTGATGTCCAACACGAATCCACAGCTGTTGATGGAACAGCTTGTGCTGAATTTGCAGGAGGGATCATGATTTGTATGATGTTGTAGGTGTCCGTTTTAAAAAGGCGGGCAAAATATACTACTTCGATCCGGGTGAATTCGCTATTCCTAAGGACGATTTTGTAATAGTGGAGACTGTCCGCGGTGTTGAATTCGGTAAAGTCGTTACAGCCCGAAAACAAGTAGATGAAAACGATGTTGTCCTGCCATTGAAAAAAGTACTTCGGGTCGCTGATGCAAAAGATAAGCTGATTGTAGACGAAAACAAGGCGGCTGCAGAAGAGGCTTATTCTATATGTTGTCAAAAGGTTGTGGAGCATAAACTGGATATGAAGCTGGTTGATGTGTCATATACTTTCGACAGAAATAAAGTCGTATTTTATTTTACAGCGGATGGTCGCGTGGATTTCCGTGATTTAGTCAAAGATTTAGCTGCCATATTCAGAACTCGCATAGAACTGCGTCAAATTGGGGTAAGGGATGAGGCAAAGATGCTTGGTGGCATCGGACCTTGTGGCAGAATGCTTTGCTGCTCCACATTTCTTGGTGATTTTGAACCGGTTTCCATCAAAATGGCCAAGGATCAGAATTTATCATTGAACCCTACAAAAATCTCAGGTTTATGCGGTCGATTGATGTGCTGTCTGAAATATGAAAATGATGAGTATGAAAGTGCGAAGGAAATGCTTCCTGATTTAGGTGAAATGATTAATACGCCTGGTGGCAAAGGCAAGGTAGTGGGGCTTAATATTCTAGAACGCGTACTTCAGATTGAACTAATCGAGCAAGAAAGAGTATTAGAGTATACTCTAGATGAGATTCTAAAAGAGGGAGCCGTTTCTATTCAAGCCACAGATTATTAAGGTGGTGGGAGAGCGTGGATAAGAAAGATATTTTTGAGTCGGTGACCAATATGGAAACCCAGATAGGCCAATTATATAAGCAGCTTGGAGAATTGAAGCAGAACTTAGCTGAAATCCTTGAGGAAAATCAGTCGCTCAAGCTGGAGAAAGAGCATTTGCGCCATCGTTTGGGCCTTGTGGAAGTCGAAAGTGCGCCTGCTGCAGTAAAGGTCAAACAAAAAGTGAAAAACCGTACCGCAAGTACGGACAAGGTTATGGATATCGGGGAAGGCTATGATAATTTAGCCCGTATCTATCAAGAAGGCTTTCATATTTGCAATCTGCACTTTGGCAGTTTACGAAAAGAAGGGGATTGCCTGTTCTGTTTATCTTTTTTAAACAAGAAGTGATAAAGGAATAATATAAAAGATGTTTCTTTTACGTGATAGATAGACCGTTTACAATATATAGTGATTCGGGGTCTGACGCATACTATGAGTCAGACCCCTTTTTTGTACGATAGTAATGTAGAAGCATGGTCCCTAAACATGCTTTTTCGATACATGATTAGGAGGGTAACAGTAATGGTGGAACTTAAAGGCGATGAGCGCCTGGATTATCTATTGGCTGAGAATTTAAGGATCATCCAGAGCCCATCAGTGTTCTCTTTTTCATTAGATGCCGTTTTATTATCAAGGTTTGTAAATGTACCGATCCAAAAAGGGAAAATCGTAGATCTTTGCTCAGGTAATGGGGTCATACCGTTGCTTCTGAGTACTAGAACGAAAGGGACAATTACAGGTGTTGAAATACAAGAGCGGTTATACGACATGGCCAAGAGGAGCATGGACTATAATGGCGTATCCTCCCAAATCGAGATGATACATGGGGATATAAAGGAAATTCCAAAACAGATAGGCTATAGCAAGTATGATGTCGTTACTTGCAACCCACCCTATTTCCCGACGCCATCCATCGAGGAAATTAACAAAAATGAGCACTTTGCAATTGCCCGACATGAAATAATGTGTAATCTTGAGGACGTCATGCGTGTGACAAGCCAGTTGCTGCGTCAAGGCGGGAAAGCTGCATTCGTTCATAGACCGGGCCGTCTGATGGATATCCTGCATTTCATGAGGATGTACAGAATTGAACCGAAGCGCCTGCAATTCGTTTATCCTAAGAGTTCAAAAGAAGCGAATACGATTCTTATAGAAGGGATAAAGGACGGCAACCCTGATTTGAAGATTCTTCCTCCGCTTGTTGTATATAATGATCAAAATGAGTATAATCCGGAAATCAGAAGGATTCTATATGGAGAGGAATAAGCATTATTTTTATGTTTTGAAATGCAGGGACGGCAGCTATTATGCCGGGTATACGAATGATTTGCACCGCAGGATCGATGCTCATAATACTGGCAAGGGTGCAAAGTATACACGAGGCAGGACCCCGGTTGAACTGATTTATCATGAAATATTCGAAACACGGACATTGGCCATGCAGGCTGAGTATAAGTTTAAGCAATTAACAAGAAAACAAAAGCAAAAGTGGATGGCAAAGGAGGATATATGATATGTGGCAGCAAAAGAGTTTTGAAAAAGAAGGATTGGAGCCAGCTCTATATCTGGTTCCTACACCGATAGGGAACCTTGAGGATATGAGTTTCCGGGCTTTAAGAATCTTGAAGGAAGCGGATGTCATTGCTGCTGAGGACACGCGAAATACGAAGAAATTATGCAACTACTTTGAAATTTCGACACCAATCGTCAGTTACCATGAACATAATAAGGAATATAGCGGGAAGCAAATGCTGGAGAGGCTTCGGTCTGGAGAGGTTATCGCATTGGTGAGTGATGCAGGCTTGCCGACGATATCCGACCCGGGATATGAGCTGGTCAAAGATGCCATTGCCGAACAGTTTAAAGTCATCCCGTTGCCAGGGGCCAATGCTGCATTAACTGCATTGATCGCATCAGGACTGATTCCTCAGCCTTTTTACTTTTATGGCTTTCTGCAAAGGGGAGCAAAAGAAAAAAAGCAGGAGCTGGAAAAATTAAAAAAAATGGAATCGACTTGGATCGTTTATGAATCGCCACATCGATTGAAAGAAACATTGAAACATATGCATGAAATTTTAGGTGACCGCCGTATAGTATTATGCCGGGAATTAACCAAGAAATTTGAAGAGTTCATCCGAGGGACTGTGAGTGAAGCATTGTCATGGGCGATGGAATCCGAAATTCGCGGTGAGTTCTGTTTAATAATTGAAGGTGGGCAATGGTCGGAAGATGAATCAGAAGAAGCTTGGTGGATGGCCCTTGACATCGTCGGTCATGTTAATCATTATATAGAAACCAAGCAGTTCACTTCAAAGGATGCAATCAAGCAGGTCGCAAAAGATCGAAATATGCAAAAACGTGATGTATATCAAGCGTATCACATTGATATACCATAATAATAAACATAAAAAAAACTTCCGAAGACCGGAAGTTTTTTTATAAAACATTTATTTAGAAGCAGTGAAGTTTTGTTGAATTTCTTGAATAAGTAATTCAGCACCTTCACGACTAAGGATCAATTTACCATTAGCAAGTGTAAGATTGTTATCGGAAACTTCACCTGTAACTTGGCAAGTCATGTTTGGTTTGTATTTTTTCAAGATGATGCGCTCATCATCAACATAGATTTCAAGAGCGTCTTTCTCAGCGATACCCAATGTACGACGAAGTTCGATTGGAATAACCACCCGGCCTAACTCATCAACTTTACGAACAATACCTGTAGATTTCATTTATAAATTTCTCCTCTCAGTTACAATCTAGTACCCTATTTCTATTTTTTTCGCCAATATTCGACAAATTTTTTTATAAATTTATAATACCAGCCATTCCCAAATTCGTCAATGATTTATTTTCATTTTTTTGTAAGAAATAACATGGCCCTTCTCGTGTAACAAAAAGGCATTTAAAGAGAAAAAATCGGTTATATCTTTAAAAGTGAGGAAATAGCAGAAAACAAAGAACTACTCACTTCACCACATTTCGACAAAGTATGCATATAAAAACATACTTCACTATTATATGATTAAATATAATTTAGTTTCAAAACAAAAGTTCTGAATTAAGGATAATTTTCGAAAAGTTTATGAATATGTGAGTTGTTGCACAAAAAAAGAAATTTAGGTATATTTTGTTGAGGTAAGAGGTAATGCTGTCATAAGGAAGTTCACTTACATCATCCTTCTTGTTAAAATGAGATTTACTTGTATTTTTTATTCGATTAATAGGATGATTAGATTGGTGATTAAAGTCGCGCAGAATTGTATATAGCGTTAAAATAGAGATAATAGCTTAAAATATATTCATATGGCTTGGGCCAGTCCCATAGCCGGCTTTTCAAATGATGAGGAGGGAACGAAGTGCAAGATAAATTAAAGACATTCTATATCACGACACCCATATATTATCCGAGTGGTAATTTACATATAGGGCACGCGTATACGACAGTGGCAGGTGATGCCATGGCTCGTTATAAAAGGATGCGTGGCTTCGATGTCATGTATTTAACGGGAACGGATGAACATGGTCAAAAAATCCAGCGTAAAGCGGCTGAGGAAGGAGTCACTCCACAGCAATATGTAGATAATATCGTATCAGGGATTAAAGAGCTCTGGAATAAGCTTGATATTTCATATGATGATTTCATCAGGACGACGGAAGATCGCCATAAAGAGGTCGTAGCCAAGATTTTCAAAAGGCTATTGGACCAGGGTGATATTTATTTGGACCAATATGAAGGATTATATTGTACACCTTGTGAATCTTTCTTCACGGAACGTCAGGTGGAAGAAAGCAATGGAAACTGTCCTGATTGCGGCAGGCCTGTTGAAAAGGTGAAAGAGGAATCTTATTTCTTTAAGATGAGTAAATATGCGGATCGGTTACTGAAGTTTTATGAGGAAAACCCGGATTTCATTCAACCGGAATCCCGCAAAAACGAAATGATCAATAACTTCATCAAACCTGGATTGGAAGATCTGGCCGTTTCACGTACTACTTTCGACTGGGGCATCAAGGTGCCGGGAGATCCAAAGCATGTTATTTATGTATGGATTGATGCATTGACCAATTATATAACAGCATTAGGGTATGGAACGGATAATGATTCTAAATACTTGAATTATTGGCCTGCTGATGTACATCTGGTCGGAAAGGAAATCGTTCGTTTCCATACGATCTATTGGCCGATCATGTTAATGGCTCTTGACGTGCCGCTTCCAAAGAAAGTCTTTGCCCACGGATGGCTTCTCATGAAAGATGGTAAAATGTCCAAATCGAAAGGGAATGTAGTGGATCCCGTTACATTGATTGATCGTTACGGTTTGGATTCTTTACGCTACTACTTATTGCGTGAAGTGCCATTTGGTTCAGATGGAGTATTTACACCGGAAGGGTTTGTGGAACGGATCAATTTTGATCTGGCAAATGATTTAGGGAATTTATTAAATCGAACAGTTGCAATGGTCAATAAGTATTTTGATGGTGTGATTCCAAATTACGAAGGATCCAATGGCGAATTCGAAAAGGCTTTGCTTGAAATGAACCAAGATACGGTAGGCAAGTATGAGGAAGCAATGGAAAACATGGAATTTTCAGTTGCACTAACATCTATTTGGCAACTCGTGAGCAGAACTAATAAATTCATTGATGAGACCCAGCCGTGGACTCTTGCTAAAGATGAATCAAGGAAAGAAGACCTTGCCAGTGTCATGGTTCATTTGGCGGAATCATTGCGCAGGACGGCAATCCTTTTGAAACCGTTCTTGACGCAAACACCTGAAAAGATCTTTGCTCAGCTTAGCATCAAAGATGATGTGTTGAAGTCCTGGGACAGTTTAGCGGAGTTCGGTCAAATTCCTGCCGAAACAAAAGTTTCTAAGGGAGAGCCGATCTTCCCTCGTCTGGATATGGAAGAGGAAGTTTTATATATTAAAGATCAAATGCAGGGTGGCGCCCCAAAGGCCGAGGAAAAAGTGGAAGAGACGATTCCCGAAGTTGATGAAATCACGATAGATGACTTTACTAAAGTGGAGCTTCGTGTTGCTCAGGTCATGGAAGTTGAGCCAGTAAAGAAGGCGGATAAGCTTCTTAAACTTCAGCTTGATTTGGGTTATGAGAAACGCCAAGTCGTATCAGGCATTGCACAGCACTATAAACCTGAAGATTTAGTAGGCAAAAAAGTGATATGCGTAACTAATTTGAAACCTGTTAAACTGCGTGGCGAGCTCTCTCAAGGAATGATTTTGGCGGGAAGCCAGGATGGTGTGCTTTCAGTCGCTACAATAGATTCATCGATTCCTAATGGTTCAAAGGTGAAATAATCTGATGAAAACATAAAGGTGTTTCATATGAAACATTTTTATGTTTTTTTCTTTATGCTTTTGGAAAAAGTAATTGAATACAGGGGTAGTTTTTGGTTCTGCATTTATTTGTTGGGCATATAGGCTCCTTTGTAATCTTTTTGTTACCTAAATGTGAAACATAAAACTTTCATTTTTTAATAAAATAGTGCTAGAAAGGAAGAAAAATAATGTTATTTGACACACACGTACATGTTAATGCGGAACAATTCAACGAGGATCTCGAAGACGTAATAGACAGAGCTAAGGAAGCAGGAGTCAATAATATGGTAGTCGTTGGTTTTGACCGGCCTACTATTATGAGGGCAATGGAATTGATAGAAGCTTATGATTTCATGTATGCCGCAATCGGATGGCATCCTGTGGATGCTATAGATATGACAGAAGAGGATTTACAGTGGATAGAGGAATTATCCAATCATCCAAAGGTTGTGGCCATTGGTGAGATGGGCCTGGACTATCATTGGGATAAATCACCGAAAGATGTTCAAATGGAGGTGTTCAGGAAGCAAATCCGATTGGCAAAAAAGGTGGGGCTGCCCATTATCATCCATAATCGGGAAGCGACCGCGGATATCGTGAACATACTCAAGGAAGAAGAGGCATCAAGGGTTGGTGGCATCATGCATTGCTTCAGCGGAAGTGCGGAAACGGCTTTGGAATGCATCAATATGAATTTCTATATTTCATTGGGTGGCCCTGTGACTTTCAAGAATGCAAAAAAGCCAAAGGAAGTGGCAGCAGCCGTACCTTTAGACCGTTTACTGATAGAGACCGATTGTCCATACTTGGCCCCGCATCCTTATAGAGGGAAGCGTAATGAACCCTCGTATGTGAAGCTTGTTGCTGAACAAATTGCAGAAATCAAACAACTTACATTAGAGGAAGTTTCCCAGGCAACAACAGAAAATGCCAAGAAATTATTCGGCATTAACTGACATTTTTTTTTACAATATCTCCCGGTGTTCTCTAGCTAAAATTGAATTTTTTTAAGGTTTCTACAAATTTCACTCCAACTATAGGCTTATTATGTCGAGAAGTCGCCCTTTCCTTTTCAACATGAAATATGCATAATAGGTAGTAATTTCCTTAATGAGAAGTGAATGGGTTGACAGCTTGATAACTAAGTCTATATAATCACCGGGAGGAAGGAGGAGTTTTTCATTCTATTAAAAACTATGAAAAACCTTATTCCCAAACCTTTTGGGAAGAAGAGAATGGCAATTGCCATTTGCAGTGCTATTCTTGTTTCTACAGCATTGGGAATATTGATATATCAAGGAACAAAGGATACAGTAACAATCATGCTAGACGGAAAAAAAGAGGTAGTGCGGACACACGCGGCTACTGTAAATGATATGTTGGAAGATTTAGAGATTACCGTTAAAGCTGCAGATTATGTCCACCCATCTAGAACCGCCAAGGTTGATGATGATTTAGAGGTGGTTTGGAAGCCAGCACAAAAAATCGTCATGGTACAGGATGGTAAGAGGAAGGATGTTTGGTCCACGGCCGATACGGTAGACGAACTTTTAAAAGACCAAAACCTAAGTGTGAAGGAACAGGATAAGATCACCCCTTCGAAAAGTACGAAGCTGAAAGCGAATATGGAAGTTGCCATAGACAAAGCCTTTTCACTGAAATTAGTGGTGGGTGGAGACGAAAAGCATGTATGGTCAACTTCGACTACTGTCGCTGACTTTTTAAAGCAACAAGGAGTAAAACTCAATGATTTGGATCGAGTTAAGCCAGAATTAACCGAAAAAGTTGAAGCTGAGAATACGGTAAACGTAGTTCGAATTGAAAAAGTCACCGATGTAGTGGAAGAACCAGTTGACTTTGCTGTCATAACTAAAAAAGATGACTCTTTATCAAAAGGGAAAGAGAAAATTGTCAAAGAAGGAAAAGACGGACTCATTTCCAAGAAATATGAGGTTATTAAAGAAAATGGCAAAGAGGTTAAAAGAGAATTACTTTCAGAAAAAGTAGTTAATGAAAAGCAGGATAAAGTTGTAACGGTCGGAACTCGAACGACGGTTGCCCAGGCATCACGGGGAGTAACTAACGTAAGTTCTCCAAGTGGAAAAGAAATATACGTATCATCAACAGCTTATACGGCCAGTTGTAAGGGCTGTTCCGGTGTCACTTCCACAGGGGTGGACCTAAAGAGTAATCCGGGTGCGAAAATCATCGCTGTCGATCCAAACGTAATTCCTTTGGGCTCGAAAGTATATGTGGATGGCTATGGCTATGCAGTAGCTGCTGACAAAGGCGGGGCAATAAAGGGAAATAGGATTGACGTCTTCTTTTCCTCAAAAAATGATGCCTATCGTTGGGGTGTAAAGAGGGTAAAGGTTCGCGTATTGGACTAATAAGGTTTCTCTCGCAGGAGATGAATTCGTCTCCTGTTTTTTGCGTTTTATTTTCCACTTGTTGAAAAACCCTATGTAAAACTGTTTTAATAAGATAGACGTCTCATCATTCCATAAGATTTCAATATATGTGTGTGATCTTCTATCCGGAAATTCTTACGGGGGACCGGTTGCGTTTATCCAAGAGCTAATCAAAGCGCTTGCGCTTTTCTGTATGGAGGAAACCATGAAAAAGATTAAAGAAATTATTGTTGTAGAAGGAAAAGACGATACGGTAGCAATAAAAAGGGCTGTTAATGCTGATACAATAGAAACGAACGGTTCTGCGGTGAACGAGTCTTGCATCGAGCAGGTGAGGCTTGCACAAAAGACACGTGGAGCCATCATTTTCACAGACCCTGATTTTCCTGGTCAAAAAATCAGGAATATAATTTCAGAACAAGTAAAAGGCTGTAAACACGCCTTTTTATCGAAGGAGGAAGCCCTTCCTAAGTCAGGTAGAGGAATTGGTGTGGAACATGCTTCTCCTGAGGCAATTCGTAACGCTTTAAAGGAAGCCCAATTAATGGATGAAGAGGCTTCAGAAGAGATTTCACAGCAGGAATTAATAGATGCAGGTTTAATCGGGGGATCCGGTGCCAAGGAACGAAGGGAAAAACTTGGATCTATTTTGAAAATCGGGTTTACCAATGGTAAACAGTTATATAAGAGATTAAAGATGTTCCAAATATCAACTGAGGCTTTTGAAAAAGCGATGGTACAGATAATTCAGGAGGAAAAAAATGAATAAGGATATTGCAACCCCTGTCAGAACGAAAGAAATATTAAAGAAATATGGATTCTCCTTTAAAAAGAGCTTAGGCCAGAACTTTTTAATCGATACGAATATCTTGAAACGTATTGTCGAACATGCCGATTTGACTGAGGAAAGCGGCGCCATCGAAATTGGGCCGGGAATCGGGGCTTTGACGGAACAACTGGCGAAAAGCAGCAAAAAAGTTGCGGCCTTTGAGATTGATCAGCGTCTTCTGCCCATCTTATCGGATACGCTGTCTCCTTATAGCAATGTAAACATCATTCACGGGGATGTTCTCAAGGCTGATGTCAAGAAGGTCATCGAGGAGGAATTTGCTGGCTTTTCGGACCTGATGGTTGTTGCAAATCTGCCATACTATGTCACGACGCCCATCATTTTAAAGCTATTGTCCGAAGACCTGCCGATTAGAGGCATCGTATGCATGCTGCAAAAGGAAGTGGCTGATCGAATTTCCGCAAAACCCGGGACAAAGGAATACGGTTCTTTATCCATTGCCATTCAATATTATACCGAAGCCGAAACCGTGATGATAGTACCCAAAACGGTATTCATGCCTCAGCCTAATGTGGATTCAGCTGTAATACGCCTTACAAAGCGGGTGAAGCCGATCGTCGAGGTCCTGGATGAGGATTTCTTATTCACTGTGACCCGTGCGAGCTTTGCACAGCGTCGAAAAACGATTTTAAATAACTTAACCAGTCAGCTGCCAGATGGCAAATCGAAAAAAGAACTTATACTTGCCGCACTCGAAGCCGCGGAAGTGGATCCATCCAGGCGGGGGGAAACGCTTAGCATAAAAGAATTTGGCCGCCTAAGTGATGCATTATTGCCGAATTTTAAATAAAAGGAAATGGTAAAGATTCAAGTCGGAATGGGGTCAATCCCAGTTTCCGGCTTTTTTTATTTTGAAATTGGCCAAGCATGAGGGAACGTATCCGAAAATGTAATCAATCGCCACCTTTCACCATTCAAGAATGGTTCGCATAACTTAAGAATGAAAATAAACTAGGGCGGGCTGAAAATAAGTCTTCTCATGGGGTGGGGCCATGAATATTCAAATAAACGATATTGTTGGTCGGGTTTCTTATAAATGCGACGTATTGTTCCGGGTAATCGATATCCGTGATATTGACGGAAGGCGTCAAGCTGTTCTTTATGGGGAAGATATCCGACTGATTGCAGATGCACCTTTTCAAGATTTAATGATCATTAATGATAATGAAAGAAATGATCGACAAAGGTCGAATGAGGTTCTTCAAGAACAATCTTACCGCTTATTAACACAAGATCTAGAGCTCCAACAACAAAAAAATGGCTATCAATCCAGTAACGGCTATCGGTACAGTGGTGAATACTTTCAGATACCAGGGAGGGTCCTCCATGTTGATGGCGATGCATCGTACTTAAGGAAATGCATGGATCTATATCAGAAATTCAGTATTCCGGTCAATGGCATCTATTGCAATGAAAAGGAAATGCCCCAAAGAATCGGGGGGTTGCTGGACCATTATCGGCCGGACATTCTCGTCGTCACCGGTCATGATGCCTATTCAAAATCAAAAGGACCGATATCCGATATTAATGCCTACCGTCACTCAAAGGATTTTGTACAGACGGTTAGAGAAGCGCGAAGAAGGGTTTCTCATTTAGACCAGCTGATTATTTTTGCCGGGGCTTGTCAGTCGCATTTTGAATCGCTGATCCAAGCGGGGGCAAATTTTGCAAGTTCTCCTTCACGTGTTAATATACATGCTCTTGATCCGGTATATATCGTCGGAAAGATAAGCTTTACGCCTTTTTCCGATCATATTCATGTATGGGATGTCCTTAGGAATACATTAACCGGAGAGAAGGGGTTGGGGGGAATTGAGACAAAAGGGGTGTTACGGACCGGGTTGCCTTTCAAGCCATTTCAGGAAGAATGAACGAGCTGCATTTTGAAAGAATGCAGCTTGCTTTTTGTGGGTGGGTAAGAATTCGGATATGGTCACAGAAAAACTAGTTTTTTGTGGAGTGATATTAGTAGGTGATGATTCAATTACGAAAATTCGGCTTAATAGATAATGGAATAGTTCGTTTACATAATTTTTCATTTCCCAGGATATAATAAAATTGTTCGCGATTTTGCCGAATTTCAGATAAAAATATATTGACTACATTTTTAAGTGCTGATATAATTTATTATTTTGTTTGCGTATATTTGTGAATTGTGATATACTTAACTTAGTGAGGTGGACCGAAAATGCCAAAAACTCTAGCTGATATTAAAACTGCACTTGATTCAAACCTAGGTAAAAGATTGCTCTTAAAAGCAAACGGTGGAAGAAGAAAGACTGTAGAACGATTCGGAACTTTGGCGGAAACTTATCCGGCTGTTTTTGTAATTGAGCTCGACCAAGATGAAAATGCGTTTGAAAGAGTATCTTACAGCTATGCGGATGTTTTAACGGAAACCGTAGAACTAACATTTTTAAACAAACAACAAGAGATGTAACTTAGACGGGGCAGCGAACAACTTGGTTTGCTGCTTTTTGTTTTGTATAGAATACCTGTGGGCTCCAATAAAGGCTTAAAAAGGATGTAATGAAATAGCGTATGATGCAAACACTAGGCATGTGACGGCATGTGAAAGGGGTTGCTTCGCTTGAGCAGGAAAAAAGGGATTATGTCAAATGATCTTAAAGAGGAATTGGCTAAAGAACTTGGATTTTACGATGTTGTCCAGAAAGAAGGCTGGGGAGGAATCCGGGCCAGGGACGCAGGGAACATGGTAAAACTTGCTATCGAAAAAGCACAACGTCAATTGGTGAACAAAGAGTAAGTTAAAACACTTAATTGCATCATGCCGTCATGTTCAAAGAAGCCGGACTCTCTATACAATGTATAGCTCGATTCATTTTTGCTTACATTGTAGTTAAGGAGTCTGGTTTTTTATGTATCGGTGAATGCTATATGGATATGTAGCAAGTCTTTAGGGATGCAGCAAGCTGCTGCTCTCCGATGTGCCTACATGTGTCTATTCACCTCTAAGGGCCGATCTTAGCTTCATTACATTGAAATTACGATGAAAAAACCTTTAGAATATAAACAAATATGATAGAATAGGACAAGAACTTTTAAGAACGTTAAAGTAGGTGGACATATTGAAGCTTATGGAAAAAGCCCCGGCTAAAATAAATTTGGCTTTGGATGTGCTTTTCAAACGGCCTGATGGGTATCATGAGGTGGAAATGATCATGACGACAGTCGACCTTGCCGATAGAATTGAACTAAAGGAAATAACGGGAAACCATATTCAAATTCTATCCCATAATCGATTTGTTCCGGATGATCATCGGAATTTAGCTTATCAAGCTGCATTTATTCTAAAGGAACGTTTTGGGATCAATAAAGGTGTTTCCATAACTATAGAGAAAAATATACCTGTAGCTGCAGGACTTGCTGGTGGAAGCAGTGATGCCGCAGCTACCTTGAGAGGCTTAAATAGACTGTGGAAGCTTGGTCTTTCCATGGATGAACTTGCGGAAATAGGGGCTGAAATTGGCTCTGATGTTTCATTTTGTGTATATGGAGGAACGGCTTTGGCCAGGGGGCGCGGGGAAAAAATCACGCATCTTCCCGCACCGCCAAAATGCTGGGTCATCTTGGCCAAACCGACGATCGGCGTATCGACAGCAGATATATACAAAAGGCTTCAAACTTCAAAAATGGAGCATCCGGATGTACCTGGAATGATTTCGGCTATTATGGAAAACAATTATCACGATGTATGTGAAGGATTGGGTAATGTCCTGGAACAAGTGACATTGCAGCTATACCCAGAGGTTGCGAACATTAAAGATCAAATGAAAACATTTGGAGCGGATTCGGTTTTGATGAGCGGAAGCGGTCCGACCGTTTTTGGTTTGGTGGAACATGATTCGCGCATGCAGAGAATTTATAATGGACTTCGCGGATTTTGTGATCAAGTCTATGCGGTCCGTTTACTGGGTGATCGAAACAATCTTGAATAGAAACGTACATTAGTGGTATAGTTGCTATATAATATTCGGAATTCACAAAGGGGGTGTCTCAATGAAATTTCGTCGCAGCGAGAGGCTAGTCGATATGACCAATTATTTATTAGAACATCCAGGGGAACTTGTTTCGCTGACTTATTTTGCTGAAAGATATAGTTCGGCAAAGTCCTCGATCAGTGAAGATTTGACAATCATCAAAGATACCTTTGAACAACGGGGGATAGGATCTTTAACAACCGTTCCAGGCGCGGCAGGTGGGGTGAAATATATTGTTTCCATCAAGGAAGAAGAAGCAAATGCCTTCATTGACGGATTATGCGATACGATCGCCAGTCCCGAAAGGTTACTTCCTGGCGGTTATCTATATATGACAGATATATTAGGACATCCGCAAACCGTGAACAAGGTTGGAAGGATAATCGCTTCAATGTATGCCAATAAAAATGTCTCAGTCATCATGACAATGGCAACCAAAGGGATATCATTAGCATACGCCGTGGCAAATTATTTGAATGTTCCAGTTGTCATAGTAAGAAGGAATAATAAAGTAACGGAAGGTTCTACAGTGAGCATCAATTATGTTTCAGGCTCTTCAAAGAGGATTCAGACTATGGTACTCTCTAAGAGAAGCTTGGTTGAGGGTTCGAATGTATTAATTGTAGACGATTTCATGAAGGCTGGGGGTACCATTAACGGTATGGTCAGTCTATTGGATGAATTCAAGGCAACAGTTGCCGGAATAGCGGTGCTGGTCGAATCCGAACATACGGAGGAATGCCTTGTCGAGGACTATGTTTCCCTAATCAAGTTGACGCAGGTGGTCGAAAGAGACAAGAAGATCAATGTAAGCCGTGGGAATTATTTTACGAAAAAGGAATAGGGGGAATCATTTAATGAAAACGATACATACTGATGAAGCACCGGCAGCGATTGGACCATATTCACAAGGCGTGATCGTGGATAAGTTATTTTTCAGTTCAGGACAGATCCCACTTACTGCTTCTGGTGAGATGGTGACTGGGGATGTAAAGGAACAAACACACCAGGTCTTCAAGAATCTCCAAGCTGTATTGAAAGAAGCTGGGGCTTCACTGGAAACTGTCATTAAAGCTACAGTATTCATTAAAAGCATGGATGATTTCGGTTCGATTAATGAAATATACGGAGAATATTTTTCTGCTCACAAACCTGCCCGCTCTTGTGTAGAGGTTGCTCGCCTTCCTAAAGATGCACTAGTGGAAATAGAAGTGGTAGCGCTCGTTAAATAAACGGGCGTTTTTTTATTTTTTTAGGAAATTCGTAATGGGTATTTTCCTGTAATATAGCGTGATTTTTATTGTTTTTGAAAACTAGGCTGAATTTTCTAAAAAAATTACAGATAATAGAAGGAGTTCACGTTTTTTTGTTGAATATGTACTTTAAGTTTTAACAACAACAAAAAGGGATGGTGAGCTTAAATGGAAGTAACTGACGTAAGATTACGCCGTGTGAATACGGATGGTCGTATGAGAGCTATCGCATCAATTACACTGGATAATGAATTTGTGGTTCATGATATTCGTGTGATCGACGGAAACAATGGTTTATTTGTAGCAATGCCAAGTAAACGAACTCCAGATGGAGAATTCCGGGATATCGCTCATCCAATCAATTCCTCGACACGCGGGAAAATTCAAGAAGCTGTCTTGACAGAATATCATCGATTGGGAGAACTTGAAACTGAATTAGAGGAAGCTGGAGCAGGTGCTTCTTAAAATAACTTTACTTTTAAACTTTAAATTTATAATTCGTGCATCTAGAGCCTACTTCATAAGTAGTGCTCTTTTTTATGTATTCATAAACGGATAAGATTAGAACCTATTCGCTTATCATGCATGAATTTGCTTTAATTATAAAAAATGTAAAATTAAGGTGATGTCTTCAAAATTTAAGTACCCATCCTTATTATTTTTAAACCTTTTTGTTCATGCTGAAATTGAAATTCCTGTAAGCGGGATTTGATCCATTTAATGAGCAAAAGCTGAATTGAATCGATAATCTGATTTTGGAATGGAAGTGAACAAACGGTGCGGTACTTCCAGATGGCTTGTACATAGGTCTAGCGCGATCATGGCAAGGTTTTGGGATAAAGGGGGCTTGCTGGTGGCATACAGGGGTAGAGACGTGGTTTCTGTACGATGCCATTAATGAAAATGACATCGGCCATGAATTAAAATAATGCTAAAAGGTTCATTAATAACTTCAGTAGGCTATCGGAAATCGAACTTTTTTTACCTAATTGGTTGACAATTATATGTACTTTTAATTGTTACCTTGAAAAGAATCACTATTTGAGATAATATTTTTAGTGGATAAAAAGGTGAAAATGGAGGCCTGTTATGAGTAATCGCTATGCAATAATATTGGCCGCTGGGCAAGGTACTAGGATGAAATCTAAGCTTTATAAGGTTTTGCACCCTGTTTGCGGGAAACCAATGGTACAACATGTTATCGATCAAGTCAATCAACTTCAAATAGAAGATATTGTAACAGTCATCGGCCATGGTGCTGAAAAAGTACAAGAACAACTTGGTGATTCATGCAAGTATGCCTTACAAGAACAGCAATTAGGTACGGCACATGCTGTAATGCAAGCGGAAAGCGCTTTATCCGTAAAAAGTGGAACGACCCTTGTTATTTGCGGTGATACGCCTCTGATTAAAGCGGAAACGATGAAAGAGCTTATAGCATTGCATGAGCAAAGTCAGGCGAAAGCAACAATCTTAACAGCATATGCAGATAACCCTGCTGGTTATGGAAGGGTCCTTCGCGGTGAAGGCGGTCTTGTAGAAAAAATCGTCGAGCATAAGGATGCGACTGATGAAGAAAGATATGTTAAGGAAATAAATACCGGTACATATTGCTTCGATAACCAAGCATTATTTAGCGCGCTGAAAAAAGTTTCAAATGAAAATGTCCAGGGAGAATATTACCTACCGGATGTCATTGAAATCTTAAAGGAGGAAGGCGAAGTGGTGACGGCCTTCCAATCCAGTGATTTCGAGGAGACGTTGGGTGTAAATGACCGGGTTGCTTTATCGCAGGCGGAGCAAATTTTGCGGAAACGCATCAATGAAACGCATATGAGGAATGGTGTAACGCTCATCGATCCTCTAGCTACGTACATTGAAGCGGACGTGCAAATCGGCCAGGATACAGTCATTAACCCTGGGTCATTCATTAAAGGAAAAAGTATTATCGGGCAGGATTGCTTGATCGGCCCGAATACGGAGATCAGTAATTGTGAAATT
This sequence comes from Peribacillus sp. NPDC094092, assembly GCF_050279365.1. Lineage (NCBI taxonomy): Bacteria > Bacillati > Bacillota > Bacilli > Caryophanales > Bacillaceae > Peribacillus > Peribacillus sp. NPDC094092. Next base: position 35,645 of record NZ_JBNNUC010000011.1, on the reverse strand, counting down.
GGTGATGGAACGGAAGTCCTCCAATCGGTTGTACACGAAAGCAACATTGGAAGTTTTGTTAAAATCGGTCCATTCGCACATGTCAGACCTCAATCAGATATTAAGGATTCCGTTAAGATCGGTAATTTTGTCGAAATTAAAAAGACCGTTTTTGGCGAAGGAAGCAAGGCCTCTCACTTGAGTTATATTGGAGATGCAGAGGTTGGGGAGAATGTTAATATAGGCTGCGGATCTATTACCGTGAATTACGACGGGAAAAATAAACATTTGACGAAGATTGAAGACAATGTCTTCATAGGCTGCAATTCTAATCTGGTTGCACCTGTGACGGTAGGAGAAGGGGCATATGTAGCTGCTGGGTCAACCATCACGCAGGATGTACCGCAGGAAGCCCTATCCGTTGCCCGGGCTCGTCAAGTTAACAAAGAAGATTATGTAAAGAATTTGAAATTTAATAAATAACCGACGGAGGTCATCATGTCAAATCAGTATTTAGATCCTAATTTAAAAGTATTCTCTTTAAATTCAAACTTCGATTTAGCTCAGGAAATTGCTGCTGCAATCGGTGTTGAACTTGGAAAATGTAGCGTAACAAGTTTCAGTGACGGAGAAGTTCAGATTAATATTGAAGAAAGTATTCGTGGTTGTGACGTTTACGTAATCCAATCAACAAGCCAACCAGTCAATGAAAATTTAATGGAACTTTTAATTATGATCGATGCTCTTAAACGTGCTTCAGCTAAAACGATCAATATTGTCATGCCGTATTACGGTTATGCCCGACAAGATCGTAAAGCGCGTGCGCGTGAACCAATTACAGCTAAACTTGTTGCAAATCTTTTAGAAACGGCTGGTGCCCACCGTGTTATCACATTAGATCTTCATGCACCACAAATTCAAGGTTTCTTCGATATTCTGATCGATCACCTTGTTGCCGTTCCGATTCTAGCTGATTTCTTCAAGGAAAAAGATTTAAGTGATATCGTCATCGTTTCCCCAGATCATGGTGGTGTAACACGTGCCCGTAAAATGGCCGATCGCCTAAAAGCACCGATTGCGATTATCGATAAGCGCCGTCCAAGACCGAACGTGGCTGAAGTCATGAACATCATTGGTAATATTGAAGGGAAGACAGCAATACTGATTGATGACATCATCGATACTGCCGGGACTATTACACTAGCGGCCAATGCCCTTGTGGAGAATGGTGCTAAAGCAGTGTATGCTTGTTGTACACACCCAGTCCTTTCAGGCCCTGCCATCGAAAGGATTCAAAATTCAACGATCAAGGAATTGGTCGTGACTAACTCGATTGCCCTATCTGAAGATAAGAAAATCGATAAAATCACTGGACTTTCTGTAGCACCTTTGATTGCAGAGGCAATTATTCGCGTGCATGAGGAACAATCAGTCAGCACATTATTCGATTAATAAAAAATTAACCAAAACACGGCGGGCCTTCGGGCTCGCCGTATTTTGGTTTGGAATTTTCAAAAAACATTAAATTCTTAGTTGACAGATATGAATAGTAATAATAAAATAGCTATACAAATTCAAATCATAGTCATGGAATGAAAACCTGTACGAATGTAATTGCATAATGGTTAACGCCGATCGGACTACCGAAGGCTCCTTTTCACTTACCATTGAACATTAGGCATCTTTTTGCCCTATTGTCCCATTGGTGAAGAAAAGGAGCCTTTTATCTTTATATAAATAGTTTAAGAAGGGTGTGCAGAATATGGAGAAAAAACGAAAGATATGGCTGCTGTCCATCATCAGCATCTTCATGCTGATTGTGAGCGCATGCGGGCAGGAAAAGAACAGTTCCACAAGTGCTGATGCAAAAGAATCGGATAAGACCATCCGAATCGGTTATCAAAAATTCGGGACATTAAATATTTTAAAATCAAAAGGGGAGCTGGAAAAACATTTAAAGGAAGTGGGTTATACAGTCGATTGGACTGAATTCCCTGCCGGACCTCAACTGCTTGAAGCCTTGAATGTCGGCAGCATTGATTTCGGGCACACAGGGGAGGCACCGCCGATATTTGCACAAGCGGCCAATGCTCCGCTTGTCTATATTGCCAATCAGCCGGCAAACCCATCGGGAGAGGCCATAGTCGTACAAAAGGATTCGCCCATTAAAAATGTGAAAGATTTAAAAGGTAAGAAGGTTGGCTTGAATAAAGGTTCCAATGTTCATTACCTATTGGTCAAAGCGTTAGATGAAGCCGGTCTTACCCTTGATGACATTCAGCCTGTCTACTTGCCGCCGGCTGATGCGAGGGCCGCATTTGAAGGAAACCAAATCGATGCCTGGGTAATATGGGATCCGTTTTTATCAGCGGCGGAACTGGAACTTGAAACGAAAACGATTCAGGATGGAGAAGGATTGGTGGCGAATCGTGAATTCTTTTTGGCAACTGATTCATTTGCCGGGAACGAAGAGGCTTTGGAGATTATCAAAGAAGAACTGATAAAAGTTGATAAATGGATTGAAGAAAACCCAAGGGACGTAGCTGAGTTTCTATCTCCGGAAATTGGAATGCGTGTGGAGGCATTGGAAAAAACATTAAAAAGAAAAGAATACGGTCTTGAGGAGATTTCCAATGGCGTTTTGGATGATCAACAAAAGATTGCCGATACGTTCTACAATCTAAAATTAATCCCAAGCAAGATTAATGTTCTGGATGCATCTGCAGATGTTAAAAAAAATTAAGGGGGAAATAAAATGAAAGTATTTTGGTTTTTGCCATCACACGGGGAAAGTCGCTATTTAGGATCAACAAAGGGAGGGAGGCCAATCACGCTTCCTTATTTAAAACAAATAGCACAGGCAGTTGATCATTTGGGTTTTGAAGGGGCTTTGCTTCCGACGGGACGGTCTTGTGAGGATGCATGGGTAGTGGGATCTTCATTGATTTCAGCAACGGAAAGAATGAAATTTCTAGTTGCGGTACGACCGGGTTTAATGTCGCCAACCTTGGCTGCCAGGATGGCTTCGAGCTTCGACAGGCTGTCGAATGGACGTCTCTTGATCAATGTGGTAACTGGAGGGGACCCGGTCGAACTGGCAGGTGATGGCGTATTTCTGAATCATAAGGAACGATATGGGCAAACAGATGAATTTCTCGATATCTGGAGAAAGGAGATGTCCGGGGACAAAGTGGACTTTGAAGGGGAGCACCTAAAGGTCGAAGGCGGGGATATCCTGTTGCCACCTGTGCAAAAACCGTACCCACCGCTCTATTTCGGAGGTTCATCCGACCCGGCCATCGATATATCAGGAAAGCATATTGATGTGTACTTGACTTGGGGTGAGCCGCCGGTGCAAGTGGCTGAAAAAATTGAAAAGGTACGTAAAAAGGCAGCGGAATATGGACGTGAGGTCAGGTTTGGCATAAGGATGCATGTCATTGTAAGGGAAACGGAAGAAGAAGCTTGGCAGGCAGCGGATGAACTCATTAAATATGTGGATGACGAAATAATTGAAAATTCACAAAAAATATTTGAAAGGTTTGATTCAGTGGGCCAAAAGCGGATGTCGCAACTCCATAACGGAAACAGGGATTCGCTTGAAATCAGTCCTAATCTTTGGGCAGGTGTAGGTCTGGTGCGCGGAGGCGCCGGTACGGCACTAGTAGGGAGTGCAGAAAATGTTGCTGCCAGGATGAAGGAATATGAAGAGATTGGAATAGAATCCTTTGTATTATCTGGATACCCTCATCTTGAAGAAGCATACAGAGTTGCAGAATTATTATTCCCTTTACTCCCTGTTGAACAGCTGGGAAGTCCCGTTTCAAAAGCTACGAGCCCGTTTGGGGAAATACTGGCCAATGACCACTACCCAACAAAAGGAAGTGAAAATGAATATGCAGAAAAAATTAAGCAAAAAGTTCAATAGGTTCCAACTCATATCCTGGCTTGTACCCATTCTCCTTTTGGTAACTTGGCAGCTGCTGTCTTTGTGGGGGATTTTGTCGGATCGGATATTGCCTGCCCCGACTGAAGTGTTTCAAGTAGGTGTCGCTTTATTGGGGACAGGTGAGCTTATAGATTATATCGGCATCAGTGCCCAGCGTGCCTTCATTGGCTTTTTAATAGGTGGGATCATTGGTTTTGTACTAGGTTTATTAAATGGATTATCATCCATTGCGGAAACCTTATTCGATACCTCGCTTCAGATGTTGCGTAACATTCCGCATTTAGCTTTAATACCGCTGGTGATTCTATGGTTTGGCATCGAAGAAGAAGCGAAAATCTTTCTTGTCGCTTTAGGGGTTCTTTTTCCTATCTATCTAAATACATTTCATGGAGTGAAGTCGGTGGATAAGGGATTGATCGAAGCAGCGAGGGTTTATGGATTAAGCGGCTTTTCTTTATTCTGGAATGTTATTCTCCCTGCCGCCTTTCCATCCATTTTAGTGGGTATCCGCTTCTCTCTTGGAATCATGTGGGTCACATTAATTGTCGCAGAAACAATATCCGCTAATTCCGGAATTGGATATATGGCTATGAATGCCCGGGAGTTCATGAGGATGGATATTGTTGTTCTTAGTATTCTCTTATATGCCTTATTGGGAAAAATATCGGACGTTGCGGCGAAAATAATCGAAAAAAGATGCTTGAAGTGGCATCCATCATACCAATGAGGTGGTCATTACTATGAAAAATGAAAATTCATTGGAGTTGCAGGGTGTAAGAAAGGATTTCGGGGATTTTGAAGTATTAAAGGGGATGGACCTCACATTTAAAAAAGGGGAATTCGTAGCCATTGTCGGTAAGAGTGGATGTGGAAAGAGCACTTTGCTTCGTCTTGTGGCAGGACTGGAAAGGCCGACGGGCGGGCAGATACTGGTGAATGGAAAACCATTGAAAGGGTTGAATAAATCTTCACGGACGATGTTTCAGGATGGAAGGCTCTATCCTTGGAAAAAAATACTTGAAAATATTGGTGTAGGCTTGAAGGGGGATTGGAAGCCGAATGCCATGGAATTACTGGAGCAAGTTGGCCTTGCAGACCGGGCAAGTGATTGGCCGTCCGTTTTATCCGGGGGGCAAAAGCAAAGGGTTGCATTAGCAAGGGCACTGGTGAACCAACCTGACATTCTTCTCTTGGATGAGCCTTTAGGAGCATTGGATGCTTTGACGAGAATTGGCATGCAAAGGCTGATTGAAGATCTATGGAGGAAAAGGGACTTTACTGCCCTGCTTGTTACACATGATGTTGAAGAAGCCGTCATGCTAGCCGACCGTGTCATATTAATCGAAGAAGGCAAGGTCGTCATGAATAAGGAAATCAATCTGCCGAGACCACGGAAAAAGGATAGTATTCAATATTCATCACTAGCAGCGCAAATCCTTGACAGAGTGATGCAGGTTGAGGGGGAAATGGAAAAAAAGGCGATTCACGCTTGAATTAGAGAAAAAAGATTTTCTGGCGAATACCTATGTTTCCCATATGTTTATCCCCTTCTCGCTTCCTTCGGATTATAGGTTTCATGTTTAATGCTTCGCCATTTAGGGAATTGTTAAATATAGAGGAACTTGTAATTCATATTTAGGAAGGCGGAGGATGTATGAGTAATATATTAGCTGCAAAAGAACGTACGGATTCAAAACACTCTAATTTAAGGAATTTAAGGGAAAACGGCGAAATCCCTGCGATAGTATATGGCAATAAAAATGACAGTACGGCCATTTCAGTCAATAATATCGAGCTTCAAAAGACAATCAAGGAAATAGGCCGCAATGGAATCATTTCTTTGGAATTGGAAGGTGCAAGTTATAAAGTCATGCTCTCTGACTATCAAAAGGATCCAATAAAAAACTCCATTTATCATGCAGACTTTTTAATTGTAGATATGTCCGCTCAATTACAAGCGCAAGTTCGCATTAATCTTGTCGGTGTTTGTAAAGGCGTGAAGGACGGCGGTGTCCTTCAGCAGTCACTTCATGAAGTCACGGTTTCGGCTAAACCTAATGACATTCCTGACTCCATCGATGTTGATGTTACCGAACTCCAGGTAGGGGATACAATCTACATATCCGATATCCAAACGAATAAGCAAGTTACAATCGACAATGATGGTGAAGAAGTTGTTGCATCCGTTTTGGCTCCTCGTCAGGAAGAGGAAATAAGTACAGGTGAACAGCAAGATGGCGGTATCCCTGAAAATGAAGAAGGCAGGGAAACCAAGGCATCACCAGAGTCATGATGCCAGGATTAAACAAGTGAATCGTGATATAATAGGCGTAGCTCTTAACGGGTTACGTCTTTTCAATCTCTGGATGCAGCAATTTAAACCGGACCATTTTTTTTCACAATGGATTCCTTTAATTAGGATTTTTCCTAATTAGTTCTCCTGTCGCTTGCAGGCCAGCTTGAAATTAGGGTACTATTTTTCTAAGGTCAATGACCTTGGGAAAAACTTCGTCCCAGCGTAACTCCCTAAATAACCGTAATGACGGAGTGTGAATCATGAAAATTATTGTAGGGTTAGGGAACCCAGGTAAACAGTATGAAAAAACCCGGCATAACGTCGGATTTGAAGTAATAGATGAGTTATCCAAAAGATGGTCGATTCCGCTTGATCAAGCAAAACATAAGGGGATATATGGTACAGGAATGGTGAAGGGTGAAAAAGTTTTATTGCTTAAACCTTTAACCTACATGAATTTGTCAGGAGAATCCATTTCGGCTGTCATGCATTTCTTTAAGGTGGATATCGCGGATGTGGTCATTATATATGATGATCTTGATTTGCCTCCAGGGAAGCTTCGTCTTCGTCAAAAAGGTAGTGCAGGCGGTCATAATGGCATAAAATCTTCAATTGCCCATTTGGGTACGCAAGAATTCAATCGAATCAGGGTAGGCATTGGCCGCCCGATTGGCCGCATTCCGGTATCTGATTATGTATTGGGGCGTTTTTCGCCTGAAGAATGGGATCATGTCGGGGCAACGATCGAAAAAAGCGCAGCTTCTTGTGAAGCTTGGATGGAAAAGCCGTTTTTACAGGTCATGAACGAATATAACCAATAAGCAGAGAGTAGATATAAGTAAAGAATAATATCTTCCTGTTTCGCTGAATAAAACCCCTCTACTTTTGTACATACTAACACTATTACTTAAATAGGGGGTTACCAAATGGCTCTCCATTATCGATGCCGACATTGCGGAACTAAGCTGGGCTCAATCGAGGCACACTCACTGAGTACGGAGCAGTTAGGTTTTAATCAACTTACCGATGAAGAGCGACAAGAGATGATCGTTTATGATTCTGAAGGGGATATGCATGTAAGGGCGATATGTGAAGATTGCCATGAATCGCTGCAAAGAAACCCTGATTTATATGAAAACGATTATATTATTCATTAGCGGGAGAGGGCTTTGGACAAAATCCAAAGCATTTTTCCGTTTGTCTGGAATACCAAGGCGCATAAAAATGCCGTTATTAAATAGAATGCTTGGTGAAAAATGGCCAAGTTCAAATAAAAGGATTATAAATGGTTGGTTTTTCGCACGTTAAAGAGAGGGGGGAAAGAAAATGAATGGATTGCAGAACTTGTTCTCCAAACAAGATGATGTTCATTCGTTAATAGCCGGAATCGATGAAGGACTTAAGGAGCAAATCGTCTCTGGTCTTACAGGATCCTCGAGATCACTATTGCTGGCTTCCGTATATGAAAAGACGAATAGGCCTATTTTATTAGTAACCCATAATTTGTTGCAAGCACAAAAATTCCATGAGGACTTATCCAGTTTCATTCCCGAGGAAGAATTATATATATATCCAGCCAATGAATTGATTGCGGCTGATTTGAGTGTTGCCAGCCCGGAATTAAGGGCCCAACGTGTAGAGGCATTGAACTTTTGGGCGGAGGGAAAGAAAGGGATTGTCATCGCGCCGATTCCCGGGGTGCGTCGTGTGCTTCCTCCGAAGGATATTTGGAAGAGGCATCAGCTTATCTTTAAATTAGGGGAAGACATCGAGCTTGAACCAACGCTTAATAAATTCATTGCCATGGGGTATAACCGCTCTGAAATGGTTGCTTCCCCAGGTGAATTCAGTATCAGGGGCGGGATAATCGATATTTATCCGATCACCGAACCCAATCCAATACGAATTGAATTATTCGATACCGAAATAGATTCAATAAGGACCTTTTCAAGCGAAGATCAGCGATCCATCGAGAAACTCAAGAAAGTGACGATTGGCCCCGTCAGTGAGGCTTTGCTAGAGACGGAGCATATCGAAAGAATCATAACAAGGCTCGAGAGCGGATTAAGTAAAAGCTTGAAGAAACTTAAAGATGAGAAAACCAAAGAACAGCTGGTCCAAACGATCAGTTATGAACTAGAACAGCTAAAAATGGGGAATATACCCGACAAAATCTTTAAATACTTAAGTTTAGCGTATGAAGATCCAGCTAGTTTAATAGATTATTTACCGGTGAATGGTTTGGTTTTCTTGGATGAAATCAGTAGAATCCAGGAAATCAATGATTCTTTGGAAAAGGAAGAGGCTGGGTGGTACACGGATCTTTTAAGTCAGGGACAAATTATCCATGACATCAAATTGGCTCATCCCATGCAGGAATTAATAATGAAATCCAGCAGGCCGTTTGTATACCTTTCGTTGTTTTTACGGCATGTACCGCATACGAATCCTCAGAATATCCTGAATTTTGCCAGTAAACAAATGCAAAATTTCCATGGACAGATGAATGTGTTCAAAGCTGAACTGGAACGTTGGAAGAAAGGGAAATATACAGTCGTCATACTTGGACAGGATGAAGAACGAGTAAAAAAGCTGCATTCGGTTTTAGCCGATTATGATATAGAGGCAGCAGAACTGTTTAATGCGGACAGCATTCTTCCAGGTAAAGTACAGATTTTACGCGGCAGCCTGAATAGCGGCTTTGAATTACCTATGCAAAAGTTCAGTATCATTACGGAAACGGAATTGTTTAATAAGAAGTCAAAGAAATCAATACGGAGACAAAAACTATCGAACGCGGAGCGAATCAAGAGTTATTCCGAACTGAAGATCGGTGATTATGTCGTTCATGTTAACCACGGTATCGGTAAATACTTGGGCATTGAAACCCTTACGATAAATGGGGTCCATAAAGATTACCTGAATATTCGTTATCAAGCGGATGACAAATTGTATGTTCCTGTCGACCAAATTGACCTTGTCCAAAAATATGTCGGTTCTGAAGGAAAAGAACCGAAGCTTTATAAGCTAGGCGGAACGGAATGGAAACGTGTCAAAAGCAAGGTTCAATCATCCGTTGAGAACATTGCCGATGATTTAATCAAGTTATACGCAGAAAGGGAAGCGGCAAAGGGCTATGCCTTTTCACCTGATGGTGATATGCAGAGAGAATTCGAAACATCATTCGCTTATAACGAAACGGAAGATCAATTACGTTCCATAGTCGAAATCAAAAAGGATATGGAACGTGAACGGCCGATGGATCGTTTATTATGCGGCGATGTTGGATATGGGAAGACAGAGGTGGCGATCCGGGCGGCGTTTAAAGCCATAATGGATGGCAAGCAGGTTGCATTTCTTGTTCCGACCACAATCCTCGCCCAGCAGCATTATGAAACATTAAGGGAGCGTTTTCAGGATTATCCCATTTCGATCGGTCATATGAGCCGTTTCCGGACTAAAAAACAACAAAACGAGACGATTAAAGGATTGAAGGCCGGCACGGTGGATATTGTCGTTGGCACGCATAGGATTTTATCCAAAGACATCGTGTACCGTGATTTGGGATTGCTCATCATTGATGAAGAACAGCGCTTTGGCGTTACACATAAGGAAAAAATCAAACGGTTAAAAACGAATGTGGACGTACTGACTTTGACCGCGACGCCGATTCCGAGGACCCTTCATATGTCCATGTTGGGCGTGAGGGATCTGTCTGTAATCGAAACACCGCCTGAGAACCGGTTCCCGATCCAAACTTATGTCATGGAGTATAATGGCTCGTTGGTAACGGAAGCCATAGAACGGGAATTGGCCAGGGGCGGTCAGGTTTATTTCCTTTACAATCGGGTAGAGGATATAGCAAGAAAAGCAGAAGAAATTTCCATGCTGGTGCCCGATGCCCGTGTCACCTTTGCTCATGGGCAAATGACAGAGCAAGAACTGGAAGCCGTCATGTTCAGCTTTTTAGAAGGCGAATATGATGTTTTGGTGAGTACGACCATTATAGAGACGGGTGTTGATATCCCGAATGTCAACACGCTCATAGTGAATGAAGCGGATAGAATGGGACTTTCACAGCTCTATCAGCTGCGTGGCCGTGTAGGGCGATCCAACCGGGTGGCATATGCATTCTTCACTTATAGGAAAGATAAAGTGTTGACGGAAGTGGCAGAAAAACGTCTTCAATCCATCAAGGAATTTACAGAATTGGGTTCAGGGTTCAAAATCGCGATGCGTGATTTATCCATCAGGGGAGCTGGAAACATTCTAGGGGCTCAACAACATGGCTTCATCGACTCAGTTGGTTTTGATCTGTATTCACAAATGTTGAAAGAAGCTGTAGATGCGAAACGTAATGACCAGCCAGCCGAAGAAAAGAACACCCTGGAAATTGATGTTGAAGTGGATGCTTATATCCCTGATGCCTACATAATGGATGGACATCAGAAAATAGAAATGTATAAAAGGTTCAGAGGGATTGCTTCGCTTGAAGAAGTGGAAGAATTACAGGATGAAATGATCGATCGTTTCGGAGAATATCCAGAAGAAGTTTCCTATTTATTCATGATTGCCGAAATGAAGGTATATGCTGAAAAGGCCGGAATTGAAAGTATTAAACAATTAAAGCAGGAAATCAGCATTCTCCTTAGGGAGAAGGTCAGCAGCGATGTGGATGGACAAAAAGTGTTCGAGCTGGGATCGAAGTATGGCCGAATGGTGGGCTTCGGCATGGACGGCAATCGAATGAAGCTGGTCCTGCACATAAAAGGTGTAGAACAAAGCAAATGGCTTAATATCTTATTTGAGATGGCCAAGGGTTTACAGTATGTAAAAAAAGAGACGCAAGCCACTAAAAACTAAAATTGAATAATTGTCCTCGATAAGAAATTTTTTTAGGTACCATGGTAAAAAAATGCAACAAGAAGAAAAATTTTTTCAAAGTGCATAGAACTTACCATTAGAAAAATACTAAGTACAATAGCTGGTGATGATTTTGCTACAAAATGAGGATTTATCAAATCAATTAGATGAAAGTGAGGCAACATTAGATGAAAGCAACTGGTATCGTTCGCCGAATTGATGATTTAGGAAGAGTTGTCATCCCGAAAGAAATTCGCAGGACCCTCCGTATTCGTGAAGGAGACCCACTGGAGATATTTGTGGATAGAGATGGGGAAGTCATCTTAAAGAAATACTCTCCTATCAGTGAATTAGGCGATTTTGCAAGGGAATATGCAGAAGCACTTTATGATAGCCTTGGAAACCCAGTTATGATTTGTGACAGAGATACTTACATTGCAGTGGCAGGCGGCTCAAAAAAAGAATACTTAAATAAAAGCGTTAGTGAACTAGTGGAAAAAATCATGGAAGAAAGAAATCCTGTCCTCGAGTCTCCAAATGGACAAATTTCATTCGTTGATTCCAATGATGAAGAGGTCCAATCTTATACTGCAGCTCCGATCATTGCGAGTGGCGACCCGATCGGTGCCGTCTTGATTTTCTCTAAAGACAGCACCATTGGTGAAGTGGAACAGAAATCGGTTGAAACGGCAGCAAGTTTCCTAGCTAGACAAATGGAACAATAACCTTGGACATGCCATTATAATTTTTAAGGTGAAAAGGGCAGCAATCGCGCTGTCCTTTTTGTTCTTTCTAAAAGGCTGACCAGATGGGGCAGACATAGAGAGGAGAATATATACTTCGAAGTGAATATGGAAACTAATTAACAGTATGGGCTGGAATTGAAAAATAACCAGTCGAATTATGCTATAATAACTACCACATATGAGTGAAAAGGGGAAAAAGGATGGCTGAAAAGCCTAATAAAACATCAAATGAACTTTTTCGGGGCGCGCTGATTTTGAGCGCTGCAGCGATTATCGTAAAAGTATTGAGCGCGGCCTATCGCATACCATATCAGAACATTGCGGGTGACATCGGGTTTTATATCTATCAACAGGTTTATCCCTTCTACGGCGTTGCTTTTACATTATCAACACTCGGCTTTCCGGTAGTCATATCCAAACTTATTGCAGAACGGGAGTCTTCCAAAAATAACTTTGCAGTCAAGGACATTTTAGTGACTTCTTTCATCGTCTTAAGTTCGATAGGGGTCATGATGTTTGCTGCACTCTACCTTGGAGCTGATTGGATTGCGGGATGGATGAAGGATCCGCATTTAGCCGATCTGCTGAGAATCGTTGCCTATTCCTATTTATTAATGCCGATTTCATCTGTGTTAAGAGGCTATTTTCAAGGAATAAACGACATGCTGCCGACGGCAAGTTCGCAGGTCGCTGAACAATGCATCCGTGTGTTGACGATATTGGCTCTATCCACAATATTCGTATATCAAGGCTATTCTCATTATGTGGTCGGCAAGGGGGCGGTCCTCGGTTCGATAACCGGCGGCATAACTGGCCTGGTCCTGCTTATTGCCTTCGTCAGTGTAAGAGAAGAATGGAAGCTTTTTTTACGAATGAGCATCAAACCGGTAAATTTCATCAAAATTTCCAAAGCCCTGATTTTCCAAGGGTTGGCCTTTTGCATAACAGGGTTGATCCTTATCTTGTTTCAGTTTGTCGATTCGCTGCACCTGTATTCCCTATTGAGGGAAACGGGAATGGGGGAAAGGGAAGCCAAGGAATGGAAAGGGGTATATGATCGAGGACAACCGTTGCTTCAGCTGGGTACAGTCGTGGCTAATTCTTTTGCATTGGCGCTTGTACCTGTAATATCCGGATTCGTTCAGAGGAAAAGTGAACATGAACTATTGAATAAGATCAAATTGGCGCTTCGTGTAAGTGCGGCGATAGGACTTGCTGCCGCGATTGGGCTGGTGGTGACGATGAAGCCTGTCAACCATATGCTGTTCACGGACTCCAAAGGGACGATTACTTTAGCGATTTTCTCTTTATCGATTTTATTCACATCCCTCATAATGGCAGAAGCGGCAGTGATTCAAAGTCTAGGCCATTCGTTCATGCCGGTGATCATCACGATTGTGGGGGTTGGCAGCAAGTGGGCTTTGAACCTTGTTCTAGTGCCCCATTACAAGATCGCTGGGGCAGCCTCGGCAACAGTGATTGCGTTTATGATCATGACTGTATTATTTTATGTGGTATTGAGAGTACATATTAGAAAGACATTAATTGAAAAGAAGCACGTGTTAATAATCTTGAAGAGTACGGTTTACATGGGTACGGCGGTTGTTTTATTCAATAGTTTATTCGAATTGACGTTTTCGGGCGAGAGCCGGTTGTTAGCTACGATCCAAGCTTTGATAGGTGTAGGGATCGGTGCATCCATTTTTGTGATGACGGCCATTCGTGCAGGCTTATTCGGCGAAGAAGAACTTTCACTTATACCTGCCGGTTCGAAGCTAAAACGATTTATAAAAACGAATAGGAGTATGCGAAATCATGAATGAGATTACGATAATAGGCCTAGGTGCAGGGGATCTAGATCAGCTTCCACTAGGGATTTATAAAAAATTGATACAAACCGAACAATGTTTCGTCAGAACGATCGATCATCCGGTGATCGGTGATTTGAAAAAGGAAGGAATCAATTTCACGGCGTTTGATGGGATATATGAAAAGCACGACCAATTTGAAGCCGTATATGAAGAGATTGCCGGAACATTATTACAAGAGGCTTCAAACCGTTCCATACTATACGCAGTTCCGGGGCATCCCATGGTTGCGGAAAAAACGGTTCAGCTTTTGCTCGAAAAGGGTCCGTCTCTTGGAATAGCCATTAAGCTGGAAGGCGGGCAAAGTTTCCTTGATCCCTTGTTTCAGGCTGTTGGAATCGATCCGATTGAAGGGTTTCAGCTATTGGATGGAACAGCTCTATCACCAGACGATTTGCACATTTCCCAGCATATGATAATCGGACAGGTGTATGACGCATTCAGTGCATCCAATGTGAAGCTGACCTTAATGGAAAAGCTGCCGGATGATTACGAGGTATATATCGTTACAGCGGCAGGAAGCAGTCAGGAAAAAGTGACAAAATGCGCTCTCTTTGAACTCGACCGTCAGATGGAGTTAAGTAACTTGACAAGTGTTTATGTCCCTCCTGTTAGCGAAGAAGCTTTACGATATAGGGAGTTTTCTAAGCTGCGGCAGGTCATTGCAGAACTTAGAGGTCCTGGGGGATGTCCTTGGGATAAGAAACAAACTCATGAAAGCTTGAAGAAATATCTAATAGAAGAGGCATATGAGCTGATTGATTCCATCGATGAAGAGGACGATGAGGGCATGATTGGTGAACTTGGGGATGTCCTGCTTCAGGTGATGCTTCATGCACAAATCGGTGAAGATGAGGGCATGTTCACGATAGATGATGTGATTGAAGGCATTACGGCAAAAATGATTCGGCGCCACCCTCATGTATTCGGAGATGTTGAAGTGAACGGCGAGGAAGATGTATTAGTGAACTGGCAGAAAATCAAAGAAGGTGAAAAAGGGAGCGAAACAAAATCTCCGCAATCCATACTGGATGGTATTGAGAAATCGCTGCCAAACTTACTTCGGGCCGAAGAATATCAAAAAAGGGCTGCCAAGGTTGGATTTGACTGGGATGAGGTAGCCGAAGCCTGGAAAAAGGTCAAGGAAGAAGTGCAGGAATTGGAAGAGGAAATATTTAGCCCGAACAAGGATGTCGAAAGAATAATATCAGAGCTGGGCGACCTCTTTTTTGCGCTTGTCAACATTTCACGTTATCATGACATACAAGCGGAAGAAGCCGTTTACAAAGCAAACCAGAAATTCCACCAGCGTTTTACATATATAGAAGAGTGCATTCAAAGGGCAGGCAAAAAATTTGAGGATTATACATTGGAAGAACTGGATTCATATTGGGATGAAGCAAAAGATAAAGGACTTTAATAAAGGAGAGATTTGAATGTCGATGAGATTGGATAAATTCCTAAAAGTTTCAAGGTTGATCAAGCGACGCACACTTGCGAAGGAGGTTGCGGATAAAGGGAGAATCACGATTAACGGACAACAGGCCAAAGCAAGCTCGAATGTGAAAGATGGCGATGAGTTGACTGTAAGGTTCGGTCAAAAGCTTGTTACGGTACGTGTCGATAAAATTCAAGAAACGACGAAAAAAGAAGCGGCTGCAGATATGTATACCATCGTAAAGGAAGAAAAGCTAGCGGAGGAGTAAGGACAGGCTTGGTTCTAATTCCACTCTTACGGACATACACTTGTACAAAATCAGTGGTACTGTGAGGGATGAAAAAATGAGCCAATATATTGATCCGAATGCTGGATACACAAAGGGAACGACCCAAGAGCATGATGTAACGATGAAAGGCCGCCGTTTACTTGATATTACCGGTGTCAAACAAGTTGAGAGTTTCGATAATGAAGAATTCCTGCTCGAAACGTCAATGGGTTTCTTATCCATACGGGGCCAAAACCTGCAAATGAAGAATTTAGACGTTGATAAAGGCATCGTTTCCATTAAGGGAAAGATTTTCGACCTTGTTTATTTAGATGAGCAATCCGGGGAGAAAGCTAAAGGCTTCTTTGGCAAATTGTTCAAATGACCTTAACGATCCAATTTTATACGTTGCTTGCGATGATAGGCATGGGCAGTGGCTTTGGAGCTGCCCTGGATACGTATAGCCGGTTCCTGAATCGTTCAGAAAGGAAAAGGTGGGTTGTATTCATCCATGACTTCCTTTTCTGGATCATTCAGGGTCTCCTTATTTTTTATGTTTTGTTTTTAGTAAACGAGGGAGAGTTTCGCCTCTATTTATTTTTGGCCTTATTATGCGGTTTTTCAGCTTATCAAGCACTTTTCAAAGGTTTCTATCAACGTTTATTAGAGTTTTTGATAATACTTGTGATAAAATTGGCGAGATTTATAGCGAATTCGGTTCACATGCTGATATTTCTTCCGATAAAATGGGTATTAATATCTGTATTGGCCATCATCATCGGGATAGGTAAGTTCATTTTGGCATTATTAAAATGGACGGGGAAAATACTTCTCTTTATTTTGAATATATTCTGGAGACCATTAAAATGGATTTTGACTTATATGTGGAATTTATTGCCGGTTTTTGTTACGAAAAACGTCGGGAAGTTTTATAATAAGGGAAAAGGGATTTTATTGAAAATAAAGAATTCTATATATAGAACGCTAAATGGATGGAGAAATAAAAAGAAATGAGGAGCGATAAAAAATGAGTAGCCTGCGTAAAAGGAAAGTGGCAAAAATGGAAAATCCCTACGTCGCTCAACAAGAGAAAAAAGTACAAACCGTAGCAAAAAAGAAACGTGGTCTAATGCGTAGATTAACCCTTTACTCAATTTTCGCCGCTGTCTTTTTGATTTTTGCCATTTCCACCCTCATAACGCAAAATGTTGCATTGGATGAGAAAGTTAAACAAAAGCAAGAATTGAAGGGGAAGTTAGCTGAACTGAAAAAAGACGAGACCCTTCTTAAAGAAGAAATCGTAAAGCTTAATGACGACGACTATATAGCGAAAATAGCCAGACGGGATTATTTCTTATCTGAAAAAGGTGAGATCATTTTTACCCTTCCAAAAGGGAAGGAAGATAGTGACTAATATTGACACTGTTTTTTTACTTTCGTTATAATATAATGTGAAGAGATTTTTTTAACATTTCTAAGGAGGAACATTTTTTTTATGTCAATCGAAGTAGGCAGCAAGTTACAAGGTAAAGTAACAGGCATAACTAATTTTGGTGCATTTGTAGAGCTACCTCAAGGTTCAACCGGTCTTGTCCATATCAGTGAAGTGGCTGATAACTATGTCAAGGATATCAATGATCATTTAAAAGTGGGCGATACAGTCGAGGTGAAAGTCATCAACGTCAAAGATGGCAAGATTGGCTTGTCCATAAAAAAAGCGATAGACCGTCCTGAAGCTGAGCAAAAACCTGCATACACACCACGTCCGCGCCAAGGAAGAGGGAATGACAGCCGTTCCAAAGACTTCCGCTCTAAAGGTAATGGTTTCCAACCTAAAGAAAACTTTGAGCAAAAAATGGCTAAATTCTTAAAAGATAGCGAAGACCGCTTAACGACCCTTAAACGTAGCACCGAAACGAAACGGGGAGGTCGAGGAGGAAGACGCGGATAAAACTGCTGCTGAAAATAATAGTTTAGCAACTTTTCCTGTGAAATTATTCATAGTGTAGATAAAGGCAAGCTTGCTGGCTTGTCTTCTTTTAATTATCAATGACATACAAAAAGAGCCTCTGTACACTTACCGAAATAAGTGTGCAGAGGCTCTTTTGATATATGATGACCCGTACGGGATTCGAACCCGTGTTACCGCCGTGAAAGGGCGGTGTCTTAACCGCTTGACCAACGGGCCGTTATTTTCATAGAAAAAGATAGCGGCAGAGGGGATCGAACCCCCGACCTCACGGGTATGAACCGTACGCTCTAGCCAGCTGAGCTACGCCGCCATAATGGTAAGTGCTACTGAAGCACAAGTTATATCTTACAGTCGTGAAGAAAAAATGTCAACAAAAAAAATAAAGTTTGTCGGTTTCCATTTCCTGATTATTTATTCGTGTTATTTTCCGCAAAAATAACCTAAAAACTTTGCTTTTCTTCAAAGAAAAAAAGAACACCCGTTTCTGTATTGGAAAAAATGGTACAAAAACCTGTATACAAATGATTGTTCAAGAAGAATTTCGTCGAACGTTTTTCTTATCGGCTTATAAAATTCTGACAAAAAAATAGACAAGCCCTCTATATAATAAAAACCACTAATACGAATGGGGTGTTGAAATGGAAAAAGTAGAAAGACCTATGATGGAACCTCTTGGGGATGTTCAATTAAAAGAAGCGAAGGAAGGGGCCATCAATTGGATCCAACAACTGCAAATGAAGTCGGAAGACATATTCATAAAAAAAGGCATCTCTTTAGCAATTATCGGTTTTTTATTAGGAAGGGCTTTGATTCTTTCACAGCTTGCACCATTTGGACTTCCGTTTTTCGCAGCTGTTTTTCTAATGAGACGTGATAGGGCTCCATTGGCTTTATTCGGATTGATAGCAGGTGGGCTGACCGTTCACTATTCCAACAGTTTAGTCATCTTTGCATCGGCGTTCCTGCTCCTGTTATTTCATAAGATCAAGAAGCCCGCCGTGGAAGGACAATTCAAGACAATGTCGATGTACGTCTTTGCTTCACTATTCCTGGTCAACCTGGCCGAGCAATATCTGGTATTTCGAACGATTCAGCTGTACGACTTGATGATGATAGGGGTGGAAGCGGGACTCGCAATGATTTTAACCTTGATCTTCATACAATCCATCCCGATGCTGACCATTCGGACCAAGTCCCAATCACTAAAGACGGAGGAAATCGTCAGCATCATCATCCTGCTTGCTTCGGTGATGACCGGAACCATCGGCTGGATGATATACGATTTGTCACTCGACCATATATTCTCGCGATACCTGGTCCTCCTCTTCGGGCTGGCAGGAGGGGCCGCCATAGGCTCCACTGTAGGCGTAGTTACTGGATTGATATTCAGCTTGGCAAGTATTGCAAGTCTTTATCAAATGAGCCTTCTCGCATTTTCAGGGCTCCTGGGAGGTTTGTTGAAGGAGGGAAGGAAGATAGGGGTTGCTAGCGGCCTCTTGATTGCCACATTACTGATAGGTTTATATGGTGAAGGCACCAATAATATCATGGTGACCCTTTATGAATCACTTATAGCTGTGGCCCTATTTATATTGACACCGTCATCCATAATCAACAAAATTGCGAAACATATACCGGGAACAGTCGAGAATTCTGATGAACAGCAACAGTATGCCCGAAAAGTGAGGGATGTCACCGCTCAAAGGGTGGAGCAATTCTCACATGTATTTGAGGCGCTCTCAAATAGCTTTTCCCAAGTGGATGAAAGGGGGAGATTGGAGGAAGATGAGAAGGAATTCGACTACTTCTTAAGTAATGTAACGGAAAAGACGTGCCAGCTTTGTTTTAAGAAGGAACAATGCTGGTCCAAGAACTTTAATACAACCTATGACGGCATGCAGGAAATTATGCTTCAATTAAGTGAAAATAATGGTCAGCTCCCCCAAAAAACCTCAAAAGAATGGGGGAAATATTGTAGCCGGGGGCCTCAGGTCATTGGGGCGATAGCACAGGAACTTACTTATTTCGAAGCTAACCAAAAATTAAAAAGGCAGGTGAAGGAAAGTCGGAAACTAGTGGCGGATCAACTGAGGGGCGTTTCGGCGGTAATGGATGATTTTGCGAAAGAAATTCAAAGGGAAAGGAAGAATCATCATGTACATGAAGAATCCATTTTGGAAGCCATCCAGGATTTTGGCCTGCACATAGGGCATGTTGAAATATACAGTCTAGAACAAGGGAATGTTGATATAGAGATGAGTGTCCCATACTGCCAGGGCAGAGGGGAATGTGAAAAGTTGATTGCACCCATGCTTTCTGACATTTTAGGGGAAACGATAGTCGTTCATTCAGAAGAGTGTGCAACGTATCCAAACGGGCAATGTGAGGTGATATTTAGGTCAGCAAAAAAATTCACGGTCGAAACGGGTGTGGCTCATGCTGCCAAGGGGGGAGGGCTTGTATCAGGAGATAGTTATACGACCATGGAAATTGGCTGCGGCAAATTTGCGATAGCCATCAGTGATGGAATGGGAAATGGGGAAAGGGCCCATTTTGAAAGTACAGAAACATTAAAGCTGCTACAAAAATTTTTACAATCGGGAATAGAAGAAAAAATAGCCATTAAATCCGTAAACTCCGTATTATCTCTACGCACGACCGATGAAATATTTTCGACTCTTGATTTGGCAATGATTGATCTTCAGGACGCAAGGGCTAAGTTTTTAAAAATCTGTTCAATACCGAGTTTCATTAAAAGGGGGGATAGGATCATAAAAATTGAATCAAGTAACCTTCCTATGGGAATCATCCAGGATTTCGATGTTGATGTTGTATCAGAAGAGTTGAAGGCAGGGGACATATTAATCATGATGAGCGATGGGGTGTTCGATGGCCCCTCACATGTCGAAAATATCGAGTTCTGGCTTAAACGAAAAATCAAGGAAATGGAAACAGACGATCCGCAGGAAATCTCAGATTTAATATTGGAAGAGGTTATCCGAACTAAAGGGATCATAGATGATGACATGACAGTGGTTACATCGAAAATTAAGCATAATACACCGAAATGGGCATCCATTCCCGTTTCCCCAAAACGTAAAAAGGCCCAGTAGGGGCCGTTTATATAAATAAAATAGTTAAAACCAAAATGAGGTGGAGAAATGGAAGACGGATAAAAGGTAAAGGGTTGATCTCTTTTCAATCACTTCCCTCCATGATGTGACTTGTTGCAATGTATCTTGCGTATAATTTCCCCTCTTTTAGTCAATTATGGTAACAAATTGATAGGAAGGGAGAGCAAAACATGAAAGCAGGAACATTAAGACAGATTTTGCTTATAACCGACGGATGTTCGAATCACGGTGAGGAACCGTCTGCCATGGCTGAATTAGCAAGGGAGCAAGGCATAACCATCAATGTCATAGGTGTCATGGAAAATGATGTGATAGATGAAAAGGGGCTTAAGGAAATCGAGAAAATTGCTGGTTCTGGAGGTGGCGTAAGTCAAATAGTCTATGCTCAGCAGTTGTCCCAAACCGTCCAAATGGTGACCCAAAAAGCAATGACTCAAACTATACAGGGAGTTATCAATCGTGAACTTCAACAAATACTTGGAGAATCAAAAACGATGGAGGATCTTCCGCCTGATAAACGAGGAGAAGTGATGGAGGTGGTCGATGAGCTTGGGGAAACAAGCAAACTCGAAGTACTGATTCTTGTTGATACAAGTGCAAGCATGAAACATAAACTGCCAACAGTAAAAGATTCCTTATTAGATCTTTCCCTTAGTATGAATGCAAGAATGGGTGACAGCCGTTTTTCCGTATTCGTATTTCCTGGGAAAAGAAATGATGTTGAAAAGTTGCTGGATTGGACCCCGAACCTTGAAGCCTTGACGGCAACTTTTCCTAAGCTTAGTACAGGGGGACTCACTCCGACAGGTCCTGCCATTCGTGAAGCTTTGACATATTTCAATAAAAAACGTTCATTGAGGGGATTGTTATCACATGATGATGAACAATACTTTGAGGAATCAATGTAAACTCCTGCCTGGCAGTTTGGTCACTGGAAAATGGAATAAAAATCAGTACAAAATCATTAAGGAATTGGGGTGTGGTGCGAACGGGATCGTCTATTTGGTTGAAAGCGGAAATCGTCATTATGCTTTAAAGCTCAGTGATAATGGAACGTCCATTATTTCGGAGATGAATATCCTAAAATCCTTTTCAAAGGTCCAGGGGTCTACCCTTGGACCTTCCTTTTTGGAAGCGGATGATTTCATGAAAACAGGAAAGCAGCTCCCTTTTTATGTCATGGAATATATCCACGGACACGATTTTTTGCGTTTCATCGATAAAAAAGGGTCATCATGGATTGGAGTCTTGATCCTTCAGCTTTTAACAAGCTTATCTGCCTTGCATACCAATGGCTGGGTGTTCGGGGATTTAAAACCCGAGAATTTGATCGTGACTTCACCGGCCTATAAGGTACGGTGCGTGGATGTTGGCGGAACCACCTTAATCGGGCGATCTGTTAAAGAATTCACTGAGTTCTTTGACAGGGGGTACTGGGGTCTTGGATCAAGAAAGGCCGATCCGCAATATGACTTGTTCGCTGTGGCGATGATTATAATCAATTCTGCTTATCCTGGACGTTTCCACAAGAAAGGGGAGGGGTATAGACAGCTTAACGACCTGATCAAGCAAAAAAAGGAATTGCATCCATATAAGAAGATGCTGGATAAAGCACTTAATGGGCAGTATGATTCAGCCCTCCAGATGCGGGAGGATTTGGTCATGGTTCTAAGTAAGCAAAATCATTCAAAGAAAAAGGGCCCGACCCAGGCAGCGATGGGCCAGCCGCATACAATGCAACCTGCAACGAGACAGGCAAGAAGGTCCCAAAACCATTCAAAAAAGAAAAGTGGCGGTTTTTTTGAAACTTTTTTGCTGGTTGCCATCATATCGATGCTCTATGTTCTATACATATATGAACAGTTGTTATGATATAGTTATTAGGTGAATGCCATGAAATGTTTGAAACCATTTCATGATTGAATCGTATAAAACTAATGCCTGTCCATAAAGAAGGAAGATTGTATGTTAAAGGAAAAAGTTCTGAGCACCATTTATAGAAACGAATTGATTAAGGAACACTCGAAGTTGCTAATAGGTGTTTCCGGAGGACCGGACTCATTGGTGCTTCTCCATATCCTTAAGGAAATTCAGCCTCTTTTTCATTACGAGATGATCGTTGCCAGTGTTGACCATATGTTTCGTGGTGAAGAATCCTATGAGGATTACAAATATGTCGAGCATATATGTGAACGCTGGGGCATTGCATTCGAGGGGAAAAGGATCGATGTCCCTGCCCGGATGGAGCAGACGGGGGAAAGTTCACAAATCACGTCAAGAAAGTCGCGTTTTGCTTTCTACGAAGAAATGATGGATAAGCATCAAGCCTCCACGCTTGTCCTGGGGCATCATGGCGATGATCAAATAGAAACGATGCTCATGCGTTTAACAAGAGGGGCTACAGGTAAGGCAAGAGCGGGTATTCCTATAAAGAGGCGGTTCCATACCGGGAATCTGATCAGGCCTTTTCTTGAAATCACGAAAAGCCAAATAATCGAATATGCGGGCCTTCATGCTATTGAACCAAGGTTTGATCCGAGCAATGAAACGGGTGTCTATGCAAGAAATCGTTTTAGACATGAAGTCCTTCCATTTTTAAAGAAAGAAAATAGAAAGGTTCATGAGCATTTTCAACGATTCAGTGAAGAGCTTTATGAAGACGAAGAGTTTTTCCTGAGCATGGTTTCAAGCAAAATGTCCGAGGTTTGGATCCAACAGGATAAAGATCAAGCGGTTATTCAGATTGATAAGGTTCTCGCGATGCCTAAACCTTTACAAAGAAGGGCGATTCAACTAATATTAAACTATCTTTATTTGGAGAGACCTTCATCGCTTTCGGCATTACATATTGACCAGCTTTTAGTTTTGTTTTTGAATCCTCAACCATCTGCAGAATTGCATCTTCCGGAGGGCCTTATTGCGGAAAAATCATATCAAACTTGCACTTTTAGATTTTTTCGAAAAAAAAGCCTTGAATATTCCCTTAAATTACAAATTCCCGGTGAGACTATTCTTCCGAATGGATATAAGATTAAAGCGCACTATATAAAAGAAGAAATTCCGGTACTCAGAGGAAATCATTCTTTTATTCTTCCCGAATCAGCTGTTCAGTTTCCTCTTACAGTCCGAACCAGGAATGAAGGAGAACGGATGGCCGTCAAGGGATTGGGTGGAACTAAAAAGTTAAAGGATATTTTTATTAATGAAAAAATCCCGATGCTAGAAAGAAATGTGTGGCCGGTCATCATCGATCAAACGGGAATGGCCATTTGGCTGCCTGGTTTAAAGAAATCGAATATTGAACCGGATATAATTTCTGATGAAAAATCTTTAATCTACTTAGAATATAAAAAAGCTTAATTCTTCTTGGGGGGCAATTAATTACAATGACCATGCAAAACGACATTGAAAAGGTTTTAATTACAGAGGAAGAACTTCAAAAAAAAATCAGGGAATTGGGTGCGCAGCTTGAAGCTGATTACCAAGGCAAGTTCCCGTTGGCCATCGGAGTGCTGAAAGGCGCCATGCCATTTATGTCAGATCTACTGAAACGTGTGGATACACATCTTGAAATGGACTTTATGGATGTTTCAAGCTATGGTAACTCCACTGTATCTTCCGGTGAAGTGAAAATCATCAAAGATCTTGATACATCGGTTGAAGGCCGGGATATTTTAATCATCGAAGATATTATCGACAGCGGTTTGACTCTTAGCTATCTTGCGGAACTTTTCCGTTATCGGAAAGCAAAATCAATTAAAATCGTTACCTTATTGGATAAACCAACAGGCAGGAAAGCGGATATCACTCCGGATTATGCCGGGTTCATCGTTCCGGATGCATTTGTTGTCGGATATGGTCTTGATTTTGCGGAAAAGTATCGTAATCTCCCGTATATTGGCATATTGAAGCCTGAAATTTACTCGAATTAATCGTACCTGTTTGAAAGAAAAGACCAGATAAAAACAGCGGTGTTAAATTATTGTAATTCATTAATTTTGTATGATAGTATTTACTATAGTTTGTTTACCCGTGGGAGGAGGTAAGGGATGAATCGGATCTTCCGTAATACCATATTTTATTTACTGATCTTTTTGGTCATCATTGGGATTGTAAGCATTTTTAATAATAACAATGAACCAACGGAGAAAATGACCCAAGATGAATTCTATAAGCATTTGGAGAATGGGGATGTTACTGCACTCACGATGCAGCCCGAAAGCAGTGTATTTGAAATCACAGGAAAGCTCAAAGGTTATGAGGAAAACAAATTCTTTGTGACGTACGTGCCTTTCAGTGAATATTCTCAAAGTAGAATCAATGATGCCGTAACCAAGTTGGATAAGGACATCATCACTGTTGAACCTCCAGAAAAAACAAGTGGCTGGGTGACATTTTTCACTTCCATCATTCCATTTGTAATCATTTTTATCCTCTTCTTCTTTTTACTTAACCAAGCTCAGGGCGGCGGTGGTGGCCGTGTCATGAACTTCGGGAAAAGTAAGGCGAAATTGTATAATGATGATAAGAAAAAAGTACGCTTCAATGATGTTGCCGGAGCGGACGAAGAAAAGCAGGAACTTGTTGAGGTTGTTGAATTCTTGAAAGATCCTCGCAAATTTGCCGAGCTTGGAGCCCGTATTCCTAAAGGGGTACTTTTAGTCGGACCTCCTGGTACAGGTAAAACTTTACTTGCACGAGCAGTAGCTGGTGAAGCCGGAACTCCTTTCTTCTCAATCAGTGGTTCTGATTTTGTTGAAATGTTTGTGGGTGTCGGTGCATCCCGTGTTCGTGATTTGTTTGAAAATGCTAAGAAGAATGCTCCATGCATCATCTTTATCGATGAAATTGATGCAGTCGGACGTCAACGTGGCGCAGGTCTTGGCGGCGGTCACGATGAACGTGAACAGACATTGAACCAGCTATTGGTTGAAATGGATGGTTTCGGTGGCAATGAAGGAATCATAATCATCGCCGCGACTAACCGTGCTGATGTATTGGATCCGGCATTATTGCGTCCAGGACGTTTTGACCGTCAAATAACCGTTGGCCGCCCTGATGTTAAAGGCCGTGAAGAAGTTCTGAAAGTGCATGCACGTAATAAACCATTAGCAGAAACGGTCGATTTGAAGGCGATCGCTCAGCGTACACCAGGATTTTCTGGTGCAGATCTTGAAAACTTACTGAATGAAGCGGCGCTTGTAGCTGCCCGTCAAGATAAGAAGAAGATCGACATGTCCGATCTGGATGAAGCTTCAGATCGCGTTATCGCTGGACCTGCCAAGAAAACCCGTGTCATTTCCAAAAAGGAAAGAAATATCGTAGCGTGGCATGAAGCGGGCCATACCATTATTGGATTGGTTCTGGATGATGCCGAAGTCGTTCATAAAGTTACGATTGTCCCTCGCGGTCAAGCTGGCGGTTATGCAGTTATGCTGCCGAAAGAAGATCGTTTCTTCATGACGGAACCTGAGCTTAAAGATAAAATCGTAGGGCTATTGGGTGGCCGTGTAGCCGAAGAGGTTACATTCGGGGAAGTGAGTACCGGTGCTCATAACGACTTCCAACGCGCAACGGGCATAGCTCGGAGCATGGTTATGGAATATGGCATGAGTAAACTCGGACCTCTTCAATTCGGTAATTCACAAGGTCAGGTCTTCCTAGGCCGCGATTTCAACAATGATCAAAACTATTCGGATGCAATAGCATATGAAATTGATCTTGAAATTCAACGTATCATCAAGGAAGCTTACGAAAGATGTAAGGCGATTCTTACTGAAAATCGTGACAAACTTGATTTGGTTGCAAAAACCTTGCTTGAAGTGGAAACGCTTGATGCCGAACAAATCAAAGGTTTATTCCATAATGGGAAATTGCCAGAACGGGATTATACAGCCCTTAATGGGAATTTAACTACTGATGAGAACGTCAAGGTGAACATCAATACGAAGAAGGAAGAAAAAGAGGCCCTATTAGATCCATTGGATAAGAGAGGACCTGAGGACCTTGAAATAACGGAGGAAGGATTGAATACTCCTCCAATCAAAGAAGGTGCGCCTCAAGATCAGCCGCTTTCCTTCCCGAACGAAGATGACAATAAAAAGTCTTAAGTTGACTGAATTCAAAAGGGTATTTCCGCCTCGGAAATACCCTTTTCTTCACTCTTGAATTAATAATGATGAAGTTTCTGGGAAATCTTGCGAAAAGTGCGACTAATAGCGTGGTAAAATAACAGTGTGGTATGATGTTGGAGAATAATTTACCGGAGTGATGAAACGATGATTTTTGTATTGGATGTTGGGAATACGAATACCGTATTAGGCGTATACGATGAAGATATTTTAAAATATCATTGGCGAATTGAGACTAGCCGTCACAAGACAGAAGATGAGTATGGAATGGTCATAAAGTCTTTGCTGCAACATGAAGGTCTTTCGTTTGATCAATTTGATGGAATCATCATTTCTTCGGTAGTTCCGCCAATTATGTTTGCACTTGAACGCATGTGCCAAAAATACTTTGGAATTAAACCGCTTATAGTTGGACCTGGAATAAAAACCGGATTGAATATTAAATACGAAAACCCCCGTGAGGTGGGAGCGGACAGAATCGTTAATGCCGTTGCAGGCATTCATGAATATGGAAGCCCTCTCATTATCGTGGACTTTGGCACGGCAACGACATATTGCTATATAAATGAAGATAAACAATACATGGGCGGAGCCATTGCCCCGGGTATAAATATTTCAACTGAAGCACTTTATTCAAAGGCAGCCAAACTTCCGAGAATAGAAATCAGCCGGCCGGAAGGGATCATTGGAAAAAATACGGTGTCCGCCATGCAGGCTGGTATTTTGTATGGGTATGTTGGACAAGTAGAAGGAATCGTTAATCGAATTAAGGCGCAAAGTAATCTAGAACCGACGGTAATAGCGACGGGTGGATTGGCTGGCTTAATTGCAAATGAGTCTACTGTGATTGACGTAGTCGAGCCATTTTTGACCTTGAAGGGGCTACAGTTGATTTATAAACGTAATCGTGAGCAAGTGAAGAAGTAACAGAAAGAATGAAAGGGGCAAAATAAATGAAGGATTATCTAATAAAGGCGTTAGGTTATGAAGGACAGGTTCGGGCATATGCTGTTTCAACGACAGACACGGTAGGAGAAGCTCAGCGGCGCCATTATACTTGGCCTACTGCCTCAGCTGCCCTTGGACGGGCGATGACGGCAGGTGTCATGATGGGCGGAATGTTAAAAGGTGAAGAAAAACTGACGATTAAAATCGAGGGCGGTGGCCCGATTGGTTCCATCTTGGTCGACAGCAATGCAAAGGGAGAAGTCCGCGGCTATGTCACCCACCCGCAAACCCACTTTGATTTGAATGAGCAAGGGAAGCTTGATGTTAGGAAAGCGGTGGGTACCGATGGATTGTTGACTGTTGTCAAAGATATCGGCCTTCGTGATTACTTTTCAGGTCAGGTACCGCTTGTATCGGGAGAATTAGGTGAAGATTTCACTTACTACTTTGTAACTTCCGAACAGGTGCCTTCATCTGTAGGGGTTGGGGTCCTGGTGAATCCGGATAATTCAATCCTTGCAGCGGGTGGCTTCATCATCCAGTTGATGCCGGGTACATCCGAAGATACGATTTCAAAAATCGAAAATCGACTAAGCACAATAACTCCTGTTTCTAAGATGATTCAAAGCGGCATGACTCCTGAGGAAATCCTAACCGAAATTTTAGGTGAGGGCAATGTGAATATACTAGAAAAAATGGATGTCCAATTCTCCTGTCAATGTTCTAGGGAAAGAATTGCAAATGCATTGATCAGCCTAGGACAAGCTGAGATTCGGGATATCATTGAGACAGAGGGACAAGCGGAGGCGCATTGTCATTTTTGTAATCAGACCTACCAATTCACGAGGGAAGAACTAGAGGAACTAGAAGCGGAAACCAAAAAATAATATACGGGGGATAAGGGTTTGCCAAAACAAAAGCTTAGGGCGATTATTGCTGCCCTTGCCTTGTTGAACCTATTGACTATCATTATCTTTGTCATAAAACCACTAATCATTTCAAAATCCGTCATCGGGGAAGAAACGGCCGCAAAGGTTGGATCTAAGGATATTTCCCGGGACGCATGGATTAATGAGCTCGAAAAAAGATATGGGGAAGATGTACTTGAGGAAATGGTCGATAAAGAGGTCGTGAAACAGGCAGCTGAAAAATACAAAGTGAAAATTTCGAATGAAGAGCTTGATCGGGAACTTAAAATGATGAAAACGATGTATGGGACTGCCGGTCAGAACCTTAATAAAAGTAACGATCAACTGAGGCAGGAAATTCAGTCGAGTCTCCTCCTCGAGAAGCTCCTCACCAAGGACGTTTCGGTCTCCGAAGGGGCAATGCGGAATCATTATGATAATAATAAGGATATCTACAGAATCCCTACTGCTTTCCATATTTCCCATATTACCTCGTCTACAAAAAAGCAAGCGGACCAAATCGTTCATGAACTGGAGAAAGGCGTCTCCTTTGATGTCTTAGCGATGGAAAAATCCCTTGATGAATTCACTGCCAATCAAGGAGGAGACATGGGTTACATATCGCAGGATAACGAGCAAGTCTCCAAGGAATACATTACCGCCGCCGAGAAATTGAAGGTAAAAAAGTGGAGTGAACCGATTCAAACGGAAGATGGCTGGGCCGTTATCTATCTGCATGAAAGAATAGAGGGCAAGCAGTATGAATATGAAGAAGTTAAGGACAAGATTCACCGCCAAATAGCTCTTGAACAGATTCAGGCACCGGTCTCAGGGGAAATTTTCTGGGACGAATTTGATGTAGAATGGTTTTATGGATCGAAAGAACAAAAGTAGGTCGATGGTTGTGTGAGAAAATTTAGAATATAGTATATAATCATTGACAATGAACTATAAAAACTGGTAACTTTAAATTTATAAAACCAATAAACATACTCGGTATTTGAAAAGATAAGGAGTGGAGAAAATGGCACGTATAGCTAATTCTGTAATCGATTTAATTGGACAGACACCTATTGTGAAGTTAAACAAGCTTCAAAATGAAAACAGTGCAGATATCTATCTGAAACTTGAGTATTTTAACCCAGGCAGTAGTGTAAAAGACCGTATCGCCCTTGCGATGATCGAAGCGGCAGAAAAAGATGGTACCCTTAAGCCAGGTGATACGATCATTGAACCTACAAGCGGAAATACTGGAATAGGACTTGCGATGGTAGCTGCGGCTAAGGGCTATAAATCAATTCTGGTTATGCCGGAAACGATGAGCTTGGAACGCCGTAACTTGCTTCGTGCTTATGGCGCGGAATTAGTCCTTACTCCCGGACCTGAAGGAATGAAGGGTGCAATCGCAAAAGCGACGGAGCTTTCTAAAGAAAAAGGTTACTTCATTCCACAGCAATTCGAGAATGTAGCCAACCCTGAAGTTCATCGGAACACTACAGGACCTGAAATCGTTGAAGCCTTTGGTGACGAAGGTCTGGATGCATTCGTTGCCGGAATCGGTACTGGCGGAACCATAACAGGTGCTGGTGAAGTCCTGCGAGAAAAATACCCTGACATTAAGATTTATGCAGTGGAGCCAGCGGACTCTCCGGTATTATCGGGGGGGACTCCAGGCCCTCATAAAATCCAAGGGATCGGTGCAGGCTTCGTCCCAAGTATCCTGAATACAAATCTCTATGACGAAATCATTCAAGTCAATACAGAGGAATCGTTTGATTATGCCCGCCGTGCAGCAAAAGAGGAAGGAATCCTTGGTGGAATTTCTTCTGGTGGCGCAATTGCAGCTGCCATTAAAGTGGCTGACAAACTTGGAAAAGGCAAAAAGGTGCTTGCTATCATACCAAGTAATGGTGAACGCTACTTAAGTACGCCATTATATAACTTTGAGTAAGACGAGTCTTTAAAAATTAGAAGCGAAGTTCCTTCCTTAGGGGCTTTGCTTTTCTTTTTGTAGTAAAGTCTGCAGAAGCGTCCCAAATCTTCATGGAACTTGCACTATGCCTATGTAAATGGGTAAACTCGTATATATAGATTTCTTTAGGTGAAGGAGAACGTTGGATGTCATTAGCTGGAGCGTCAAAAATAAAATGCGGTTCATTTGATTTGGATTACAGCAATAAAACCTTAATTATGGGTATTTTGAATGTTACGCCAGACTCCTTTTCGGATGGCGGGAAATATAATCGGATAGATGCCGCTTTAAAGCATGCCGAACGGATGGTCAACGACGGAGCGGATATATTGGATGTAGGTGGAGAGTCCACCCGTCCTAACTATGAGAGGATAACGGATGAAGAGGAAATAGAGAGAGTCGCCCCGGTTATTGAAGCCATATCCCGTAACATCGAGGTACCAATATCGGTCGATACATATAAATCTAGAGTAGCCGAAGCGGCTGTAAAAGCAGGAGCGCATATATTAAATGACATTTGGGGAGGTAAGGCCGATTCCTTGATGTCAAAGGTTGCTGCGGAATATAAGGTGCCGATTATCTTGATGCATAACAGGGATAATATGAGTTATGGACATTTTGTTCGGGATGTACTTCAAGATTTATTCGAAAGCATCATGTTGGTAAAGGATGCGGGAGTCAAGGATGAAAACATCATTCTCGATCCGGGAATTGGCTTTGCGAAAGATTTAAAGTTTAATTTGGAAATGATGAGGAATCTTGATAAGCTGGTATCATTAGGTTATCCCGTACTGCTAGCCACATCAAGAAAGTCGATGATTGGGCATGTTCTGGACCTGCCGCCTGATGAACGGATGGAAGGAACAGCTGCCACGATCTGCCATGGCATTCAACAAGGCTGTCAAATGGTTCGTGTACACGATGTGAAGGAAATGGCACGGACTGCAAAGATGATGGATGCTCTATTAGGAAAAGGTGAATGAAATGGATAAGATATATGTGAATAAAATGGAGTTTTACGGGTATCATGGAGTTTTTCCGGAAGAAACGAAGCTTGGTCAGCGGTTTAAAGTGGATTTGATCGTCCAGACTGATCTAGCCAAGGCTGGGAAGAGTGACAGCCTTGAAGACTCTATCAACTATGGTGAGTTATATGAAGTGTGTAAAAGTGTAGTCGAGGGAGAACCTTTTAAGTTAGTGGAAGCTGTTGCTGAAAAAATTGCCTCTGAACTACTTAATAAATATTCTTCCATTGAGACATGCACCGTGAAGGTTTATAAACCAGATCCTCCAATAGCAGGCCACTATGATTCGGTTGCTATAGAGATTGTAAGGGGTCGCTGATTGTGGTAAATATTGCTTACCTTTCGATAGGGTCGAACTTAGGTGATCGCCTTGAAACATTCCAAAGTGCTTTCCAATTATTGTCTGAAAATCCGCATATCAAGTTGGTTGCTTGCTCTTCTTTATATGAAACAGACCCAATTGGATATGAAGATCAGGACTGTTTTTTAAATGCTGTCCTTAAAGTGAAAACTGATTTGGAACCCGAAAAATTACTTCACGCTTGTATGGAAATTGAACAAGAATTAGGTAGAAAAAGGGAAATTAGGTGGGGTCCCCGTACGTTAGACCTTGACATTTTGTTATATAATCATGAAAATATTGAGACAGAGATTCTATCAGTCCCGCACCCTCGTATGCACGAGAGGGCTTTTGTTATCGTGCCTTTAATGGAAGTGGACCCTGATCTATCCCTTCCACAAATGCATGCACCTTTGAGCGACCTGCTTGAACAGATTTCGGATAAAGAAGGAGTTCGATTATGGAAGGTGAAAAATGGGGAAGGCGTATTCGCGCTTTTCGAAAGTTAAAGGGTTATACCCAGGAAGGGTTTGCGAGAGAAATAGGCGTTTCCGTTTCCTTGTTGGGAGAAGTCGAACGAGGGAACCGCATCCCTTCAGAAGCATTTTTACTTGAAGTGGCGGAAGTTCTACATGTTTCCATTGAGGAGCTTCAGCCACCTGAGGATAAATGAAAGAATGTTATAGGAGGCACACCGTGTTAAAAATAGGCAATATAGAAATGAAGAATCCGGTAGTGCTAGCACCGATGGCGGGAGTCTGTAACTCGGCATTCCGCTTGACCGTCAAGGAATTTGGTGCTGGCCTTGTTTGTGCGGAGATGGTCAGTGACAAGGGAATCGTTTTACAAAATGCTAGAACGATGAATATGCTTTATATAGATGAAAGAGAAAAGCCGTTAAGTTTGCAAATCTTTGGCGGAGAAAAGAAATCTTTGGTCGAAGCTGCACAATTTGTAGATAAAAATACAAATGCCGACATCATTGATATCAACATGGGCTGCCCTGTCCCTAAAATCACTAAATGTGATGCGGGTGCAAAGTGGCTTCTCGATCCAAACAAAATTTATGAGATGGTTTCAGCTGTGGTTGATGCTGTTGAAAAGCCGGTAACGGTGAAAATGCGCATAGGCTGGGATGATGAGCACGTTTTTGCGATTCAAAATGCCCAGGCTGTTGAACGCGCAGGTGGTAAAGCTGTTTCCATGCATGGCAGAACACGAGTTCAAATGTATGAAGGAAAAGCTAACTGGGACATCATCCGTGAAGTGAAGAAATCGATTAATATTCCCCTTATCGGTAACGGTGATGTCGAAACTCCACAGGATGCGGAAAGAATGCTGAAGGAAACGGGTGTTGATGGTGTCATGATCGGCCGTGCAGCTCTAGGTAACCCATGGATGATTTACCGGACTGTAAAATATCTAGAAACCGGCCAACTGATGGATGAACCTTCTGTTCGTGAAAAGATGGACGTTTGCGTGCTTCATATGGATCGTCTAATCGCGTTGAAAAATGAAAATGTCGCTGTTCGTGAAATGCGCAAGCATGCTTCTTGGTATTTAAAAGGTGTTAAAGGGAATGCTAAGGCTCGAAAAGGGATTAATGATTGTGAAACAAGGGAAGATGTCGTCAGTCTTCTATATGAACTTGTTGATGATATTGAAGCGAAGCAACAAAATATCCAAATGGTCTGATGTTTGACATTACCTTCCTATTTTCCTATAATACGCTTATCTTAAACTGCCAGTAATCCTGGCAGTTTTTATATATGTACATAAACCATGTTTTTAAGATAAAAAGCTGTTGAATTCCTTTACTTTATGTAAGAATAAATATGTATGCAAAAGAATATCTGATTAATTATATAATTGCATTTATTAATAAAGATGGAGATGATTTTCGTGAGTCATGAAGAATTGAATGACCAACTGCAGGTAAGGCGCGATAAAATGCAGGCCATGATGGATAATGGACAAGACCCTTTCGGGAGCAGATTCGAGCGCTCACATAACACTGAGGAGATAATCAGTGCTTATGGCGAATTAGAAAAAGAAGATCTTGAAGAAAAAGAAATTGAAGTTACGATCGCTGGCCGTGTCATGACGAAGCGTGGAAAAGGGAAAGCGGGATTTGCCCATATCCAGGATATTAGCGGCCAAATCCAAATCTACGTCCGTTTAGATAACATAGGAGAAGATTCATACCAAATCTTCAACCAAACGGATCTTGGCGATATCGTAGGGGTAACTGGCGTTATTTTCAAAACGAAAGTCGGGGAACTTTCCATTAAAGCTAAAGAATATGTGTTCCTTGCTAAAGCGCTTCGCCCGTTGCCTGATAAATTTCATGGCCTGAAGGATGTTGAAGAGCGTTACCGGAAGCGTTATGTCGATTTAATTACCAATGAGGAAAGCAAAAATACATTGATCATGCGCAGTCGTATTGTACAAGCCATGAGACGCTATTTGGACGATCATGGATACCTTGAAGTGGAAACGCCTCTACTGCACTCTGTTGCTGGTGGAGCTGCAGCACGCCCTTTCCTTACTCACCATAATGCCTTGGATATGCCTTTGAATTTAAGGATTGCCATCGAACTTCATCTAAAACGCTTGATCGTCGGCGGATTGGAGAAAGTTTATGAAATTGGCCGGGTTTTCAGAAATGAAGGAGTATCCACAAGGCACAATCCCGAATTCACATTGATCGAATTATATGAGGCATATGCGGATTACCAAGATATCATGAGTTTAACGGAAAACCTGATTGCCCATATCGCTCAAGAAGTTCTGGGGACTACTACCATCCAGTATGGGGAGTATGAGATTGAGTTAAAGCCGGAATGG
Source organism: Peribacillus sp. NPDC094092 (assembly GCF_050279365.1). Lineage (NCBI taxonomy): Bacteria > Bacillati > Bacillota > Bacilli > Caryophanales > Bacillaceae > Peribacillus > Peribacillus sp. NPDC094092. The sequence continues at coordinate 961 of NZ_JBNNUC010000011.1, read as the reverse complement.
AAACGACTTCACATGGTTGATGCTGTAAAAGAATATACTGGTGTGGACTTCTGGACTCAAATGAGTAAAGAAGAAGCCCAGCAGCTTGCTAAAGAAAATGGGATTGAAGTTAAGGAGTCCATGGAGTTTGGCCATATCGTAAATGAATTCTTTGAACAGAAGGTAGAAGATAAGTTGATTCAACCTACATTCATCTATGGCCATCCAGTGGAAATCTCTCCTTTAGCAAAGAAAAACCCGGAAGATTCCCGTTTCACGGATCGTTTTGAGTTATTCATTGTGGGTAGGGAGCATGCAAATGCCTTCACTGAGCTAAATGATCCTATTGATCAACGTCAACGCTTTGAAGCCCAATTGAAAGAACGGGAGCAAGGCAATGATGAAGCCCATGAAATGGATGAAGATTTCTTGGAGGCGTTGGAATATGGAATGCCGCCAACTGGCGGACTTGGAATTGGTGTTGACCGCTTGGTTATGCTATTGACCAATTCACCGTCTATACGTGACGTCCTGTTATTCCCGTTGATGAGACATCGTTAATAAGGCAAAATGAATGCTGCTTGCAGGCCGAATTAGGATGGCCGGGATCATTGGGCTTAAGCTCATGATCCTGGTATGTCCATTCGGTTTTTGTTTTTTTATTATAATTTCATGTCTTTTAATAGAAGGGCTTCTAGGGTTTGAAAGAAAAACAACATTATCTCAAAAAAACTTTAAAAAAGGTATTGCGCAGTTAACGTAATGGTGTTATATTTATATCTGTCGTTACGAACGAGTTGCAAACGGATTACAAACTTTAAAAAAGTTTTAAAAAGTTGTTGACTTACAGTAATGAAAATGTTATTATAAATAAGCTGTTTCGAAAGATATTGCTCTTTGAAAACTGAACAAAACAAAGCGCCAACGTTAAATTTTAAGTGAGCACACACTATCAAAAAAGCAAATGAGCAAGTCAAACATT
>NZ_JBNNUC010000010.1:0-73667 GCF_050279365.1 Peribacillus sp. NPDC094092 | reverse complement strand
AAGCCCCCCTCAAGATGAGATTTCCCATGGCGCAAGCTAGTAAGATCCCTGAAAGATGATCAGGTTGATAGGTCAGAGGTGGAAGCATGGTGACACGTGGAGCTGACTGATACTAATAGATCGAGGACTTAACCAACGCTTTTTAAAAAAATGAAATACCTTCTTATTATCTAGTTTTGAAGGAATGAAAATTCTTCAAAAATGAATATAGTCTGGCAATGATGGCGAAGAGGTCACACCCGTTCCCATTCCGAACACGGAAGTTAAGTTCTTCAGCGCCGATGGTAGTTGGGGGTTTCCCCCTGTGAGAGTAGGACGTTGCCAGGCTATTCATTTAAATCTTTAAATGGGTTTTAGGAAACATTATATTATTCCGCAGTAGCTCAGTGGTAGAGCATTCGGCTGTTAACCGAACGGTCGTAGGTTCGAGTCCTACCTGCGGAGCCATATGCTTCCATAGCTCAGTAGGTAGAGCACTTCCATGGTAAGGAAGAGGTCAGCGGTTCGAATCCGCTTGGGAGCTTCCCGATCTATCTATGAACGCAAAACAGTTCGGCCCGTTGGTCAAGCGGTTAAGACACCGCCCTTTCACGGCGGTAACACGGGTTCGAATCCCGTACGGGTCACCATTTTAAATCCGGAGGATTAGCTCAGCTGGGAGAGCATCTGCCTTACAAGCAGAGGGTCGGCGGTTCGATCCCGTCATCCTCCACCATTTCATTCTTTACTTGCCGGTGTAGCTCAACTGGTAGAGCAACTGACTTGTAATCAGTAGGTTGGGGGTTCAAGTCCTCTTGCCGGCACCATTTACAACCATATATTGCGGAGGGGTAGCGAAGTGGCTAAACGCGGCGGACTGTAAATCCGCTCCTTCGGGTTCGGCAGTTCGAATCTGCCCCCCTCCACCATTTTAATAAAATCCTGTGGATCAGTTATATATTCTCTGTATTAGGGAAATATATGATTACCACCTTTTTATTTTGTTGAACATTAATCATTACATATCATATATTGGGCTATAGCCAAGCGGTAAGGCAACGGATTTTGATTCCGTCATGCGAAGGTTCGATCCCTTCTAGCCCAGCCATTTGCGGAAGTAGTTCAGTGGTAGAATACAACCTTGCCAAGGTTGGGGTCGCGGGTTCGAATCCCGTCTTCCGCTCCATAAATTTTAAATCCCTTAGGGGCCTTAGCTCAGCTGGGAGAGCGCCTGCCTTGCACGCAGGAGGTCAGCGGTTCGATCCCGCTAGGCTCCACCATCAACTACATACACCTAAACTTACGTCTTAAACCAAAAATGGTTTAAGACTTTTTTTTGTTTAAGGCATAATGGGGTAAACTATTCCCCAGAAAGGTTTTATTTCATAAAAAACATATGTGATAGGAACGTGCATCTTTATACATGGGAATGTCGAGTTGAACCAATTGGCATATACGATATAAAATGATGGAAAGGGGGAATTGTATGTCTATTCAGAAAATTTCCGTCATCGGACTGCCTATGGACCTTGGTCAAGCAAGGCGCGGGGTGGATATGGGACCTAGTGCCATTCGCTGCGCAGAGATTATCGAGCGTCTTGAAAAGTTGAATATAGAAGTAGAGGATCTAGGAGATATAATTGTAGGGCGTCCTGAAAACGCGGATGAGCCTGGGACCAATCTAAAAAATCTACAGCTTGTAGCGAAGGGGAATTCCCTGTTAGCTGCAAAAGTAGATGAAATAATAGAAGGGGGTTCCTTTCCGCTTGTATTGGGAGGAGACCATTCCATAGCTATAGGCACACTGGCAGGAGTCGCAAAGCACTATAAAAATGTGGGTGTCATTTGGTACGACGCACATGGGGATTTAAATACGGAGGATACTTCGCCATCAGGGAATATACACGGTATGCCCCTAGCTGTCAGTATTGGGCTTGGACATCCGGACCTAATCAATATCCATGGTTTTGCTCCAAAAGTGAAACCGGAAAACATCGTAATAATTGGGGCAAGGTCATTGGATGAAGGCGAAAAAGAGCTTATCCGCGAGAAAGGGATTAAAGTATTCACGATGCATGAGATCGACCGCATGGGAATGACACGGGTTATGGAAGAATGCATTGATTATTTAAGGGAAAGAACGGATGGCGTTCATCTTTCATTGGATTTGGATGGAGTTGACCCAGCAGATGCACCTGGTGTGGGAACACCGGTGATTGGTGGTATAAGTTATCGGGAAAGTCATTTGGCCATGGAATTGCTTGCGGAGTCCAACTTGATTACATCAGCTGAATTCGTTGAAGTGAATCCAATTTTAGATGAGCGAAATAAGACGGCTATCGTTGCCGTGGCCCTAATGGGTTCCCTATTTGGAGAAAAGTTATTATAACTGAAAAAATAAAAGAAACAGTAACCGGCTTGTAATGGGTTACTGTTTTTTATATGCTAGAAGACGTAGGCTTATTTACTAGGGTGTATGTAACAGGAACATATCTATAGATAAATGGTAGCATTCGTGAATCCATATTCACTTGAGGGCATGTCTGTTTGTGAGATCTCCATTTTTAGTTAAATGGATGTATTGGATGATTAAAGAATCCAGTTTGCTGCTAACCTCAACAACTTCATTATCCACCATCGAAGAACGGGAAGCCAAAAACATCATTTCCTGTCTGTATTGTTCAATATGGTCTAAAATTTGTTCTGCAGTCATATAGAGAAACACTCCCTTGGATTTTACAATTTCTTACTATATAGCCCTGTTTTTTTTTTCTTAAACATAAAATGTAAAACTTTGTTAGAATTAATGTATTAAATTTTTGAAACCTTTTAGCTTACGGTTCGTAGTAATCGTATAGCCGCATGAGCGGGGGTAATACCGGAAAATGGATGCACTCATTAAAGAGAGAATTAATCAAGTATTAAAGGGAGACCATAATGCATTTGGGGAAATTGTCGAAATATACAAGGACAAAGTGTTCCAAATATGTTTCAGGATGCTTGGAAACAGGCAAGAAGCGGAAGATTTGGCACAAGAGGCCTTTGTAAGGGCCTATGTGAATATTCGAAGTTTCAATATACAAATGAAGTTTTCAACATGGTTATATCGGATTGCGACCAATCTTTGTATTGACCGGCTTCGCAAGAAAAAACCGGATTACTATTTAGATGCAGAGGTGGCAGGAACAGAGGGATTGAATATGTATTCCCAAATTGCATCGGATATGGCGAAACCCGAGGAAGAGGTAGAATCTTTAGAACTACAGGAAACCATTCAAGTGGAAATAATGAAATTGCCCGAGAAATACCGATCGGTAATCGTATTGAAGTATATTGAAGAGTTATCACTAAAGGAAATCAGTGAAATACTCGATTTGCCGGTCGGTACGGTTAAGACGAGGATACATCGCGGTCGGGAAGCCTTGCGTAAACAACTACGCCATTTATAAAAAGAAGGTGAGAAAAATGAACTGCCATGAGGAAATCATTGAATATATGCATGATTATTTAGATGAGGACATCACACCGGAGCATAAAGAAGTTTTACGGGAGCACTTGCATAATTGCGCTGAATGCCGGGATTACTTTCATGAAATGAAAAAGGCGGTCGCTCTTGTACAAAGCACTTCCCATATAAAGGCACCGGATGACTTTACAGCAAAGGTTATGGCTCAATTGCCAAAGGAAACGAAAACAACAGGTGCCAAACGTTGGTTCAAAAGCCATCCCTTCATGACAGCGGCAGCGATGTTCATCATTTTGATGACAGGATCTGTTTTTTCCACTTATAATCAGGACGAACATTTTTCAGTATCAAAGCAGCCTAACTTAGTGGTCGAAGGTGAAACGGTGATTGTGCCAGAGGGTGAGACAATCAAGGGAAATGTGGTAGTTCAAAATGGTAACATTCAAATAGATGGTGAAGTAGAGGGAGATGTGACAGTCATAAATGGGCATGAATATATGTCAAAAGCAGGAAATGTGACTGGAAGCATCCATGTTATTGACCAAGCTTTTGAGTGGATGTGGTATAAAGTAAAGGATACTGCAACCTCGTTGGTTCCTGCTAAAGAAGAGAAAAAGGAATAAGAAATAAGGAATAGAAGCTGGGAGAGGGCACCGTTTTTTCGTTTACGGTGACTTCGCTCAGCTTTATTTTTTTAAGGAAAGGGAACCCTTTTTCATGATTCGTTTTTCCTATGTAAATTTCTCACACTAGTTTTTAGATGTATCATTTAAAAAATGGTATACTATTAAGGTTATCGTATAAAGATTGTAATTTGTATTTGGAGTAATACTGACTGGAGGAAACAACATGTCTTTATCCAACTTGACTGTTTGGGACTATGTAGTAAATTTCATTGATATTCTCCTTGTATGGTTTGTGATATATAAATTGTTAACTATTATTCGGGGCACGAAGGCTATTCAGCTGCTAAAAGGAATTTTTGTAATTGTCATTGTAAAAAGCTTAAGCAACCTGTTTGGTTTCAATACACTCGGATGGTTAATGGCACAAGTCATGAATTGGGGAGTATTGGCGATTCTCGTCATTTTTCAACCTGAACTGAGAAGGGCACTTGAACAATTAGGACGCGGGAAGCTCTTTGCAAGGGGCACCGTTCCGGAAGAGAATCAGCAAGAGCGTTTAGTCGAAGAAATCCTAAAGGCGTCCACCTATATGGCAAAAAGGCGGATCGGAGCCTTGATTACGATAGAAAAAGGTACGGAGCTAGGGGATTATGTTGAAACGGGGATACCTCTAAAATCCTATATTTCTTCAGAACTGCTCATTAATATCTTCATCCCTAATACGCCGCTCCATGATGGCGCAGTTATTTTACAAAATAACCAGGTGGCAGCTGCAGCTTGCTATTTGCCATTATCAGAGAGTCCATTCATATCAAAGGAACTTGGCACACGGCATAGGGCAGCCATAGGCATGAGTGAAGTTACGGATAGTCTTACGATTGTCGTTTCAGAAGAAACGGGAGGGATATCCGTCACTAAAAACGGGGAACTTTACCGGGATTTGAATCAAGAATCATTTAGGGCCATGCTTACAAGTGAACTGGTAGTGGAAAACATCAAATCAACTTCCTCAAGCATCTTTAACTGGAGGGGGAAAAAGAATGGATAAATTCACCAATAGCGCTTGGTTTATGAGAATCGTAGCTTTTGCCTTGGCGGCACTTTTGTTCATTTCCATTAACTTTGAGATGGAGTCGGATAAGAAATCCCTTGGTTTATCGACTGCCCCTGAAATCAGTACGGAGACCATTGAAAATGTACCGGTCGAAGTGTACTATGACCGTGAGAATCTAGTGGTGAGCGGGGTGCCGGAGACGGTTGATGTTACTCTAAAGGGAGCAAAGAGCTTATTGATAAATGCGAAAAACCAAAGGGACTTTAAAGTGTATGTAGACCTTTCCGATCCTGCAATCTCAATGGGGGACAGAACTGTCACATTTAAAATAAGTGATTTGAATGAAAAGCTAGTGGCGACGATCGATCCGGAATATGCCGAAGTCAACGTTCAGGAACGGGTGACGAAGGAATTCTCCGTTGAAGCCGAGTATAATAGCTCTTTACTTGAAGAGGGATATACCGCTGGTCAGCCAACAGTCAGCCCGAAAACTGTCAAAATAACGGGTGCTAAAGATGCGATTGAACAAATTTCCTATGTAAAGGCAAACCTTGAAATAAGTAAGGGGCTTAACGAAACGGTGAGCGGCAAGGCGACCGTGAAAGCCCTGGACAGGGATTTGAATAAGCTTGATGTGACGATCGAGCCATCTACTGTTTCAGTTTCTTTAAAAGTCAGCATCCCTTCCAAGACGGTGTCAATAGCACCGAAGCAAACTGGCAAGGCAAAGGATGGCATCAGGATCACGAGTATAAGTGTCGATCCGAAAGAGGTTACCTTATTTGGTTCGGAAACGAGCCTGGAGAAAATAGGTGAAGTAAATCTTCCTGTAAATATCTCGAAAATTGATGGTGATACAGAACTTGAACTCGATCTTGATAAACCGGAAAATGTACAAAAAATGTCCTTGGGCAAGGCAAAGGTCAAGATTCGTACAGAGAAAGTTGATGTGGATGAAGAGGATGCAGAGCCAGTCGTAGAAGAAGCAGAAGAAGAACCAGAAACCGAACAAAAACAAGAAGAACAAGTAGTCGAAGAAGAAGCAGAAGAAGATGAACCGGCTGCAATAGAGTCTAAAACTTTCAACAATATACAAATAGTGCCTGTGGGCATACAGGATGACCAAAATGCCGAATTGGAATCCGATGTAACAAGCATCACTTTGCTTGGTGAGGCGGATCAGTTGAAGAAAATAACTAAAGACGACATTAATCTTACAGTAGATGTGAGTAATTTAGATGAAGGTACGCATGATGTGGATTTGGCGGTAACAGTGCCTGAGGGAGTGGAATGGGAACTGGATTCTAAAACGGTTTCGGTCACCATCACACAAAAAGAAGAAGAGACATGACCTTCCTTTAACATCATCATTAAATTCAGTAACGATTCGAAGAAGGAGCGATAAAGATGGGTAAATATTTTGGAACAGACGGAGTCAGGGGTATAGCGAATAGCGAATTAACACCGGAGTTGGCATTTAAACTAGGCCGTTTTGGTGGCTACGTGCTTACTAGAAATACAGAAAAACCCAAAGTGCTGATAGGACGCGATACTCGAATTTCAGGTGAAATGCTGGAAGGTGCGCTTGTTGCCGGTCTTTTATCCATTGGGGCTGAAGTGATGCGCCTTGGTGTCATTTCGACACCGGGAGTAGCCTATTTAACAAAGGCCTTAAGTGCTGAAGCAGGTGTCATGATTTCCGCTTCTCATAATCCGGTAGCGGATAATGGGATTAAATTCTTTGGACCGGATGGGTTTAAGTTATCCGATGATCAAGAAGCTGAAATTGAAACACTATTAGATATGGAAAAGGATGAACTTCCAAGACCTGTAGGCGGAGATTTAGGCCATTTGAACGATTATTTCGAAGGAGGTCAAAAGTATCTCCAATACTTGAAACAATCAGTGGATGAAGATTTTACAGGCATTCATGTTGCTCTTGATTGTGCACATGGGGCGACATCTGCCTTGGCCATGCATTTATTTGCAGATCTTGATGCAGACATCTCTACGATGGGAGCATCGCCCAATGGCTTGAACATTAATGATAAGGTAGGTTCCACCCACCCTGAGGCACTTGCTGAATTCTTAAAGGAAAAAGGTGCGGATGTCGGACTTGCATTCGATGGTGATGGAGACCGCGTCATTGCGATAGATGAAAAAGGGAATATAGTGGACGGCGACCAAATCATGTATATCTGTGCGAAATACTTGAAAGAAAATAACCGGTTGAAACAGGGAACAGTGGTTTCTACAATCATGAGCAACCTTGGTTTTTATAAAGGTCTTGAAGAGCATGGCATACAAAGCGCCCAGACGGCAGTGGGGGATCGCTATGTGGTCGAGGAGATGCGAAAAGGCGGCTATAACCTTGGCGGCGAACAATCCGGACATATCATCTTCCTGGACTATAATACGACAGGCGATGGCTTATTGACTGGCCTGCAGCTTGTGAACATCATGAGTGACACCCAAAAAACCCTTTCGGAGCTAGCTGGCGAGATGAAGAAATATCCACAAACGCTGGTCAATGTCAGAGTTACCGATAAACACGCTGTAACCGATAATGAAAAGGTACAGGAAGTCATCAAGGCAGTCGAAGAGGAAATGGGAGGAAACGGCCGTATTTTGGTAAGACCATCCGGTACTGAACCACTAGTCCGTGTTATGGCTGAAGCACCGACAGCTGAGGAATGCACTAATTATGTAGATCGCATCGTCGCAGTGGTAAGAGCGGAAATGGGTATGAACGAATAACTAATCCTATGCATAAAAGGAACGAAATTTCCTTTTATGCATATTTTTATAAGAAGTTCTTTTTTTTAGGTATGGGTAATAAAGAATTGACCTATGTCCCTTGTTTAAGGTATGATTATCCTGATTTACAATAATGGTTTTTATGAAAAGGAGGGTAGGCAAGGAAAAACGGATTCACAAAAGCGCCTGAACTAAGTCTGGACGAGAAATGGCTTAGTTGACGAGGAGGAGGTTTATCGAATGATCGGCGGATACCTCCCGGCTGAAGTGCACAGCCGCAGTAATTCCAATCTTAAAACAGTAGGGCAACTTACTGCACAAAGGGTTGGAAATGCACAAAGGGAAAAAGTGCTTTAAGGCATTTCCTTTATAAAAAATATATATCAGAGATGAGGGGGCAGGGATGCCCCCGTGCATTCCTGTTCCCTCGAATCGGTTGGAGGAACAGAAATTATGTGTGGAATTGTTGGATATATTGGACTTAACGATGCAAAGGAAATTTTATTAAAAGGTCTTGAAAAACTTGAATACCGCGGTTATGACTCTTCGGGGATTGCTGTGAGAAATGAAGCAGGCGTGACAATCTTTAAGGAAAAGGGAAGAATCGCGGACTTACGCGGAGCCGTGGATGAAAATACTATGGCACATACTGGAATAGGACATACACGCTGGGCCACCCATGGTGTACCAAGCCGTGAAAATGCCCATCCTCACCAAAGTAATTCAGGTCGATTGACTTTAGTTCATAATGGGGTCATTGAAAACTATGCGATTCTAAAACGTGAATATTTGAAGGATGTTGCCTTTAAAAGTGAAACGGATACGGAAGTCATCGTTCAACTCATAGAGAAGTTCGTAAACGAGGGCATGGAAGTGGAAGAGGCGTTCCGTCAAACACTCACTCTTTTGGAGGGTTCATACGCCATTGCCCTATTGGATGCTGAAAATGATGAAACCATCTTAGTCGCAAAAAATAAAAGCCCGCTGCTAATCGGAGTCGGAAATGACTTTAACGTTATCGCTTCGGATGCAATGGCCATGTTACAAGTCACAGATCAATTCCTTGAACTGATGGATAAGGAAATGGTTATCGTGACAAAAGAAAAGGTGACGATCAAGAACCTTTCCAACGAAGAAGTCATGCGTGCGCCATACACTGCTGAACTGGATGCAAGTGATATTGAAAAAGGTACGTATCCGCACTATATGCTCAAAGAAGTCGACGAGCAGCCAGCTGTCATACGTAAAATCATTCAAGCATACCAGAATGAAGAAGGTAAGCTTGCAATCGATTATAGCATTACTGAAGCCGTAAGTGAGGCTGACCGTATTTATATCATCGCTTGCGGAACCAGCTATCATGCAGGGTTGATTGGTAAGCAATTCATCGAAAAAATGACTGAAATTCCGGTTGAGGTCCATGTGGCATCGGAATTCACTTACAATATGCCGTTATTATCGAAAAAACCGCTATTCATCTTCATTTCACAAAGTGGTGAAACTGCAGATAGCCGTGCCGTGTTAGTGTCCATCAAGGCGCTTGGTCATAAAGCATTGACCATCACGAACGTACCTGGCTCTACATTGTCACGTGAAGCGGATTATACGCTCTTGCTGCATGCTGGCCCTGAAATTGCCGTTGCCTCTACAAAGGCCTACACAGCTCAAGTGGCAGTCTTATCGATCCTAGCGAATGTAACTGGCCAATTCCGTAACATGGAGTATGATTTCGACCTTGTAAAAGAGCTTGGAATCGTTGCGACGGCAATGGAAGCCCTATGTGATTCGAAAGAAGAGATGGAAGACATTGCCCGTGAATATTTGTCCGTTACAAGAAACTGCTTCTTCATCGGCCGTTCCCTTGACTACTATGTTGTACTTGAAGGGGCCCTTAAGCTGAAGGAGATTTCATACATCCAGGCGGAAGGCTTTGCTGGCGGAGAGCTTAAACATGGAACGATCGCCTTGATTGAAGAAGGTACACCTGTCATAGCCCTTGCCACGCAAGCCGGTGTCAACTTAAGCATCCGTGGTAATGTAAAGGAAGTGGTTGCCCGAGGCGCCAACCCTTGCATCATTTCCATGAAGGGGCTTGAAGAAGAGGATGACCGTTTCGTCATCCCGGAAGTGAATGAACTATTAACACCCCTTATCTCTGTTATCCCGCTGCAGCTCATTGCTTACTACGCAGCCTTGCACCGCGAATGTGACGTGGATAAACCGCGTAATCTTGCGAAAAGTGTAACGGTTGAATAAGTTGGAATGAATGCAATGTATGTTTTAGATTTTAAATAAGATTTAACCGTTAATAAAAAAGTTGCGAAGCTTCACCCCTTTGGCTATGATTAGCCAAAGGGGTGTTTTTTATGTCAAAAAGAACGAGAACCCCTCAAGTGACAAGTGGATTAAAGAAGGCTGAGGAATCGGCATGCAGTGTAAATAAAGTCGTTTAATACATATTGATGATGATACGGATGAGGAGAAAATGACATTATTCAAAAAAATTTAATTTTTAGGAGAGAATGACATGGAAGTTTTTGCAGATTTTTTAGCGAAGATTGATAACCCGCAACATCGGGACCGAACGGAAGAAGTTTTGGTTTGGGTAAATAGGAAATTTCCAGATTTAATGCCTAAAATCGCTTGGAATCAGCCTATGTTTACTGATCATGACACATATATCATTGGCTTTAGCGTAGCGAAACATCATTTGGCTGTTGCCCCTGAAAAGGCAGGAATTGATCATTTTTCTGATGAAATCGTTCAGGCTGGATATGATCACACCAAGCAATTGGTACGTATCAAGTGGGATGGCCCGGTTGATTTCTCATTACTTGAGAGAATGATCGAATTTAATATTTCGGATAAGGCAGACTGTTCAACTTTTTGGCGGAAATAAAAAAATCGGATTATTAAGGGTGAGCTGAACCCCGAATAGGTCCACTTACTTATTTACTAGTATTTTAAGCATATTCTAAACTATCATATAGATTTAAAAACAGCTGGCATTGCAGCTGTTTTTTATTACCTAAGATTTAAATAAACTTTTAAAATCACAAAACCCTTCGCGAAATAGGCAGAAGAATAGTAAAAGTCGTTCCCTTATCGAGCTCACTGTTTACGGATATGTTCCCTTCATGCATTTCAATAATCTTTTTCACGATGGATAGACCTAAACCGCTCCCGCTTTTTGTACGTTCCCTTGCCAGGTCAGCTTTATAGAATCGTTCAAATATATGGAACTGGTCTTTTTCAGATATGCCAATTCCATTGTCGGATATCGTTATGGATGCCAGGTCATCAATCTGTTGTAATCGTATCGTGATCTTTCCACGATGGGGGGTGAATTTGATACTATTGTGTAGTAAATTTGTCCATACTTGGCTCATTAAATCCTGGTCTGCAAAAATTCGAATCTTTTCTAAAGATATATCCAATTCGAGTTCTTTTTCCAACCACGTCGGTTCACAAGCCAAAATGATGGTTCGTATTTGCTGATCAAGCCGGAAGTCTGTCCTTTCAAAAGGATGATGCTCAGATTCCAGGGATGTAAGCTTTAGAAGGTTATCACTTAATTTAGATAATCTCCTGCTCTCTGTCTCAATTATATGAAGATAATGATTTCGTTCTTCGATCGTCAGCTTATTATATTGAATTGCCTGTGCAAATCCTACGATGGAGGTAAGGGGCGACTGTATTTCATGTGAGACGTTAGAGATGAATTCCTGCCGCATTTCTTCCATTTGCTTCAGTTGCTTGGCCATGTGATTGAAGTGGTTAATGATATCGGTCATTTCGTTTTTCCTATCGATTTTAAAATCCAGTTGTACACTATAATCACCATTTGCTATTTTCCTTAAGGCATCAATGATCTCGAGGTAAATATTTGCCCGTTTATTGTGACGGATGGCATGCATAAGATATCCAATGAGTATCATGATTGCGATGCTTGTCATGATTGTGGTCAGATACCGAACAAAATCGGGTAACCTTAATGGCAGTAGCTCAATGATAAAGTACCCGGCCGAAAAGCAAATTGAATTAAACGTAAGAAAAAACAGTATGCCCAGCATTTGTTTAAAAAATCGATTGCTTTTCATCTCGTTATCTCCAAACGGTAGCCCAATCCCCAAATGGTTTTAATCCGGAAGGGGAATTCCGATTCCGGAAACCGTTCCCTCACTCTTTTAATATGAACATCGACAGTTCGTTCATCACCTTCATAATCATAGCCCCAAATGTCTTCAATAAGATCTTCCCTGGAAAAAGTTTTTCCAGGATAGCTTGCTAATTTAAACAGTAATTCGAATTCTTTTAATGGAATCGTATATTCCCGCTCTTTGAATGACATTTCATGCGTGTTGCGATTCATCTTTAATTCGCCAATATTTAATGTTTGTGAAATAGTGATTTTATACCGTCTTAGTAAGGCCTTTATTCTAAGAACCAATTCGATCGGTTCAAATGGCTTTACAAGATAATCATCTGCCCCAAGGCCGAATCCTTTTACTTTGTGTTGTTTCTCCTTTTGCAGTCAGCATTAAAATGGGGATATCACTGAATTCCCTTAACTCTTTGCATAATTGCCAACCATCCATGTTAGGCATCATAATATCGATGACCGCCAAATCGATTTTCGCCTTCTCCATTAATTTCAATGCTTGCAGTCCATCCGAGGCTTCATATAAATCAAATCCTTCTTTTCTTAACAACAGGTTTATAAGTTCGCGAATATGTGCGTCATCATCGACAATTAATATTTTTGTCATCCTTCTTCTTTCCTTTCGGTGAATTAGGCCAGTTCAAGTTTGTGTAACTGCTGTTGGGCAAATTCTCGATATAATGTGTGCGTATTATATAGCTCTTTATGTGTTCCGCTTCCTGTTATTTTGCCTTTTTCGAGGAAGATGATTTGATCTGAACCTATGACGGTCGATAGGCGGTGGGCGATTACTATTGTAGTTCGGCCTTTCATTAAATCATTTAACGCCTGTTGAACCACCTTTTCTGATTTGCTGTCTAGGCTGGATGTAGCTTCATCAAGCATTAATATTTTGGGGTTTCTTAAAAATGCACGTGCGATGGCGATTCTTTGTCTTTGGCCGCCTGATAGTTTCATCCCCCTTTCACCAACCTCTGTATCATATCCGTTCGGTAGCTCAGAAATAAACTGATCAGCATATGCCATTTTAGCCACTTGCTTCAATTCCTCATCCGTTATGTCGCGTTCGATGCCATAACAGATATTATCTCGGATTGTACCTGATACAATCGGGCTTTCTTGTGAAACATACCCAATCTGGCTTCTCCATGAAAGCAGTGTGAAATCATTTATGGATTTCCCGCCTATGGAAATGGACCCTTGCTGTGGTTTGTAGAAACGTTCGAATAAAGAGAAAAGTGTCGTTTTACCACTGCCGCTTGGTCCGACAATTGCAGTGACCTTACCGGCTTCAACGTTAAAGCTTATATCTTTAAGTACATGTTCTCCATTATTGTAACTGTAGTTCAGGTGATCCACGCTGATTGATTGACTTATATTTTGAACTGGCTGCTTCGCATCTTCCTCTTCCACTGAATCCAAAATGGAAATGATGCGCTCTGTTGCACCTGTTGCTTTTTGAAATTGTGTAAAGAAACTGGCTAATTGAGCCATTGGCATGATGATTTGGAAAAGATACATGATGAATGCAACGAGGGCTCCAGCTGTCAGGGCTCCTGAAGAAACACGCATTCCCCCATAACCTAAAATCAGCACGAGTAAGGCCATCATGACAAAACTCATTAGCGGTGCAATCAATGCCTGGATTTTTGCCTCTTTTAATCCGAATTGAAATAATTTATGGATTCCTTTTTTTCCATTTTGATATTCCAAGACTTCTGCATTCGATGCTTTAACAAGACGTATTTCCGAAAGCACTTGTTGAAGCACTGAGGTGAAGCTTGCTGTCTCGTCCTGCATCCCTTTTGAAATTTTATGCATTTTTTTCCCTAGTGGCATTAATATCAAAACAGAGAGTGGAATCGCAATGAACATCAATAATGTCATTTTCCAATCAAGGACGAATAAAACGATCATGGAACCTACGATGGAAATGATTCCAGTAACGAAATTAGAGAGGTGTTCAGAGATCAAACCCTTCACTACAGTTGTATCATTGGTCATTCGGCTGACCGTTTCGCCCGAGGGATGTTCATCAAAATAACTCACGGGCAATACGAGCAATTTTTTCCATAGTTGATCGCGGATACCTGCCACTACAGATTGACCGATCCGGTTTAATAAATAGATGGAAAATCCACTGGCCAATGCTTGAACAATGATGGCAAGAACGAGAAGTGTGATCCGTTCCGTATTTAGTGAGCTGATCGAAAAATCATTAATTAGATTTTTTGTGAATAAAGGGACTAATAAACCTACACCCGTTGTACCAAGGCTTAATGCCAATGCAATCCCTATCATTAGTTTAGAGGGCTTCGTTTGTTGAACTAACCGAATGAATTGGCGCCATCCTTTTTGTTTTTTTACTTCTGACATATGAAATACATCCTTTCTTGGTTTTCATAGGGCAATTATATAAAGAAGTTATGAATTGAATATGAACTAGTCTTAATTATTCCATGTTCAAATTAGTGGTGAACTTTTCCTGAATGATAAATTAGAAAAAAATATGGCGGACATTTAAAATAGTGTCGGCTTTTTTCATGCCCTCATAAACTTTTTTAAATTAGGCGGGATAGGTAAAAAGGTATATTGATATCTTGTTTTTTCATGCGTTTTTAATAATAAATACCTATTTAAGCTAAATACTTACCGCTTTTAACCGATTAAATATGGAGATACAAAAAACAGTATAAGTTAGGTGGAAAAAATGATTATTTTGAATGAGACCATTGTGTCGCCAATTCTTCTAAAGGTGTTGGAGGAACAGCAAATTCCAGTACTGGAACAAGGGCAATGGGGAGTCACGTCAACATCAGAAAAGCTAAACATTCAAAAAGATACCGAATTTTTCAAGTCCATGGAAATGGAAAAAAGAATTCTTACAAACTCTGAAAATGGCATAACATTGTTAGGGCAGTTCCAACCGAATAGCAATGAATACATTTGGTCAAAGTTATTGAAGGATAAGAGCCAGGTGCGAAATTTGACGAAATCTCTATATCCCGATTTCTATTTTCAAGATATTGATTTATCCATAATAAGTGACCTGGATAAAAATCAAATACCGTTTCCGGTAGTTATCAAACCCAATATTGGCTATTCGAGTGTAGGGGTCCACAAAGTCAAGAATGAGCAGGATTGGAATATAGCCGTGAACCAGCTTAAAGCGGATTTACTTCATTCGGATGGATTATATGATTCAGAAGTGGTCGGTTCCCAGACCGTTTTAATAGAAGAGTGGATTCAAGGTGAAGAATTTGCCGTTGATGCCTATTACAATCAAGATGGTGAGCCGGTCATTTTGAATGTCTTCAAACGATTATTCAAGGATGATTATGATACTTCCGATCGAATTTATTATACTTCGAAGTTGGCCATCAACGAAATCTATCATGACGCACTAAAGTTCATGAAGGATATTCAAACGGTCCTCCCTCTTAGGAATTACCCTGTACACTTTGAAATTCGCAAAAAGGGAAACCGGGTGATACCCATCGAAATCAATCCCCTTCGTTTTGCTGGGGCGGGTACAACGGATCTAGGTTACCATGCCTATGGGATGAATATGTATGAACACTATTTTTCAGGAACAAAACCCGATTGGTATCGGATATTGGAAGAGATGGACGATCATATATATAGCTTTTTCTTTGCAGAGGTTCCACTGGAAATAAATCCGGAAGATGTTTCATGCATTGATCATGATGGACTTCGCCATCAATTCGAACATGTTTTGGAATATAGGCAGCTTCCTTTTCAAAATGACCGGAGCATGGCCATCATCTTTTATAGTAGTGCGGATTTGGATAAAAATCTCCAATTGCTTCATTTGGACTTAATGCCATATTTGACTATAAAACACCTTGTTTTCACCTAAGGAGGGTATGGAAATGAGATTTTCAAAGCTTAATCCTAAAAAATCTTTGCTGTCAAAACTATTCTTGTTTTATATTATTCCTTTCGTCCTTTTCGCAGGGGCCATGGGCCTTTGCTTTTCCTATATTACTAATAAAATGATCAATGAGAATGTTCTTCCGCAATTCGATGATCGCCTTTCTGAAAATGCCCACAGTTTAGCAGCAAGCCTCAATCCCACTTTGATAAACAAAGCTTCCGAACGGGGCGAGGAGATTAGGCGGAAGCTAGATGCCTTTGTTGAAGATAAAAAGGGAATTGAATATGTTTATGTATTGAAGCGGGAGAAGGATGGCGACATGATTGTGGCCTTGAACGGCAGCGAGGACTACATGGTGGAATCCCCTTTTACGCCGGAACAGGCAAAATCGATAAATGGAAACGAAGACGTATTAAGTGAAATATATAAAGATAAGTGGGGTACTCACAAGTCGTACTTTACGCCAATCAAAGGAACCGACGCGATTGTAGGGATTGATATGGATGCAAAATTCATTGATGAATTAAAAAGCACAATGATATTTTATAATATCTTATTTCTTGCAGGCGCCGTTATATTAGGTGTGCTATGCGCCGTTGTCATCGGGAAAAAGATCTCTGGGCCCGTCAATGAACTTGTTGGTTACACGAATGAAATGGCAAAAGGGGACTTAAGTAAATCGATTCCAGTTGGTAGACAGGATGAGATGGGCGATCTTTCAAATGGATTTGAAGATATGAGGTTAAGTTTGGCCCATATTATCCAGAATGTCCGTGAACATGCTCAAACGATGAATCAAACGACAGTATCCATTCAGCAATCCTTTGAAGAGATGGTGGAGTCCTATGGTCAGATAGTGACGGGGACAACGGAAGAAGCAAAAGCTTCGGAAGAGCGTGCCCATCATATTGACCGAATTTCCAATATGATCAGTGACTTAACGGATACAATCCGTTTAATGAACGAACAAATGAATGAAATGAATGAATTTACCTTGCATACGAATACACTTGCTGAACAAGGAAGTAAACAAGTGCAAGATGTAACGGGCCAGATGGATAAAATCATGGAAAACGGCCAAGCGACTAAAACCAATTTGGTGAGCCTGGAAGAAGATGTAGTGAAGATAAATGAAGTGATTGGCTTAATAAGGGTGATTGCTTCTCAAACGAACCTCCTATCCCTGAATGCTTCCATTGAAGCGGCAAGGGCGGGTGATGCCGGCAGAGGTTTTGCGGTAGTGGCTCAAGAGGTGCAAAAATTGGCTGTACAAACAGATGAATCCATCGATATCATTTCAGAATCCATTATGCGGATTAATGAACAAACAGCCAAAGTCATCCAAAATAATGATGAGAGTTTTCAGGATATATTAAATGGTGTTTCTTTAGTGGAAGACAATGGCCAGATTTTCAATAAGATATTTGAATCCGTAGAGAAATTGCTGAAAGGCACGGAACGATTAGCCGCCCATTCGAAAAAAATGAATGAGTCTTCGGATGAAAGCCTGGCATCCATTCAGGAAATTGCGGCGATTTCAGAAGAAGGTGTCGCAACAACGGAGCAAATCTCTGCAGCTGCCATTCAACAAAGCACCATAATGACTGGATTGAAGGAACAAAATGAAGATTTAGCAAAAGAATCAGCCATTTTAGAAAATATGGTAGAAAAGTTCATTACCGAAAAATAAAAAAATAAACATCTACAAAACCTTGTAAACGAGAGGTCCTTGTTTGGATGAATGCGTGTGGCGGGTCATGAAGCCATTACCAGAATAGATAGAGCCCATTAATTGATTTTAAATGAATTTAGAGAGTATTAAAAATTGCTGGAAAAAAGTTTCCCCAAACTATTTGCAATCGCTACCATTTAATGTTATGCTTAGTCTTAATTATTTTTGTTCGGTACTAAGGATACTAAAAGTACTACTTTTCGTTTTCGATGATGACTTAGAGCAAGGATAGTAATACATTGTGCTTAGATGCACTAGGAGGCAACAACAATGGAACAAGGTAAAGTAAAATGGTTTAACGCAGAAAAAGGTTTTGGATTCATCGAACGCGAAAACGGAGACGACGTATTCGTACATTTCTCAGCTATCCAAAGCGAAGGTTTCAAATCTTTAGACGAAGGTCAAGAAGTTACTTTTGAAGTAGAACAAGGTCAACGCGGACCTCAAGCTTCTAACGTTCAAAAAGCATAATTTCAATAACAAAAAAGACGGATCCTCCTATAGGGTCTGTCTTTTTTATTATTGAAAACATAACAAAAAACCCTGCTCAACGATAAGCAGGGTAAATGGTACAAGTAAAGTAAAACGCTTAAAAAGGTTTGACTAAGTATAACATATTTTTTCTAGAAAATACTAAATTAAATATATTGTACTTATCAAGGAGCCATTAGGGAATTAATGAAATCATTGGATTGAAGGGACTGAAGGAATTTATGTCTCTTCTTTTTTTTTGCCTGAAGCATAGAAGTTTCGGTTCAGGAGATTCATGGAATTCCTGGAAAGAGGACAGGTTGCCCTTTGTGTTCAGCAAAATTCAGGGGAACGACTGCGAAATGAAACAAAAAACGATGACCTACATATAAAGACATATAGGCACTTTACTAAGCCGCTTGTGAGGAAGGAGAAAAGAATCTTGTACATTCAAATATAGGTTTGAATATTCAGGTAATTATGTTATATTTTAATCAAACGAAGATTTGAATGAGGGGTGTGAGAAGATGACGGAACTGAAAGATATATGTGATGTCCACCTGCATGATGAAGTGAAGGTTAATCGCATTCAAGAGGAAATAAGCCAGGTGAATTTATCCAGCATGTCTAAGCTGTTTAAGGTTATAGGTGATGAGAATAGGGCGAAGATAGCTTATGCGCTCTGTAAGGACGAGGAATTGTGTGTGTGCGATCTGGCCAATATCATTGGTGCGTCGATGGCGACAACGTCACATCATCTTCGTACACTTTATAAACACGCAATCGTAAAATACCGAAAAGAAGGAAAGTTGGCTTTTTATTCTTTGGATGATCACCATATAAAGCAATTAATTCTCATTGCATTAGAACATCAGCAGGAGGTAAGGGTCGATGGCTGAATCCCCATTAAAAACATATCGTATCCAAGGTCTATCCTGCACGAATTGTGCGGCTAAATTTGAGAACAATGTCCGTGAACTAGAGGGTGTGGAGGATGCCAAAATCAACTTTGGCGCCTCGAAGATTTCTGTACAGGGCAGTGCGACTATCGAAGAGATTGAAAAGGCGGGTGCTTTTGATAAGCTGAGAGTCCGCGGTGAACAGGAACAGTTGAAGCAAAAGGAACCATTTTGGAAGCAAAAAGAAAATATAAAAGTGGTTTTCTCGGTTATCCTTTTGCTGGTTAGCTGGGTATTGGATAATCGATATGCGGCTGGAAGCATCATGCCGGTCATCGGTTATGCGGCTGCAATCATAGTTGGGGGATATTCATTATTTGTCAATGGATTGAAGAATCTTGTCAGGCTTCGCTTTGATATGCACACCCTTATGACGGTTGCCATCATCGGGGCGGCTGTGCTTGGTGAATGGGGTGAAGGGGCGACTGTCGTCATCCTATTTGCGATAAGTGAAGCGTTGGAAAAATATTCGATGGATAAAGCCCGTAATTCTATAGAATCATTAATGAACATCGCACCTAAAGAAGCCTTGATCCGCAGGGGGCATCATGAAATGATGGTTGATGTTGATGAGATTGAAGTTGGCGACATCATGATCGTCAAACCTGGTCAAAAGCTTGCCATGGATGGGATGATCATGAAAGGGGCGTCAACACTTAATCAAGCAGCCATTACTGGGGAATCCGAGCCGGTTTTTAAAACGGTTGATGGTGAAGTGTTTGCCGGAACCTTAAATGGTGAAGGGCTGCTCGAAGTGGAGGTCACGAAGCGAGTCGAGGATACGACGATTGCGAAAATCATCCACCTTGTTGAAGAAGCGCAGGCCGAAAAAGCCCCTTCCCAAGCCTTTGTGGATAAATTTGCAAAATTCTATACGCCGGCCATCATGCTCATTGCCTTGGCCATTGCCGTGCTGCCCCCGATTGTTATGAACGGCGATTGGAGTGAATGGATCTACCGGGGGTTGGCTGTACTAGTTGTCGGCTGTCCTTGTGCTTTGGTCATTTCTACACCCATTGCCATTGTGACGGCCATCGGAAATGCTGCGAAACATGGTGTGCTGATTAAAGGCGGGGTCCATTTAGAGGAAACAGGGGCCTTAAAGGCGATTGCGTTTGACAAAACGGGTACTTTAACAAAGGGCGTACCTGAAGTGACTGATTTCAAAGTGTTAGCTGATGAGTTGAAGGAACAGGATGTGCTGGCTATCGCTGCTGCTTTAGAAAGCAGGTCACAGCACCCCCTTGCCACAGCCATTCTTCAAAAGGCGGAAAACCACGATGTGGACTATCATCCTTTATTGGTAGAGGATTTTACTGCAATCACCGGTAAAGGCATAAAGGGGAAAATCAATCAAACAATCTATTACATTGGTAAACCCAACCTTTTTGAAGAAGAGGCAGGTTTAGTTTTCTCTGATGATGTGCTTAAATTAATCAGCGGCTATCAAAATGCAGGGAAAACGGTGATGGTGCTTGGCGATCAAGTGAAGATCCTGGCACTCATCGCGGTGTCTGATGAAATAAGGGAAAGCAGTAAGGAAGCAATTCGGAAACTGCATGCATTGGGCATTGAAAAAACGATCATGCTGACCGGGGATAATATCGGAACAGCCAAAGCTATTGGAGCGGCAGCTGGCGTTCATGAGATCGAGGCGGAGTTATTGCCACAAGATAAATTGACCATCATCAAACGATGGAAACAAAAATATGATCGAGTGGCCATGGTAGGCGATGGTGTCAATGATGCCCCGGCCTTGGCAGCTTCCACGGTAGGAATCGCGATGGGCGGGGCTGGAACGGATACGGCCCTTGAAACTGCCGATATTGCCTTAATGGGTGATGACTTATCGAAGCTGCCTTATACAATCCGCTTAAGCCGCAAAACATTAAAAATCATTAAGCAGAACATCACGTTTTCATTGGTGATTAAAATCCTGGCCTTATTATTGATAGCGCCGGGCTGGTTAACACTTTGGATGGCGATTTTTGCCGACATGGGTGCGACGTTATTGGTTACATTGAATAGCCTTAGGTTATTGAGGATAAAGGAATAGAATAATATGGGCTCCCTGTTGCATCTTAAGGTGCAACAGGGAGCTTTATTTATGGTTTTTCCAATTGTTTCATGTGAAACTTTGAAAAAATTAATCGGTCCTGTTATTTTTTGTTGAATTTTCTTTTATAGTGAAAGGATGTCCGATAAACTTGGGCAGCGAGCGATCGTCATGCAAGTAATGTCTGGTATGCTACAATGTGGCTGGCCTAGACAGTATGATGCATAATATAGGGAGTAAGGCATGTGCGGAAGGGATTTGAAATGATGGAATTACAGCAGAGGGCAATCTTGGTTGGAGTTAATCTCAACGGTCAAAAGGATTTTGAGTATTCAATGGAGGAATTGGCCAATTTAACGGAAGCATGTGAGGTAGAGGTTGCAGGGACCATCACACAAAATTTGCATCGGGTGAACTCGTCACATTTTATCGGTACCGGGAAGATCGAGGAAGTAAAAAATCTCGTTGAGCATAAAGAAGCCAATGTCGTCATTTTTAATGATCAGCTCTCCCCGTCGCAACTTCGTAATTTGGAGAGGGACATGGATTGCAAGGTGATCGACAGGACAATCTTGATTCTGGATATCTTCGCGCATCGGGCGAAAACGAAGGAAGCGCAGCTTCAGGTAGAGGTGGCGAAGCTTCAGTATATGCTCCCGCGTCTCGTTGGTTTGAGGGAGTCACTAGGGCGTCAGAGTGGCGGGGTCGGTACAAACAAAGGTGCAGGTGAAAAGCAGTTAGAGCTTGACCGCAGGAGAATCGAGGAAAATATACGTGTATTGAATAAAGAACTGGAAGACCTTGTTGCACACCGGCAAACGCAGAGGAAACAGCGGAAAAAGAATGCCATCCCTGTCGTATCCTTAGTCGGTTATACCAATGCAGGTAAATCTTCGATCATGAATGCTCTGATTGAGATGTTCCATCCAACAGCCGAGAAGCAGGTGTTTGAGAAGGATATGCTTTTCGCTACGCTTGAGACATCTGTCCGAAACATCCCGCTCCCGGATAAAAAGGAATTTCTATTGACGGATACAGTGGGGTTTGTGTCCAAATTGCCCCATCATCTTGTGAAAGCTTTCCGATCCACATTGGAAGAAGTGGTGGAAGCGGACCTGTTGATCCATGTTGCCGATTTTTCCAATCCTGATCATGAGCACCAAATAGAGATAACGGATAAGACTTTAAACGAGATAGGCATTAAAGGGATTCCAACGATTTTTGCTTATAATAAAGCGGACCTTACCGATTTGGATATCCCTCAGGTGAATCGTAGCTCTGTGTATATGTCAGCAAAAAACAAAGTGGGCATCGAGGAATTGATAGATCAAATTCGAAAGCATATTTTTGTCGATTATACCCACTGTGAAATGCTGATTCCATTTGATCAAGGACAGCTGGTTTCTTATTTCAATGAAAATGGTCACATAACCGAAACAGATTATGAGGCAACCGGATATCGAATAAAGCTTGAGTGCAAGAAAACGGATTATGAGAAATATAAACGATACGTGATTCATCCGGAATGAACCTGACTGTTGATAAATTGTTAATGGGTTGTTGATAAGTGGAAAAGTCGGTTCATTAATGTGGATAACTTTTGATGGAATGCCTCCATTCTGCAAAAACAAAGAGAGTTATGCCATATAATATGTGAATAAGTTGTGGATAAAAGTGAAAAGACCCAGGAAACCAAGATTTGAGTTTCTGGGCTTTTTTTTATGTGGACAAAGTGTTGATAATTAGGTCTTTAGAACAAAACATCCAAAAAACATCAATAAGTATGATGCAAAGTAAGTTTGAATGTAGAAAAATGACGATGTGTATCACTTATTGTTAGGAAATATAACATGATTATTACATATTGCAT
Source organism: Peribacillus sp. NPDC094092 (assembly GCF_050279365.1). NCBI lineage: Bacteria > Bacillati > Bacillota > Bacilli > Caryophanales > Bacillaceae > Peribacillus > Peribacillus sp. NPDC094092. The sequence continues at coordinate 50,637 of NZ_JBNNUC010000010.1, read as the reverse complement.
ATGTAGCGTCTGGAAATACTTTACACTTTGTATAATGTAACTTACTTTTTAACATTATAAAATAAAGAATACTCAATTCTCTGATTTATCATAGATTTGAGTTTTTAAGATTAGTAGGGGGGGCTTTTTGTGTTAGTAGGAAGCAGGGACCGAGGCGTGACCAGTGAGAGAATGATAGAAAATAATAAACAAAACGAGAGAATTTTGGCTGGGAAATCGCCATGACTGTTATTTGAATAATTTGATGATAACCATGTTGGCAATACTTTCAATCGTTTAAATATGAGGACAGTAGAGAAAAATGCGTGCAATTCCTCCCTTTTTATTTTTCAAAAATAAATGTTTGGAAGGAGAAATAGTGGATGAGTATGACGAGCCCGTTAAAAGGTGATCTGGAGATTAACTTTCAGGAAGCGGAGAGGGGGTTATCCCCAAGGGAAGCTTTGGAAGAATCGAATCGATGTTTATACTGCTATGATGCCCCATGCATCCAAGCCTGTCCGACCGGAATAGATATTCCAGGTTTTATTAAGAAGATAGCCTCAGGTAATTTTAAAGGGTCGGCCAAGACCATCATGACAGCCAATCCTGTCGGTGCCAGCTGTGCGCGGGTATGTCCGACTGAGGAGCTATGTGAGGGGGCATGTGTCCTGAACCATTCCACAAAGCCAATCATGATTGGCAATCTCCAGCGTTATTCCACAGATTGGGCCATCCAAAATAAACAAGACCTATTCAAAGCCGGAAAGAAGAATGGCAAAAAAGTTGCCATTGTAGGAAGCGGTCCGGCGGGGTTGTCTGCGGCAAGGGAGTTAGCCTTGCTTGGCTACAGTGTGACCATTTTCGAAGCTGAAAAGAATCCAGGCGGATTAAATACTTACGGAATTGTATCGTTCCGTTTACCTCAGAGCATTTCTTATTGGGAAGTTGAACAAGTAAAGAGTTTGGATGTTGAAATTAAAACGAATACCCGGGTCGGGGTGGATGTTTCTGCAAATCAGCTGACTGCCGATTATGATGCGGTCATTTTAGCGATCGGCATGTCCGATGTTCCTAAGCTAGGAATTGAAGGGGAGGGTTTGGCTGAGGTTTATGATGCAATCGATTTCGTAAAGGCTACGAAAACAGGGGCAATCACTGATAAATTCGTTGGAAAGAAGATGGCGGTTATAGGGGCTGGAAACACTGCTATCGATGCCGCGACCTGTTCTGTACGCCTTGGCGCCGAACAGGTGAGCATTATTTATCGCCGTACCCAAAAGGAAATGACAGCCTATGACTTTGAATATGAGTTTGCCAAACAAGAAGGTGTCGGTTTTCACTGGCTGACTGCCCCCTCAAGGATACTCTCGGATGAAAGCGGTCAGGTTACGGGCATCGAGTGTGTGAAGATGGTGCTTAGCGAGGCGGGCGAAGATGGCCGGCGCCGTCCAGTCCAAATTTCCGGATCGGAGTTCGTCATTCCGGTCGATGGGGTCATTCGTGCCATTGGCCAATCCAGGTATGTAGGATTGATTGAACAGTTCGGCATTCAACATGATGATGGTGTCGTAATATTGGAGGGTGATTCCTACAGGACATCGAATGAAAAGATCTTTGCGTGCGGTGACGTGATCTTCGGAAAAGGCCAAGGAGAGGCAATGGTTGTTTCAGCTGCCCAGCAAGGGAAGAAGACAGCCTATGAAATTGACTCGATTTTGATGGGTGAAGCGGTGGATATTGCTTAATAACTATGAAAATTAGGAGGCTTATCATGGCTGATTTATCAATTGATCTAGCAGGTATTAAATCCCCCAATCCTTTTTGGCTTGCTTCTGCACCACCTACCAATTCGGGTTATCAAGTCCAGCGCGCATTTGAAGCTGGCTGGGGCGGAGCTGTTTGGAAGACATTGGGTGAACCCATCCTGAATGTCTCATCACGTTTTGCGGCGGTCGGTTTTAATGGACAGAGAGTTGCCGGGTTCAACAATATAGAATTGATTACGGATCGTCCTCTTGAGGTGAATCTGAAAGAAATATATGAAACGAAGAAGAGGTTCCCCGATCATGCGATCATTGCATCGGTGATGGTGGAGCCACAACAGGAAAAATGGCATGAAATCATCAAGCGAATAGAAGATGTAGGGGTCGATGGTTACGAGTTGAACTTTGGTTGCCCGCACGGTATGGCGGAGCGTGGGATGGGAGCAGCTTCGGGACAGGTTCCCGAGCTTGTGGAAAAGCAAACATACTGGGTGAAGGAAGCTGCATCCAAACCCGTCATCGTCAAGCTTACACCCAATATAACCGACATTACGGTTACTGCTGAAGCGGCGGTGCGCGGCGGTGCGGACGCAATAAGCATGATCAATACGATCAACAGCTTGGCGGGAGTGGACATCCATTCATGGAATACGATTCCCCATGTAGGCGGCAAGGGGGCTCACGGAGGGTATTGCGGTCCCGCCGTAAAGCCGATTGCTTTGAATATGGTGGCTGAGTGTGCAAGGAATAAAATGATCAATGTTCCCATTTCCGGAATAGGAGGCATTTCAAATTGGCAGGATACGGTGGAGTTTTTGTTGATGGGTTCTACTGGAGTGCAAATCTGTACGGCTGCCATGCATCACGGTTTTAGAATAGTAGATGACTTGATTGATGGTCTGTCCAATTACCTTGATGAAAAAGGGATTTCCTCTGTGATGGATATTGTCGGTAAGTCCGTTCCGCGCTATTCCGACTGGGGGAATTTAGATCTCAATTATAAGGTCGTTGCGCGCATTAATAATGATGTGTGCATTAACTGCAATAAATGCCATATTGCGTGTGAAGATACATCTCATCAATGTATAGATATGTTAAAGGACACGTCAGGCACCTCCTTCTTGAGAGTGCGTGAAGAGGATTGCGTAGGCTGTAACCTTTGCTCGATCGTCTGCCCGGTCGATGGGGCAATCGATATGATCGAATTGACCAATGAATTACCGCCAATGACATGGAATGAGCGTCAGTCATTCCTTGGGGGCATAAGCAGTGAAAGTGTTGATTTCGTAAAATGATGGAGGGATCGAGGATGAAGAAACTCATTAAAAATGGAACGATTGCAACCGCTGCAGATACGTATCAGGCGGATATATTGATTGAAAATGAGAAGATTGCAATGATTGGCAAGGATCTGCCGGCTGAGGGGGCTGAAATCATTGATGCAAAAGGCGCTTATATTTTTCCGGGGGGCATTGATCCGCATACCCATCTCGATATGCCGTTTGGAGGGACAACGACAAAGGATGATTATGAAACGGGGACGATTGCTGCTGCATATGGAGGCACGACAACGATCATCGACTTTTGCCTGACTGAAAAAGGGGTGCCATTAAAGAAAGCGATTGAAACATGGCATGAAAAGGCCAATGAAAAAGCGGCCATAGATTATGGTTTTCATTTAATGATCAGTGAGATTAATGATGATGTATTGGCTGAGTTGCCAAGTATCATCGATAATGAAGGAATTTCGTCCTTTAAGGTGTTCATGGCTTACAAGAATGTTTTTCAAGCTGATGATGCCACGCTATACCGCACTTTGTTGCAAGCAAAGGAACTTGGCGCGCTTGTCATGGTTCACGCTGAAAATGGTGATGTCATCGATTATCTTACAAAGCAGGCGCTTGCTGAAGGTAACACCGATCCAATTTACCATGCACTGACAAGGCCTCCAGAGCTTGAAGGGGAAGCGACTGGACGTGCAGCTAAACTGACGGAAATGGCAAACGGCCAGCTCTATGTTGTTCATGTCACCTGTGAAGATGCTGTTGAAAAGATCACTGAGGCAAGAAATAAAGGGGTGGATATTTGGGGGGAGACTTGTCCGCAATATTTGGTTCTTGACCAGTCTTATCTAGAAAAGCCCCATTTCGAAGGATCTAAGTATGTATGGTCCCCGCCGTTAAGGGAGAAGAAAAATCAGGAAGTGCTATGGAATGCTTTGAAAACGGGACAGCTGCAAACGATCGGCTCCGATCAATGCTCTTTTGATTTTAAGGGGCAAAAGGATCTTGGACGTGAAGATTTCACGAAAATACCGAACGGTGGCCCAACGATTGAGGACCGCATGAGCATCCTCTTTTCTGAAGGGGTCACGAAAGAGCGTATTACCTTGAATCAATTCGTCGACATGACCTCTACATGTGCTGCCAAACTTTTTGGATTATTCCCTAAGAAAGGAACGATTGCAGTTGGTTCCGATGCGGATATTGTCATTTTTGACCCGAAAGTTGCAAGGACCATTTCTGCAGATACCCATCACATGGCTGTGGATTATAATGCGTTTGAAGGGATGGAAATTACAGGTGAACCGGTTTCCGTTTTATCGAGAGGTCAATTCGTCATTAAAGACAAACAATTTGTAGGCGAAGCTGGAAAAGGGCAATTCCTGAAACGGGCAAAATATAATGCGGCGCTGAAGCCGGATGCCGGGAAAAAGCTTCCAGTCTAACTTCGGAAAGGAATCTTGCAAATTAATTTAGGGGGATTTTCTATGAGTGAGAAGAAAGATTATTTAAAGTCTCCCGATTTGCTGCCTATACCTCATAGTGAGAAAAATATAAGTGCAGCCGGATTTGGTTTCATTTGGGTGGGCATGGCTGTAGTTTTGGCCGCCTTCGCAATCGGTGGGAACGGTGTTCAAAGTTTATCCTTAGGCTGGGTCGTTCTTGCAACGGTCATTGCCTGTGTGGTTCTCGGCTTTTTGATGACAATGACAGGGGATATTGGTGTTGAACATGGGATATCATTCCCTGTCTATATGAGGGCGCCGTTCGGTACGATTGGCACCCACATCCCTTCGGTTGTACGAGGTTTTGTTGCGTCATGCTGGTTCGGTCTCAATACTTACTTTGGAGCCACTGCAATGAACGCTATCTTCACAACCCTTTTTGACTTTGATAATTGGTTTATATGCTTCCTCATTTTTGCCCTTTTACAATTAGTCAACACGGCAATGGGAATAAAGTCGATAGAACGATTCGCAGACTTGGCGGCGCCCGTTATCATTTTAATTTCTGGCTGGATGTATTTCACTCTATCCGATCAAGCGGTGGCCCAAGGAAGAGATGTTTGGTCCTGGATTGAAAGTCCGGTTACTGGCGGGGCTGCCGCCACGGCTTTCGTGGTCGTCATCATGGCTAATATGGGATTTTGGGGCACATTGACTGCAGATATGCCCACGCTTTCCCGCTATATAAAAGCACCAAAAAATGAAAAAAATTGGTTCAAGCGCAATAAGGGGCAAATAATTGGGAATATTATCACCTATCCCATCACGCAGACATTCATGGTGATTATCGGGGCGGTTTCTTATATGGCTGTTTCCAATTATGATCCTGTCGTTGCCATACAGGGATCAGCAAGTGGAATTGCTCTCGGTGTCCTTTTAATCATGATCGTATTCGCTCAATGGTCGACGAATACTACGGCCAATGTCATTCCCGCGGCTACCATTTTCTCCAATGTCATGGGTCCTAAAATGCCATTTTGGGCGGGAGTCGTTGTGGCGGGGGTTATTGGGATAGTGGTTCAGCCATGGAACCTGTTCGGCATCATAATAGAAGTTTTATTAATAATAGGTGGAATCCTGGCATCCATTGTCGGCATCCTTGTAGCGGATTATTATTTCCTCCGTAAACGGAGAGTGAATGTACATGAACTCTATGAGAGTGAAGGCCAATATAAATATTTGAATGGAGTGAATTGGGCAGGAATCATTTCTTGGGTGATTGGAGGAATCGGTGCCACGGTTTTTTCAAATTATTCGTTTATCATTGGCTTGCTTCTCGGCGGTGCAAGTTATTATATATTGGCTAAGTATTGGTGGTTCAAGCAGTATGAACAAGCTGAAATCATTGATCCCAGCGATGAGAAATATTTGGGAATTTCCGTTGGGAGGGATTGGAAAATCGGAGAACTTGAGGAAGAGATGGTTCTTCCGGCTTCAACGGGCAAGGAGAACGTATGAAAAAGGGGGGAATGTAAATGTCCGAATATCAAGAGTATCGCTTAGAAAGGGAACAAATCGATTTTTTACTTGAAAGAGGATATCGGATCACCCGGGTTTCCGAAAGTTTAAGTGGAGCTTTTCTCGATTTTGAACTGATTGAAGGAACGAAACAGGAATGGAAGCAATTGAACATCAAAACCCCGGAAGGAAGGAAATACTTCTCTACTTTGCTTGTGAAAAAATTGAATTGAAATGGTTATGGACCGGGCCTATTCCTCAAGAATGGGTCCTTTTTCTTGTTCTTGTTCGAGTTTTTTGTAGAATTTTGACGTTAGATTTTCTAACAAGTGTGTGGAGATTTAAGGGTTGTCCGTTTATAATAGATTTTAAAGCAGTTTTATAAAAGGATGTGGACGGATGAATACATCGATTACAATCGAAGAAATTCTAACACGCAAGCATTTTAATCTGACGGATATAATTGCAGGTAGCGGTGGGATAAAGCGTCAAGTGAAGTGGGTACACTGTATGGAAGTCACCCAAATCAGCCATTTGTTAAATGGGAATGAACTGATCCTGACTACCGGTTTAGGGTGGAAAGATTGCGATGACACATTTCTATCCTACTTAAAACAGTTAATTGAATGCGATGCAGCTGGACTCTGTATAGAGGTTGGCGCCGACACCATGGCCGTGCCGCAATGTGCCATTGATCTCGCAAATGAACGGCAATTCCCTATCATCCTATTTCATGAAGAAGTCCCTTTCGTAGAAATCACCCAGGATATTCATTCCCTTATCATCAATAAACAATATCAGATGATATCCAACTTAGAAAACTACTCCCAGCAGTTAAATAAAAATCTCCTCGAAATCGACCATTATGAACCAATTCTAAAATTTCTCCACAGCTATTTAAATGTACAGGTTATTCTTATCTTTAATGAAAATGATATAGCCAGCATTCCAAAAACCAAGAAAAAAATAACCTTTCAAATGGTAGCGGACATATACGAAGAAAAGCGGAAATTGGATAAAACCGTTCTTGGACAGCCGATTCAAGTACTCGGTGAAAATTATGCGGAACTGTTCATTTGCAGCAACGACAGAGAGTTGACTGACTTTGATTCACTGATCTTGGATCGAACGGCTACCGCATTGGCACAGCATCTATTAAGGGAGTTATATATAGAAGAAAAGAAAATGTCGGAAGAAAGTAAATGGCTTACAAATTGGATTGAAGGAGAATATAGTGACGAAGCAATCCGGGAGAGGCTTTCCTATATTGATCCAAAAATGCAGTTGGATGGCGGAATTGTTTGCATTTGCAAACAACAACCAAAATATAATAAAAGTTCCACAAAATTAGATGGAACTTATTTTAAGATAATGTTTAGAACAGTTTTCGAACAACACGGCTTTCAGATATTTACCATGGAAATGCATCAGCATCTCGTGTTTATTTTAGGTGACAATCGTTCATCTGAAGATTGGAAATCAAGGATTACAAGCGCAGTCGATCGAATCATGAAAATGGATGTAAGTGGGCGTAATCGCATGGGTCTGCTTTCCATTGGGTTTGGAAAGTATGTTCAAAGGTTAAGTGAGATTTATAAAAGTTATGAAACGGCACGTGAGACTTTGCTGCTTCAGGATACATTACCAGAGGATAACAGGAGCTTCTTTTATCAGGACTTACATATGCATCGCATGATTTCGCTCATAAATAAACATGGTAATCTGGAGGAAACGGTGTACGAATATTTAGGCCCGGTCATTGAATATGACATGCAAAATAATGGTGAATTAATGCCTACCTTGAAGACCTATCTTGCTTGCAACGGTTCCAAACAGGAAACATCGAAACAATTATTCATTGTCCGGCAAACGCTATATCATAGGCTTGAAAAATTGGAGAAACTGCTAGGTTCCGATTTTATGCGTTCAGATAAGCGTCTAGCCCTTGAATTCATGATTTTTGCATTGGACTTCTTACAATACAGCAGCAGGCAGATAAGCGGAAAATATGTAGACAAATATATCGGGAGATAAAAATAAGTACGGCTGAAGGGTGTCCCGGGGACATCCTTTTTTGAATGCAAGGAAATAATGCTGACATCAAATTGGCCTATATAGCTTCTTGATGTCAGCATCTTTTATTAATATTCATCTTTTTTGGAAAGGCAGCGGTCACATTCCAAGAGGTAGGATTCAGCTTGTTCCGTGATATGGGTCCCGCATTCCGAACATTGTTTAGGCGGCAGATTCCTGAAAAATTCCAATGGGTTTTTGGTTTGCATGATGATTCCTCCTTATGATTTGGTTTAATTTATTCTTCGTGTTTCGAAAGGCAGTGGTCACATTCCATTAAGTAAGATTCAGCTTGTTCCGTGATATGGGTCCCGCACTCCGAACATTGTTTAGGCGGCAGATTCCTGAAGAATTCCAATGGGTTTTTAGTTTGCATGATGATTCCTCCTTTTTGATTTGGTTTACTCAGTCTTCGCGTTTGGAAAGGCAGTAGTCACATTCCATTAAGTAGGATTCGGCTTGTTCAGTGATATGTGTTCCGCACTCTGAACATTGTTTAGGCGGCAGTGTCCTGAAGAATTCCAATGGATTTATAGTTTGCATGGTGGTTCCCCCTTTTTGATTTGGTTACTCAGTCTTCGCGTTTGGAAAGGCAGCGGTCACATTCCATTAAGTAGGACTCTGCGTGCTCAATAATATGGTCACCGCACTCGGGGCAATGTTTAGCAGGGATATTGTTGAAAAACTCAATGGATTTTTTCATTTGCATGGTATTTCCTCCTTTTTAATGTTAGATATTTTTTCCGACCGTTTTATTCTTCACGTTTGGAAAGGCAGCGATCGCATTCCATCAGATAGGAATCTGAGTGGTCCACATGTGTTTCACCACATTCCGGGCAATGTTTAAATAAATCGATTATGAATAACTCTGATTGATTTGCTTGCATGTCTCGCTCCTCCTCTTTGTAGTACAGTTTTTGGTATTTGCTTGTTGTTATAATACAGTATATACCCGAATTTGGAAAATGTATAGGTATTTTACAGAAAATTTGAAATTTTTTTCGCGTGCAGTGTGAAACCCTTATGGGAAAGGGATTTAGCATCTATTTATTTTTGTATTTTTCTTTACGGCCAGTAGGGGATGGAAGAAATATTGATTTTATGAAAGGAAAAAACAAAGAGGGGAGCGACGGGGACAGGCATTTTTCTATGGTTGAGATAGGTATTAATGTAACAGATGTGGAACAGGGATGTTCAGTGATCGGTGAATGCCTGTTTCACAGCCTATGTAACACATAAGATCTTGTTTTAACATGACGGTTAAGTGGCAGCGATTATTTGTAAGTTGCTGAGGGAAATGCTTATTTAACAATCAGAAAAAATGTCCGTGTGGTTTTAGTACAACAGTAAAGAGGTAACTTGCTAGTAGAAGTACATTAATGGGAGGTAGCCTATGTCGAAAGCGATGATTATCATCAATCCATCTTCAGGTAAGGAAAAGGCAGGAAAGATTTTGCCGAAAGCGGAAAAGGCACTTGGTGAAATGTATGATGAGGTACGCGTTTGTAAAACGGAGGGAGAAGGGGATGCTACGGATTTTGCTATGGAGGCCTGTGCAGAAAGGTTCGATGCTGTCATTTCCATGGGTGGGGATGGAACGGTGAATGAGATAGTGAATGGCTTGGGTGAACAGCAACATCGGCCTATTTTCGGAATCATTCCACTAGGAACCATTAATGATTTCGCGAGATCTTTGGGAATACCCCTGAATCCCAATGCAGCCATTGAGATATTAAAGGATATGCATATTAAGGAATCGGACATAGGGAAGATCAATGACCGTTACTTCATGAATGTGCTGGCAGTAGGAGCGATTGCCGAGGCTACCTATAATGTTACCGTAGAACAAAAAACCCGTCTGGGTTCTTTTGCATATTTCATTGAAGGAGCAAAAGCGATCATTAAAAAGACTCCGTTCCCTTTAACGGTTGAACATGATCAGGGAAAGTGGATGGGCGATGCACATTTGCTAATTGCAACAATGACAAACTCTGTCGGCGGATTCGAACAGCTTGCACCAGAGGCGGAAGTGAATGATGGAAAGCTGCACACATTCATCATTAAGGATTTGTCTCTTCCTCTCATCGTCAAGATCATTCCCAGTTTAATTAAGGGGGAGATCAAAGGGCATGAGGAAGTTGAATATATTAAAACATCCAGGCTCCATTTAGCCACACCAGAGGAACTGGCAGTCAACATCGATGGCGATGAAGGCATCCTTCTTCCTTTCCAGGCAAATGTACTGCACAAACATCTTCGTCTCTTTGTCCCGGGGGGATTAACTAAGTAATTTTAGTCCCAGCTTATGTGGGATGCCTTCTCACAAAGACCATATACATTCATCATGCGGGAAAAGCTGATTATGGTTAGCCAATCAGCTTTTCCCTGTTTAATGCGTACCGAGGTTTGTTGATGGAGTTGGTTTATAAACGTCCAATCACCTTGATCTTCATGATATTCTAACAGGTATCATTATTCAGGAGGATTCTAGGTTAGAATAGTTAATGTATGAATGAATGGGTATAAATATGTTACGCTTATAGGTATGAGAATAGATGAGAGAGGAAGTTTGATGTTTGTATGGAGTTTTTTCTTGTTATATTAGCCCTTCTTATATTGATTGGAGTGTCTAATGTAATTAACCATTTTATACCCTTTATACCTGTACCATTAATACAGATAACACTGGGTGTCATATTGGCACTTTTACCCCTGGGCATGCATGTTGAGATGGAAACGGAATTGTTTTTGCTGTTATTCATCGCGCCCCTATTATTCAATGATGGCAAAAATGTACCCCGAACAGCATTATGGAAGTTGAGAGCACCCATTCTAATGCTTGCGCTGGGCCTTGTATTCATAACGGTTTGGGCAGGCGGGTATTTAATTAATTGGATGATCCCTTCGATTCCATTGCCGGCAGCCTTCGCTTTGGCGGCCATTTTGTCACCTACGGATGTTGTGGCAGTAAGCGCTTTGGCGAGTCGGGTCAAGTTACCGAAGAGCATCATGCACCTTCTCGAAGGAGAAGGGCTAATGAATGATGCCTCAGGTCTGGTTGCCTTTAAGTTTGCCGTTGCGGCTACAGTCACTGGTGTTTTCTCCTTAGTCGATGCAACCTTCAGTTTCATATGGATTGCAATTGGTGGATTTGTAGGTGGAGCATTACTTGCTTTCATCATTATCAGGCTTCGTGTATTTCTTCGCCGTTTAGGGATGGAGGACGTCACGATGCATATGCTGATCCAAATCCTAACTCCTTTCATTATTTTCCTCGCTGTGGAACATTTCCACCTTTCCGGGATTTTAGCGGTCGTGGCTGGGGGAATTGTCCATGCCATTGAACGGGATCGGGAAATATCACCAACTGTGGAACTTCAGGTCGTTTCAAGAAGTACATGGTCCGTCATTTTATATATTTTGAACGGCCTTGTATTCGTATTGCTTGGCTTGCAAATCCCAAGCGTTGCGAAGACGATCTTTCAAGATCCAGCCTTCAATAATGGACAAGTGATCCTTTATATCGTGATCATTACACTTTTCCTTTTCGCTTTACGCTTCGTTTGGCTTACGGCTGCCTGGTCGATTGGCTGGATGACGAAAAAAGCAGGCGCCCAAAAACCGGACTTCAAAGCGGCCGGAATCATTACCATTTCCGGTGTTCGCGGAGCTGTAACGTTAGCGGGTTCGTTTTCGATTCCGTATGTATTGGCGGATGGAAGTCCTTTTCCTGAGCGTTCGTTAATCATCTTCATTGCAGCAGGAGTCATTTTGCTGACCTTGATTGTTGCGAGTGTATTCCTGCCAATCGTGGCACGAGCCGAAGAAGAGGAAGTGGTGGACAAGCAGGCTGACAAAACGAAAGCTGCTGCCATTCACTCACATCAAGCGGCCATTCGGGTGATTGAGTCCCAAATGACAGAAGAAAACCGGGAAGCTGCTTTATCGATCATTTCGAGGTACTGTACCAAGATCAATGAATTGTCCTATGTAGAGCAGGAGAAAGAACCGGCTGCATTAAGGGAAGAAGAGAAGGATCTTCGTTTCAAGGCCCTTGAAGCAGAGCAAAGATTCCTGGATAAGCTCATTAAGGATGAAAAAGTGGACCGGGAGACGGCGTATATATGCAAGGAATACATCCAGCGTATGGAAAGTGCCGTAACAAATCGTCTGAAGTTCCGTTTTTTCAGGTCAGTAACGCTTTTCAGAAGAAGCATGCTGAGGGTTTTAAAATTATTTTTCCCTAATAAAAAAGAAATAAGAAAAATTAATCTTGAGAGATTGGAAAGGGTCAGGGATCTTAAAATCAGGATGTATAAAGCTGCCATCCAAGAGATACAAGCCGGAATTACAGCCGATAATCATAAGACATCCTCGATGATCATAGATGAGTATAAAGTGCTGATCTTAAAATGCAAACGTGAAAATAGAGGCCGGACCCCGAGTAAAATGGCCGATTATGAAAGAGAGCTGTTTTATAAAGCAATCCAGGCAGAACGGGACGAAGTGCAGGATATGTTTGAAAAACGGGAAATTACCCGAGATGTTGCCAACATACTCCGCCAGCAGATCAATTTACGGGAAGCACTGACAATCAATGAAAATACACATTGATTAACTAAGGAGCGCTGCCGATCCATCCGGCAGTGCTCCTTGCGGTTTGAGAAGGGGTTATTGGACGGGTCATCGAATGATTAATGTGTCCAATAATTGATGATAGAAGGTTTGCTTAATGAAACAGGACAAGGAAAACGAGACCATCATCTTGACGCCTTATTTACCGGAACATCTTCACCGGCTTTCCCGGTTTGATTTACCGGATACACAAACCTCTTTTTCAGGTCTGCCCGAAGAGCCACTGAAATATTGCCGGGAAGATTGTGACAGGCATCCTATCGTAATATTGGCTGAGGGTATCCCAGTTGGTTTTTTCGTTTTACACATTGGCGAGAACATCACCCCTTTCACCAACGATAAGAAAGCGATATTGCTCCGTGGATTTCTTGTTGATCAAAAGCATCAAGGTAAAGGGGTTGCGAACAAAGCCTTGCAAATGCTTCCGGAATTCGCAAAAGGGATTTTTCCAAACAAGGATTCGATCATTCTGGCAGTGGATGTCATGAACGTGATTGCAAAATCCCTATATGCGAAATTGGGGTATCAGGATACAGGGATTCAAAAAGAAGGCAGAAGCGGTTGATGGAGATAATGGAGTATCGATAAGATACGATGAAAAAGAATATGAAATAAGGAACGAAATTGTTTGATCTAGACTTTTCCAAGAGGAGAGGTCTTTTTTTGTCGAATTTGTTACAGGTTTCATTAAGAAACCAATGAATTAGATGGGCCGCTTTTAATAATCCCGCAGCCTTATGGTACACTTTACTTAATGCAAAATTCGTTAATCGAGGTGTAGTCCTAATGAAAACAGTCGTAGTCGTAGGTGGGGGCATAACCGGTTTATCAACCATGTATTATTTACAAAAAACAGTTAAAGAGAACAGTCTCTCCGTTCGATTGATATTAATAGAAAGTAATGAGGAACTAGGGGGTAAAATAAGGACCGTGCACAATGGTCCATTTAAAATTGAAGCGGGTGCCGATTCGATTGTCGCCAGGAAACAAAATATAAAACCGTTTATTAAGGAATTGAACCTAGAGGATCAAGTTGTCTATAATGCGACGGGAAAATCATTCATCCATACAGATGGGATGCTGAAGGGAATCCCCGAAGATGCCCTATTCGGGATACCAATGAGCCTGGAGTCGCTGGCGAAAAGCGATCTGGTTTCCGCCCAAGGAAAGGTTGACGCCTTAAAGGATTTTTATACAAAAAATGAGACATTTACAAAGAATGACTCAATGGGTTTATTTCTTGAAAGCTTCTTAGGCAAGGAATTGGTGCAAAAGCAGATAGCACCTGTCCTTTCGGGAGTTTACTCAGGAAAATTAAATGAATTGACCATTGCGAAAACACTGCCAGAGATGCTGGAGTATAAAAATGAATATGGCAGTATAATACGCGGTCTATCGGAAAATAAGCAAAAGTACCAAAGCAAGGGCAATAAGAAGTTCCTTTCGTTTAAAAATGGCTTATCAACATTGGTTGATCGAATGGAGGAAAGCCTCGATTTGGTGGAAATTTTAAAAGGGGTCAGTGTGAATAAAATTGGGAGGGAAGATGAAGGGTATGTCCTTTCATTGGCAAACGGTGAAACGCTGGAAACGGACTTCATCGTATTGAGTACACCGCATACAGTTGCCCAAAAATTATTGGGTGATCGGGAGTTGGATGAGGACTTCGACGGCTTGATCAATAGTTCGATGATTAGCATTTATCTTGGATTCGATATCCCGGACAGCATGCTTCCTAAAGATGGGACAGGTTTCATTGCAGGAGATAATAGTGATTTGATTTGTAATGCATGTACATGGACAAGCCGGAAATGGGAGCATACTTCTGAAAACAGTCAGCTTTTGGTAAGGCTTTTTTATAAAAGCTCTAATCCGGACTATGAACGCTTACGGTCCCTTACAAACCAGGAATTGATCCAGGTGGCTTTGCGCGACATTAAAAACAGTCTAAGCATTTCCGGAAATCCAATTACGAGTGAAGTGACGAAATGGCATGAGGATATGCCGAACTACCATATTAAACATCCTCAAATCGTTCAATCACTGGAGGCGAAAATCTCCGATAATTATCCGAATGTTTTACTTGCGGGCTGTTCATACAATGGTGTCGGAATACCGGACTGTATTGCTGATGGGGAAAAGAAAGCGCAAGAGATATGTGAGAAGTTGTAAAAGGGGGACTGCCGGGTGGCGGTCTCAGACTATGACAGACTCGAGGGAAAATATCATCTGTTTTTTTGAGTGTTTGTAACATGGAACGTTGATTTCCGCTCCCGGCACCCCTTTTCCCGCAGGAGCCTCGTACCTTCCGTTCCTATCAACTTTGTTTTAAATTTTAGCGATTTTATAAGAGGCAGGATTGCAGCACCAGATATGCTTTGCCTCATTTTCAATAGTAAATCAGAAAGGACTGCCCTGTGGCAGTCCTTTTTTTGCATGACTGGAAATTCCGTTTGAAGTTTCCAGCATTTCCTGTATAATGATATTCGTAAAATTAAACTGAAAGTTTACTTATATAAAACTTTATCTACTGTGGGTTTACTATAAGTAAACCGATTGAGGGTAATGGGATGCAAATTGGAAAAAAAATAAAGAACCTTCGCTTGAAAAAAGGATTGACCCAGGAAGAATTGGGGGAAAGAACGGATTTAAGCAAAGGATATATTTCACAGTTGGAAAGGGATCTTAGTTCCCCTTCAATTGAAACTCTTTTCAATATTTTAGAAGTACTCGGCTGCAAGCCGAAGCAGTTCTTCGATGAAGAGGATCAAGTCCAAAAAGTGGTTTATGAAGAGGCAGCACAAACATTTTTCATCGATGAAGAGCGAGGGTATCAAATCCAGTGGCTCGTGCCTGAATCGAATGAAAAGGAAATGGAACCTATTCGATTGATTCTCCAGGAAAAAGGGGAGTTCAAACAGTTTGAACCATCCCTGTCGGAAACATTCGGTTATGTATTAAGCGGAAGAGTCATTGTAAAGCTTGGTACACATACGTATTTCGTCAAGGCGGGGGAATCGATTTATTTTCATGCTTCAGATGAACATCAAATCATCAATGATTTTGAAGGTCCGTCAGAGTTATTACTCGTGGTGACGGAATCATACTTATAGACCAAAAGAAATGCAATCGTTGAAGATTGATGAGTAAGGTAATGGAGAGAGGGAAGAAGCTATGGCAAACGGGAATATAATACGCTTCGATCAGGTTACGAAGCAATTTGATGATGATACGGTAGTTCTCGATAATGTTAGTTTTGAAATCGAGAGAGGGAAGTTCTATACGCTTTTGGGTCCTTCCGGATGTGGGAAGACCACGATCCTTCGCTTGATTGCCGGATTTACGGAAGCCTCCAAAGGTGATATATACTTCGAAGGAAAAAAAATCAATGATGTGCCAGCCAATAAAAGGCAAGTGAATACGGTATTTCAGGATTATGCACTTTTTCCGCATTTAAATGTGTTTGAAAATGTAGCATTTGGTCTGCGGATTAAAAAAATGAAGAATTCGGAAGTGGAAATCAAGGTGAAGGAAGCCCTCAGCTTTGTTAATCTGGAGGGGTATGAAAAACGGGAGATAAGGGAAATGTCCGGCGGTCAGCGTCAACGGGTAGCGATTGCCAGGGCGATTGTCAATGAACCTGAAGTCATCCTTCTGGATGAACCGCTATCTGCCCTCGATTTGAAATTGCGTACAGAAATGCAATATGAATTGCGGGAGCTGCAACAGAGGCTTGGAATCACGTTTATATTCGTCACTCATGACCAAGAGGAAGCATTAGCGATGTCAGATGAGATTTTTGTCCTTAACAAAGGGAAAATTCAGCAAAGCGGGACCCCTACGGATATTTATGATGAACCGCTGAATCGGTTTGTTGCCGATTTCATCGGTGAGTCTAATATTGTCAAAGGAAAAATGATTGAAGATTACCTCGTGGAATTCGTCGGAAGACAGTTCGAATGTGTCGACCAAGGATTGAACAGGAATGAAGCTGTCGATATCGTCATCCGCCCGGAAGATTTAGAGATTACTTCCGTGGATCGCGGGAAACTGCAAGTTCGGGTGGACTCCCAGCTATTTCGCGGTGTTCATTATGAAATCAGCTGTTATGACCATGATGGGAATGAATGGCTTGTCCAATCAACGAAAAAAGTGGCAGTTGGAGATGAAATAGGTCTTTATTTCGATCCAGAATCGATTCACGTCATGCGATTGGGTGAAACGGAAGAAGAATTCGATAAACGACTGGAAGCGTATCATGATGGGGAAAGTCATGAAGAATAATATATCCCGGAATATTTACTTCATCCCCTATGTCTTATGGATTGCTTTATTCGTGATAGCACCCATTTTGTTGATCCTTTACTATTCCTTCTTTGACATTGAAGGCAATCTATCATTGATTAACTATCAAAAGTTCTTTACGCCAGTATATTTAACCATGACATTAAGCTCGTTTTGGTATGCTTTCCTGATTACGGGAATATCCCTTTTAGTCGCATACCCAACCGCATATTTGTTAACGAAAACAAAGCATAAGCAGTTGTGGCTTTTGCTGATCATCGTTCCTTCCTGGATCAATTTACTTTTGAAGGCTTATGCCTTCATTGGTATTTTTGGCACGTATGGTGTGGCGAATGGTTTTCTGGAAGCGGTAGGAATCGGAAAGCAGCAGATTCTCTTCACGGATTTCAGCTTCATATTCGTTTCGGTTTATATTTTCATCCCGTTTATGATCTTACCGATATTCAATGCGCTTGATAAAATGAATCCAACCCTTGTGGATGCGGCCAATGACTTGGGGGCGTCCCGTTGGATGACATTCCGCCGTGTCATTTTTCCATTGACGTTAGATGGTGTAAAGACGGGTTGCCAGGTAGTCTTCATCCCGGCACTTTCTTTGTTCATGCTTACAAGACTGATTGCCGGTAACCGCGTCATAACGCTTGGTACGGCAATCGAGCAGCACTTCCTTGTGACACAGGACTGGGGAATGGGTTCCACAATTGCGGTATTTTTGATTATTATAATGTTCCTGATTATGTTTGTAACGGGTAACCGAAAGCAGGGTGTGTAAATTGGGCAATAAATTATCACCAACATCAAAAGCGTTTCTCGTTTTGATTTTTCTCATACTCTATGCACCGATTTTCTTTTTAGTCTTTTACTCTTTTAACAGCGGTGGAACGATGTATGACTTTAAAGGGTTCACGATGGAGTGGTATAAGGAACTGTTCCAGGATACAAGGCTGCTGATCATTGTACTGAATACACTTGTGATCGCTTTATTATCTGCATTGATCTCAACGATCATAGGGGTGATGGGGGCGATTGGAATTCGGTCCTTTACGAGCAGTAAAGCTAAGAATACGGTATTATCATTGAATAATGTATTGATTGTCAGTCCCGATGTGATCATCGGTGCTTCCTTCCTGATTTTATTCACAATGGCCGGGATCAAGCTTGGATTCTACTCGGTACTGTTGTCGCATATCGCCTTCAGCATCCCGATCGTAGTGTTGCTGGTCCTTCCGAAACTTCAGGAAATGAGCCCTACTTTAATTGATGCGGCCCGGGATTTGGGGGCAAGCCGGTGGGATGTATTGACGAAGGTCATCCTTCCATACATCTTACCAGGTATCTTTGCTGGGTTTTTCATGGCATTGACTTATTCACTTGATGATTTTGCGGTTACGTTCTTTGTGACCGGAAATGGCTTCTCAACTCTATCTGTGGAAATCTATTCATTGGCCCGCCGTGGGATTTCATTGAATATCAATGCACTATCTACACTGCTGTTCGTCGTGACACTGCTGTTGGTTGTCGTATATTACTTTATAACTCAACGTGTAAGGCAAACGGGAATGGGGGGGAAACGATGAAAAGGCTTGTCCAAATGTTTTTGATCATTTCCCTCGTATCCGCTTTGCTGCTATATGCCATTTCAAGATTGAATTCATCGCAGGGTTTTACGAGCAGCAATACGCTCACCATCTATAATTGGGGCGATTACATCGATACGGATCTAATCGAACGTTTTGAAAAAGAAACAGGTATAAAGGTTATTTATGAGACATTCGATTCGAATGAGGCCATGATGACTAAAATCGAACAGGGCGGTACGACTTATGATATTGCCATTCCGTCTGAGTATATGATCGATAAGATGAGGCAAGAAGACTTGCTGATTCCCTTGGATCATTCCAAGCTTCCGAATTTGAAAAATATCGATGGGCGATTCATGGATCTGCCATTCGATCCGGAGAATAAATATTCCGTTCCTTATTTCTGGGGAACGGTTGGAATTGTTTACAATTCCAAGATGCTCGGTGGTAAAGAAATAACGGCGTGGGCGGATTTATGGGATAAAGATTTAAAAAATGAAATCCTTTTGACGGATGGGGCTAGGGAAGTGATGGGCATGGGTCTTAACTCTTTGAATTATTCATTGAATGATATAGATGAAGAACACCTTCAAGAAGCAAAATCCAAACTTGATGCCCTCACCCCGAATGTTAAAGCGATAGTAGGTGATGAAAGCCGCATGCTATTGGAAGCCCAGGAAGCGGCAATTGGCCTTGTTTGGTCGGGAGTTGCTTCTGAAATCATGGCTGAAAATGAAGATCTCGAATACGTTGTTCCAAAAGAGGGGTCCAATTTATGGTTTGATAATATGGTCATACCGAAAACAACCAAAAATGTCGATGCGGCCCACCAGTTCATCAACTTCATGCTGGACCCGAAAGTTGCGGCACAGAATGCTGAATATGTAAGTTACTCGACACCTAATAAAGCAGCACTGAAATATATGCCCGAAGAAGTGGTGAACGATGAACGTTTCTATCCATCACCGGAACTGACAAAGAAACTGGAAGTGTACGAAAACCTAGGGAAGAAAAACTTGGCCCATTACAACGAACTCTTCCTTGAATTCAAGATGCATCGTAAATAACAAAGAAAAAAGCATGGTGCAGGAGGTCCCTCCGTACACCATGCTTTTTCGTTTCTGTGTTTCACGGGTAAAGCCAGAAACTTACGAGTATTTGCTCCAAATTCACGAGTATTCACTCCAAATCCACGAGTAAAAGCCGAATTGCACCTGTTACCTATATCAAAACTTGATATAACAGTATCATTTCGTTTTTTGTAATGATCAACCAAATATCCATGTAAATTGGTTGCAGGATGAAGTACTCTAAAATATCGGCAGGGATATAAGTATGTTAGTATAATGATGGGTTAGTATTGAAGGTTGGGCTAAAATCTTAAGGATTAATTAATATTTACAAGCTATCATGATAGAAAAATTAAGGGAGAGTATTCATGAAACTATTAAGAAGCACGAAGGCATATATTTGGGCAGGGAGCATTTTAATCATTGCCGGGATCATGGCATATGCGATGATATCCTCCACGGATAAGACAATGGCGAGTATCGATGGCGAGAAAATCAATAAGGATGAGCTGTATGACGCGCTTGTAGCTGGATACGGAGCAGACACTTTAGACCTGCTGATTACGAATAAATTGGTTGAATTGGAAGCGGAAAAAGCGGGAATTAAAATTAAGGATGAAGAAATCCAGAAAGAAATCGATACCATGGCTGAGTCCTATGGAGATGAAAAGTCGTTAAAAGAGCAATTGGAAGCAAGCGGTTCTTCCATGGATGCCTTAAAAAAGGATATCGTGGTTTATCTGCAAACGAAAAAATTGGTCGAACCGAGAATTACCGTGACGGACGATGAAATCAGTACGTATTTTGAAGATAATAAAGAAACATTTGACCAAGCTGAACAAGTGGAAGCTAGTCATATTTTAGTCGAGGACGAAAAAACGGCTAAAAAAGTTGCGAAGGAAATTGCAGAAGGCGGTGACTTCGCTAAATTGGCGGCTGAATATTCCACTGATACACAAACGGCTGATAAAGGTGGAAGCCTAGGATATTTTGGGAAAGGTGATATGGTGGAAGAGTTTGAAGATGTCGCCTTTGATCTTGATATAAATAAAGTCAGTGACCCAGTCAAAACCGACTATGGGTACCATATCATAAAAGTGACCGGTAAGAAGGAAGCAAAAAAGGCTAATTTAGAAGACAGTAAAGATGTAATTAAAGAAACGCTTCTCTCTGAAAAATTACAAGAGGAATATCCAGTTTGGTTGGCTGAAGTGAAAAAAGACCATGAGATAACGAATGAATTAGAGGGTTCTAACTAAGGTTATCAAGTGAAGTGATATATGAAAAAACAAAAGGGTTCCGGAAAATGAACCCGAACCTATTGACCCACAGTTTGTAGACGTCTATCTAAAGGTTATAACAGAGTTGATTGGAGAGGAAGGACGAGACTCCATCGGGAAAAGCGTGTCAAGGGGAGACCCCACAGGCGGAAGCGAGGAGGCTCCACGGCCGCCTTCGGAAAGTGAGTGCCTTGAGCGGAAATCAACATCCCAATTGTACAAGCGATAAAAAAGCTGAGGCATAATGCCTCAGCTTTTTTATATATTAGAAGTTGGATGAAATGGATTTTTGATTGGTTAATCCTGATTTTTTAACGATTTCATCACTCTCTTTTTCACCTTTATCATTATTGGCATTCAAGGATTGTGATGGTGTTTCTTTCAGCTGTTTACCGGCAACGACCACTTTTGAACTGATATCTTTCAATTCACTTGTTGCATCTTTAGCAGTGCCAAGGGCATCAGTGGAGATATCCTTTACTTCGGATACTTTACCCACCACGTCTTCATTAACGGTTTCATATAGTGTTTCGACGTCATTGATTGCCTCTTTAATCGTCTCTGTTGCCCCTTTGACTCCTGATACCATCTGTTCCTTCATTTCGCCGGGATTTTCCTTGACCTGTTCAATCATATTCATGGAGTTGTCTTTTAAAAGGACGGCTGAACGCTTTACTTTATTTCTTGTATTGGAGTCAAGCAAAGTCAACGCACCGCCAACAAGCCCCCCAATCAGAATCCCTTTTAAGAGTTTGCTATTCTGTTGATTTTCGATAGTTGATTGATTTTCGATGGTTGATTGAGTCATTTATAGTTCCTCCTTTAGAATAGTAGATTGTTTGCTTACTTTGGGTTTTCCCTTATTTACCATGAATTAAACTGGAAATAATAAACTATCATGGGATTGACATAATAAATAAAACAATAGTAATCTACATATAGTTAAATGACTGAACTACTTTTTGGGAGGCGCAACGATGACGAATGACAAAGTTTCTGGATTGATTGATCGATATATGAAGGTTTCCTTCTATGTCAATAAAATGGGTGAGCTTTTAATAAAAGACCAGATTTGTGATGTGCTGACGAACGAACAATATTATACTTTACGGTTCATTCAACAACAGCGGTTGTGTACATCGACGGATATCAGTGATGCCTTTTATATTAATAAGAGTGCCGTCACGTCCAACATCAACAGGCTGGAAGGCAAAGGATTGATAGAACGGGAACAGGACCTGGTTGACCGAAGGGTCTTTCACTTGAAGCTTTCCAAAGAGGGGGAAGCATTGTTACAGGAAACGGAAAATAAGATTCATAAATTGGTAGAGAGCATCATGACGAAATTCGATTATGAAGAGATCGTTAAATTCCTTGATACATATGAGAAGCTTTCACAAATTTTCATTCAAATGAAAAATGAGGAATGGGAGGAAATATAAATGAGGGGGATCATAAAGGGAAGATGGCTGGTCATTATCGTTTGGGTTGCAATGACAGCGGGATTATTGTTTGCGGCACCGAACATGGCGGAACTTGTCCGGAATAAGGGACAGCTGGATGTACCGTCAGAGTATTCCTCCGGGATGGCCAATGAGCTAATGAAAGAGATCCAGGATAAGGATGAGTCACAAGTGGCCCTCGTATTCCATGGTGATAAGAAGTTGTCTTCCTCGGAATTGAAAGAGATTGAGATAGCGGTCCAAAAGCTTGAAAAGAATAAAGCGGAGCTTGGAATCAAAGAGGTCATGACCCATTTTAAAGAGCCCTCGCTAAAAGGTCAGTTGGTCTCGGAGAATGAATCAACAGTTTTGACTTCCATCACGATGGTGAAGGGGGACCGGGAAGCTAAGGATGTGATCGATGCCCTTTATAAAGAGTTGGAACAAGTGGATGTCGAGCATTATTACACAAGCAGCTGGATGATCGATGAAGATCTTAATGCCAATTCCCAAGAGGGGCTGAAGAAAACGGAAGGCATCACGGTTGTCTTCATTCTGGCTGTATTGCTGATCGTCTTCCGTTCAGTGGTGACACCGATCATTCCGTTAGTAACAGTCGGTTTCACGTATTTATGTTCACAATCCATCGTCTCATTCCTGGTGGATAAATGGGACTTTCCGATATCGTCTTACACCCAAATATTCCTGGTAGGTATTTTATTTGGAATCGGGACTGATTATTGCATCCTGCTTCTTAGTCGTTTCAAGGAGGAGCTATCGTCACAGGAGTCCTTGCCTGAAGCGATCGTGGAGACATACCGAACTGCCGGCAAGACTGTCTTCTTCAGCGGGCTGACCGTAATGATTGGCTTTGCGGCAATCGGTTTTTCTACTTTTAAGCTCTATCAATCTGCGGCGGCCGTTGCCATTGGGGTTTTCATTTTAATGATCGCCCTTTATACGATCGTTCCATTTTTCATGGCGGTTCTTGGCAAGAAGCTATTTTGGCCGGCAAAAGGGAAGCTTGAGCATAGTGAAAGTAAACTATGGGGGATTTTTGGTAACTTCTCCTTGAACCGCCCATTGTTGGCGCTTATGATCGTTGCAATCGTCTGTGTTCCCTTTTTGTTTATGTATGATGGGAAGATTTCATATAACTCCCTTGAAGAAGCGGGTGATGATGTTCCTTCCATCATGGCATTTAATATCATTTCCGATGAATTCGGGCCAGGCCAATCCATGCCAACACAGATTGTCATAAAAAATGACGAACGCATGGATTCGGAGGATTACGTCGCACTTGCTGAAAAAATCAGCCAGGAAGTCGTCAAGGTGGATGAAGTCGAAGTAGTTCGTTCCATGACCCGTCCGGCAGGTGAACCCATTAAGGACTTATTTGTCGCGAACCAAGCCGAAACTTTGGAAAAGGGAATCGGGGAAGGAAATGAAGGCATTAAACAAATCAGTGATGGATTGAAGACGGCTGGCAGTGAGCTTTCCGATTCAGGACCGCGCTTGAAGCAAGCGACGGATGGAATAGGGGGTCTCATATCCGGCACCAATGAATTAAAGAGCGGCGTAGGTCAGGTAGAGAAGGCGTTAACAAGCATTGAAGCAGGCATTCGCGATGGGTCCTCGGGGACTGGGGACATAAAAAACGGACTGATTGAGGTCAAGGCAAACTTGGAGAAGCTCGCTGCCGGAAGCGGACAGCTCCTCGAAGGCTATAAACAATCAGCTAATGGGTTAAGTGAGCTCACAGGGGGATACAAAGACATTCAAACCAATCTTACGGGCGTATCGCAAAGCCTTGCTGGTTTAAATCCTTCCTTTGAGCAAATGGAAGCCACACATCCAGAATTACAGGCTGATCAGTCCTATCAAACGATCAAGCAAACGGTGCAAGGGGCACAGGGTGGCTTGGAGCCCATGGCAGCAGGCCTTTCCGAACTCAATAGGAATCTTGGTTCAGTGTCCGAAGGCTTGAATGCGGCGAATCAAAATATGGCAGAAATCGTAAAGGGTCAAACCTCTCTTGGTGAGGGCCTGAACCAATTGATCTCAGGTGTTGACACTTTACAAAAAGGCCTAAGCACGATGGCCAATGGTCAGGGGGAAGTCATAAATAACCTGTCAGGATTTAAAGGAGGCCTTACCAGCTTAAGTAATGGGCAGCAAGAGCTCCTAAATGGCTTTTCAAGCCTCGGCGGGCAACTTACCGATTTGACAGATGGCTTAAATGAAAGTGCGGATGGTCTGAATGAAGTCCATGATGGACTATCGTCCGCACAGGGTTATTTATCAGGGCTTGCAAAAACGGATAAAACGGTGACAGGCATGTACATTCCCAAAGAAGTAGTGGAAAGCGAAGAATTCGGGGAAGCATTGAACGCGTATTTATCTGAAGATGGTAAAATCATGACCATGGATGTGGTATTCAAGGCGAATCCATATTCCAATGAAGCAATCGAGCAAATCGATTCGATCGAGGCAGCCGTTGAAAGAGTAACGAAAGATACAAAGCTTGAAAATGCGCAGGTGGCGATAGGGGGAATCACAAGTACGCATCATGACTTGGGCATGATGTCTGAGGAGGATTTCTCGAGGACGGTCGTTTTGATGCTGTCGGGTATCGCAATCATTCTCTTTTTCATGCTGCGATCCCTGGTCATGCCGGTCTATTTGATTGTGTCGCTAGTTTTGACTTATTATACAGCGGCAGCCATTACAGAGTTGATTTTTGTTAATATTCTCGGTTATGCCGGCATCGGCTGGGCAGTTCCTTTCTTTGCTTTCGTCATCTTGATTGCTCTTGGCATTGACTATAGCATTTTCTTGATGGATCGCTTTAACGAGTGGAAAGATAAACCGGTCAAGGAAGCGATGTTACTGTCCATGAGAAAAATGGGAACGGTGATCATCTCAGCGGCTGTCATTCTGGGTGGAACCTTTGCTGCCATGATGCCTGCAGGAGTTTTATCGCTCTTGGAGATAGCCACTTTAATATTGGTGGGGCTTGCTTTATATGCGTTTGTCATCTTGCCATTGTTTATTCCTGTCATGGTTGCAACTTTTGGAAATGCGAATTGGTGGCCATTTTTGAAGAATAAGGAATAAAGGAAGTAACCATTGAATAAAAGAAGGCATCCGGATGGATGCCTTCTTTTATATGACTGCTTCACGATAAACATAAAAGCTTATGTATTCCTTGGCTATATCGATTCATAATTGCGGGATTCTTTTTTTATATTTCGCGATGATCTTTTGATTGTGTTCATCTGCCCCTTCGATATTGCTGCTCAGGAATACGGGAGGGGTCTCCCCTGATTCAATGATCTTCTGGATGACTTGCGTGAAAATCATATTGAGGAGAACGGCCCCGATCACGGTCGATCCAGAACCAAAAGATATATTATTTGATTTCAGTAATGTGTCACCTTTGGCAATATGATTGTCTATGACCAAATCAACGACATCGTGAAGATAATGCTTCTGTTTATGCCGTGAAGGACAACTTTTTGCATACTCCGGTGATGTTAGTCCAATGACGAAGGCCCCTTTTTCCTTTGCGATAGTGGCGACATCTATGGGAACGGGATTTACGCCGGACGATGAAATGACGATACAGACATCACCAGGACGGATATCCTCATCATCCATGAATTTCTTTGACAGGTCATTTTGCCGTTCAAGTTGGGATGCCCTTGAAGCTCCCTTAAAAAGCATCAAATCTTCAACGAAAATAGGACGAATTGCGGCCAACCCACCTGCCCGGTAGAATACCTCTTCGGTCAAAATATGAGAGTGTCCGCTTCCGAATAGATGGATGATGCCATCCGACATTACCGCTTTTGAGATATGGTCCACGGATTCCTTAATTGATTGCTTTTCCTGTTCTCCCACAATTGTGAGTAAAGCCTGCACTTCTTCAAAGTATGAGTTCATATAGCGACACCCTCCGATTACCTTTGGCAATTAAAAGACTTTAGTGATTTAAAATATTCCATTTTATCTGCTTATAGTGATTGTGAACTTATACCTGTCCGCACGATATGCCGATTTAACATATTCAAGGGGAGTTCCATCCATTAGGAACGTATGCCTTTGAATGAATAATATGGGTGAGTGCTTTGGAATCGCTAAATGGGTGACTTCCAATTCAGAAGCAATCGATGATTCCAACGTTTGTGTAGCATAGTCTATTTTAAGTTTAACGTAATTCTCCACATATTGGTAAAGGGAGAGGTTAATGATCTCTTCCGTTAATCCTTTAATTAAATTGGCAGACATGTACACGGTCTCGAGAGCCATTGGAACATCATCAGCCAACCGAATGCGTTTTATTTCATAAACTGGAGCATAAAGGGAGATGTTCAATTCACTGGAAATCTTCTTATCAGCCGGAATGATTTCAAAGCTCAGCAGCTTACTGCTTGGATTTAATCCCCTGGCTTTCATGTCCTCGGTGAAGCTGGTCAGCCCATTGAGCTGCTGCTCCAATTTTTTATCGGCGACAAAGGTTCCCCTTCCTTTTTGACGGTATAAGTATCCGTCATTCACCAGATTATTTATGGCTTGCCGGACGGTCATCCGGCTAATTTGGAATTGCTCGGCATATTCACGTTCAGATGGAAGGGCATTGTGCGCTTGGAACTCACCGTTTTCAATTTGTCTTTTTATTTGTTCTTCGATTTGAAAATAAATCGGAAGAGGTGAGTTTTTATCAATCATCGACTTTCGCTCCTTTTAGGGTATTAACACTCCGGATAACGCTTTTTGGTCTGCGATAATTGTAACACTATTATGTTTTTTAAGGATAGATGCAGGAAATTCCTCGGAAATGTCACCGTGTATCAATTTCTTCAAGGTTTCGGCTTTTTCTTCACCAGATATCAGCAGCAGGATTTCTTTGCTTTTCATGATTGTTGAAATGCCCATCGTAACGGCATGTGTAGGAACTTCGTCTATGGAATCGAAATAACGTGCATTCGCTTGGCGCGTTGAATCTTCAAGTGTCACGACATGTGTACCCGATGTGAATGAAGTTCCAGGTTCATTAAAACCAATATGGCCATTTTGCCCAATGCCAAGAATCTGAAGATCGATCCCTCCTGCGGAATCAATCATTTCGTCATACCGTTTACATTCCCCGTTAGTATCATTTGCTGTGCCATTTGGCAGGTGAGTACGCTCTTTATTTATATTGATGTGAGTGAATAAGGAGTCATTCATATAATAATGGTAACTGTTTGGATCATTTGGTTTTAAGCCTATATACTCATCAAGATTAAAAGATGTTACATTTTCATAAGAAGTATGATTATTCACATGATCTTCAATCAAATTATCATACATTCCTTTTGGGGTACCGCCTGTAGCAAGACCCAATATGATATTTGGATTTCCTTTGACTTTTCCACTCACTATTTCTGCAGCTGTACGACTCATTTCCGTGTAGTCCTGCACTTGTATGATATTCATTATACATTCTCCTTTTCAAAAGCTAGATTCCCTCTGCAGAACGTCATTTCGACGTCCAAGCGTTCATTCAATATTACAAGATCAGCGTCTTTGCCGACCTGGATGCTTCCTTTTCTGTCAAAAATCCGAAGCTGTTTGGCAGGGTTTTCTGCCGTCATTTTTATAATGTCAGTCATGGAACAATCGGTATATTCCAATGTGTTCTTAATGGCATCGTTCATTTTCAATATACTGCCGGCCAGTGTCCCGTCTGAAAGCGTTGCTTTCGTTTCGTTCACATACACAGGCTGACCGCCTAAATCATAGGTTCCCTTTTCAAGCCATTTGGCACGAAGCGAGTCCGTTATCAAGATCATGCGATCACTTGTAATTTGGTTATACGCCAGCTTCACCATTTCCGGCCTGCAGTGAATGCCGTCAGCAATAAGTTCAACATATAGCTCATCTCGAAGATAAGCAGCTCCCAAAACGCCAGGTTCGCGATGATGGAGTCCCCGCATCCCGTTATAAAGATGTGTAACGTGGGTAGTCCCTGCCTGGATCGCTTCATCTATTTGGTCATATGTTGCATCTGAATGTCCAATGGAGGCGACGACGCCAGTTCCCCTTAAGTGGGCGGCTAGATCTAATCCATTTGGTTGTTCAGGAGCAAGCGTTACAAGCTTGATTTGATTTTCGGCCATTTCCTGCCACTTTTTAAATAGAGTGACATCTGGATCAATGATATAATCCTCAGGCTGTGCTCCTTTACGGGCTGGTGAAATGAAAGGACCTTCTAAATGGATCCCGACTATTTCAGCGTGTTCTTTCGTTTGATTTTCGATATATTTACCAGCATTAAGAAGGGCTGATTCAATGGCTTCGGTAGATTGGGTCATTGTAGTGGCCAGAAAGCTTGTGGTTCCTTCTTTGGGAAGAGTTTCCGCCATTGTGGATAATGCTTTATCTGTGGCATCCATTGCATCGGAATTGGATGCCCCGTGAATATGAATGTCGATGGCACCGGGAATTACCTGATAATCCGGTGAAAGAGTAATTACCTTGGCATCATCTTCCTGTTTGTATTGGCTGACTGGACCAACCTCGGCAATTTTTCCATCCACGACTTTAATATACCCATTTTTGTATGTTTCCTTTTCGCCATGAACTATTAGATTATTAATAATGAATGTTTTCATACATAATCTCCTTTATGAAAGTAAAACTTAATGAATGAGTCATGAAATGGTCTCATATATTTTGCCCTCATTTTATCGCTTTTATTAAAAGTTGTCTAGACCAGTTGAGAGGTATAAGGAATAAATAAAGATATTATTGCTTTATTTTCGAAGAATATAGTATATTTTCAAGAAAATTGGTATAGACATCTATATATTTTCTGTGCTAGTATAATCCAAAGAAAAGTTATTATATTGATAAAATGAAAACGCTTTATACGTCTTTTCGTTCTGCTGAATTAAAAGAAGTTAGGAACAAGGGAGATGAGTTCGATGTTAAATTTTTTACAAAAGATTGGGAAGGCTTTAATGTTACCGATTGCTGTTTTGCCGGCAGCGGCTTTATTGCTTCGTTTAGGGCAACCGGATTTGCTTGATATTCCATTTATGGCCGCCTCGGGAAAGGCAATTTTTGATAACCTTGCCATATTGTTCGCTTTAGGTATAGCAATTGGATTATCCAAAGATGGAAGCGGTGCTGCGGCATTAGCTGGTCTTGTTGGTTACTTTGTTTTAACGAATGGTACACAAGCGATTAATAAAGATATCAACATGGCTGTATTAGGCGGTATTATATCAGGTATAGTTGCAGCCCTTCTATATAATAGATATTCCGACATAAAACTCCCTGAATGGCTTGGATTCTTTTCAGGGAAACGATTCGTCCCGATCATCACTTCGCTGGCGATGATTATACTTGCGGGAATATTCGGTTTTGTTTGGCCGCCGATTCAAGATGTAATCAATAGTGTCGGAGACTGGATTACAGGTGCAGGGGCATTGGGTGCCGGCGTATTCGGCGTATTGAATCGCTTATTGCTTCCAGTAGGATTGCATCATGTCTTGAATAGCATGGTTTGGTTCGTTTTTGGTGAATACAATGGAGCGACAGGTGATATAAATCGTTTCTTCGCAGGGGACCCGACTGCTGGGCCATTCATGACCGGTTTTTTCCCGATTATGATGTTCGGACTTCCAGCCGCAGCATTTGCGATGATTGCAGCTGCTAAAAAAGAGAAACGTAAATTGGTGACGGGGATGCTTGTTGGGTTAGCTTTCACTTCTTTCTTAACAGGAATCACTGAACCTATTGAATTTTTGTTCATGTTCATAGCACCGGTGTTATATGTAATACATGCCCTTTTAACCGGGGTCTCCCTGGCACTGGCTGTTATATTGGATATCCATCATGGGTTTGGATTCTCTGCAGGGGCCATTGATTATTTCTTGAACTTTGGTATAGCGCAAAAACCGCTATGGTTAATACCGATTGGCTTGGTATACGCGGCAGTTTACTTCGTGATTTTCTATTTTGTCATCAAGGTCATGGATTTAAAAACACCTGGCCGTGAAGACGATGAGGAAGTTGTGGAAGAAGAAACAATTGTGAAAACAGGGGATAAATATACCGATATGGGATCGCTGTTCATTCAAGATCTTGGCGGTAAAGAGAATATAATGCTAATTGATAACTGTGCAACGCGCTTGCGTTTACAAGTGGCCGATTCAGGTAATGTGAATGAAGCAGCCTTAAAAAGGCATGGTGCGCGCGGTGTCATGAAGTTGAATAAATCGAGTGTGCAGGTCATTGTTGGAACGAATGTTGAATTCGTTGCAAATGCAATGAAACAACTTGTCAAGAATGGCGTCGACCCAAGCAAAGTGAAAACAAGTCCAGCTGCACAAGTGGCAGAGGATAAAATGGAAGAAAACCAAGCTTTGGGTGCAAATGACTTTGTCCTTCCAATTGAAGGAACCGTTTTACCGATCGAACAAGTTCCGGATCAAGTGTTTGCCATGAAAATGATGGGGGATGGCTTTGCTATCGAGCCAGTCAACGGAAAACTAGTATCCCCAATCGATGGGGAAGTTCTAAGTATCTTCCCGACAAATCATGCACTCGGATTGAAAATGGATAATGGATTGGAAATTCTGATCCATGTTGGCTTGGATACAGTTAAATTAAATGGCGAAGGGTTTACACCTCTTGTGCAAGAAGGTCAAAGAATAACAAAAGGAACACCTCTTTTGGAAATTGATTTAGATTTCATAAAACGGAATGCACCATCAACGGTCACTCCTATTATATTCACTAACTTACCAGAAGGAACGGCAGTGAAGTTGCAAAAGTCAGGGATCCAGAAACAAAATACACCAGATATCATCCAGTTGGAAAAACTATAAAATGTATCAAAAAAGGGGTGTCGATATGTCGACACCCCTTTTTTGAATTGAATGAAATGCCAGATAAATGGTCGTGGATTTAAAAGTTATAACAAAAATGCTAAATGCTTTCCCAGACTTGTAAAGGGACAACAGCCTACAAAAATATGAATCAAAAGAATGTGGATAATGCGGGAAGTGCAAACCAAGAAAGGCAAATAGCAAGTATTGTTCTTTGGATTGCAGCAACAAGCGGAGGAAAAACCGTAAAGGAACATATCGTATTGACTAGGATGGGAATGTCCATCCTTTAATTTCCTGCATTCAATTCTTTGTCTAGCGGCCATTTATGATAAAAAAAAAGCCTGTCCCAATTGGAAACAGGCTCTAAATATTATATTAGGTCTTAAGACTCAGCGGAAAAAAGTATTAAGCATTCGAGCATATGCCGGTTAATTCTGAAGCATCGACGATACGCTGAACTTCAGATCCCTCAAGTGTCTCTTTTTTCAATAACTCTTCAACGAGCTCTTCATATTGTAGGCGATTCGAGTCAATCAACATTTCCGTTTCAGAAATCGCTTTAGTGAACAGTTCCTGCATCTTTTGCTCCTTCTCCCCTTTATTAAAGGTGAGGGTGAATCCATCTTGAAGCATTCCGGTATCGACCATTTGTTCAAGCAGGTGTTTCGCCTGTTGTACATCTCCGCCTACACCGATGCTATGTTCTCCTAAATACATTCTTTCCGCCACGCCACCTGCTACGATCATTTTGACTTGATCAAGCAATTCACTGGCTGTTGCCAGGTGGAGTTCTTTTGGTATTGGCGCTACATATCCAAGGGCTTCCCCACGCGGAATGATGGTCGCCTTTCGAACGGAACCGGGCTTTGTCAAAGCTGCAATAAGGGCATGTCCACTTTCATGAATGGCCACGCGCCGCTTCGTATCCGCATCATTCAGGGTACGTGATGTCGCTCCAAGTATCGTACGGTCAATGGCGTAATCAAGGTCCTGCTTACGGATCATGTCCTGTTCATTCCTCAGGGCATGACGTGAGGCAGTATCGAACAGGGAGCTTAAGTCAGCTCCGGAGAAACCGGAAGTACTTTCAGCCAACTCATCCAGGGAAGCCAGGACATCTGTCGCTAGACGCTTACCCTTCGTATGGATATCGATGATTTCCTTTCTTCCTTGTGTATCTGGAAGGGGAACTTGGAAAGAAAAATCGATCCTGCCCGGACGTAGAAATGCGTCATCGAGCATATCTTTCCGGTTGGTCGCTGCAATGAATAAAATGCCTTCATTTGGATGGCCTCCATCCAATTGCACAAGCAGTTCAGTTAACGTTTTTTCGCCTTCTTCCCCGCCATGAGCTTTCCTTTTACCAGCCAAAGCGTCCACTTCATCGATGAAAATGACAGCTGGCGATTGCTTACGTGCATTTTGGAAGAGGCTCCGGACACGGGCTGCACCTACTCCAACAAACATTTCATTGAAGGCTGAACCGCTCGTTGAGAAGAAGTTTGCACCAAGCTCTTTTGCAATTGCCTGTGCAAGCAACGTTTTCCCCGTTCCAGGGGGACCATATAATAAAATGCCTTGAGGCGGCTTAATTCCAATTTTAGCTGATCGTTCAGGTTCCTTCAGTGTAGTGAGTGTCTGTAGGATTTCCTGTTTGATTTCGGATTGCAAACCGCCTACATCATCCAAAGTTATCTCTGGCAAGGGCTTTGGTGTGGAAAGGCTTTGTTTTTTACTGCCGATCCTCAATCCGTTCTTTGATTTTTTCTGTATTATGACACCGGTTGTGACGAGAGCCGCCATCAATCCGCTTAAAATCCATAATGCTGATTTATTAGTTGATGAAAAAGAATATTGAACATTATAAGTTTCGACAAGTTTATTGATCATTTGACTGTTCGGAGGAATATTGGAAACATATTCTCCATCTGGCGTGGAGATGTGAAGAGTGCCATTTCTTTTTTCTTCAATGGTGACAAGGGCTCCATTTTGGGCTTTAATCGTCTTTTCTACCGAAGAAAAGGGAATGACCATATCCTTTGACTGAGTAACAACATACCAACTGACTCCAGCAATTATCACAATGAGAGCCGTAAGGAACGGCAGCAATTTCGAAACTAATTTAGAGTTCGAGTTCAATTTTTCATCTCCTTTATGAGTATATATCCAGTATAAAATTTTTAAACATGTAATCTATAGGTCTTTATACCTTAAATTAAAGGTAAATAATGTGAAATGCAAGAAATAATATTTATTATGGAAGTTTAAAGTGTCCGGAATTTAGAAATATTTAATCTAACCAGCATATTAGACTTTTTAAAAGCGAAATGCTAAAGTGAAATGGTCTAAGTCATGAAAAAATAAAATGGTAGAAGAGTGTGAAGTTCTATGAGTAAATTTATAAAAGACTATATGATCACAATGAAGGATATCGTTAGAGAAGGGGATCCCATCCTGCGTCAGGTAACGGATGAAGTTAGCCTGCCGATTTCGGATGAAGATCGTGAAACGTTGGAATGCATGATGCAATACCTGAAAAATAGTCAGGATCCAAAACTCCAAAAGAAGTTCAACTTGCGTGAAGGGGTTGGGTTGTCTGCAAATCAGATAGGCTTGAATAAACGCATGTTCGTCATGTATTTTCCCGACGAAAAGGGGAAGCTGTTTGAATATGCGCTTGTGAATCCGAAAATCATCAGTCATTCGGCCACAATGATCTATTTACCGCAAAGTGAAGGCTGCCTCTCTGTCGACCGTGATATTAAAGGATATGTACCGCGTTATGAACGGGTTAAAATTAAAGCGGTGGATGGCAATGGTAAGGAAATAGAGATGCGGCTGAAGGGTTTTGCTGCAATCGTTTTTCAACATGAGTTAGATCATTTAAACGGGATGATGTTTTATGACCGGATCAACACCGAAAATCCTTTCAAGCTTCCGGAAAACGTGGAAGTGAAAAGTCTGTAAGGCCAAAAAAGGCAAAGCGCCATGCTTTGCCTTTTTACCGTTTTATGGCTGAGGAAGGATATCCTCTTCCATATGCTTTTGCAAAACACTGAATATGGCCATGCTCATTTGCTGGTACAGGCGGATGCCATCATCGCTAAATGGCGACCCACGTCGCCGGAGGATTTAATATAGGAATGGACATCGATCAAAGACACCTTTCATTCCGCTGCAAGGTGCTTCAATAGTAGTAGAATGGTTTTTTGGACAAAAAAGCGCTGCAAGTGCAGCGCTTTTTGTTTATTGTATTGATTCCTTTTTTGAAGGTGTTTCCACTCTTGTTTTTCCCATGAAGAACACCGTGACTGCAGCAAGACCGATCGGAATGAGGGCCAAGGTGAATATCAATGAAATCGAATCGGACATCGCATGGACGATTTTATCCAGGATAAAGTCCGGAATCTCGGCACGTGCATCCGATTGGAAGAGCTCACGTGGGTCATCCATCAATCCGGCTGTATCCGGGCCTCCTTGCGTTCCTTTAAACGCATCCGTCATTTTACTTGTGAATACATTGGTCTGAATCGCTCCATAAATCGTTACACCGAGTGTCATCCCAAAGGAACGGAGGAATGAGTTTGTGGAGTTGGCCGACCCCCTGAATCTAGGTTCCAAGTTGTGAATGGACGCAATAGGCAAAAGGGAGAAGGAAAAGCCCATGCCAAACCCAGTCAGAATCATGTACATGGTTAATAAAGTCCTGCTGGTATCAGGGGTGATGGTCCCTAATAGAAGCATTCCTGCAAAATAACAGATGACGGAAATCGTCATTAAGTTGCGGAAGCTTGTTTTTGTATTGAATATCCCGCCAACTGCACTGCCGAATACAGAACCAAGCATCATGGGAGTTAGGATCAATCCTGCATTTGTTGCGGAACCACCGTAGACTGCCTGCACGAAAATCGGGATATAGACGGTTAAAATAATGAATGTACCGCCATAAAGAATGGCTAAAATCTGAGAAGTGGCAAATAATCGCCTTTTAAACAGCCATAATGAAATGATTGGATCTTTGGCTCTTTTTTCGAAAAAGAAAAATGAAACGAAGAAAACCACAAAACTGGCAAAAAGACCTATGATAGGAGAGGAACTCCAGCCATACTCCCCGCCCAGTTCGAGAGCGAACATTAAGCTGATAACGGCAATGACGAGAGTAGCTGCGCCACCCCAATCAATTTTTTGCTCTTGGGTGTTGGGTGACTCCTTGTAATAATTCCAGATGAAAAATAAAGAAATGACCCCAATCGGAACATTGACGTAGAAAATCCAGTGCCAGCTGGAGTATTCAGTAATATAAGCACCTAAAAGCGGTCCCAATACACTTGAAGCCCCAAATACAGCGCCGAAAAGGCCAGTTAATTTCCCGCGTTTTTCAGGTGGGAAAATATCAAAAATGATTGTAAATGCTATAGGCATCAAAGCGCCTCCGCCTATCCCCTGGATTGCACGGAAGATACTTAACTGCACGATGCTCTGAGCCATGCCGCATAATGCGGAACCGACCAAAAAGACTATAAGTCCAAAAATAAAAAAACGCTTTCTTCCATACATGTCGGAAAGCTTACCGAAAATCGGCATACTTGCCATCGTGGCGACCATATAGGCAGACGTCACCCATACAAACTTATCGAACCCGCCTAAATCAGAAACGATCGTTCCCATTGCAGTCGCAACAATCGTATTATCCATTGCTGACATCAAGATACCCAAAAGTAAACCGGCAACAATGAATTTTTGTTTTTTTTGAACGTTCATTTATTTTCCTCCTTCATATCAACCAGCTAATGAATTTCCTTTACATGGTTGAAGGGTAAACGTTAAGATGAAACAATATAATTATCTTGAAAATCAAGATAAATTTAAGTGTAAAAGGGGTGGCATTTTATGTCAAGCGATAATGGGGTGAATGCAGCTCTGTTAGAGAGTTTAACACACAGATTGCAGCGGTATGGTATGAGGTCCGTTTTATTTCAACAAAACATGGCCCAGAAAATAGGGGTGTCACATACGGACTTGAAGAGTGCTGAAATATTGAATGAAACAGGACCGATTACTGCAGGTGAATTATCCAAAATTACAGGATTGAGCACGGGATCGGTTACGGCACTGATCAATCGTCTAGAGAAATCCGGTTATGTTAAAAGAGAACGAGATCAATTGGATGGAAGAAGGGTGATGATTGTGCCGATACCGGAAAGACAGGAACAGATTAAATTACACTATCAATCGCTTTCTGCGGACACCAAGAAGTTATGCTCCGCTTATAATGAGCAAGAGCTAATATTGATCAATGAATTTGTGGAGGATATCACCAAAATCATGGAAAAAGAAAATGACAAGTTAATGAGTGAGCGTGAAAGGTAGCTGATATATAAGCTGCCTTTTTTATTTTTAGCCAGAGGGTGGCTTATCATACGAAAGGAAAAGGGATAGAGCTGAATATTTAGGAAGAGATGCACAATGTCATGTTTCCATTAAAATATATATTGATAATGAATTTCATTATCTGCTAATATGAATCTACAAATCATTTCAAAGGGAGAATACAATTATGAAGAAAGCAAAGACGTCATTAGCAGTCTTACTATCAACCAGTCTATTATTTGGCTGTGCGCAGGAAAAGGAAGGGACTGAACCGGCAGATGATAAGGCCAAAGAAGTGAGTGCGAGTAAGCTTGATGGTGTATCTAGCGAGTACAGGGAATATGCCATTGGTGAAATAGAAGAGTTCGTAAACGCAACGGAAGAATTCACTGCGGCCGTATCTGCCGGTGATATTGAAAAGGCGAAGGAATTATACGCACCAGCACGGATGCATTATGAGAGAGCGGAACCCATCGCAGAAGTTTTTGGCGATCTTGATCCCAAAATTGATGCGCGTGAAGGGGATGTCAAGGATGAAGAATGGGGCGGTTACCATAGGATTGAAATGGGATTATGGAAAGAAAATACAACGAAAGGATATGAAAAGTATGCAGAGCAATTAATGAGTGATGTTAATTTGCTTCGTGCCAAAGTTGAAACGGTTGAGGTAACACCCGATTTGTTAATCACGGGTGCGGTGGATTTATTGAATGAAGTTTCCACGAGTAAAGTGACAGGAGAAGAGGATCGATACTCCCATACCGATTTATATGATTTCGTGGCAAATGTTGAAGGTGCAGAGAAGATCTATGATCTGCTTACTCCAGCTCTAAAAGAAAAGGATGCGAAGCTTGCTGCGGAAATCAAACAACGTTTTGATGATGTATACGGATTGCTTGAAAAGCATAAAGAAGGGAATGGCTACATCTCATATACGGATTTAAAGGAATCTGAAGTCAAAGAGTTAAGTCAAGCAATTGATGCATTAGCTGAACCACTTTCGCAAATAGGGATTGTAACGGAGGAATCTTAATTGAAAGAACATACGCCGAAAGATGAAACCGGACTTTTTACAAAAAAGGTAAGTCGTCGAAATATGTTGAAAACAGCAGGGGTCGGTGGAATCGGAGTCGTGATTGGGGCATCCGGGTTCGGCGGGCTGCTGACGCTTTCTGAACAAAAGGCAAAGGGACAAACTAAGGATATTATCCCTTTTTATGGAGCGCACCAAGCTGGTATCACCACTGAAGCGCAAGATAACCTTTACTTCGCATCATTGGAAGTAACCACAGATAAAAGGTCCGACTTAATCCAGTTATTTAAGGATTGGACAGAGGCTGCGGCTCAGATGACAGCGGGGAAATTGATTGGTGAAGCATCACTTAATACGAATATGCCCCCAAAGGATACGGGTGAAGCGAAAGAATTATCACCTTCCAATTTAACGATCACTTTTGGAGTCGGTCCGACCCTGTTTTCGAAGGATGGTAAAGATCGGTTTGGTTTGAAATCAAAAAGGCCTGCTGAATTAAAGGACCTGCCCCAATTCCCTTTAGATGCTTTAGAAGAAGAATGGAGCGGTGGGGATATTTGCATTCAAGCATGTGCAGATGATCTTCAAGTGGCATTTCATGCCGTCAGGAACTTAGTGAGGATCGGCAGAGGAAAAACGATCATTCATTGGGCACAAACAGGTTTTCAACGGACGAAGCAAGCCGATTCAAAAAAAACGACACCGCGGAACTTATTCGGGTTTAAGGATGGCACGGTCAATCCGGATACGAATGATGATAATGAAATGAATGAGCATGTTTGGGTGAAAGGTGAGGACGGTCCTGACTGGCTTGTTGGAGGCAGTTATATGGTGGTGCGCCGAATCCAGATGTACATTGAAGTTTGGGACCGGACAATATTGAAAGAACAAGAAAACACATTTGGCCGTCATCGCGACAGTGGAGCTCCCCTAGGAATGAAGAATGAGTTCGATACCGTGGATCTCGAAGCTAAAGACCAAAATGGAAATCGTATCATTCCAGAAGATTCGCATATGAGTCTCTCCAGGGGGGACGGAAAAGCAAAGATATTGCGGCGGCCCTATTCATATGCAGATGGCATGGATCCTAAAACGGGGAGCTTCAATGCCGGGTTGCTATTCATTTGTTTCCAGCGAAACCCAAGTAAACAATTCATACCCATACAAGAGCGACTGGCGAAAAATGATAAGCTCAACGAATATATCGTTCATAAAGGCAGTGCCATTTTCGCTTGTTTACCAGGTGTGAAAAAGGGTGGATATATCGGGGATTCCCTTTTTGGATAAGTATAATTTCAAATGAGGACGTAAAAATCGCCAGCATGGATATTATCCGGTTGGCGATTTTAGTTCATGAATAAGGAGGTACCACTATGACCGGTTCTAGATGGAAGAGTGGGATATTGGTTTTAGTCGTCAGTCTATTATTTCTTTCGACTGATATAAAGGTGGTTTCGGCGGGTGAAAACCATGATCAGCTTTTTGTTTATATTGGCGATAGTCTAATGAAGGTGAAATCCGGGGACCTTGAGGAAGTATCGAAAAATATCGATTTATTCGAGAAAGAATGGAAAACGATAAAAACGGACAGCGAGAGTGCGAAGAAAGTCGACGAGCAGCTATCCGCGGTAAAAAATGCTGTGAGGGACCAAGCCTCCACAGATGAAATCAAGAAGCGATTATCGGCATTATCAAGTAACCTTGTTATTTATGATACCAACGAAAACCCCGTTGATAAGACGGACTTTGAAGAGCGGTTAGAAGCGATACTCCCTTTAATAGATGAGTTGGAAGCTTCGATAACTGAAGGTGACTTCGATCAAGCTAAAGTACAATATACCAATCTCCTGAATCAATGGACCGATGCAGAGGTCATTGTCAGGGAGAAAAGTGTTGCTGCATATGGTGAGTTTGAAACGAAAATGGCCTTTGTGCGGATAGCAATTACTCAAGACCCGCCGGATTCGGATAAGGCCCAGAAAAATCTAACTGAATTGAAGGGTCTAATCGAGGATTTCCTTGCGGGGAAAGTTGAAGAAGGAAGCCAGAAGAACACCTAT
This sequence comes from Peribacillus sp. NPDC094092, assembly GCF_050279365.1. Classification (NCBI taxonomy): domain Bacteria; kingdom Bacillati; phylum Bacillota; class Bacilli; order Caryophanales; family Bacillaceae; genus Peribacillus; species Peribacillus sp. NPDC094092. The sequence continues at coordinate 10,913 of NZ_JBNNUC010000010.1, read as the reverse complement.
TCACTTGGGGATGTAACAGAACTTTTACAAGGAAGTGCAACGGATATTGAAAAGAATGACATCGATTCTGCCGTTGATAAGCTAAATGAAATCTTAACAATTTGGCCCAATGTAGAAGGGGAGGTCTCCACAAGGGACAGCAAGCTTTACAGTGATATGGAAACGAAAGTCCCGACCGCAATCAGCCTATTAGAATCGAAAAATGTAAAGGCGGAGGAAGCGAAGGGAATCGTATCCGATTTAAACACAAGGTTACTCCCTTTAATTGATGATACGGGTTATACAACATGGGATGCCGCCCTGATCCTTTTAAGGGAAGGGTTGGAAGCACTCTTGATTGTAGCTACATTATTGTCTTTCCTTAAGAAAATCGGGCAAGCGGACAAACAAAAATGGATTTGGACAGGAGTTGGTGCGGGCTTAGTTGCCAGTTCCATATTGGCGGTCATAATCAATATCGTTTTCTCTCAGATCACGGCTGCTTCAAGCCGGGAATATATTGAGGGAATCACTGGGATAATTGCAGTATTGATGATGTTGACAATTGGTCTTTGGCTTCATGGTAAATCGAATATCCATGCATGGAACCGTTATATCAGCAAGCAAATGAACCAAGCCATTGCGACGGGTAGCATCATCTCTTTCGCCTTAATCAGCTTTCTATCGATATTCCGTGAAGGTGCCGAAACGATTATCTTTTATGCTGGAATGGCTCCATATATGGAATTAAAGCAGCTGCTGAGCGGGATTTTCCTTGCCTTCCTCATTTTAGCGGTAATTGGTTTCGTCATGCTGCGGTACAGTGTGAAATTACCGATGACCCTATTCTTTAAAGTGGCGACGATACTCATATATGCCTTGGCTTTCAAGATTCTTGGAGTCTCCATCCACTCACTTCAGGTTTCTCAAGTGATACAGACGAATACGATCAGCTCCTTCCCATTTGTAGAGGCGATAGGTCTTTATCCGACAATGGAAACGCTGGTGCCGCAAGGTTTATTATTATTACTGATTGCATTGGCCGCCATTTGGGTCAAAAAGAGTAATTCCTTACGTGCAATCGATTAATAAAATGGGACTGACGAATGTCAGTCCCATTTTGTGTGTGGGATTAGCGAATAGATCGCCGATAGGAATATTGTTTCCATTGATAAAGGATGAAGCAGCCGATGCAGAATCCAAGAATGGCTATAAGAGAAGCCATACCGACCATCAAGGTGAATATATAACCGGTAACATTCCACCCCAGCAAGAAAAAAGTGAATCCAAGTCCTAAGCAAACGACTGCTATGGCCTGGTTGAATTGTTGCTGTGAATAATCTTCAGGTATATAATCGGAGGGTTTCCTTTTCAGAAAGAGCTTGGCGAGACGCATCACTGGGTTGAAATTAAAGAGAAGACCCGAAAGTCCTGCAGTTAAAGGAATCACTAATATCCATATTTGTCCCGTTAATAAGGCGGTGGCTACGCTCAACAAAATGACCCATTGATTCGTTCTTACTAAGGGGCGGGGAATGGAACGGATTTCATTCGACATACTAATACCAACCTTCCTTATGTGTTTTGTGCTATTTTTACTTTATTATATTCACTTGTGAAATGAAAAGCTAATAAAACCAAATAACCTCACCTTATTTATAATTATTTTAATTTAGTATTGATTATCATTATGAAAGTAGTATAATATTTATAACAAGCAAGTAAAGTAAGGAGGACAGTATAAATGGTAGCAAAAGTTTGTGAAACATGCGGAACACCCATAAAAAAGCTAAAGCATTCTTCCCTATGCCAATGCGGTCCTAAGATATTGATCAATCAAATCTCAGTTAAAACAAAAAAATAAATCCGCGGATTAAATGATAAAATTAAACCGATTATTCAATTAATCGGTTTTTGTTTTTCCTATGGAGGGTAAATATAGGGTAATAAATATTTTTCATTTCAATGAAAATCATGTACGATTATGGAATAAAACGTCATGGAGGGAAAGACATACTTTAAAACCATCACGTGACGGTTAGGAGGGGTTATGTTGGGAACGAGACTTTAAAAATTGGCGAGTTGGCGGATATGGCGAACGTTACGAAACGAACCGTGGATTACTATACGAACCTAGGTTTGCTTAAAGCAGAACGTTCCGCCTCTAATTACCGTTATTATTCAGTCGGTGAACTTGAAAGGCTCCGCCGTATCGAAGGATTCAAAAGAGAAAACCTTTCATTGGAAGAAATTAAAGATATCCTTAAAAAGGAAATGGAAGCCGCATCAGCAATTGAGGAAAAAGGCCTTCAACTCAAGAATAAAATGGATGGCCTGAACGAGGAACTTCAGGAATTCATCAGCTTGATTGAAAAGGACGGAAAAAGTGAGCTTCTTCTAAAAAAACAGGTATCCCGTGAAAGCATGGCCTTGATCCAATCATTACTATTGTTGCTGGTATGATTAAAATTTATCTCTATAGTTTTATGAACGAAGGTGCATATTAACGAATATAGGCTAAATGGTTTTGGTTCATGTTATAAGGCAAAAATCGCATTTTGAAACGAAAATAACCATTTATACAGGAGGTGCTCGGGATTAAGCCGTACATGTTAATCTGAAGGTCTGAAGGATTGGCACTATATGGCGAACCCGCACATATTGGAGATTTTTATAAAATTATTAGCAGTAGCTGTATTAATAGCATTAACCGCATTTTTCGTTGCATCGGAATTTGCAATCGTGAAAGTCAGAAGTTCCCGAATCAATCAATTGATTGAAGAGGGGCATAGAAATGCCCTCGCAGCCAAGAAAGTGACATCGCATATCGATGAGTACTTATCTGCCTGTCAATTGGGGATTACAGTAACCGCGTTAGGTTTAGGGGTGTTGGGTGAACCGACAGTCGAGGCGATCTTAAAACCGTTGTTCACTAAATGGGGATTAGAAGAATCCATAAGTCACATCATCTCGTTCCTGATCGCGTTCGGTTCCGTAACATTCCTTCATGTTGTAGTCGGTGAATTGGCACCAAAAACGGTTGCGATTCAAAAGGCAGAAGAGGTAACCTTGCTTTTTTCAAAGCCGTTAATTCTCTTCTACCGCATTTTATACCCATTCATTTGGTTACTGAATGGTTCTGCGCGTCTTCTGACAGGCATTTTTGGATTAAAGCCAGCATCTGAGTCAGAAATGGCCCATTCCGAGGAAGAGTTGCGCATCATTTTATCGGAAAGCTATAAAAGCGGTGAGATCAACCAATCGGAATACAAATATGTAAATCAGATATTTGAATTTGATGAGCGTATTGCCAATGAAATCATGGTTCCGCGTACGGAAATGACCGTTATCGAAAAAGGCACGCCATTATTGGAAGTTGTTGAACTTATTCAAGAAGAACAATACACAAGGTATCCGGTCATAGACGGTGATAAGGATAATGTCGTAGGAATGGTCAATATCAAGCGACTTTATACGGCGACGATTACAGAAGATAATGTAACAGATTTGACGGTGGATTCCTTTGTGACACCCATCATCCGTGTTCTTGAAACGATCGCCATTCATGATTTGCTGTTGAAAATGCAGAAGGAACGGATTCATATGGCAGTTTTGACTGATGAATATGGCGGAACGGCCGGTCTTGTTACGGTTGAAGACATCCTTGAAGAAATCGTTGGGGAAATCCGGGATGAATTTGACCAGGATGAACGTCCGCTCATTCAAAAGATAGATGAAGGGCATTATGTATTTGACGCTAAAACATTGGTTGAAGATGTCAATGATACCCTTGCGATCGATTTGCCTGAGGAAGATATCGATACATTGGGAGGATGGTTCCTGACAGGCAGATTTGAGATTGCTGTCGGTGATAAAATCGAATACGCCGGTTATGAATTTACTGTAAAGGAAATGGACGGCCACCACATTTTATATGTTGAAGTGAAGAAGATTAAATAAACAGGATCGCTAAAAGAGCCGAAAGTGGAAACTTTCGGCTTTTATTAATGCTCCTGTTTCGAACAATGACAATCATAACAATGGTTAAAGCAGGCTGTTACTTAATTGGAAAAGGAATTCCTGAAAAAATACACTGTAGGTAACCTTTTTGGCATGGAAAATGTTAAAATTGACTTTGAGCAATGAATCTATCTATATCATTTTAAAGTGTCAAGGAATAAAAGTAATACTAATGATAGTATTAAGATTTATTTTGCAATGCCGTTTATTTTTGGCTGGTATAAATAAGTATCGAAGGTGGGCGGGAAAATGGGTTTTAAGAAGAAGCAAATGTTGGGATTTGGTTTAATCTTGCTTTTCTTGGCTATTTTACTTTCTTTCATGATGGTTATGCTTAACAACTTAAAGAGCAGCATGACTGAAATAGTTGAAAATCGCTATGAAAAAGTTCAAGATTCCATGGAAATCCGTCAGCTTTTTTCCAGGTCGGACCGTGAGATCCTGTTTGCAGCTAATGATGCAAACAAAGAAGAAAGAGCAGACAGCCTCGAAATCATCAATGAGAATCATAATTTGATTGAATCAAAAATTGCGGGGTTATCAGGTACGTTAAATAAGGCGAAAGCAAAGCAATTATTGAAAGAGTTCGAGACTCAGTATGCTTCCTACTCCATAACGGAGGCTGAGATCATCCGAAAGATAAAGTCGGGAAACTCTTCGGATGTATCAAGCCTGATGGATGACCAAAGGGAAAAACGAACGAAAGTCATCAGTACGATGGACGACTTTAAAGATTACCAAGAAGGCGTCATGAAAGATACATTAAGTAATTCGAAACAAACCTATGAAGATATGATCGGTTTCGTAATCTTCGCGGTCATCCTCAGCATTTTGGTTATTTCCGTAACGGTGGTTTGGATGATTCGCAGCACTTCGAAAGATCTTCAATCGATAACGAATGTCATCAAAAATATCGATTTTAAAAATTTATCGGTCATACCGAGAATTCCGGTTCGGGCTACTGATGAAATTGGTGATATAGCGAAATCGTTCAATGATATGGCTGAATCGCTGGAAGACTATAATCGAAAAGAGAAAGATTTCACCGAAAAGATCAGTGAACAGAACTGGATCCAGACCCGTGTAGCAGATATAGCTACCATGTATCAGCGCATTGTTGATGTGGAAGTTCTGGCTGACCGGTTCATTACAAGACTTGCACCGATGATGGGGGCTTCAATTGGAGCTTTTTACGTCAAACGGGGTGAGGGTGTTGATATGCGTTTTGTGAAGCTTGCCAGCTTTGCAGGAGATGGCGAAGATTCGGGCAGGCGTGAATTCCGTCTTGGCGAAGGGTTGATCGGTCAATGCGCCCTTGAAAAGAAATCCAAAGTCATTGACGATATCCCTGAAGGTTTTCAATTGGTTACGACAGGATTGGGGGAAGTCAACCCGAAAAGCATTGTCATTGCGCCAGTCGTTTTTGAGGATGAAGTTGTGGCGATGGTTGAACTGGCAAGTTTGGAGACTTTTACGAAGTTGCAGAAATCTTTCCTGAACCAGGTTCTTGATACTCTGGGCATCACGATTAATAATGTAGAGGGCCGGATGGAAATAGAGCGTTTATTGAAAGAATCACAAGCACAGACCGAAGAGTTACAGGCTCAATCGGAAGAATTGCAGTCACAGTCAGAGGAAATGCAAGCCCAATCGGAGGAACTGCAAACACAGGCTGAAGAGTTGAGAATGATCAATGAACAATTAGAAGAGAGAAATCGTGAAACTGAAGAAAAATCGAAAGAGCTTCAAGTCGCAAAACAAAATCTTGAAAAACAGGCCGAAGAATTAAAGTTAAGTTCAAAATACAAATCGGAGTTCATGGCAAATATGTCCCATGAATTGCGGACACCGCTCAATAGTATCCTGATTTTATCTGAAATGCTTTCAGATCCAAATGATAGTAAATTAAATGAAGAGCAACAGGAATTCGCTCGTGTCATTAATTCATCGGGCCAAGACTTATTAACGTTGATCAATGACATTTTGGATTTATCGAAAGTTGAAGTCGGAAAGCTTGAAGTGGTCTTTGATGAAATGAATTTGAGTGAGCTTCCTGAGCTATTGCACCGTAACTTCGATCATGTTGCTAAGAAAAAGAACATTGACTTTATAATAGAAAAAAGTAAAAACGTTCCGGATATTTTCTTTACGGATGAACAGCGATTTCAGCAAATTTTGAAAAACCTGTTATCCAATGCATTTAAATTCACGGAAAAAGGTTCCGTGTCCGTCCGAATCCAAAAAGCCGATGAAGAAAATGTCGCACAATGGATACAGACAAAAGGAGCTAGCAATTGGGTTGAAATTAAGGTGACGGATACGGGTATCGGAATATCAAAAGATAAGCAAAAACTTATCTTTGAAGCATTCCAGCAAGGTGACGGAGCTACGATGAGAAAATATGGCGGTACGGGCCTAGGACTATCGATTTGCCGGGAGTTTGCCAAACTTCTGGGAGGCTGGGTCATTGTGGATAGTGAAGAAGGGCAAGGCAGTACCTTCACCTTCTTTATTCCAAGCATGCCAGAGGGCTTCAAAAATGTCGGCGAAGCAATAGCTGCTTCTCCGGAAGTTGCAGCAGCTAACCACGATGATTCTACCGTGCCTTTTGGCGGCCAAGGAGAATCGGGTGTAGTTATAACGGATGAAGAAGATATGGCTAAGGTCAAACCATTCTGCAATAAGACAGTACTCGTCGTCGATGATGATCACCGTAATATATTTGCTTTGAAAAACGCGCTGAAGCATGAGGGAATGGAAATCCTTACAGCTGAAAACGGCTATGAATGTTTGGAACTCCTTGAAAAAGGAAACGATATAGATGTTATATTGATGGATATCATGATGCCGGGCATGGACGGTTACGAAACGATGACAAGAATTCGGGAGCAAAGTAAATTCGAGGATCTTCCAATCATCGCGCTAACTGCGAAAGCGATGAAAGGCGATAGGGAAAAATGCCTGAAGGCCGGCGCTTCCGATTATGTCAGCAAGCCATTGAAATTGGATCAGCTGCTATCCGTCCTAAGAGTATGGCTGACTAATTGATTGATAGTACGAACGGGTAAGGAAGGTTTTGCATGAAGGATACTTTAACGATTGAAGAAAGAGAAGATTTGGAAATCGAATTATTATTAGAGGCCATTTATTCCGTTTCTGGCTTTGACTTTCGCAAATATATGCGTTCTTCAATAAAAAGAAGAGTTGAAAATAGAATGAGACTGGACCGTATTCGCAGGATTAGCGGAATGATAGAAATGGTTTTATATGAAAAAGGGTATGTCGAAAAGCTTTTGAAAGATTTTTCAATAAATGTCACTGAAATGTTTCGCGATCCGGAGTTCTTTAAAGCCTTTCGTTTAAATATCGTACCGCTCCTCAAAAAACTTCCTGAAATCAGAATTTGGCATGCGGGTTGTTCGACCGGTGAAGAAGCCTTTTCCATGGCAATCATCCTCAAGGAAGAAGGACTTTATGATAAGGCGAGGATTTATGCCACTGATATGAATGATGAGGTCCTCCGGCATGCGGAAAAAGGGATATTACCTTTAAATAGAATGCAGTCTTATACGAAAAACTACTTGCAAGCTGGAGGTAACCAGGAATTTTCGGAGTATTATACAACCGATTATCAAAATGCCTATCTTGATTCAGGTCTCCTTAAAAACATTGTGTTTTTCCAGCATAATTTAGTTACTGATGGTTCGTTCAATGAGTTTCATATCATCATGTGCCGGAATGTGATGATTTACTTTACCGGTGAATTACAGACCTATGTTAATCAGTTGTTTTATGACAGTCTTTGTAAAGACGGCTTCCTTGCGGTGGGCAGCAAGGAAACGCTTCATACATCATCCTTTTCGGAAGATTATGAGGACTTTGACTCAAAGGAACGAATTTATCGGAAATTATAAAAAGAAAGAGTCCGCATTTAAGTGGGCTCTTTCTTTTTGATTTAGTACATTATTTTTCACTTTTTTTGCATATCTATGTTTAAGATATTGGAAGAAGGGGTATATATAATGAGTTGGTCTCCATGTAAAATCGCTGCCATGGTTTATCATTATTAAATGAGACTGAACTTCGTTATAATATAATAGAAAAATCCCTTTATTGGGAGTTTTGTAAAGTACAGTTCCATAAAAAAAGATAAAAGTTGCCGCTCGATATAAGCCAAAAGGGGAATGAAAGAATGACGATTTTAATCGTAGATGATAACCAGGTTAACCTTTTCGTTATAGAGAAAATTCTAAAACGAGCTGGCTATACGGACTTTCTATCATTAACTTCAGCTGTTGAGATGTTTGAATATTTACAGGTGGATAGTCCGCAACCTAAAGAGACTTCAGTTGATATCATTCTTCTTGATATCATGATGCCGGAGATAGATGGGATAGAGGCGTGCAGGAGACTTCAAAGTATTCCTCACCTTAGAGATATACCCGTCATTTTTGTGACCGCCCTTGAAGATTCAAACAAGGTGGCCGAGGCACTTGATGTTGGTGGAATTGATTATATAATGAAGCCCATCAATAAAATAGATTTACTTGCGAGGATTCGCGTCGGATTAAGACTTAAATATGAAAAAGATTGGCATAAAATGCAGGATGAAAAAATCCGCAATGAATTGGATCTTTCCATGCAGGTTCAAAGCAGCTTATTAAGTGAACCCATTATAAATGACCACTTAACTATAAGGGCATCATACTTACCTGCGAATAAATTAGCAGGGGATATGTACTATTGGCACCGCATCGATGAAAATCGGTATGGAATCATCCTCTTGGATATGATGGGACATGGCATATCCGCCTCGCTTGTATGCATGTTCATTTCCTCCGTATTGAGGGATGCCATCAGGACACATTCGGACCCAGTGGCAGTAATAAACGAAATGAATCGTTGGATGAGTACCCTTAATAAAAAAGATAATCAAGTGCATTATTATTTTACCGCGATTTATATGATCATTGATACAGAGCAAAAGACGGTGGAATATGTGAATGCCGGACATCCTCCAGGATTTGCTTTAATGGACGATGGAAAAGTGGCCCCGCTTTCAAAAGGGACATGTCCTGTCGGGTTCTTCACCGAAATGAATATTGAGAAATCCGTCATTCATTATGAAGAAAAGATTCAGCTTATGCTCTTTACGGATGGAGTCATGGAAGCACTGGATCGAGACGGGACGGAAGGACTCGACCAAATAAAAGAAGCGGTCTCGACGAGATGGTTCGATTGTAAAGAAACTCCCCCTATCGACTTATTGATGTCACCGGAAATGCAGCAAGATCAACCTGATGATATGTGTGTTGTTGTTATTCAAGCGAATTGAAGAAGGAAGAGGCGGCAGATTATCTGCCGCCTCTTTTCTATAAATGGGGGGTCACTTTTATGAAAATGAGACTGTTCGTTAAGAGGGAGATTCCTCTATTCGGTTATTTGCAATTAACGGTCATTTTTCAATTTACTAATGCCGTCTTGGAGATTGCCTTTTAATTTATCTACTTTACCTTCTGCTTGTAAGTGAGGATCATTTTTCGCGTTTCCGACTTGGTCTTTCGTTTCACCTTTAACTTTATTAACAGCACCTTTTACTTTGTCCGATAAACCGCTCATTATGTTACCTCCTTTTTCTTTATATGCTATATATACCCGTGAAGTATAGGGGGTAAACCTTATTTATATGGAGATAGGAGTTTAAGAAGCGATGATTGCTCTTTTGCTTAACCTTTGAATGAACTGATATGACTGATCAATGATATGGTCTTTGTCATGATCTAATGAGGCCACATGATATGAATTTTCAAGGGGAGCCATCTCCTTATCACCGGACATGACAGTATCGTAAATCTGATAGGAACACGAATCTGGTACAACGTGATCTTCTGGAGAATGGAAGATAAGTATCGGGCACGAAACGTCTACTAGTTTTTGGCTGGTATGTTCCATTATATCTAGCAATTGATTAATCGCTTTTGCCGGAACTTGGTCATATGTGATTTCTTTAGTTGCCTCGTCTTTTATATCAGGCTTGCCTTCAGGAATGAAGCGCGGAACCGATTGGTTGCGGTATTTTTCATATTCAGGAACTTGGAGAGCGGCATTGATGGTGAGAATTCCATCACAAGCCACTTTTGTAGCTAAATCGAGAACAAGAGCGCCTCCCATTGATTGTCCGATGGCGAATACATGGGTGCAGGTTTGTTTTAATTTTGCATAAGCCGTTTCAACATCTTGTATCCATTCCTGATAATGGCTCGTTTCCATTTCATATTCATCCGTGCCGTGGCCTGCCAGTCGAGGAGCGAAGACAGTAAAGCCTCTGGCGGCGAATTTTTCACCTAAATACCTTACGCTTTGTGGTGTTCCATTAAAACCATGGCAAATAAGAATGCCGATAGAATTGCCGGGTAAGAAAAAAGATTCCGCACCTGGTATTACCATTGCTGCTGTCATATTACCATCTCCTTTAAATTAGCTAAGTTTTATTGGTAGAAAGTTCATAAATAAAATTAACTATTCCGATTATTTTACTTGGTTATATAATAACATAATGAAAATTGTGAAGTCAACTTGGTTATTTCCGAATTTCATTAATTAAGAAGGGGTAAAAAAGATATAGACCCATTCCATGTATCGTTGCCATTCTTTCTACTTTATAAGTATTGTCTTGTAATTGTTGAGAAGCTAAGAGCCGTTGCAAGATATAAATATTAAAAATGGCGAAAAAAGCGTTGACTTTAAAGTGAAATGGGCTTAATATAAATAAGCACCAACTAAGACAAACGAAAAAATTCATCACTTTCGGCAAATTGTAGAAAAAATAACTGTTGACTTCTTACTATGAAAATGATAAGATGAAATGGTCGCTGAAAAACACAGCGATTTAAAATAAGTTAAAAACTTCGCAG
>NZ_JBNNUC010000009.1:0-102760 GCF_050279365.1 Peribacillus sp. NPDC094092 | reverse complement strand
GTCACACCCGTTCCCATTCCGAACACGGCAGTTAAGCTCTTCAGCGCCGATGGTAGTTGGGGGTTTCCCCCTGTGAGAGTAGGACGCCGCCAAGCTATAATCTTTGTATTCTTTTTGAGTGATTGGGAATACTATAATTATAAATGAAGCATTTATACCGTCGCGGGGTGGAGCAGTCCGGTAGCTCGTCGGGCTCATAACCCGAAGGTCGCAGGTTCAAATCCTGTCCCCGCAATCATGAAAAAAACGAAACCTAGGTTTCGTTTTTTTGTTTTATCCGAGATTTGAATAATTATGTCCCTAACTTATTTGTTTCTTCTTTTGAAACAAGGTAAACTACATATAGAATGGTTTATGTTCCATATATTGCGTTTATGGTTTTCAACATGAAATTTAGGACGTTTTCCTAATAATGATAAAGGTGATTGATATATGCAACAGGTTGAATGGATTTCTCAGAATGAGGAAGAAACAGCGCGATTTGCGCATGAATTGGCACAAAAGCTTTCAAGTGGCGATGTGCTGGCTTTAGAAGGCGACTTGGGCGCTGGGAAGACGGCATTCACAAAAGGGCTTGCTAAAGGATTAGGTGTAACCAGAATGGTGAATAGCCCTACCTTTACGATAATAAAGGAATACATGGGCCGATTGCCTTTATATCATATGGATGTATATCGGGTAAGTGAATCTGAAGAAGATTTAGGTTTTGAAGAATATTTTGATGGTGATGGAGTAACTGTCGTTGAATGGGCCCATTTAATAAAGGATCAACTTCCCGAGGAAATCTTGACCATTTATATTTATCGTCTGGGCGATACAAGCCGGCGTTTTGTTCTGAAAGCCAAAGGTGAAAGATATGTAAAGTTATGTAAGGAGATTATTTGATGAAGGTTTTAGCTATAGATACATCGAATTTCACATTAGGGGTTGCCCTGGTAAACGGGAGTCAAGTAATTGGTGAGTACACGACGAACCTAAAGAAAAACCATTCGGTGCGGGTTATGCCAGCAATTGAAACCCTGTTGAGGGATTGTGATACTAAACCGAAGGATTTGACTAAGATAGTGGTCGCTCAAGGCCCAGGATCCTATACAGGCGTCAGGATTGGAGTGACGATTGCAAAAAGCTTGGCATGGACACTTCAGATTCCGTTATCGGGTGTTTCCAGCTTAGAGGTATTAGCAGCTAATGGACGTTATTTTAACGGGTTGATCTCTCCGTTGTTCGATGCAAGAAGAGGGCAGATTTATACTGGATTATATGAAATGGAAAATAACTCTTTAAAGACAGTCATTGAAGATTGTAATATTCTATCCTCTGAGTGGGCGAATCAATTGAAGGAATTAAATCGTCCTGTTTTATTCGTTGGTCAAGACGTGGACATCCACCGGGACGCAATTACGGAAGCATTAGGCGAATTAGCGGTATTTGCTCCGGTTCAGTCATTTAACTCAAGACCAAGCGAACTGGCGTTCATTGGTCTCGATAAGACCGAAGTCGATGTTCACCAGTTTGTACCGAATTATATCCGCATGGCTGAAGCAGAAGCTAAGTGGCTTGAACAGCAGGGGAAATAAACAAGGAAAGCGACCGATAATTATGAGTAAAACATTGACGTTCCGAAAGATGAATACGAAAGATATCGACCAAGTGCTTAATGTGGAAAAGCAGTCCTTTACTTTGCCTTGGAGCCGGGAAGCTTTTTTTAATGAATTGAATCATAATCAATATGCTGTATACATGGTGATAGAGGATGAAGGGAAAATTGCCGGATATTGCGGTGCGTGGATCGTCATTGATGAATCCCACATTACCAATATAGCGATTTTGCCAGAATACCGGGGGCAAAAGCTTGGGGAAGCCTTGCTCAGGAAGATGATTGAAATCTCCATTTCGATGGGTGTTGTGAGGATGACGCTTGAGGTCCGTGTCAGTAATGCAGTAGCCATTTCACTTTATGAAAAACTTGGTTTCCAAAAGGGTGGAATCCGAAAAAATTATTATACAGACAATCAAGAAGATGCTTATGTTATGTGGGTGAATTTTTCATGAAAAAAGATCAATTTATATTAGGTATTGAAACGAGCTGCGATGAAACCGCTGCAGCTGTCATAAAAAATGGGACGGAGATACTGAGTAATGTCGTGGCTTCACAAATCGAAAGCCATAAACGTTTTGGCGGTGTCGTCCCGGAAATAGCTTCCCGTCATCATGTGGAACAAATTACGATCGTTCTTGAAGAAGCACTGCTGCAAGCCGGTGTGACATATGAAGACTTGGATGCCATTGCCGTTACAGAAGGCCCCGGTCTGGTAGGGGCACTATTAATAGGCGTGAATGCAGCGAAGGCTGTAGCTTTCGCACATGGAATACCGATTGTCGGTACGCATCATATCGCGGGCCATATCTATGCAAATCGTCTTATTCAGGAGATCGAATATCCTGCGCTTTCTTTAGTCGTTTCGGGAGGCCATACGGAATTGGTGCTTTTAGAAGAACCGGGCTCGTTCAAGGTGATAGGGGAGACGCGGGATGATGCTGCAGGTGAGGCGTATGATAAAGTGGCCCGAACCTTGGGGCTCCCTTATCCTGGCGGCCCGCATATCGATAGGCTGGCACAAGAAGGATCACCAACTTTGAAACTGCCTCGGGCATGGTTGGATGGCAGCTATGACTTTTCTTTCAGCGGGTTGAAATCAGCGGTAATCAACACTTTGCATAATGCTGAACAGCGCGGGGAACAAATCGAACCTAAAGATCTAGCGGCAAGTTTCCAAGCAAGCGTGATAGAAGTGCTTGTAATGAAAGCTGTAAAGGCTGCAAAGGAATATGATGTGAAGCAGGTATTGCTTGCTGGCGGAGTTGCGGCAAATAAAGGGCTTAGGGAAGCATTAGCTGAAGCTTTTAAGGATTTGCCTATGGATATATCCATTCCGCCCCTGTATCTTTGTACGGACAATGCAGCCATGATCGGTGCTGCTGGCAGTGTCATGTTTGAAAAGGGAAAACGATCCGGTTTGGATTTGAACGGAAATCCTGGATTGGATATCGAAGCATTTTAATGGACGAGAAGACAGGATCCCTCACTTGGGTATCCTGTCTTTTTTATCGTGTTTATAAAAAAATAGAATATTCTGTGGATAAAGTTTTTTTGATAATCTTACTGCATGTGTATAAAGCGGTGTTTTTGTGGATAAGTGGATATGTTTCTGTGGATAATGTGCATAACCTAAATTAATGGCTAGTGAGCGGTAAGTGGTTTGTTAACAATTTTGTGGATAACTTTCCAAGCGACGTTTTGATTGGAAAACAAAAAGACCGAGTCGATTGACTCGGTCTTTTATCATTCTTCCAGTTCAGTCCATTCTTCGAGAAGCTGATCCAACCTTTCCTGTGCATGATCAAGCTTCGTTTGGACCTCCATTACTTTTTCATGGTCCTGAAAAACACTCGGATCACAAAGGAGATCATTATATTCGTTTATTTCGATTTCAAGAAGCTCCATGGCTGCCTCGATTTCCTCAATGCGCCGTTTTCGCTGGCGTTCAGCTTTTTTTGCTTCTTTATCAATCTTGTAATTTGTTTTTTCTACAGCTGCATCTAAAGTTTTAGCCTGTTCCTGCCGTTCAAGTGCTTGGATTTCCGCCTGCTCCTGTTTCTTCTCCAGATAATAATCATAATCACCGAGGAATTCTTCGTTGCCGTCTGTGGAGAGCTCTATCACTTTCGTTGCTATCCGATTTATGAAATAACGGTCATGTGATACGAAAAGAATGGTTCCTGGATAATCGATCAAGGCGTTTTCAAGCACCAATTTACTATCGAGGTCCAAATGGTTCGTTGGTTCATCAAGAATTAAAAAATTCCCCTTTTGCATCATCATTTTGGCTAGAGCAAGCCGGGCCTTTTCGCCCCCGCTTAGTGTGGAAACGGTTTTTAAAACATCATCTCCGCTAAATAGGAAATTACCGAGTACGGTGCGAATGTCCTTTTCCGGTTTAAGGGGATAGTCGTCCCATAATTCATTGAGTACGCGTTTATTGGATACAAGGTTAGCCTGTTCTTGATCGTAGTAGCTGACTTCTACGTTCGTTCCAAAACGGAAACCACCAGAAAGTGCAGGCAACTTAGAAATGATCGTTTTCAATAAAGTGGATTTTCCAACTCCATTTGGGCCGACAAGCGCTATGCTCTCACCTTTAGTCATCCGGGAATTTATATTCTTTGATACCGTTTCCCCATCATATCCAATAGCCAAGTCCTGGAGGTGAAGTACTTCATTTCCGCTTTGCCTTTCAATCTGGAAAGAAAAATTCGCGGATTTTTCATCACCTTGCGGCTTGTCCAATACATCCATCTTTTCGAGCTGTTTTCGTCTGCTTTGTGCTCTTTTCGTGGTGGAAGCCCTGGTGATATTACGTTGGACAAAGTCGCGAAGCTTTTCAATTTCCCCTTGTTGTTTCTCGAACAGTTTCATGTCCCGCTCATAATCTGCCGCTTTTCCCTCTAGATAAGAACTATAATTACCATGGTATTTTTTCATGTTATTCCGGGAAATCTCATATACGAGGTTCACTACTTTATCTAAAAAATACCGGTCATGGGAAACAATAAGGACAGCTCCCTGGTAGCTTTGTAAATATTGTTCAAGCCAAGAGAGGGTTTCGATATCCAAATGGTTCGTCGGCTCATCCAGAATCAATATATCCGGTTTCCTCAAAAGCAGTTTCCCTAATGCGAGCCTTGTTTTTTGTCCACCGCTTAAAGTGGAAATTGGGGTAGAATAGTCAAAGTCAGCAAACTGAAGTCCATGCAATACGGAACGGATATCCGCTTCATACTGATAACCGCCCTTCTCCTTGAATGCCACCATCAAAGTGTCGTATTCATTCAGCACTTTTTGGTAAATTGTTTCGTTTTCAAACATGTCAGGTCTGGCCATATCAGCCTCAAGGCGACGCAGTTCCTTTTCCTGCTCTATAAGGTCCGTGAATACAGTCAGCATTTCATCCCAAATGGTCAGTTCGGATTCCAATCCCGTATCCTGGGCCATATAGCCGATTGTGACGCCTTTTGGTTTGATTATTTCACCGCCATCATGGGAAAGCTGCCCGGCTATTATTTTAAGCAGAGTGGATTTACCGGCGCCATTTCGGCCGACAAGCGCAATTCGATCTTTATTTTGAACTTCGAGCTTCATATTTGATAAAATAAGTTCAGCTCCATAATATTTCGATAGTTGATTGATTTGTAATAAAATCATAGATTTCACCTCAATTGATTACTGTAAGTGTAACGTATTTTAGTTATTATCGGCAACAGCTTGGTTCCAAGCTTAAACAAAAGCTGTTACATAAAGTGGAATAATAGTGTATGATTTAGGAGGGGTTACTTAAATGGGAGACTTAACGCATTTTAATGAACAGGGCAGGGCCAAAATGGTCGATGTGAGTGCTAAGCCTGAAACAACCCGGACGGCAGTAGCTCAATCGAGCATTTTATTGAATGATGAAATATATGAATTGGTCACGAACCATAAAATGAAAAAAGGCGATGTACTGGCTGTTGCGCAAGTTGCAGGAATAATGGCCAGCAAAAATACATCCAATATAATTCCGATGTGCCATCCCATTGCTCTGCAAGGGGTCAATATAGCCTTTGATTGGGAAAAAGAAGAACAAGGATATAGGCTTAGGATTGAAACGGAAGCTAAGACAAAAGGGAGTACAGGTGTGGAAATGGAAGCGTTAACAGCTGCATCCGTGACTGCCTTGACTGTTTATGACATGTGTAAGGCCATTGATAAAGGAATGGTGATCGGGCCTACATTCTTAGTGGAGAAAACGGGCGGAGTGTCCAGTAGCGATTATAAAAGGCAAGTAAATCAAACAGATAGAGATTAAGTTGAAAAGCATGTGTGAAAGCGGGGAAGAACAATGAACCATGACCCAAAGATACCGCAGGCGACAGCCAAAAGGTTGCCATTGTATTATCGATTTTTAAAGAACTTACATTCCTCAGGCAAACAAAGAGTTTCCTCGGCTGAGCTAAGTGAAGCAGTAAAAGTGGATTCCGCCACAATTCGCCGTGATTTTTCCTACTTTGGCGCGCTTGGGAAAAAAGGCTACGGCTACAATGTCAATTATTTATTATCCTTCTTCAGAAAAACACTAGATCAAGATGAATTGACCAAAGTCGCTTTAATCGGGGTAGGAAATTTAGGGACCGCTTTTTTAAATTATAATTTCATGAAAAATAATAATACAAAAATTGAAATGGCTTTCGAAGTTTCTGATGAAAAGGTCGGCAAGCGAATAGCTGATGTGCCCATCTATCATATGGATCAAATCGATACACTATTGCAGGAAAATAATATTACTGCGGCTATTTTGACAGTGCCTGCACAGGTAGCCCAGACGATAACCGATCGCCTAGTCAAGGCCGATATAAAAGGAATATTGAATTTCACACCTGCACGGCTGACAGTGCCACCATCCATAAGGGTTCACCACATTGACCTGGCCGTGGAGCTTCAGTCGCTCATCTACTTCCTGAAACATTATCCTGTAGTGGAAGAAGCCGCATTGGAGGAATGAAAAAAACGCTGCATCATTGCAGCGTTTTTTTATTTTTTCTTATTTTTTTGTGCAGCTTTAATCTTAAAGTGCAGCATGATCATGCGTAATCCCGATCCAAAATCAAGCGTTGCAATAAGGACAAGTATGTAGGCAAAGAGTCCCCACCCGGAAGAATTGACGGTTTGAATTGCGATAGCGGTAAAAAGAGCTCCTAAGCCTGCATAGATGATGCCCATGAATAATGGTGATTGACGTTTCATAATAAACCTCCGATGAAGGCCTGTGCAGTATCTAGCATCTTCTCAATATCCTCCCGATATACCACTTGAAGGATGATAACAAGCGTATTCATCGCAATATGAGCGCTCATGGAAACGAGAATGCGGCCTGTTTTCGCATAAAGGAAAGCAAAGGTGAAGCCCATTGCCGTATATAAAAGAAGATGTTCAAATTCACCGTGCGCCAAGCCGAAAATAACTGAGCTGATTAAAGCTGAAATAAAGAAGTTAAAGCGTTTATGAAGTGATCCGAAAATGATTTTCCGGAAAATTAATTCTTCCAATATAGGTCCAATTACTGAAGTGACGAAAATGACCATGGGGACTTTGTAAATGAGTGAAATAAGTTGCTGCGTATTTTCGGATTCAGACTCCACCCCAAGCATTTGTTCAATGCTGCCGGCAATGCTTTGTGCAAAAAGCGCCATGAACACTCCTGCAATTGCCCATAATATGGACATCGGGACGGAAGTTTGTTTTCTCGTGTCCAACTTTTCCCTCATATCTTTTCTCATTAAAAAAAGAATCAAGAATAAAGCAGCGAGAAAACTGAAAACTATCCAGTATGCTGCAGACTTCACTTCGAGTTCATCTGCCGGCATTCCGGTAGAAGACCCGATCAGCATGAAAATGGGTACACCAACAATACTGGATAATTGCATGGCAATATAAGTGATGATGACGAACCAATATTCTTTTTTCAAAAATGAAAACTCCTTTTATAGTCACCCATCCCGTTCGGAACGTTCCTGATATGGGGACAATCTATAAACGCATACTCCAAAATGGTATCAAATATTGAGGCAGAACACCACTTAAAGGTACCCCTAACACAACATTTCAATTACATTGTTTATGAAATCATTATGCTAAAGTAGTTTACCCGTAATTTATCAGAAATTAATAAAAAATTTTCAATAAGATACTTGCAAAAAAGGCTCGGTTTATTTAATATTATAAATGTGTTAGCACTCGATGATGAAGAGTGCTAATAATCATGAAACAAATTATCAAGAGAATATGAGGAGGTTGTTTCACTTGTTAAAACCATTAGGTGATCGCGTTATTATTGAACTAGTTCAAACTGAAGAAAAAACTGCAAGCGGTATTGTTCTTCCTGATACTGCTAAAGAAAAGCCACAAGAAGGTAAGGTAGTAGCAGTTGGTACTGGCCGTGTCCTTGAAAATGGCGAACGTGTTGCTTTAGAGGTTGCCCAAGGCGATCTAATTATCTTCTCAAAATATGCAGGTACTGAAGTTAAATTCGAAGACACTGAATACTTAATTTTACGTGAAAGCGACATTCTAGCTGTTATCGGCTAATTATACATCATACTTAACTGAACGAAAATTTTCTTAAAATTTTAGGGAGGTACTTATAAATGGCTAAAGAAATTAAATTTAGTGAAGAAGCTCGCCGTTCCATGCTTCGTGGTGTGGACGCACTTGCAGATGCAGTTAAAGTAACGCTTGGACCAAAAGGTCGTAACGTGGTCCTTGAGAAAAAATTCGGTTCACCGCTTATCACAAATGACGGTGTGACGATCGCTAAAGAAATCGAATTGGAAGATGCATTCGAAAACATGGGTGCGAAATTGGTTGCTGAAGTAGCAAGCAAAACAAACGATGTAGCTGGTGACGGTACTACCACTGCAACGGTTCTTGCACAAGCGATGATCCGTGAAGGTCTTAAAAACGTAACAGCTGGTGCTAACCCAATGGGTATCCGTAAAGGAATCGAGAAAGCCGTCAATTCAGCCATTGCAGAATTGAAAGCCATTTCCAAACCTGTTGAAAACAAAGAATCAATCGCACAAGTTGCTGCCATCTCTTCAGCTGATGAAGAAGTGGGCCAACTGATTGCAGAAGCGATGGAGCGCGTTGGTAACGACGGCGTCATCACAATCGAAGAGTCCAAAGGTTTCACAACTGAATTGGACGTAGTAGAAGGTATGCAGTTCGATCGCGGATATGCATCTCCATACATGGTTACTGATTCAGATAAAATGGAAGCTGTCCTTGAGAATCCATATATCTTGATCACAGATAAAAAAATCACGAATATCCAAGAAATCCTTCCTGTCCTTGAGCAAGTCGTTCAACAAGGGAAACCGCTATTATTGATTGCTGAAGATGTAGAAGGCGAAGCGCTTGCAACTCTTGTTGTGAACAAACTTCGTGGAACATTCAACGCTGTTGCGGTTAAAGCTCCTGGATTCGGTGACCGTCGTAAAGCAATGCTTGAAGACATCGCAGCTCTTACAGGCGGCGAAGTGATCACTGAAGAAATCGGACTTGACCTTAAATCTGCAACAATCGATTCATTAGGCCGTGCGTCTAAAGTGGTTGTTACAAAAGAAAATACAACGATCGTTGAAGGTTCTGGAGATACAGCTCAAATTCAAGCTCGTGTAAACCAAATCCGTGTTCAATTAGAAGAAACGACTTCTGAATTCGACCGTGAAAAATTACAAGAACGCCTTGCTAAATTAGCTGGTGGCGTAGCGGTAATCAAGGTTGGTGCAGCTACCGAAACAGAATTGAAAGAACGCAAACTTCGTATTGAAGATGCATTGAACTCCACTCGTGCCGCTGTTGAAGAAGGTATCGTAGCCGGTGGTGGTACAGCACTTCTAAACGTATACAATAAAATCGCTGAAATTCAAGCGGAAGGCGACGTAGCAACAGGCGTGAAAATCGTTCTTCGCGCAATCGAAGAGCCTGTTCGTCAAATCGCTCACAATGCCGGTCTTGAAGGCTCTGTAATCGTAGAGCGCCTTAAAGGCGAAGCAGTAGGCACTGGCTTCAATGCAGCTACTGGACAATGGGTGAACATGATCGAATCCGGTATCGTCGATCCTACTAAAGTAACTCGTTCAGCTCTACAAAACGCTGGTTCTGTAGCAGCTATGTTCTTAACTACAGAAGCTGTCGTTGCTGACAAACCAGAACCTGCAGGCGCTGGCGGCATGGGCATGCCTGACATGGGCGGCATGGGCGGCATGGGCGGCATGATGTAATCATTCGCTAAATCCCTTAGAGGGGGTTTAACGGGGATTCAGAATGAATGCTCACCTAACATGTGAATATCTTTAAAGTTGAAGGCCTCCCACAGTTAACTGTGGGAGGCCTTTTTCTTCTTTGTTGTCAGTCATATTAGCATAGATGTTCTTAGTTGTTTGAATATCTGTATGTCCTAATCGTTGCTGTATCTCCTTAATTCCTACAACTGCCTTTATAGAAGGGCTTTTTATTTTTATTATTCTGTTTAGCAAATGTCCGGTGGGATAAAGATTTTTTTACGGCACTTTAAGGCTAACCCCTTGCAAACCGTTATTTTATTGTAAGCGTTATAGAATTATAGTTTTTCCCATTACCAAGTGGATTGTAGTTTTTCTCAATGTTTCCTGCGGCGTCCACAGTGAAATAATTGATTGTTGTTGTCTTTTCAATTTTTAATGTTTCCGCAAATTCACGGGTGCCGCTTAATTTAATTTTAGCTGATTGGAAGGTAGGGCGGCTGCCGTCAAGCGTATAATAAATGGTGGCTGGCTCACTTGTTTCAATCTTAACATCAACCGGACCTGTGTATTTGCCGTTTCCAGGTGTAGCTTTTGAGGAAGGCGGCTGATGGTCCTTTGCACTGTTGTAGGCTACTTTAATTAAGCCAATCAATCCATTGGCAAATTCCATTGCTTCTTCATGACCTTCTACAAAGGCTGGCTGGAATCCAACTGCCTGCCATCTTTTTGTATCCTTATTCCATAAATCTGCCCCTACTTCGAAGTTCCAGGCATAAATCCCCTTTTCATACCATAGGTAGTCCGCAGAGTTACCTGCAGCAGAGTATAGTACGTCAGGAATTGGACCTGTACGGCTAGGTAGAATGACCGTTCCGCGGTGATCTTGAATATCATTTAAGATGTTATCAGAAGCTGCCCAGTAAAACGCTTCTTCACCAGCTGATGGACGTGGAAGTGTTGTACGTTTTGAATCGTAAGCACCAGGGGACCACATGAAGTAGCCGCCATAACTATGAATATTCATTGCAAACTTAATATTTGGGTTTTTGTCAGCAAGCCAGACAAGGTTTCTTCCTTCAGGCTCAGAGTTTTCAGCTGGTCCAGCGTAAGTTTCTCCCGTGCAACTTGTACCTCCGCCAATATAGCCATCAAATACGGAACCAACAGAATGGTTACGGTTAAGGTCAACTCCCCAATTATTACGGTACCCAGGGTCAGAGGCAGTGGGACCACAGTGATTGGTCATATTCTTACGCTGCATATTGTAATCATTGAAGCTGTAATTGGCACCATCAGGGTTTACTGAAGGTACAAGGAATATATCAAGATTATCGACAAGCTTTCTTGTCTCACTATCTTGACTATAGTTTCGCAGTAGTCTTTCCGCCGTTTCGATTGTTACGAGTGGGGTCACCCATTCACGGGCATGCTCCTGAGCATATCCAAGAACACCTGGTTTAGAACCGTCACGATGCTTGCCGATTCGGATCGCTTTTACTGTAAAAGGATCACGGGAAACGTCTGCCCCAGCTTTCAAGCCGTCAGTTAATAACGCAGCATTCGTAGTTGGTGCGACAACACCAGCACCAGTATTACCGCGGTATGTAGTCGCAGTGACAAGTTGGCTAGCATTCTCATTCAGTGCTTTAACCACTTGTGCGGCCGTACTTGTTGCCTTTCCG
Source organism: Peribacillus sp. NPDC094092 (assembly GCF_050279365.1). Taxonomy (NCBI): domain Bacteria; kingdom Bacillati; phylum Bacillota; class Bacilli; order Caryophanales; family Bacillaceae; genus Peribacillus; species Peribacillus sp. NPDC094092. The sequence continues at coordinate 91,199 of NZ_JBNNUC010000009.1, read as the reverse complement.
GACGAATCGGTAGCTAAATCTACTAAAATCTTGGTACCATCCACAGTCACTTTTAGTGGTGCATTATTGGTTCCTGGATTCTTGAATTCTATCGATACATCATTCCCGCCTTCATGCCCCCATGCTTTTGAGGAAACAACAACTGCGAGATTGGTCGTGCCGCCGATAGTTGCTTGGGCAAGCCGTCTGTAACCATTTGTTTTATTTGGCATATCAATGATTTCTACCAAGTTGGGAAATTCTTTTGCAAGTTTTTCGGCACGTTCATATAATTCATTCGGTGCCATATAGTGGTCAACAAAATCCGTAACATAATCTGTTTTTGGATGTTTCGGCTCTTTCCCTAACCATTCAGTAATGGTGCTCGTAGCTGTTCCTCCAAGATTACTTTCAATTTTAACAGATGAAGGAATGGAGCTAACTGGTAGAAGCAAATAGTGATATAAATATTCACCGTAATCTACCAATCTAGAAAGTGTAGCGGATTTTTCCTCACCGTTCTCGGTCCAAGTTGCTTTAAGTGCTGTGCTAGCAGTCGCACCGGCGCTTGATTTCACTTCGAGATATAGGAAGGTGCCTGATTGATTGGTAAAATGGTTTGCCCTAAGGACTTTAAGTGTATCTTCGGAAGCTGTCAGACTGGCCTGTAACTGGACAGTGGATTGCCGCTCTGCCACGCGTGTGTTCCATTGATTTTCGGTGATCACGGTCTCTTTTACATGGATGCCAAAAGTCTTTAACATGGCAATTTCTGTTGGTGTGACAACGGCATCCACTTCATAGACTCCGTCGTGTTCTTCGATTCTGTGGGTAAGGTCAATTCCAAGCTCAAGAAGCTTGTCCTTTGCCTTATCATTTGGTACTACAAGTTGAACGATTGAGACCGGTTCTTCCTTAGGAATCTGCTGGTCAGGCTGTTCGACCGCTGCAACCGGAATACTTAGGCCAGGATAAAATGTAGAGAACCCTAGTCCGGTTATGGCAGTCATCACCACTAAATTCCTTTTCCATTTCTGCTTTTTCTGTTTTGTCAAAAACTGCACCCCCAAAATTCTGGAAATTTTAATACAAGCTTATTGTAATTTGAATGTACTTAATATCTTGTCGTAAAATCAGGGGCAGTTAAAAATCCGCTCTACAAAAATTTTATTGTGAAATATAATACTTAATTTTAGAAGATTAAATTTTTGGGTTGTTTTTCCTGTTTAAAAAGTACTGTGCCATTTGAAAAATCTAGTAATTTTAGGAGCACAAAATTACTAGATTTTATTCCATTATAATTTCCATAAACTATATATTGATAATCAACTGTTTTTATTGTTTAATATTGTTGCTTTTTGTTTAATTTTGTAAAAGGAAAGTTGTAATATATTTCATGATAATTGTTGAAGTTTGCCTAGAATTGAATAAAGTGCGTGGAAAAAGAAAGTAAAAGGAATTATCTGTTGAAGACAAAAGCCCCACTCAATTGAGAAGGGCTTAATATATACATTAGTAGGCCTCTTTTGTCCTCCAATGTTTTATATCTCATTAAAAACATTCAGTCAAACTGCTTAAGAACACTGATTTAATGCCTTTTTTCAAACACTATTTTTTTCTATTATATATAAAAATGAATGGACGGCATGATGCAATCATTCCCTAAATCCGTTAGAGAGGGTTTATAGGAGGATTCTGAATGAATGCTCACCTAACATGTGAATATCTTTAAAGTTGAAGGCCTCCCACAGATTACTGTGGGGGCTTTTTTCTTTATTTTGTCAGTCTTATGAGCATAGTTATTCATCGTTGTTTGAATATCTGTATGCCCTAATCGTTGGTGAATTTCTTTCAACCACTCCTGCTCGATCAGTAACGATGTGTTCGTATCTATATATCACAATAGGGAATTGTATATAATCCCTGCTTACATTAAAGAGAGTTTAGGGGTAAAGCAAAACAAATTCAATCTGCCTTGTGTTCGGCTACATGGAAAAGAAAAGGTGAAGAACAAATCATCTTTTCTTTTTATGTAAAGTAAAATTTAATCAAAAAATTCGGAAAATATTAAGTTGTTCATCATATCTTGGGGTGATATACTAGGTTCACAAGTAATCATGATTATAAAATTACTGTGATTGTTATGTGATTTCGATTAAAAATTTTATAGAAACCGCTTAAAGTGAGTTAAAAAATAATGATATTGACCACTATTCGGCGGATGAAAAATGACAAAGAGGAGGATGGGAAATGTCAACAAAATATAAAGAAAAAGAAATTATCACTAATTTCCCTTATGCGTTTCAAACCATTGAAAACACTTGGATTGTTTTAAAGGATGGAACTAGACTTTCAAGTCGTATCTGGTTGCCTGAAGGTAGGGAAGGGCAAAAAGTACCTGCCATTTTAGAGTACATTCCTTACAGAAAAACAGACGGTACAAGGGCAAGAGATGAACCGATGCATGGTTATTTTGCCGGGAACGGTTATGCAGTTGTCAGAGTGGATATGAGAGGTTCGGGAGAATCAGATGGTCTGCTAAGGGATGAATACTTACAGCAAGAACAAGATGATGCTCTGGAAGTTATTGATTGGATCTCAAAGCAAAATTGGTGTGATGGAAATATCGGTATGATGGGTAAATCATGGGGGGGGTTTAATTCTCTTCAGGTTGCAGCCAGAAGACCCAAAAATTTAAAAGCATTTATAACACTCGGGTTTACCGATGACCGGTATAACAATGATATCCACTATAAAGGCGGTTGCCTCTTAAATGATAATTTCTGGTGGGGGGCCATTATGCTAGCCTATCAGGTGCGTCCACTTGACCCTCATATTGTTGGGGATAGCTGGCGTGAAAAATGGCTGGAAAGATTAGAGGAAATGCCTTTATGGATGGCGCAATGGATGGAGCACCAAACGAGAGATGCTTATTGGAAGCATGGTTCAGTTTGTGAAAATTATGATGACATTGAAGTTCCGGTTCTAGCCATCGATGGTTGGGAAGATTCTTATACGAATACCGTATTAAGTTTAATGAAAGGGCTTTCAGTTCCTAGGAAGGGGATTATTGGTCCTTGGGCACACGTATACCCTCATGATGGAGTTCCAGGACCGGCAATGGGCTTTTTGCAAGAAGCTGTTAAATGGTGGGACCATTGGCTAAAAGGAAAAGAGAACGATGCGATGGATGGACCGATGGTGAATGTATGGCTTGAGGAAAGTATGCCTCCTTCTTCCATTAAACCAGTAAGTAAAGGAGAGTGGGTTGGACTCGGTTCCTGGCCATCAAATGAAGTACTAACGCAAACTTATCAATTGACTCATGGTAAATTGCTAGAAGAAAGAGATGAAACAGAAGAGCGAGTGTTATTAAAAACACCTTTAAATCACGGCCTTTTATCAGGTGAATGGATGGGTGCCGGAGTACCGGGTGAAAGTCCGTCAGACCAACGATTGGATGATGGTATGGCGATGGTATTTGAAGGGGATGTCTTAGAAAGCCCATTAGAAATAGTTGGTTATCCAAGATTTGAAGTACAAATGACAAGTGACAAACCAAAGGCAATGCTTTTCGCACAACTATCAGATGTGGCACCAGATGGAGCCGTTACCCGTGTTTCTTATGGAGTAATGAATTTAACCCATTTAAATGGACATGATCAAGTAGACTTGTTAACCCCTGGTGAAAAGGTAAATGCATTTGTTAATTTAGACTGTTGCGGGCATAAATTTAAAGCCGGGCACCGGGTACGTTTATCTATTGCAACAACTTTTTGGCCAATGTTTTGGCCAATGCCTGAGGATGCAACACTTACTCTGAATCTTGAGACTGCAAAGTTTTCATTACCAATCTTTAAAGGAAGCCGGGTATCTGGACCGAATATGAGTCCTCAAAGCGCGCCATTAACTCCGACAACTATGCTTTCAGAGGGAAGAGTCGATCGTTCTATTACATACGATATTTTAACGGATACATGGACTTGCATAACCGATGGTGTTGGAGGGGTATTTGGTGAAGGGGTCTATCGCTTTGATGACATCGATGTTACGGTTGAACACAATTTGAGGCGAGAGCTGACATTAAATAATGCTAATCCTCTTTCCGCGAAATATACAATTTGTCAAAAAATGAGAATTGGCCGTGAGGGTTGGTGGATTGACGCTGACATTACCGTTACGCAAACTTCTGATGCAGAAAACTTTATGATTGTTGGGGAAATGGATGTTAAAGAAAACGACCGACCGGCATTTCATAAGAATTGGGATCAAAAGATTGAACGTTTAGGTCTTTAAAAAGCCAGAGATTGGGGAGAAAAGAGATGAAGGGTAAATTAAGGAAAAATATACCTACTCTAGTCATTTTAATCATTGCAGGTGAAATGATTTATACATTGCCTTATTTTCGAAACTATTATTATGATGTATTTTTAAATGCCTTTCACTTAACCAATACACAAATGGGTACGCTTGGCAGTGCATATGGAGTTTGCTGTTTGATTTCCTATATCTTTGGAGGGTATGTGGCTGATCGATGGAGAACGAAGCACTTGTTGTCACTATCCTTACTTGCGACAGGGATTCTAGGCTTTACTTTACTATTGTATCCCCCTTACCCTGTGTTGCTGCTAATCTATGCAGCTTGGGGTATAACATCCATCATGACCTTTTGGGTAGCGTTAATAAAAGCCGTCCGTTCGTTAGCATCTGAAAATGAACAAGGAAAAGCATTCGGCTTTTTTGAAGGCGGACGGGGTGCCGCCAAAGTTATCGAATCTGCTTTAGTATTAGGACTCTTCGCCTTTTTAGCAAAGCAACTGAGTGACAAGCTGGCATTGTCCTCTGTGATTATTTTCTATTCCGTGATGTGTATTCTTTTAGGAATCATGATTATGTTACTTTATAAGGAGCCTGAGGGTAACAACAGTAGTGATGAAATAAAAGAAAAGGCAAATAAAAAATTTGATTGGGCAATACTTTTGAGGATTCTCAAAATGCCAACAACCTGGTTGGCAGCCATTCTTATTTTAACGTCTTATGCGATGATAAATAGTTTCTATTATATTACGCCTTATGCAACGGCCGCCTTTGGTGCTTCAACAATAATAGCCGCTGCTTTGGGTTACTTTTCACAATATTGTCGCCCAATCGGAAGTTTTGGCTCTGGCATTATCGGGGATCGAATTGGTATTTCAAATATGGTCATAATTGGCTATTGTGTCCTGGCAATCGGTTTAGCTTCTCTCATCTTATTACCCGGAAAGCCTTCTTTCATCTTATTACTGTTAGTTTTCATAGCAATTATTTATATATCAATGTATGCATTACAGGCAACGCACTTCGCTATTTTGGTGGAAGGAGACTATCCTGTCGAAACAACAGGAACAGTTGCCATGCCCTTGATGATTATTGGATATAGCGGAGAGATCTTTATGCCGATTGTTGCAGGTGCTTGTTTGGACCACTGGAGTGGTACAGATGGTTATAAGGTATTATTTGCGATTTTATTAGGCTTGACGATTGTTGGGTTGATTACGGCTATAATTTGGCAAAGAGTAACGAAAGAAAAACGAAAAGAAATTGCGCTTCTGAAGAGAGAAATGAAAGCCAGTTAGCAAAAACAAGAGGATTAAAAGGTTGCCAAGTGATAGAATAATGAGATGGGGTTTTCTTAAGATCCCCAAAAATGTAAAGAAGCTGGCGATAAACGTTTTGTTTTTTGCCAGCTTTTTATTTTTATACGTTTCTATTGCACGCTAATGTTCTTTCTGCTTCCATGCCATAGTTTGGTATAATTTATCCATCGGCACTTTATTGATTAGCACGCCACGATAAAATATAGATAAGAAAACAGAAAGATTTGTTTTATAGGGTTCAGTGATTGAAATGGACCTATATCTTTTTAAAAATGTGAGGGGAATGGATATGAAAAAAAAAGAAATACAAATGGGCCGCATGTGGAAATACTTTGTGGACGCAACAGCTGAAATTATCGAAGAAGAAGGTTTAGAGAATGTAACAATAAGGAAAGTTGCGGATAAAGCGGGCTATAATAGCGCAACCATTTATAACTATTTTTCTGAGGTCTCCCATTTGATTTTTTTCGCTTCAATGAAATTCCTGAAATGCTACACTGATGAGGTAGCTGTTTATATTGAAAAAGGAAAAGATCCAATTGAAAAGTACTTATTAGCATGGGAATGTTTTTGTAATCACTCTTTTCAGCAACCACAAATTTTCCATGCGGTTTTTATCATGGACCTAGCTGATCAACCTGAAAAGCTGCTCGAAGACTATTATAAAATCTATCCTTCTGATTTGATTAACATTCCTGAAGAATTAAAGACTATCCTATTCGAACGTAATGTGTCAAAAAGAGGGCGATCCTTTTTAGAAATTGCACTAAGAGAGGGCTACATTAAAGAGGAAAACGTTGATGCGATTAATGAATTGACCATTTTAGTATGGCAGGGAATGTTTACAAATATTTTAAATAATCGCAAAAGTTACGATTTCCAAACGGCTGCAAAAATCACCATGAACTATATAACAGAGATTGTACAAAACGCAAATCTATTTCATTTCAATAAATGGGATCATGCCAATCAGCAGTAGCATTCTCTTGCCATCCTTCAGACACATACAAATTTACGATATATTTGTTTTCGCAGCGACATCGAAAAAAGCACAGAGATTTAGGATTATACAAGATGATTGACCTTTTTAAAAATATCATTTAGGAATCTCTTTAGAGGTTCTTTTTTTGTTCATAATTAAAAATTTTATAGGGCTGACCCTAAAAACGTTTTAGTTTAATAGAATATAATCCATTTGATTATGTAAGAATGGAAATTAAAATGTTAAATATAAAAATTTATATAGGCAAGGCAAAGAACAGGTGGAACAGTTTCACAGTAGGGATAATCGTTGCTACTCTTTTTTTATGAAGCAAAAGTCATGTTAGTTCAGCAATGCTGTTTGATCTTTGTTCAACAATTGGTGCAGCCTAATGATTTTTAGAGAAAAATACCCCATTTTTATTTAATACCTATATAAAATTCAGAATATTTAGTATAATATATTTAAATTGGTACGGACATCATGACGTTATGAAACTTTTTCAACAGCATTTAGGAGGGGGGCTCTTTCAGATTGTTTAAATGAAATATTTCTTAGAACATCATCGGTGTATATGGCATAAATCAAGAGGTGTTATGGATAGGATCTTAAAACAGAAAAGGGGTTTTTTCTTGAAAAGAAATTTTTTAAGTAAAAGAAATTTGTTTATCTTCTCCCTAGTTTTTGTGCTTGCATTAGTAGGCTTTTCTTCAGGTACACTTCCAGGCCACCTTGATTCTCTTGCAGCTGACACTGTTTACTTTAACGGAAAAGTTATCACCATGGACAAAGATGCTACCAATGCCGAAGCCGTAGCAGTCAAGGACGGAAAAATCATTGCCGTTGGTTCAAATAAGGAAATTGGTAAGTTAAAGGGACGGCACACAAAAGTCGTTGATTTAATGAATAAAGTGTTATTGCCGGGATTCTATGATGCCCACAGTCATTTTCCGAGCTCCGGAATGGATGGGACTGTTCAAGTTAATTTAAATAGTCCACCGGTAGGTCCTATTAAAAATATTGATGATCTGATCATTGCCTTGAAAGATCGAGCTATGGAAACCCACGAAGGTGAATGGATACTCGGGCGAGGGTACGATCAGACACTTTTAGCGGAAGGGCGTCACCCGACACGTGAAAATCTGGATAAGGTATCAACGGAGCATCCAATCTATATCGGACATACTTCCGGACATTTGGCAGTTGCTAATAGTGTTGCGCTTAAATTGGCAGGAATTACAAAAGATACTCCTGATCCATCTGGTGGGGTAATCGTAAGAGACCCAAAGACAGGAGAACCGACTGGGGTATTAGAGGAATCTGCTATAGGTCTTGTAAGCAAGCATATTCCTGTTGTTACAGAAGAGGAAAATCTTACAGCGTTTAAAAAGGCAGTCCAGGATTATATTTCAAAAGGTGTAACGACCTCGATTATAGCTGGGGCGAATAAACAGGGTCTTATTGATTTACAAAGATATCAGAAGCAAGGTTTGCTGCCGTTAAGGGTTACAGCCATGGGTGCCGGGTTTGGTGGAGCTATAACCCCTGGTGAATTAGGCGGTATTGTAACAGGTTTCGGCAGTGATATGCTGAAGCTTGGCCCAGTGAAGCTGTCCCATGATGGATCCATTCAAGGGTACACCGGCTATTTAAGTAAACCGTACCACGTGCCTCCGGGAGATGATCCGAATTATCGGGGATATCCGGCGACAAGTCGAGAGGAATTAACGAAGCGAGTAGTGGATTTGCATAGGGCTGGGTACCAAATTGCGATCCATGGTAACGGAGACGCAGCGATTGATGATATTCTTTACGCCTTCCGTACTGCCCAGGAGGAGTATCCGCGTAAGGATGCCCGTCATCGTATTGAGCATGCCCAAATGGCTAGAATAGATCAATTGGATGAAATGAAGAAACTGGGTGTTACACCATCATATTTTGTTTCCCATACCTTCTTTTGGGGCGATCAGCACAGGGATATATTCATGGGGCCTGAGCGGGCCGCTATGATGAGCCCTCTTAAATCTTCCATTGATCGTGGTATTAAATTTAGCATTCATCTTGATTCCCATATTACCCCAATGGACCCGCTGCAGGCAGTATGGTCTGCTGTTAACCGGACTTCAAGAAGCGGCAAGGTGATTGGTCCGGAGCAAAGAATCACGCCATTAGAGGCACTTCGCGCAGTAACAAGTGATGCAGCATGGCAAAACTTCGAAGAAAATGAAAAAGGCTCAATCGAAAAAGGGAAATTTGCGGACTTTGTTGTTCTGGAAGAAAATCCGTTAAAAATTGACCCTATAAAAATCAAAGAAATCAAAGTACTTAAGACAATAGTGAACGATAAGGTTATCTATGAAAATTAAATGAAGGATAGGATGCACGGGACGGTTCTGCTGCTTCATTCACTTGCTGGTGAAGCACAAGAAACCGTCTCTTTGCTTCCTGCTTGCCCAGCAAGCCGTTAATTTGCCAGTGGCGAAAGTACAACCCGAGTAAATGCCAAGACGCTCGCTCGATAATGACAGTCAACTGGTGGAGAAATCCTAAGGTTGAAGCCCTTTGACTGTTGTGTGCTTATTCAAGAAAAGGACGGGATTCTTTAATAGAATCGCTTATCCTAATGAACTTAACGGGTACTTTAGCATAGAATCAGAGCTGTCTTTAAGGCAGCTCTTTCTTTATGCAAATATCGGTGCGGTTTAGTGCAATAAGGACTTTAGATGGCTATATAAAACAAGTGAACCAGGTATTTTTCTAAAAAATCGTGGATTTAAAAGCAAACGATTTTTTTACATAGGCTGCACACCTTTTCCACGATAACCTTGGTTTCCTATCCCCGAATGTAAGGCGTTGTGAATGATAAAAATGAATAAATATATTCCCTTTTTTAAAAAGTGGTTTACAACCATTCGTTTTGTTGGTAAGATTTGTTTTAATAAATAATTTGAAAAATTCAGTTATTTATCGTTTTAAAACAGAAAATTTTAAAACTAAAAGGAGAGGTAAATAAAATGGAGGCAATTGATTACAATTTAAAGCCGAAAGTAAAAAAATTCCTGGAGGGATTTATCGGTCTTTATATTAATGGAGAATACGTACCAGCGGTTAGTGGAGAAACATTCGATGTCATTAACCCTGCTAATGAAGAAGTGATTGCACAAGTTAGCGAAGCACAAACTGAAGATATCGATATTGCCGTACGAGCTGCAAGAAAAGCATTCGATGAAGGTGAATGGTCAGAAATGAAAGCGGCTACACGATCGCATCTTCTTTATAAGTTCGCAGATCTTTTGGAAGAAAACCGTGAAGAGCTTGCGCAACTTGAGTCCCTTGATAACGGTAAGCCATATAAAGTTGCATTAACAGATGATGTTGATGGGTCAATCCAACACTTCAGGTATTACTCTGGTTTCGCAACGAAAATCCAAGGAAAAACGACACAAGTATCGCCGGAATATGTGAATTACACTGTGCATGAACCTGCTGGGGTTGTAGGCCAGATCATTCCTTGGAACTTTCCTCTTTTGATGGCTGCCTGGAAGCTGGGATCTGCTCTGGCAGTTGGCTGTACAGTGGTTATTAAACCAGCAAGTGAAACACCACTTTCTTTACTCTATATAGCAAAACTGTTCAAAGAAGCTGGTTTTCCGGACGGCGTAGTTAACATCACTCCTGGCTCTGGCAGAGTTGCTGGGGAAGCGATTATCACTCATAAAATGGTGGACAAATTGTCGTTCACTGGATCAACAGCCGTCGGAAAAGAAGTCATGAAGAAAGCTGCAGATCAAATCAAAGGAGTCACCCTCGAACTAGGTGGTAAATCACCGGCAATCATCCTGGAGGATGCCAACCTAGAAGAAGCGATTGAAGGGGCATTCAATGGCACGATGTACAACCATGGACAAAACTGTAGTGCTTGCACACGTATCTATGTTCATCGTAAACATTATGAACAGGTTGTGCAGGCATTGGCAGAACGTGTGAACACGTTGAAACTTGGCCCGGGAATGGCTCCGGAAACAGATATGGGTCCCCTCGTATCGGCAAAACAGCAACAAACTGTTCTTGACTACATCGAGCAAGGAAAAAGGGAAGGCGCACGGCTTGTTACGGGAGACAAAAAGGCATTTAATAAAGGCTATTTCGTTCAACCAGCGATTTTTGCGGATGTAGAAGATGACATGGCCATAGCCCGTGAAGAAATCTTTGGTCCAGTAATGTCGGTTTTGGTTTTTGATACTGTTGAAGAAGTTATTAAAAGAGCAAATGATAGTGATTATGGTTTAGCAGCTAGTATTTGGACAGAAAATATCAAAACCGGTCACTATATTTCCCGTAAACTACAAGCCGGTACAGTTTGGATTAATGATGTTGGTCTTGAATGGGAGTCAATGCCGTTCGGCGGTTACAAACAATCTGGCATTGGACGCGAAATGGGCGGAGAGTATGGCTTGGAGAACTACACGGAAGTGAAAAGTGTATATGTGAATATTAAGCAAAAGTAGACGGTGGATTTTTGAATCATGCAAATCCGTGATAGCTACACACCTATATAGATAGATGCAGTTTTTCCAAGTGTTTTATCAAGTATAAGAAATCAATTGATAGGTTTTCTGTTTAATTAACATTTATGAGGAGGATAATTATGTATAAACCTTTTGGAATGATTCCAGCTTTGCCAACACCTATGAATGAGGATAACAGTATTGATTATAAGGGGCTTGAAAAGCTAATAGAACATTTGATAGATGGAGGAATGAACTGTCTTTTAGTGGGAGGAAGTACTGGAGAATACTCACTAATGAGCATGGAAGAACGAAAAGAAGTAATTAAATTTGTGTGTGAAACATCAAACGGCAGATTACCTGTCATGGCGGGTACAGGATGCCATCGAACAGAAGATACAATTGAACTTACTAAATACGCAGCTGAAGTTGGTGCAGATTGTGCCTTGGTCATTAATCCTTATTATATGACAACTAGCAGACAAGGAATCATTGATCATTACAAGGCAGTAGCGGAAAACTCTAGCATTGGAATTGTAATCTATCATTATCCAGATGCTACAGGCGTTGAACTTGATCCGGAATTAATTAATGAAATAAGTCAAATAGATGGAATTGTGGGTATTAAAAATACTGCTGACGGACAGCATACCTCTAAGCTTATTGCATTGACAAAAGACAATCCGAACTTCGCGGTCCTAACTGGATTTGAGCATTTGATCTTACCTACATTGGCACTAGGGGGACATGGTGCTATTGGAGTAGTCCACAACTTGGCTCCGAAAAAAATAGCGAAACTATATGATTTGATCGTAAATGAAAACAATTTAAAAGAAGCGACTAAATTAAATCAGGAATTGCTAGTTTTATATAATGCTATTGAAGAAGAAACGATTCCAGGAACAGTAAAGGCAGGCTTGGAAGCACTAGGATTATCAGGAGGATCAAGCAGATTACCGTTAGTGCCAGCTTCCGAAAAGTTCAAATCAAAAATTGAATCAGTATTAAATGAATTAGGGGAACTAGGAGTGAAACAACATTAAATAAATTAGGAGAATATAAATCCACTAGGGATGGGAGGAAATCCAATGAAAGATGTAATTATAATAGGCGGTGGACTTGCTGGTTTGTCCGCTGCCTGGCGCCTTAAACACCATGATATTTTACTTTTAGAATCAGATGATCGTATTGGTGGGCGTGTACGATCTGAACGCCGGGGGGATTATTGGTTAAATTGGGGCGGACATCTATATGCCGGAGCTGGTTCGGCTACAGATGAATTATTTCAATCTGTAGGAATAACTGCATTACCTGTACCAGGAATTTTAACTGCAATGTCTTTGAATGGGAAATTGCTTTTAGATGGACCAGTTGAACTGTATCCATTTAGGGCCCCTATGGCATGGAAAGCTAGACTTGCCATGATACGTGCAGGTGCCAAAGTGCGTGCAGCTGTTATCAAGTATGGCAAAGTAGCAAAAAAACGTCCGGGAGAGGACTATAGGGTTCGGCAACAAAGAATTTTAGAATTTATGGGTGATCAAACCTTCGCCGAATTTACTGGTAAATTACCACCAGATGCAGATGCAATTTTTAGACCTACAGTTAGCCGTTCGACTGGCAGTCCCGAAACAATGACTGCAGGATCAGGTGTAGGATATTTCCACACTGTATGGAACAAAGATGATGGGTTAGGGAGAAATATTGTCGGGGGAGCATCAACGCTTACGAACACGATTGCAACAACATTAGATGAACGTGCTCAACTGAATGCAAAAGTTTCAGAAGTTCTTCAGAAAGAAGACTCTGTTGTCGTACACTATACTCAAAATGGCGTGAAGTATGTGGTGGAAGCACGTTATGCAGTCCTCGCGACTCCTGCCACAATTACAAAAAATATAGCGAAAAACATTGATCCGGAAATCGCAGACGCTCTTGGCAAGGTTAAATATGGTCCACATGTTAGTGCAGCATTTTTAACAAATGAAACAGGACCTCAAGTTTGGGATAATGTATATTCTTTTGCTACGCCTAAAAGGTCGTTTGACATTATTCTTCATCAATCTAATCTAGTCCGTTCAATAGAAACTGAGAGACAGCCAGGTAGTAGTCTTATGACATTTTCACCGGGGGAAAGTGGGCGGCGGCTAATGGATAAATCTAATGAGGAAATCATTCAAATATATTTGAATGATTTAAATGAAATATTTCCTGGTTTTAGTGATCATGTAGTGGAGGCTCAAGTGGAAAAATTTCCATTCGGATCAGCTTATATTTTTCCAGGTCGTGCAGAAATACAACCAGCTTTAACAAAATCTGCGGGTCGATTGTTCTTAGCAGGTGATTATTTAGGCTCCTATTATACGGAAACAGCTATTCAAACAGGATTCACTGCAGCCCAGAGTATTAATAGCTTCCTGGATTTCGAGCTTCTTGCATCCCAAAAAGAGAAGAAATTCAAGACTGTGGCTTCTAATTAATTACCAGTATTGATGAGAGAATCAATTAAATTACGGCTAAATCTTCGTCCGTTCATTCGCCGGAATTCCTTTTCTTGCTCTTGAGACAGAAAAGGAGTCTTTCCCGGTGCGTATTCCCGGTGAAGCCCCGTTCTGGTTACACTTCTTGGCACACTCGGAAATTGTCAATTGAAGGTATTATAAATATTTAACCATTTTAAATGCATCCACTTCTTTATCCATTCTTTCAGGAGCAGTATGGACTGAAAAAGGTCGTTGTTAAATCCAACGTGACTTCTATTAAATCCAGTCTTACGATATGTCGAAAGTGATGCGCAAAATGCAAGCGCTATCTTTTTGGCAAAGGTATATTTCGCTATTAGGAACAGATGAATCGAAATAAAAACTATTAGTAATAATTGGGAGGGAATTTATGAATAAAGTCCGGACTATGGAAGATCTTCCTTTAAGTGGATTCCATTTTAAAATGTTTGCCTACGCCAGTGGGAGTACTTTCATCGATGGGTATATTATCGGAATTATTGCGGTAGCACTTTCTGCCATGCAGTCCCAATTCGATATGTCTTTAACCATGATGGGGCTGATTGGGATGGCAACTCTTGCGGGGATGTTTGCTGGTGGTGTAATAGGGGGCTATCTAACTGACCTCATTGGCCGGAAGAAGATGTTTCTCATCGATATGCTTATCATGGCTATTGTATCAATCCTTCAGTTTTTTATCAACGATCCCATACAGTTAGTCATTTTACGATTTATTTTAGGTGTTGCAATCGGTGCGGATTACCCTATTGCAGGAGCCTTGATGGCGGAATTTTCTCCGAAAAAAAATCGTGGTTCCTTGCTTGGAGGGCTTAATGGACTTTGGTATGTCGGTTACGCCATTTCCTATTTGGTCGGTTTCTTATTGCTGTCCGTAGGTGACACGAGCTGGAGATGGATGCTTTTAAGCAGTGCTGTTCCAGTAATCCTCATGCTTATCGCACGTTTAAATATGCCAGAATCCCCTCTTTGGCTGGCTAGCAAAGGAAGACAAAAAGAAGCAAACGCTATTGTTCGGAAAATATTCGGGGATCATGTCGTCATGTCAAATGAGCCAGAGACCAAGGAGAAAACCACCTTTCTCGAAATGTTTCGAAATGGTTATGGAAAATGGATATTTTTCGTGTCAGCTTTTTGGTCGCTTCAAGTTATTCCGACATTTGGAATAGGGACCTATATCCCTGAGATCCTTGCACAATTTGGTTTTGCTAATGGAACGAGGGAATATCTGGGGTCGGCAGTCATTAATATCGTCTATCTTGTCGGCTTGATTCCTGCCCTTTATTTAATCGAAAAATTCGGAAGAAGACCTACACTCATTGTTCCGTTTTTTGTATCTGCCATCTCTTTATTCGTACTGGGAGCAACCTCTGGATTGAATACATCGTTTGTTTTTATCCTGGTTCTCTTTATCATATATGGAACGTTCAATACTGCGATGGGAGCTCATGATTGGATCTATCCGAACGAGCTTTTCCCAACCCATATCCGTGGTACGGCAATGGGCTTTATCACGGGAGTAACCCGTATCGCCTCTGCCATTGGTACGTTTTTCTTCCCCTTCATTTTAGAGAATTATGGGTTGGCAGCTACGTTGTATATTTGTGGGGCTTTGTTTTTCATTGGATTCTTAGTCTCCCTCTTCATGGCTCCGGAAACAAAAAATATGAGTTTAACGCAAACCAGCTCCATCAACAAATCGGGAAACAAAAGACAAGACGGCTACGCAACGAAAAAATACATTAATTAGAAAAGGGAAACTTTTTAGAACAGCGAAAACTAGAGTTAGTTTTAAATGATTCGGTTTGACCCGGCTAGTGGTAAAGTGACTGGCCGGACTCATACTATTTATGGGAAAAGATTTACAACTGGAATGTCAGCCAAGCATTGCGGGAAGCTCAGTACAGGGAGGCCTTCCTATTGGATGAATCGTTACGGGGGATACCTAGCTGATTCCTGCTAAATAAAACAAACGAAATCCTAGACTTGGGTTGGTCGGCCGTGAATAATTTTCGAAAAATTGCTATTATTATACTGAATAGTTTTGATTGCACTCAATATGGCACGTTTGATGCTTGTGCAGCGAATCATATCCACCTAATGGGAAAATGTGGGTTGTTGATTTAGCTGTAGCTTATAACATTCTAAATTGGTTTATTGAGTGGACAACATATCCATTATCATGAACAGAAGGAGGAGGGGGATCAGGACTCATCATGACATTTGGCTCTGCTTCCCGTTCAAAAAAATCTCTGCATCTATTAAAACCACCAGTCATCTTCCGCTTAGACGGATAGGTGGCTTTAAATTTGAAGTTCCATTTATGGTGCCGAACTCCAGAAGATGGAGATGTTGTCTTGCTTTAACCTGGTGCATTAATACAAAATGGAAGCTCAACATTATGATGAATAGGAGGTGAATGATATGAAAAAATTGTCGGGCCTGAGAGTTTACTTCATTACAATTGCTGGTGCGGTATGTTGGGGGCTTATTGGTTTATTTATTGCCCCATTGTATGCCCGCGGCTTCACGGCTTGGGACGTAGTAGCCATTCGGGGTGTTTTTACTTTTGTTATCTTAATTCTAATAACGGCAGTTTTTTATCGTGATCAGTTACGTACCAGATTAAAAGATCATATATTTTTCGCTGGTGCAGGAATCTTTAGTATCGCCTTATTTAATTTTTTTTACTTTGAAGTTTTTTCTCAATCGAGTTTATCCCTTGCCGTAACACTTTTATATACGGGTCCCTTGTTTGTAACCGTCCTTTCTCGGATCTTTTTTAAAGAGCCCTTGACCTTTCGTAAAGGCGTGGCACTTGCTCTTGCTATTACAGGTTGCGCATTTGTCGTAGGTCTAGTGCCGGCCGGCCAAGAAAGTATACCTATGAAAACCTTGTTAATGGGGATTCTATCTGGATTTTGTTATGCGTTGTACAGTATTTTCAGTAAACCTGTAACGAAACGGTATTCTGCATTGACAATTACAACGTACACATTTTTTTATACGAGCATTTTCATGTTATTGACAAGTGACATAATAAGAAAGACAGATCAATTTCAATATGCGGATGTTTGGATGTCAGCGTTGTTGTTAGCGTCAGTATCAACGGTTGCAGCTTTTGTTTTGTACACATCAGGACTAAAGTATTTGGAAGCCAGTAAGGCATCCATTTTAGCAACGATAGAACCGATCGTCGCAGTGGTAACCGGAGTACTCTTTCTGGGGGAACATCTGCGGGGATGGCAGGTGTTAGGGATTGCATTGGTTTTGTATTCAGCAATCCTTGTCGCAGGGGGACGGTCTAAAGTTAAGAAAAGCCTTTGATATACAATGAAGGGTTTCAATCTCAATCTTCTTTTAATGATTCTAGGATACATAAATCGTATTTAAAATCTCCATTCTTACATCTTATTTAATCAGGCAGCATTGAAGGCAAGAACCCGTTAATCCACCGGGCTCATGCTTTTTAATTTCTCTTTGATTCGTCTGTGAATTGCAGTTATGAATAGGATCATCGGAGGGTCATTCGATATTGTAAGAACCCAAATTAAAATAGGAGAAAACCAAGAAGAGAATGCATAAATAACAAACACATTTGGTTATTATACTAATCTAATAACCAAATGCCTCCTCGCCAAACTCCCGTAAGAACCACTTTAATTTTTCCATATACATATCCATTCCACTGACTGCCTCACCCTATAAAAAATAGGCTAATCAGGTGAACTGATTAACTTTATATTCGAACCGGCGCCATTCAGAAGTGTCCTTTTTGAATCCGGCCATTTTCTTGAATATAAGATATAATGGACCCAAGGTGGATCAATTTTGACGGATAATCTACATATTGAAGGTGAAAGGGGATTTAAATGAGCTTATACGATCAGACAACAATAATTAATAAAATAGTCGATATTAAAGATTCTTTACCAAAAAAACAAAGACAGTTATGCGATTATATTCTGAAAAATTACCAGTCAATAGGATTGATAACAATTAAAGAGCTTGCCAATAATGCCAATATTGGAATTTCAACTGTTGTGCGTACGATAGAAGCCTTGGGATATGAAAATTTTAATGACTTACGAAAAGATATCTATGATGAAGCGGTGCCTTCCGTCTCAAAGTGGACATTGAAGAAGTCCTTTACAGAAATAAAAAAAGAAGGGGGGAAGGTCCCGACTTTAGTGCAAGTTTGGAAAGAATCAGTTAATTTATTAGACAAATCATTAGATTCTACTTTAATGGAAAATTTCGAAAATGCAGTTGATTGCATTATGAAATCAAGTTATATCAATGTTTTGGGTACCCGGCCGTATAAAGCAACTGCATTATATTTCGAACTGTTGCTTGGGGAGTTCTATCCTAAGATAAGGCAGCTGGGCCATGATACGGAAGTGATTTATGACAGAATCTTGCAATTTGAAAAGGATGAAACTTTAGTGGTTTTTGCATTCGAACCCTACACTAATCGAATTATCGAAGCAGTTAAGCTGACCTATGAACTAGACAATAAAATTATATTGATAACAGATCATATCTCATGTCCAATTATTTCATATGCGTCTGTAACGTTGAAAGTAGAGGTTAGTGAAGAACAATTTTCAGTAATACCTATAATTGCCTTAATAGATGCATTGGTAATTGAAATTGGTAAGCGGTCATCAGAAGAATCGATTAAAAAGCTGAAAAGGCTTGAAAAAACACTTATAGAAAAGAATATAACGTTTACTTATTAAAACTAAGAAAACAATTATTTTATCCAATGTTAGAACGGACTCTCTAAAACGAAAGAATGGTTATCATTCTATTCTATAAGCGGATTAATTTATTAAAGGTGAAGTGATTATGATAGCTAGTCTTATGAAGTCTTGGACAATATGGGTGAAAATTGGAGTAATGTTATTCGGGGTATTTTTATTATCGTGGTTGGGTCCTGACGAAATTGGCCTGACTGATTTGCTTATTTCATTAAGAGAAGATGAAGAATCAGGAAATAAGTTAATGCTTGCCGTTTTTTTGTTAGTGTCGTTAAATACAGTTTTAGCTTTGTTTCATTATATAGGTGCACTGCTATTGGGAGACGAAATCGGTGATCGTTTAAACCGTCCATGGTTGAAAATCATCATTCCTCTTATTGTTATTCCTCTCGATTATATCGTGATAAATGCTTATTATTCATTAACATACTCATTTAGCGCATATGCTCTGTTATTGTTGTTAGCCATCTTATTATTGCAAGCTTTTGAAAAGGATAGGCTAAAGCCAATTATTAAAACGATTATTTGTTCTCAATTAATCTTTGGGATTGAATGGCTGAATGAGATTCCTTCTTTATCCCAATATGGATTTGGCCTAGGATCGCTTTCAAAGGAAATAAAAGATATAGCAGTTCAAATAGGATTTGAGCAATCTTTAACATTGTATAGTATAACGTTGTGTTTAATTTTTGTTATAAATGCTGTTATTTTAGCTGTGTATTTTTCATTGGCTGAACAAAAGTGGCGGATAAAGCAAGAGCTTCATTATGCGCAGTTGGAAGCAATGCAGTCAAGATCAGGACGGGAAGCACTATATCTGGTCCATGATTTAAAAACACCTCTCACAGCAATTGAGGGGCTAAATTCTTTAATTAGTTTGAAAGTGGACGATTCTAAAATTAAAGAATATTGTCAAAAGATTTCATCATCGATTCAATCCGTCAGCGACATGATTTCCGAGATTTTATATGATGATAAAAAACATTGGTGCCGTATAAAAGATTTAGTTGAATACGTCGAAGCAAGCAGACTGAGCGGGACAAATCTTGATCTGAAAGTAGATTTTCAAACAGATCCTGAAATTAAGATTTTCATTAATAAAATCCGAATGACAAGGGCATTGGTGAATTTAATTGACAATGCTTACGATGCAGTGAATGGAATAGAAGATGGCAAGATAATGCTTAAGGTAAAAAACTATGAAAATGAACTTTGGTTGGGCGTATCAGATAATGGGAAAGGGATTTCACCTAAAGAGCAGGAGAAAATATGGAAAGCTGGGTATAGTACTAAATCACATCCAGGGATGGGATTAGCTTTCGTACGACAAGTTGCTAAAGGACACGGTGCATCATTGGGAATTGACAGCAAGCTTGGACACGGGACAATAATTTGGATAAAACTAGCTGAGGGGAGTGTGTCAAGATGAACATTTTAGTTATTGATGATGATGCATCAATTCAATATATGCTAAGTGAAATATGTGAATTTGCCGGCTGGAATGTAGATACGGGTAACAACGGAAAAGAAGGGTTAAATGTGTTTGCAGAAAAAGGGGCAGATGTTGTTTTAGTTGATTATCATATGCCGGAAATGGACGGAATAAAAACAGTGGGTGAACTTCGTAAACTTAATGCTGATGTTCCGATTCTTGTATTAACAGTCGATGAACGACAGGAAATCGCTGATCGCTTTCTTGCAGCGGGCGCAACGGATTTTGCATTAAAGCCCGTAAAAGCGCCTGATCTGATTTCAAGAATTCAACTGCATGCCCGCCTTGCAAAATTAACTCAATCAACTACACAGCAAAAATCCAGTGAAGAAAAGGATGTATTTGTTACAAAGGGAATTAGTAAGAGAACACTAAGTCACGTTAGTGATTTTTTACATTCTAATCGTGAACCTTTTTCTGTTGATACAATTTCTAAAGAAGTCGGTTTGGCTTATCCGACCGTCTATCGCTATATTATGCATTTACTTGAAGAAGGAAAAGTGGAAATTATTGTGAGTTATCAAAAAGTAGGAAGACCGAAAAATTTATATCAATGGATTGTTGACTAAAAAACTGCCTGAATACAAGGCAGTTTTTTTTATTGTAATGGGCGTCTCCGTTGCTGAACAGACCGCTAATGCAACAAGACTTTTTTTCTTTTTTTTCTGTATTTTTATATTTTCTGATAATATAAAATTATTTTACAACACTAAAGATTCTTTAAAATTCAAATGCCTTCATTGAACGTCTTCGAATAAAATGAATGAATTTATAAGTTGATGTTCATTTAGATTTTGCTATCTGATTCTTATTGCATCAGAGCCAAAATAAAAAAATGTAAACGCTTACCGATAGTGGGTTGGATGGCATGCGTGGCCATCATCGTAGTAGACCTGATAAAAAAGGCTATTATTGTGTGAATGTAAACGATTGGTGGATGGTTTGATATTTTACCATATTTAGGAGGGTTTATTATGCAAGCAATGTTAAAAAATGATGTTCAGCAGCCAAACCAATCCAGGAAAAAGCATCCTCCTGGACTGTATATGCTGTTCGCGACTGAGGCATGGGAGCGCTTCAGTTATTACGGAATGAGAGCAATTCTTGTTCTTTACTTAACGGCAACTGCTGTAAACGGCGGTCTTGGCGTCGACAAATCTACGGCTATGGGCATATACGGATTCTTTACTGGTGCCGTTTATATTACGCCAATGATTGGCGGATACTTAACTGACCGTTTCATAGGAAGAAGATTGGCGATCACGATTGGTGGCATTTTAATGGCTCTTGGCAACTTTTCGCTATTCGCAAGTCAGAGTTTGACAGCGCTTTACATTGGTCTTGGTTTGTTGATTATCGGTAATGGTTTCTTCAAGCCAAACATCTCGACAATTGTTGGTGATCTTTATGAAGACAACGATCCGCGTCGTGATGGAGCTTTCACCATCTTTTATATGGGTATTAACGTTGGTGCTTTCTTCGCACCATTGGTAGTTGGACTTATGAGCTATAAATATGGATTCTTGACAGCAGCACTTGGTATGATTGTGGGACAGTTAGTTTTCAACTTATTAGGCAATCGCTATTTAGGTGATATCGGTAAAGAACCTACTGGAAAACCGGAAGTTACAGCTGGTCAAAAATCAGCTGCACCGTTAACGAAAAGGGAACAAAAACGTACAGCGGCTATCGTGATTTTGGCAGTCTTCGTTATTGCATTCTGGGCCGCTTTCGAACAGGCAGGAAGTTCATTGACATTGTATGCTAATGACCAAATTGACCGGAATGTGTTTGGTTTTGAGGTTCCAACTGCCTGGTTCCAATCATTGAACCCATTATTCATCGTGATTTTAGCGCCGATTATGTCTGCTTTATGGTACAAGCTTGGCAGTTCAAAACGCGGTGACTTAAAAACTCCAACGAAAATGGCTCTTGGTTTAGTCACTGTTGGTTTAGGTTTCTTAGTATTGCTTCCTGCTGTTATGTATACAGGAAACGATACAGCGCTGAAAGTAAACATCCTGTTCATGATTGTAACGTATTTCCTTCATACATTAGCCGAATTAATGATTTCACCAGTTGGATTATCAATGGTAAGTAAAATTGCTCCAATCAAGCTTGCCTCACTTCTAATGGGAGTATGGCTTGCAAGTTCCGCGGTGGCTAATATGGTAGCCGGCCAATTAGCTGCATATACGCAGTCTTTAGGCTACCTGGAAATCTTCAGTGTAATTGGTTTTGTAACAATTGGCTTAGGTATTGTATTATTGTTTCTTTCGAAGCCAGTAGCAAAACTGATGAAATAATGAGAAAAGGAGCTGACCCAAAAGGCGCATTATGTGCCTTTTGGGTCGAGCTTTTTTTATTTAGTATAAAAAAATAAAAGAATAGGTGTAAGAGGAATATCCACAACGACCCAAAACCAGAAAGGAATGACTCTTATGAAACATAATCATCTTTCTTTTAAGAGAATGCGATGGATAACCGGTTTCGGTGCAGGAAATCCATCCCCAATACGGACTATGGTAAGTTTCGAAAACAATAGAAGAAACTGAACAAAAAGAAGCCTTTGCTCAACACGAGCAAAGGCTTCTTTTTGCATCAATAAATGAGGGAGCTTTTGTAAAGTATTAGCTCTCTGCACATAATTGTGTGTATTTAAAATGGATGCTAAGGACTTCTATATTTTTTTCAAAAAATCATTTCACTGGCTTTATTTTCACCAGTTTTCACCAAACTCTACTAAACTACAAACATCAAGAACGAAAGGAGAAAAGAACGCGATGACTTCAAACGTGAAAAAAGGTATATTCTGGGCCGGAACTATTGCCTCCATGGTCCTGGTCATCAATGTATTCCACTATCTATTCGGAGGTTTAAATGCTCTTGCTGAAGGTAGGGATGGACATGGGCCAAAAAGGTATGGGACCACATCACATGATGGGCCACCACCATGATGGATTTACATGGCTCTGGTTAGTATTATTCCTTATTCTAGGCATGGCCGCTTTAATTCTGGCAGTCAAGTGGCTAAGAAAAAAATCAAAGACTTCTGCCTTGGAACAATTTATTGATACTTCCTTAGTGAGTTCATACAGACCCTCATCGAACCCAAATACAAATGTTTTAGATCAATGGGAAAAAAATATCGTTAATAAAAAGGAGACAACGTTTTTATCGGGCCGATAAAGCAAGGACAAGGCAAGCCGGCGGGCATGGACTTGGACTCGCCATTGCAAAGTGGATTGTGGAGAGCTATCAGGGAACTATTCTAGTTTCCAGCGAAATAGGTAAGGGAAGTATGTTTATTATTAGAATCCCCATAAAAGATAAATAGCACTCGTAGTTTATAGTTATAGAGCATTTCGCTGTAATGTGGAATGCTTTTTATTTTGTCTGAAATCAAAAGGGAAAAATGTATATTACGAATATGCAGATATGTAGATCAAGAATACATCTGTATCATTTTTTGCTCTGTTATTGTTTTATTATTGTCTTAAAACTATTTTATTTATTTTGAGTTAACACAATATTTTGTTCAAACTGAGAAAAAGGAAGCTCGTGCACCTTATCTTGCAACTGATGGGGAATCAATAGGTGAGATGTCTATTCCGCTGCTTTCACAAGTTTTACAGCGTGAGGTGACATCGGTATCCTTAACAACTTCTTGATAGGCTATACTCATCTAGACAGAAAATTTAAGGTCAGGTAGACTACAGATACAACCAGCTATAGAAAAGAGGTCCGATATGCGACGTGATATAAAACTGAATGAACGAGCTTTCTCATCCAAGGAAGTGGCAGAAGAAGTGGGGATTGCAACTCCCACTGTTCGAAAGTATGGTCAAATCTTAGAGCGGAATGGATATGAGTTTTTGAAAGATGGAGATCGACGTATCTTTGTTCAATCTGACATCGTAGCGCTTGTAGCGCTACGCGATACGGATAAGCCCTTAGACGATACAGCTAAAGACCTTGTATTTGAACAAAAAGAAAGATTAGAAGCATCCAATGAAACACAGATAGCGATACCCGATACATATGAAAATTTACCCCACGACCCCAATCAATTAAACGAGGCCCTAATGTTTTTAGTCAATGAACTCGCAGCCACACGTGAAATGAATGTCCAACTGACAAACGATATGTCAGAGCTTAAAACAAAGGTTTCCCGGCTCCAGCAGGATCATCATATTATAAGTTCTAGTATTGGAAATTCAGCGCAAAGAACTAATGCTAAAATTGAACAATTAACTGAACAACAAAAAACCCATTACGAAACATTGCTGGAACAAGAAAAACAAAAAAGTGAACTCTTACAAAAAGAAATACAAAATATGCGGGACGAACAGAAAAAAGAATGGAGTTCACAAAATGAATTTAATAAACGTTTAGAAGTGACGATACAAAAGCGTTCCGAAAAATGGCGGGTGCTTTTCTCCTTATTCAAAAAATAAGGTGACTGTTTTTTGCCTAGCTGTGTATTGTAGAAACATTTGATAAATATTTTTTAATTAAATAATGATGGATAAAAGCATTGAGATGCGAATCCACAAAACTATAAAAAATCATAGTGCCGTATATGATTCGCGTAGTTAAAACACAGAATTAAGAAAGAATATTTCAAATTCACAGGAATTGGTGCCTGCTATGTAAGAGTTCGGCGGTGCCAATGTATCGGACGTTCTGCCAAAGGGGATTGAAGGCTCAATTGAAATTCATTGGAGATTTGTTATAGCGATATGCATCTAAAACGAACTACACAATTTGTAGCAAGCAAAAAGGCAGTTTGAAAAAATTGGAGTTGAGGCGGCTAAGAACTTGCATTCAAAAACAAGAGTCATCCTTACTAGAGTTGCTCCAGACAGCTTTTTTTGTGTGTTTCGTATCGCTGGGTGATATAGCTTGCAAATAAATTCGAAACATTTAGGTTTAATAGAAATGCGCCGTTCGATATGCAAACATGATATACACCCTAATGAACGGGTATTCTTTTCCGAGGATTGGAAGAAATGGGGATGCAACACCCACTGTTCAACAGTAGGGTCAAAACTTAGTACCAAACGGATATGAGTTTTTAAGATGGCGGTAGCCTATCTTTATTCAATCTGACATCGAATCGCACATAGCGTTACGCGATACGGGCAAGTCTCTAGGGGATACAGCTAAAGACCGTGTGTAGATGAATCTAATAAAACAGAGATAGCGATACCCGATATATATGACAACTTAACCCTTAATTCCAAGCAAATAAAATAGATTTTAATTGTTTTAATCAATGAACTCCAGCTACGCGTAAAATGAACGTCCACAAACAAAGGTTATTTCTCAGCTTAAAACAACGCTTTGGAAGCTCCAGCAAGATCTATGTCCCTAATAGTGTTCCTCAAGAAAGAGGCTTATCGGTTCTTTTGTGTGTTTCGTATCGCTGGGCGATATAACATGAAAATAAATCCATAGGAACTTTATCTTAATAGAAAGGGAGGTCTGATATGCGACAAGATATACTCCGAATGAATGAGCGTTTTCTTCCAAGGAAGTGGCAGATGTAAAATCAATGTTCGAAAGTAAGTTAAATACTCTTAAAACGAAGTGGATATTTATTGTTAAAATATGGAAAAGTGTTCCCTTTCGTTCAATCCGATATTGAAACGCCTAAAGCGATACGCGATACGGGCAACCCCTAAACGATAAAGCAAGAGACACTTATATCAAGAAAAAGAAAGATTGGATGGAACCAATGAAACAGAGATAGCGGTACCCGATACAGTGAAAATTACCCCATGTTCTCATTTAATTAAGAGAGAGCTTAATTTTTTTAACCAATGAACTCGCAGCCGCGCGTGAAAGGAACATCTCACTGAAAAACAAATGTCATAGCTTAAAAATGAACAATAAAAACCCATTACGAAACCTTACTTCAATAAGAAAAAGGTTTCGTAATGGGTTTTTAGTCTCTTTTACGATATTGGGGTGTTAATAACTTTTTAAATCTAATGCAATCAAATCAAAAGTGTAAATTCTTTTGTTCCAACTATTCAGAATCACTATTTTCAAATTTCAACAATTTCCCGAGAAATATCTACAAATTCTGAGTGGATATCGACAAAGTTAGAAGCTTCTAAAAGATGTAGTATAAGTCTCTAGGGTATAGAAGTTTTATTTCCTGCTCCTTTGTTGTTTGAAGGTTTTCTACGCATTTATAATTAGCCCGATAACTTCTAACCATTCCGCAAATCAAATCAGCAAAATCCTGAACTCCTTCGATTTTACCAACCAAGAAAATGGCTGGCCGCAAAGGTTATACAAGCAATAAAGGTAAGTGCTGGAGCAAAATCACCGCAATCTGCCAGTAAGACAATCAAAATCGGTATAATAATTGATGCTGTACCACCAATGAAGGTACCTCCAGCAATCCCAATCAGCCTTTGGGGCAAGCAATGAAACAAACAGAAGTGAAATCGTTTCGAACAGCGAGTATTTTGAGGTATCGAAGCTATGCATTTGGTTGAAAAAACCAACCTCATTAACGTGTAAAGTCTGCCCAAAATGAGGTTGAATTCATTCATAAGTTATTTTTGCATCAGAACCTTGTTAAACCCCAACAAATTTTAACTATATTAACCAGTATCCGGTTACATTCAAAATGCTTGCATTATTCATTATCATTATTATAAAATACTTGTATACAAGTGTACTTGAACTCTATAAGAAGGTGAATATATGGCTGAATCAAAGGAGTTTTTATATCCTGTAAAATGGCTTTCAAAAGCTTCAGCCGGTGATCGCGTAACATCCGAGCTTAGAATGCGTATTATTTCGGGGATGATTGAAAGCGGTGCCATCCTTTCTGAAAATAAAATAGCTGCCGATTTCGGTGTAAGCCGCTCACCAGTTCGTGAAGCGTTAAAAATATTGGCCTCTGAAAATATCATCCGATTGGAAAGAATGGGTGCGGTTGTCATTGGTTTAACAGAAAAGAAATATGCAGAAATTTATGATGTGCGTATACTCATCGAAACGTTTGTATTCGAACGTCTGGTAAGGATGGAAACGAATGAATTAGTGATGGAACTTAGTAAAATATTGGAGATGATGAAAATTTCCATAAAATACAGAGATGCTGATGAGTTTTCCTATCAGGATGTCCTATTCCACGAAACGATCATTCGGTCCATCGATCATTCCTACATCCTGATGATCTGGGATAATTTAAAACCTGTGATGGAAAGTTTGATTCTTCTATCCATGCGCAGTCGTTTTAAAGAAAAGTATGAAGACTTTACACGGATCATTAATAATCATCAACTTTATATTGATGCGATCAGAACAAAAGATCGGGACCTCATGATTAAGTCGTTACATGAAAACTTTGATGATGTTCAAGAGAAAGTTGAAGACTTATGGATGGCCCAACAGATGCTTTCAAAAGGAGTCGAACAAGAAAATGACTAGCTATATGTTAGGTGTAGACATCGGTACAACAAGTACAAAAGCTGTATTATTCACGACAAAAGGCGATGTCATCCAGCAGGAGAATATTGGTTATCCTCTTTACACACCGGATATGACAACAGCGGAACAAGACCCTGAAGAGATTTTTCAGGCCGTTTTGAAAGCCTTTACAAATATAACGAAACAGCATTCAGATAAAAAGATATCATTTATTTCATTTAGCAGTGCGATGCATAGTGTTATAGCCATGGATGAAAATGACCAGCCGCTGACCCGCTGTATCACTTGGGCAGATAATCGCAGTGAAGCTTGGGCCCATAAAATAAAAGATGAATTAGATGGGCATGAAGTTTACAAACGAACCGGAACACCGATACATCCGATGTCACCATTATCCAAAATCGCCTGGATCGTGAATGACCGCCCAGAGATCGCAACCCATGTTAAAAAATATATCGGAATTAAAGAATATATCTTTAAAAAGTTCTTTGATCAATATGTTGTCGATTATTCCCTTGCTTCATCGATGGGCATGATGAATCTCAAAAACTTGGATTGGGATGAGGAAGCTTTAAGAATTGCCGGAATAACGCGTGGACAGTTATCTGAACTCGTACCAACAACTAAGGTATTTATCAACTGTGACCTGGATTTAGCCAAGCAGGTTGGGATTGATCCACAAACGCCCTTTGTCATTGGGGCAAGTGATGGTGTCCTTTCAAATCTAGGTGTAAACGCTATCCGGAAAGGTGAAATCGCTGTAACGATTGGGACAAGCGGTGCGATTCGGACGATTATAGACGAGCCGAAAACAGATGAAAAAGGAAGAATCTTTTGTTATGCCTTGACGGAAAAGCATTGGGTGATTGGCGGGCCCGTGAACAATGGCGGGATGGTCCTTCGCTGGATTCGCGATGAGTTTGCTTCTTCCGAGGTGGAAACGGCTAAAAGGCTCGGAATCGATGCTTATGAAGTCTTGACCAAGATTGCCGAACGTGTAAGACCAGGAGCAGATGGATTGTTATTCCATCCATATCTTGCAGGTGAACGTGCACCATTATGGAATCCGGACGTAAGGGGTTCATTTTTCGGATTAACACTCTCGCATAAGAAAGAACATATGATTCGAGCGGCTCTAGAAGGAGTCATTTACAATTTATATACAGTATTTTTAGCCTTAACCGAATGCATGGACGGTCCCGTGACCCGAATTCAAGCTACGGGAGGCTTTGCAAGGTCGGCTGTTTGGCGGCAAATGATGTCCGATATTTTTGAATCTGAAGTCGTGGTTCCGGAGAGCTACGAAAGTTCATGCCTGGGTGCTTGTATATTGGGGTTATATGCCACCGGGGAAATTGATTCCTTCGAAGTCGTTTCTGAAATGATAGGCAATACCCACAAGCACACACCGAAGGATGATTCTGTAAAAGAATATAGGCAACTACTGCCGATTTTCATTAACCTATCAAGGGGATTGGAATACGAATATAAACAGATTGCGAATTATCAAAGAAACTTAATAAATGCTGCAAAGTAAAGACATGGAGGAATTACAATGCCATTAGTTATTGTCGCTTTAGGAATTGTCGCTTTATTAATTTTAATAATGGGATTAAAATTAAACACCTTTATTTCCTTGATCATTGTATCGTTCGGAGTGGCTTTGGCACTTGGGATGCCACTTGATGGTATTGTCAAAACCATTGAAGCTGGATTAGGCGGAACACTTGGTCACTTAGCATTAATCTTTGGACTTGGAGCGATGTTGGGTAAGTTGATCGCAGATTCAGGCGGCGCGCAGCGCATTGCGATGACCCTTGTTAAAAAATTCGGTGAAAAGAATATTCAATGGGCTGTCGTGGCAGCATCATTTATCATCGGGGTCGCATTATTTTTTGAAGTGGGATTAGTATTATTGATTCCAATCGTATTTGCAATTTCAAGGGAATTGAAAGTTTCGATATTGTATCTTGGTATTCCAATGGTAGCGGCATTATCGGTAACACACGGTTTCTTACCGCCGCACCCAGGGCCAACCGTTATCGCTGGTGAATATGGTGCAGACATTGGTCAGGTTTTACTTTACGGCTTCATTATTGCGGTTCCAACCGTTATTTTAGCTGGTCCGGTATTTACGAAGATAGCTAAAAGATTAGTACCTGAATCATTTACGAAAACAGGCAGCATTGCCTCTTTAGGGGAACAAAAATCATTTAAACTTGAAGAAACACCTGGATTTGGGATCAGTGTATTTACTGCTTTACTTCCGGTTATATTAATGTCAATTGCTACGATTATCACTTTGATGCAAAAAACAATGGGTTTTGAAGATAATGGTCTACTGGCAGCTATCCGTTTTATTGGTGAAGCTGGTACTTCCATGTTGCTTTCCTTATTATTTGCGGTCTATTCGATGGGATTAGCAAGAAAGATTCCAATGAAAGATATTATGGAATCTTGTACATCAGCTATCTTGCATATCGGAATGATGCTTTTAATCATAGGGGGCGGAGGAGCCTTCAAGCAAGTATTGATCGACGGCGGTGTAGGTGACTATGTAGCTGAATTATTCAAAGGAACATCATTATCACCAATCTTGCTTGCCTGGATCATCGCGGCAATCCTGCGTATTTCATTGGGATCTGCTACCGTTGCTGCCTTAACGACAGCTGGTTTGGTAATTCCGATGTTAGGTCAGACGGACGTTAACCTTGCTCTGGTTGTGCTTGCTACAGGCGCGGGAAGTTTAATCGCTTCACACGTTAACGATGCTGGTTTCTGGATGTTTAAAGAGTATTTTGGATTAAGCATGAAAGAAACATTTGCAACGTGGACCTTGCTTGAGACGATCATTTCAGTAGCTGGATTAGGATTCATTCTATTACTAAGCTTATTTGTATAAACCTTTCCCGGCAGTAAATCCCCCACTATGGCAGGGATTTACTGCCTATTATTCTTACATAGAAGGAGCAGAAATAAATGTACAATACAATTGGTGTCATTGGTTTAGGGGTAATGGGCAGTAATATCGCTTTAAATATGGCTAGTAAAGGGGAACAAGTAGCTGTCTATAACTACACAAGAGATTTAACGGATCAGCTTGTTGCTGAATTGAACGGTCAGACGCTTCATCCGTATTACGAAATCCAAGACTTTGTTCAGTCTCTGGAAACTCCAAGAAGGATTTTCCTAATGGTGACTGCAGGTAAGCCGATCGACTCGGTGATCAATTCATTGCTTCCTCATCTTGACTCAGGCGATATTATCATGGATGGCGGTAACTCCCATTACGAAGATACTGAACGCAGATATGATGAATTGAAATCTAAAGGAATCAGGTATTTGGGAATCGGTATTTCTGGTGGGGAAGTCGGGGCATTAAAAGGACCTTCAATCATGCCGGGCGGAGATAAAGAAGCCTATGAAAAAGTAGCTCCGATTCTGACAAAAATCTCAGCACAAGTAAATGATGACCCTTGCTGTACCTATATCGGTCCAAAAGGAGCAGGTCATTTTGTAAAAATGGTACATAACGGGATTGAGTATGCAGATATGCAATTAATCGCCGAAGCCTATACATTTTTAAGAGAAAAGTTGCATTTGGAAGTTCATGAAGTTGCTGACATCTTCGAAACATGGAATCAAGGCGAACTGAAAAGTTATTTAATCGAAATCACTGCTGAAATTTTAAGGAAAAAAGATGAAGTAACGGGCTTGCCCTTGATCGATGTGATTCTTGATAAAGCAGGACAAAAAGGCACAGGCAAATGGACCAGCATGCAAGCTATTGATAACGGAATACCAGCATCGATTATTACAGAGTCTTTATTTGCTCGTTACATTTCCGCTTTAAAAGAAGAACGGGTTCATGCAGAAAATATTCTAACAGGCCCTGAAAACGATCAGCAAAAATTAGATAAAAATGAGTGGATTGACTATATTAGACAAGCATTGTATATGGGGAAAGTTTGTGCATACGCGCAAGGCTTTACTCAATATAAAATGACTTCCGAGCTTTACGGGTGGAATTTGCCTTTAAAGGATATTGCGCTGATTTTCCGCGGTGGCTGCATCATTCGTGCAGAATTTTTAAACGTCATTAGCGAAGCCTATCAAGAGCAGCCGAATCTGACTAATTTATTAATCTCACCATATTTTGCCGAAAAGGTTACGGATTACCAGGTAGGATTGAGAAAAGTTGTCTGTGAGGGAATAAATTCAGGTATCTCGTTTCCATGTTTAAGCGCTTCACTCACTTATTACGATAGTTATCGAAAAGGCATCTCAAATGCTAACCTTTTGCAGGCACAACGTGATTATTTTGGTGCACATACCTATGAACGACGTGATTTGGCAGGAGTCTTTCACACAAACTGGCAGTGATGGAAAGTGACAAAGGAACAGTCATTTTTCAATAACCTTTCATGAATTTGAAAAGATATTTTACTTCAATTGGAGAGTTGCTTCGGCAGCTCTTTTTCTTATGTAACAAAAGGGGGGAAGGATAAGCGATACTCCTGCGGGAAAAGCGTGTCCAGGGGAAAACCCGCAGGCTGTAATTATAGAGGCTGGAAATTTTAGTCATGGCATGTTGATTGGTGCATTTAGTTGATGAAAATCCCTGTATGATCGATAAGATACAATTTTCTTATCGTGATAATGTCCATCCAACTGCAAAATTTTAGATTTATTGGTTTCTAAATAATAATTATACCCTTTTGTTTCTAAACTATAGAAGGCATAGGAAATTCCAAGCATTTGTTTCTTGGTTACTTTAGTATCAGGATGATGCTGTATAAAATCAGCCAATTGTTGTACAGATGTTGATGGATTGTCTGCGGTATTAAATAAAGTTTCCTTAATATTAGTCTTTACTTTATTCAAAGTAGTTTTTGCTTTATGTTTGATTTTGTTGGAACGCCTTTTAATAACCATCACTCCCTACTCTGATTATAGTTAAAAGATTTATTATGTTATTTCCATTCAGCAAACGGAGTAAACACAAATTTGAACCCTGGGAGAATTTCTACTAAAAGGGAAAAAGTCTTGGTAGAAAAATTCATGTTATTGGGAGGTTTAATGTTCACTATAAGTGGTATATAAAGGATATGGTTTTTATAGCAGTTTATTCCCTTGCTACCTTCATTATGTTATGGGTTTTTTACGAAAGAGTATCGTTTCATAATATCGGCAAGTAGCACATATTCTTCTTTTGATTATTACTAACTATTTCTGCATAATAAAGGAGTGATAGATCATGAGGCAAATGTGTATTTACTGTTTTAAATGGGCGGACATAGATACGATGACACCAATTTTTGAACAAGGTAGGGTGTTCGTCAATTATTATTGCGAAGATTGTGTTACGGCTGTTATGGATGATTTGTTTAAGTTCCCATCCAAAGATGGTCTTCCCTATTCCGATGTCTGCGAACAATCAAGAATACACTAGCATCTTTTAAAAGTTATACGATTGCTCATAGGCCATCTCAAACGAGAAGGGCTTTTTTTGTTCGGATTAGTCATTTTCTTAATAATATGGCATGTACTTATTTTATTTGATATAAATGGGAAGCATGGTGTAATCATCAAATCCCTTGATAGAACGGGGACGGGGATTCAGGAATGAGTGCCCACCTAACATGTGAATATGTTTAAAGTTGAAGGCCTCCCACAGTTTATTGATGGGTGGCCTTTTGTTGGATTTCTTTCAATCCTACTCCTGCATTAAAGAACTGCCTGGGTGCAAAGAAATGTTACCGTCACTTTTAAAATCAATGTAACTGTAAGTAATTCCTCACGTAATTTATATTCTGTAATCGGGAGGTTTAACCCTGGTTATTTAACCCACTTAAATAATATGATCATACCGAATAATATTAAGTAGTACTTTATGAGGCAATATATCGGAGTGAGGAAAAATTAAATAGGATGTACATGATTTGGTCCTGCAAATTATTTAATTTGGATTGGATATTGAACAAAACATTCTTGCTTACAACAGATGGGTATCTAAATAAATCTTTAGCTATTTTTTGTAAGAATTTTATCCAAATAAACACAGTTAAGAAACTAAGCATTTAAGGGGAAGATTAACCTGTTAAAGGAATTCTATGTTTGTTATACTCTTGACGCTGATGTTAAGTGGGAGAAAATAAAAAAAGGATTGAGCAGTAAAAAAGAGGATGTTTTTCAAGAAGTCTTAAAAAGGATGGAACAATGTGAGTATTTTGTAGTGAAAAATGAAAGTAAGCATCATATTATCCATACATCTTTAATACGTTATATACGTATTTTTGATGGGAACTAGTAATATCACCTCCTCTTAATATAAGTGATGTTTGCATTCTCCTAACAGTCTATCTGGGAGGGGATTTTTCTTTGGGGAAAAAAGGGACAAACCGTTTATGCACATACAGAATAATAAAGCGGAAAGTTGCTAAAAGTGATGGACAAATAGCGAATTGGGTTAAGAAAGTCCCGAAAAATGAGCCATTGGAAGACCAGGGGGCTATATCGAACAGTAAAATTGAAGAAGACTTTGAAAGGAGTGTAAAGATGAATAAAGAACTAGAGGATGATTTTACTGAGGCATTAATGGTTTCACTTCAAGAAGAAAGGGTCATTGAAAGAATAAAAGAAATAGTAGAAGCGGGCTCGTTCAGTCAAGTGGGGGAACTTAAGGAGCTGCTGAGAGAAAAAGAAAAGAAGATTGCAAAGCTCCAGCAAGAGATTCAGTCAAAACAAGAGGAAATTAGTGAGTACCAAATAATGATCCACCAACTAAATGAGAAAATGGAATTCTATTTTAATGAATTGCAAAAGAGAAGAGCAGACTATCGGGAAGCAGAAGAACTTTACGAAGCTGTTCAACGATTATCGGAAAACACTAAAAATTCCTTAAAAGGAATCTTCAAGGGCAGTTCAGTGCAGGAATTTATTGTCTGTGGTGTGCAATATGAAAACATTTCATCTTTGTGGGATTTTATAAAAAACGAGATTATGGAAGGGCGAGAGCAGGAAAGAGGGATTTTGCGTGCGCTTTTTCAGTATTTTTTTCAAGAATACAATAAAACATACGATACTCCTTTATATAAATTACAGGAAGTGAAAATCAATGAGGTCTTCAGAGAAAACTTGTACATAAGAGCCCTCAATAGCAAAATATCCGGGAACATTACGGACATCCTGCTGCCAGGATATATGAGCATTAATGGTAAAACCATTAAAAAATCCGTTGTGAGAATCTAGCAGGCGAAGAAGAGAATGATATTAAAGGAGAAATAACAATGACATCGATTATTATCCCAGAGATTGAAGAAGGCATTGAGAAAATCCTTCTTGTGCAATGGTATAAACAGCCGGGCGATTATATCACGGTGGGTGAAAGCTTAGCCAAATTCAGCTGTGAGGGGATTGAATTTGACCTTTTTTCGGAAAAAGAAGGGACCCTTAAAGAATGGAATGTAGCGGAGGACACTATTGTCAAGATTGGTGATCTGATATGTTATTTGGATTCTGGTGAAGATCTTTCAGAAGAATTATTAATAGAAGTTGAAAAACAAGAAATGATAGAAGCTAAAGAGCCCCTTGAGAACGTAATAAGTTTAGCTGAAAAAAATAACATAGACAGTTCCATATACTTAATGAATAAGAACGAAGAGCAGGTTCTATTCTCACCTGATTCCCAAACCATTCCGGTCTCATCCATTTCAATGACTTATAATGAAGTGAAATCTTTAATCAGCCATTTATATCAAAGTGCAGAAGAAACCTTTTTAAAAGATGAAGCGAGCTGCTTTCAAGACATAAAAAAGATGCTCCGTTCCAGATGGGTTTACATGAATAACGGAAATGTTATATATGATCATAACATTGCAGCTTTATTTCCTTATAGAAAATACTATGAATTAATGGACGAAGAGTTTGACTACAAAGAGCATCTGGACGTTTCCGGTTTTAAAGGTGATGCCATGACACGGGAAGAAGCTGCCAAAAGTTTCAATACAACCGATCACCCTGTATATAAGAAAATAATAGCTTTAGATGATTACTCCACGAGTAAAAATCCTTCCATTTCAAGGATATTTGCCAATCAAACGGCTAACTCTTCTAAATCCATAGCGTTTAAATTCAACGGGTACGATATTCAAAGTTTCGATGTAGGACATCAAAAAAACAATTTGCTGGGAAAAGGTTTTTTCGTTCCCGTTTTCCGTTTAAATGGGGAAAATGCCTTTGAAACCAATGATCAAATGGCTCTCCACCTTTGGCTGGAAAACCGATTAGTACCAAGCGGATTAAGCGCAGAACGCCAGAAGGAGTATGATTATTTGCTGGCGTTGTATCAATTAAAGGGTTTGGACCATGAAAATTTTCTAAAAGAATTGCCATCAATCGCTATCGATTCCAAGACGTTTTATGAAAAGCTTTTAAACTCTGAAAAAGTAAGAGCTGATATTGATACATATGATGAAAAAATGCTGACGGATCCAAATCGAGGACATTGGGATTTATGGCCTGTCCACTCTGATGAAAAACCTTTAACGATAAAACTGAACGAAGAAATAATGGCCAGAAACCCTAAAATGGATATTAGGGAGGATGGCATAGTCGGCATTGACTTTGGAACGAAAAGTACAGTGGTCGTTCATCAAGAAGAAAGTGATTTTACTCTTCCCATGCGCATTGGGGTTGGCTACCTTAACACGGAAGTGCAAGACTGGCATTATGAAAATCCAACCGTGATTGAATTTATTGATTTAGAACATTTCCTGGAGCTTTATCAAGAAAAGGAAGGAAGGCCGGATACAAGGTGGCAGGATGTGACGGTTTCCCACAACGCTCTTAACAATTTGATGAATGGAAAGAGTGACCATTATTATTCCATATTGGATAATCTAAAACAGTGGGCTGGAGAAAAGAAAAACGAACTCCGATTAAAAGACAAGAGGGGATATGCCGTTGTACTGCGTTCCTTTCTGGACTTAACCGATCAGGAAATCAACCCGATTGAGTTATACGCTTATTACCTCGGTTTGTATATCAATAACCAGAACAATGGGATATACCTGGACTACACCTTATCTTTCCCGGTGTTGTATGAAAAAGAGGTAAGAGAAAAAATTCTAAAGTGTTTTGAGCGTGGGTTAAAAAAGACGCTGCCTATGCCGATTCAGCAGGATGAAGAATTAATGAAAAAGTTTCGTGTCACCGCTGGGGCGAGCGAACCTGCTGCCTATGCCGTTTGTGCGTTACAGGAATACGGGTTTGAACCGGAAGAGGATGAAAGGACGTACTATGGTGTGTTTGATTTTGGTGGAGGAACGACAGATTTTGACTTTGGTATTTGGCGTGAAGCGGGCCAGAAAGAAAGCAGATATGATTATGTCATTGAACATTTTGCAGCGGGCGGTGACCGTTATTTAGGTGGGGAGAACATACTGGAGCTTTTGGCGTTCCAAGTGTTTAAAAACAACCAAAGAACAATGAGAGAGCTAAATATTCCTTTTACTCTCCCGGCAGAATGTGTGAAGTTTCCTGGAAGTGAAACACTGATTAATGAATCACAAGAGTCCTATTTAAATACGAAACAATTGGTAGAAAAATTAAGGCCACTTTGGGAAAGGCATGAACGGTATGAAGAACAGTTTGGAAAAGGCATGATTCGGGCAGACTTGTTTGACAAAGCCGGCCACGCAAAACTCAATGTTGAACTTTTGATCGATCAAGATGAAATGGAACAACTGATTGAGGAAAGAATTGAAAAAGGCATTAAAAATTTCTTTGAGTCATTAAGGCGCGCTTTTACCCGGTCAAAACCCAGCAGGATTAATAAAGTAAATATACTGCTTGCGGGTAATTCAAGCAAATCCCCGGTCGTTATGAATCTATTTAATAAATGGATTGAAAAGGAAGTCCAGAACACTCAAAACTGGGGAGACGTGTCTGATAATCTTTTTGAGATTCTCCCGCCACTGGGGACAGAAGGCGCTTATTTAAAGCAAGAAGAGAGAAACAGAGTAGTTAACCGAGATATTTTAACAGCCCCTACAGGAAAAACAGGCGTTGCCTTTGGACTGGTACAAAGCAGAAAAGGCGGAAGTATAAAAGTTATTGATCGAGATATGGTCAATGGTGAATCAAAGTTCAAGTATTTTCTAGGCATCGGGAGAAAAGGGAAATTGAAAACAGTGATTGATCAAGAAGAAGAGTATAACAGATGGAATCTTTTCATTGATGCGTCAGAAGAAGATTTTGAACTTTATTACACAAGCCTGCCGGAAGCTAGTACCAACCAGCTTGATATTAAGCAGGCACAAAGGAAAAAGCTTCGAATTGAGCATGTAGACGATTCAGCTTTTGTTTATATTCGAACCATTAGCCCGACTGTTATTGAATATGTTGTTGCAGACGAAGACTCTATTGTAAATGGGATTTATTTATCTGAAATTACTAAAGTGGAATTAAGCTGATTTTTCAAGAATTTAGGTATTAATATTAAATGAAGAAAATATACCCATAGCCACACAACAGATATTTCAAAAAGTATGGGCATTTGTGGGTGTGATTGATTCAAATGAATCTATCAAGAGCCGCTTTTGCTAAATATGCTTTATTTGAGTGGTATGAATGGAAGATGTCCCACGTGGTCCATCGGTTAAGGTTTTATGTAAGAAGGGCCATGAGTGGAAAATATTTCACTTTAAGAAGGCTTCCCACGGTTTACTGTGGGAAGCCTTTTCATGCTCATTGTTATTTTATTTTCATGGTCACCATTTAATCGCTAGTTTTCACTTTCAATATGTGTCATCCTGAGGG
Organism: Peribacillus sp. NPDC094092; assembly: GCF_050279365.1. NCBI lineage: Bacteria > Bacillati > Bacillota > Bacilli > Caryophanales > Bacillaceae > Peribacillus > Peribacillus sp. NPDC094092. The sequence goes on along the minus strand of NZ_JBNNUC010000009.1, from coordinate 53,044 downwards.
TTCACTTCTTTAATCCTCCTGATGTTCCATAATCGTTAATCGTTAATTTTATATTGTAGTTGATCAGGGCTTCACTGAATGTTTGATCCCAATCCATTTTGACTTTCTTCCACACTTTGGGGTTCTCGATTCTCAATCGGTTTCCGAAGCCAGCAACGTCCACTTGGTATTCTTTTTGCATTTTTTCTACTGCATTCCTCACCAAGCGTTCCACTTCTTTTTCAGAGGATTTTTCTGCTTTTTTTAGGAATTCATTTTTAAAAGTGTTTCCTTGATCCACCCAAGTTTCAGAAAGCCTTCCCTCTGATTCAATGTTTACATCAAAAGAGATGTTGTTTCCATTAACTCGAGGGATAATATTGCTTTTCATCGACTCTATTTCATACACAATCAGCTGACCTGTTTCTTCATCAAAGCTTTTCACTACACCGCCTTTTCCCTTGCCCGTTATCCATGTGACTCCCTCCAGTTCTTCCTCATTCAAAAAACCAGTCATTTTGTGTGTCTTTCCATCGACCACGGCAGCTCCCGCAAATTTGACCTCCCCGTTCACTGATAGTACATTTTGCAACAGAAAACTAGAATCTGATTTGATCTTGCTTTCTATTTTAATAAGCGACATTGGAGGCAGAATCCTCGTCGTTCGATAGGCATTTTCCACAATGCCGACAAGGCGAAATGCTGGAATTTCACCTGCTGTCTTTGTTTCCAGTGTGTTGCTTGCTCTTCCTTTACTGATGAGCACAAGACAGCTTGGTCTAAAATCATTATCACGAAGATTAAGGTCAAGTAATTGTTCCAAACCATGTGATTTTGCAAGACTTTCACTGATAACAATCACTTTCATATGGTGAGCGGTTAAGGGTTGTTCACTTCTCAATGATAATTCACGAGTCATTTGAAGGACGGAATCTCCTGTTTGGGAAATATTAATATAAGCTTTTTTTTGTGGTCCGGCTTGTTTCGTTGTTGAACTTGCTACTTGTGGAGTGATAACTTGATAGGTTGAAGTTATCAGGTCTTTTCTCAAATATCCTTCCCCTTGTTCATTTAACTTTTTCTCAATGTAGGTCTTCTTACCTGAATCAAATGCCAAACCTATTCCTAAACTTTGCTCTTCAATTTCATGGCTGCTCCAACATCCTGTAAGAAATAAGAGCAAAAGAATGGAAAGGGAAACGAAGAGAGGCCGGATATTTTTATGTTTTTGTTTCATATTTTCCTCCCTTTACTCTTGAGATAATAAGCAGGAGAAGGGGAAGCAAACCAAATAAGAACAGTGCGACATTGCCGACGAAATCTCCAAGTTTAAAGAGGTCATTGATATTCTTCGGAACCATTGCAATGATGTAGAGAATTGGAAGCAGCCCAAACATAAACGGGTGAATGCTCTTTTTTGAAAGTTGAGCCAGCCCTAAAGAAGCTGCATAAAATGTTATGGTGAATGTGGAAAAGATTTGCATGATCCATACAACGAGCAATAAAGATTCAAACCGCTCAAAGATCAAACCGGCGACTTCAAAACTTCGAATAAGATCAAGTGTCGGCCATGTTCTCGTGACCACTCCATCAATTGATAATGCCCCGATAACCAATACGACCGTTATCACGTAAAAAATCAATGGAATGGAAACTCCAACAATAACCGCTTTTACTGCTTTTTTTGGCTTATTCATAAACGGAAGAAGCAGTAACATGATTTCAGCCCCTGTAAAAGCGAGAGCCGTAGTTTTTACACCTTTAAGTACAGGGATAACTCCTTCTCCTAATACCGGACGAAGATTATCGATTTCAAATATTTTAAAGCTCATAAAGGTAACAACCAAAAAAAGGATAACTGTCAAAGGCAATATAATTTCAAAAAGACGGGCAATCGGGTTAATGCCGCCGATGATCAGATAGAGACCAACCCACATGAACATCATGATAATTGCCCAGGTAGGCGTACCTTCAAGAAGTAAAAACCTTATAACCTCCGCCATTGAACGGATCTGAAAACCGGAAGTCGTAAGGAAATAAAAGATTATAACTAAACTGAGTAACCCGCCCACCCATTTTCCAACAATATCATTGATGTATTGATAAAAGGTTTTTTCGGGAAACTGCTGGCTTAATTTGACCATGATCACTCCCGCGATTATCGCAATGACTCCGCCTAAAATAACGCTTATCCATACATCTGGTGTATGTACCTTTTCGGTAGATGATCTGGGTAGGGTGAGTAATCCTGTACCGAGTATAAAGTTGATGATAATGACAGCTGCCTGAGGAGTTGTAATTTTGTCTTTCGGACTGAGAATCATTCATTAACCACCCTTTCACCGATAGGTTATCCTTTACGCACGGGGTTTTTTGTATGCATCATCTTTGGACGGCGCTTCATCATCATAAGTGGCATGCGAACCATCAGGTCTTTCCACTCACTTAAGCGATAAGGAACGGCTGGACTCAAGAAAGGCACACCAAAGCTTTTTAATTTTACTAAATGGCTGCTCATTAAAAGAAAAAAGAGAATGACCCCGTACAATCCAAATGTGGCAGCACACAGCATGGAGGGAAACCGAAGAATCCGTAATGTAAACCCAGCACTATATTGTGGAATGGAAAATGATGAAATGGCGGTTAACGCTACTACAATGACCAAAACAGGGCTAACGATGCCTGCCTGTACAGCAGCTTCCCCTATGATTAAACCGCCGACAATTCCCATTGCGGGGCCGATTGGCTTAGGCAATCGCAGTCCTGCTTCCCTCAAAATCTCGATGGAAATTTCCATGAACAATGCTTCGATAAGTGCCGGAAACGGCACCCCGGACCTGGTTCCTATAATGGAGATGGCCAGTTTGGTCGGAATCAGCCCTGAATGAAATGAGATAAAAGCTATATACAAAGACGGTGTAAAAAGGGCAAGAATAGCTGCGAGGTAACGAAGAATCCGTATGAATGTGCCAGGAATCCACCTCTCATAATAATCTTCCGGTGATTGCAACATCATGCTTAAGGTAACCGGAACGATCAAGGCGAATGGCGTCCCATCCAATAATATGGCCACTCGACCTTCCATCAAAGCTGCCATCACACGATCGGGACGCTCAGTATTTTGGACCTGCGGAAAAGGGCTAAGGTAATTATCCTCGATAAGCTGCTCTACATAACCTGATTCCGGCACATTATCAAGATCGATTTTCTTAATTCGGTTTTCTACCTCTTGAACTAATTCGGGATCAACAATATCTTTTATGTAAGCGACGACCAAGTCTTTTTTTGAACGCTTTCCTACTTGGAATTTGACTAAGGATAAATTTTCGATTTCACCGCTGCCCCTTAAAAAAGAGGTATTATCACTCAAAGACTCAGTGAAACCGACCCGGGGACCTCTGACTAACGCCTCTGATACCGGCTCTTCAATCGTCCTTGTTTTAAGTTTTGTAGTTCCAAGAATCAACGCATCCATTGATCCATCAATTATAAGAGCGGTGGAACCTCTCAGTACTTTGGATGCTAACTCTTTAATGGAACGTACTGCTTCTATTTCACTGATGGATAACACTTCATTTTTTATAAATTCTTTTGAAATGCTTCCTTTAAGGTAGGGAAGGTCCCGATTATATTCTTCCGAAAAGTCAACCATCAATGAAGGCATAATATGCTTATCAATGAGGTCTTTATCCGATAGTCCATCAGCAAAAATGATGACTGCCCGAACGCCGGTACGCCCTAGATTAAATTCCCGAAAATGCACATCCCAATTATGGCCGATTTCTTGCTTAACACATTCGAGATTAGTATTAAAATGATCTGTAAACTGACATGTCGCATCTTGGGAGGTAGTTGCTTCTTGTTTGTCTCTATCGGTACTTTTTCCTTTTCTTTTTTTACCAAAATTCCACTCTTTCATCATCATCACTCATCCTTTGAGGTACGAAGCCAACTAAACAATTTGCTGATAACATACGGAATAACGAACGTAATAAAAGCTTGTATAAAAACCTGCCATTCTGGAAGGTAGGAAACAATCGTTTTCCACATTTTCATCCCCCTATACTTGTCTCAGATATAGCAGCTAAAAACCTGTAAAATTCCTTTATTTCTCAAATAGTATGAATATATTCTCGATTTCTTATGCAATGAAGTTAAAAGCCATTTGCCGTTTTACCTCACTTTATACTTTGTATTAGTTATGTAGAAAAAGTGATTTTGAATTTGGCGGGGAGGGAAGGGAAGGGGGATAAAATGATTCGGGACGTTTCCGAATGATTATAGTGGGATTTAATGAACATGAAGCGTGAACAATTGATCGAGATGGATCTGTGAAATTTTTTAAAGTAAAAAAGAGGGTGTTTTTTTATCAGTGCTTTTATTGGGTATTTTAATTAATGATTTTCATGATTGGCTTTTCCTCTTTGAAATGGAGAAGACTTATGTTCAATATTTGAAATGTAATTTTAGAAATATAAATATCAAATTGAAATGATGTTCAAAATCATATATACTGAAAATTGAGAATTATTGGTAAATATTAGCTAAACTTTGGGAAATATTCAGATGTATCATTACCCGGAACGGAATGAGAGGATTATCTTTCGTTTAGGGAAAAAAAGTTCCTAAGTTATTGAAGTGGCATTTTAAAGGGGTGGAAAATGATGAATAGATGGACAAGCTGCACACTTAGTTCAATTCTGGCACTTTCCTTACTAGCACCGTCCGTGTCTTTCGCTAATGAAAAACCAAATCAGGAAACTGCAGTGAGTAAGGAAACTGCCAGCCAGTATCCCATGTTAAAGAATGCAAAAAAACCTGAAGAAGCGGGCTTTTCGTCTGAAAAGCTGGAAAAGGTGGATCAGCTTATTGAAATGGAAGTGGCTGCCGGTTTCCCTGGTGCTGCCCTGATTGTCATAAAGGACGGAAAAATCGTTAAAAATGAAAGCTATGGGTACAAACAGAAATATAATGAACATACACCTCTTAAGAAGTTTCGGAAAATGGAAAATGAAACGTTATTTGACCTTGCTTCAAACACGAAGATGTATGCAACCAATTTTGCCATTCAGAAGTTGGTCAGTGAAGGAAAGCTAAATATCCAGGCAAGAGTCCAACAATACATTCCTGAATTCAAAGACACTAAGGAGGATGTGATCAAAGGAAAGGACAATTTGAGGATTATTGATGTTCTCCATCATACGGCAGGGTTTAGACCTGATCCGCAATATCATAATCCAAAGGTTTCGAAAGAACTCTACTCCCAGGAACGGGATAAAACCATCGAGTTCATTTCCAAGACACCGCTCACATATGAACCCGGAACACAGAATGTATACAGTGATGTCGATTATATGCTGCTTGGCTCCATTGTTGAAGAAATAACGGGTAAGCGACTTGACACCTATGTTGAAAATGAATTGTACAAGCCGCTTGGTTTGAAAAATACAAAGTTCAATCCACTTCAAAAGGGCTCTAAGCCAATGGATTTTGCTGCAACTGAATTGCTTGGTAACACCCGGGACGGCGTGATAGATTTCCCAAACATTCGCACATATACACTTCAAGGGGAAGTACATGATGAAAAAGCCTTTTATTCGATGGGAGGCGTTTCAGGGCATGCAGGTCTTTTCTCCAATACGAAGGATATGGCCGTCCTCTTGCAGGTGATGCTGAATGGCGGGGGATACGGTAAACATATGTTGTTCGATCAAGAAACCATCGATCAATTCGTCGCACCTTCCGCGATGAATCCTACATATGGACTTGGATGGAGAAGAAATGGCGATGCTAGCATGGAGTGGATGTTCAGCCCTTATGCGAGTGACAGTGCCTACGGTCATACTGGATGGACTGGGACGGTCACGATCATTGATCCTGAGATGGATTTAGGGATTGTGCTACTTACTAATAAAAAGCACTCTCCGCTCGTTAACCCTGTTGCCAATTCCAATCAGTTTTTTGGCGACCTCTTCCAAACAGGAAGCTATGGCAGTGTTGTGACTGCGATTTATGAAGCATTGGAAACGAATGAATGATATCTCCATAATGTCAAAGGCCTCCGATTAAAGTCGGGAGGCCTTTATTCTTGTTATATGAATGTCTCGATTTCTTTTAGTTTTATACAGAGTTTGGGCAAGGATCAGATTTTTGTATGCCCCTTCTTGAAGGGGCACCTTGTTCGATCCATTAAAACATTCGTCATCCTGGATACAAAATGCCCTGTCTTATTATTTTAAAAAAACTTAAAGGATTGCTTTTGAAGCTTGGAGAATAGATTTTCCCTAAGGTCCGTTTCAATGTTTATTCCAAGTTTATGTCCCTAGTAAGAAACGATGAAGTTTAATAGAGTACCTAATAAGCAGGTGGCAAGAAGCACAACGCAAGCCATTATTATGTAGTTGTTGGTTGGCAATGAATCAATCCGGTTCACCCATATAGGGAAACAGGGAGAGGCCATCACTGCATGTGATAGCCTTTATTATTATTTCACTAAACTTTTTAAAACATTATCAATGACTTGTTCATTAGCGATTGCATCAGTGTATAACCAGCTTTCATCAGCAGAAAACTCATGAACATTTCCGGATTTCACAGCTGGTATTCTTTTCCATAATGATTCGTTCAAGGCTTTAGAGCCAGTGGATTCATCACTATTGATCAAGAAAAGGCGATCGGCGTCCAATTCCACTAACTTCTCCAATGAAATGGCACTGCTCAAAACGAGTTAACGATTTTGGAATTTCGTTTAACAAGAATCGTTTTAGCCATTTTAGTTGGTATGGGAATCGCCATTTCAGGGGCCATACTACAAGGCATCTCCCAAAATCCCCTGGCTGACCCTGGTATTCTGGGCATCAACGCTGGAGCAGGGTTTACAGTTGTACTATATATGTTCTTCTTCCAAGGCACTGCATTTTTCAAGGGATGGTCATCGGTATTCATCATGCCTTTCACTGCTTTAGTGGGTTCATTCCTTGCCGCGTTTTTAATTTATGCACTATCTTGGAAAAAAGGACGGGTGACGCCTGCGAGACTATTATTGGTGGGCATAGGAATCAATGCAGCATTCGGTGCGGGCCTGGTCATCTTCCAGATGAAAATGAAACCGAACAATTTCATGAAGGCATTAATCTGGTTATCCGGGACGATCTGGGGGACGAATTGGACTTTTGTATGGGCATTATTACCGTGGTTAACCGTATTGATACCTTTAGCGATTTATAAATCAAAAGTATTGGATGTTTTGCGCTAGGGTGACTCGATTGCCATTGGGGTTGGAGTACAGCTAGAAAAGGAACGCAGGCGTTTATTGCTGATTTCTGTCGCGTTGGCGGGAGCATGCGTTTCGGTCGGCGGAGGCATTACGTTTTTAGGCCTGATTGCACCGCATATAGCCAGGAGATTAGTGGGGGCGAGACATGCAAAACTACTGCCACTGACTGCAATCCTAGGTTCCTTATTGCTGTTATCTGCCGATACTTTAGGAAGAGTCATCATGGCCCCAATGGAATTGCCGGTGGGGATTATCGTTTCGATTTTAGGAGCGCCGTATTTTATCTACTTGCTCTTGAAAAACATTTAGAATACATAAAGTTTCAGAAAAAAAAGCCCATATTCAATGACATTAATGAGAATGGGCTTTTTTGCATTCACGGAATTTCAAAGAATGCTGCTGAGAGCTGTAGGGTAAAAAGCAGCGGAGGCGTGATGAATCATCCCCTAAAAGATTAATTTTAAAAAAATATATTGACTGAATAGCTTGTATCCGCTTACAATAATATTTAGTTATTAGTGTATTTAGAAAATTGTAAAAGAGGTACCTGCATGACAAAGGAATTCGACAGAAGAATCGGGCGCCATGCAATCATGTACGCGTTTGCGGACGAAAAGGAAGAAGTCATATTGACGAATGATCTAAAGCGGATGGGTTGGCTTTATGGAAAAGGTAAAGTCGGTTCAATGGAGCTGCAGAAAATAGTTGCGGCCATTGAAACATCAGCGAAAAGACTTGGATTAGTCAATCCCGATATGTATCGTGAAATGCATGCGCTGTATCATGCGATCATCGAAGCACTCCAAGGAGTGACGCGCGGCCAGGTCGAGCTTGGCGGTCTTTTGAGGACTGCGGGCCTTCGGTTTGCAATCGTTCGGGGCAGGCCGTTTGAAAACGGGGACGAAGGTGAATGGATTGCTGTCGCCGTGTATGGAACGATTGGAGCACCGGTTCGGGGATTTGAACATGAAGCCGTTGGCTTGGGAATTAACCACATTTAAATAATTAAAAGCCTATAGTTATTTTAGTGAAATAGGGGGCTGTATTGAAAGACTGGATAAGTCTGTCAATATGGCCTCCTTTTGTGTGTTTAAAAAAAGAATAGGGGTGCAGGAAATGATAATGTTAACGGGTCAAACTTTAACGATTGAAGAAGCGAAAAAAGTATTGTATGGAGAGGCATTTGTTTCGGCTTCTGCCGAAAGTGTTAAGAAAGTCGAAAAAAGCCGGGAAGCGGTTGAAAATATCGTGAAACAAAAGAAAGTCGTCTATGGCATCACAACAGGTTTTGGAAAGTTCAGCGATGTTTTGATTGATGCTGAGGACGCAGAGCAGCTACAGTGGAATTTGATTCATTCCCATGCGTGCGGAGTCGGGGAACCATTTCCAGAGGTAGTTTCGAGAGCTATGGTCCTTCTCCGTGCCAATGCGCTATTAAAAGGGTTTTCAGGCGTTCGTCCTGTCGTCATAGAACGTTTGATCGATCTATTGAATGCTCATATCCACCCGGTCATCCCTCAGCAAGGTTCTCTTGGAGCAAGTGGGGACCTGGCGCCGCTTTCCCATTTAGCGCTAGTATTGATGGGAGAAGGGGAAGTGTTTTATAAAGGAGAGCGAATGGAGGCCATTGTAGCTTTATCGAAGGAAGGCATTCTTCCAGTGACACTTAAAGCAAAAGAAGGTCTTGCATTAATTAACGGAACTCAGGCCATGACGGGGATGGGACTAGTAAATTACATTGAAGCTGAACAGCTGGCCCATCAAACCGAAGCAATTGCTTCACTGACTTTAGAGGGATTACGCGGCATTGAAGATGCCTTTGATCCTGATGTTCATCTAGCACGCGGTTACCGCCAGCAAACAGAGGTCGCGGAACGGATCCTTCGCATGATCAGCGGCAGCCAGCTTATCACCAAGCAAGGAGAACTGCGGGTACAGGATGCTTATTCGCTCCGGTGCATCCCGCAAGTGCATGGTGCATCATGGCAAACTCTTGATTATGTAAAAGAGAAATTGGAGATCGAAATGAATGCTGCGACGGATAATCCGCTTATTTTTGACGATGGGGAAAAGGTTATCTCAGGGGGTAACTTCCATGGCCAGCCGATTGCATTTGCGATGGACTTCATGAAAATCGCCGTTGCCGAGCTTGCGAACATTTCAGAGCGCCGCATTGAGCGACTCGTCAATCCTCAGCTGAATGATTTACCGCCATTCTTAAGTCCGTCGCCTGGCTTGCAGTCGGGAGCGATGATCATGCAATATTGTGCAGCTTCACTCGTCTCTGAGAATAAAACACTCGCACATCCTGCAAGTGTTGATTCCATTCCATCTTCAGCGAACCAGGAAGATCATGTAAGCATGGGAACGATTGGGTCCCGACACGCACATCAAATCATTCAAAACGTTCGCCGCGTTTTGGCGATTGAGCTCATTTGTGCCTTACAAGCGGTGGAATACCGTGGAATAGAAAAGATGGCTCCGTTTACAAAAGAGTTTTATACGGAAGCAAGAAAGCTCATTCCAAGCATTACACAAGATCGTATCTTTTCAAAAGATATCGAAGCTACGGCAAGCTGGTTACATCAAATCGATTGGAATTCATTTATTAATAGGAGTTTGCCTACAACATAATATGTAGTGCGGAATATCCGAATGAACGTTAGGCTTATAGCCCTTTGATTTGGGTTTTAAGCCTAACATCGTTATGTAAATGCAACATAGATCCCAAAAATCCAAAAAGGTCCCGGCATTGGAGATGACCTTGAAATAGTAATAAATGCAGGAAATGACCATTGATGGAATGATCGGCTTTATTTATTCGTGCTAGATGAAAATGCATTTTTGGAGGGGAATCTAACTTGGAAAATCGGCAATTGCAACCACCTGTCATAAATGAACAAAACCAGCCATCAAATACTTTACAAAGGAAGCTAAAAGCGCGCCACCTTACGATGATTTCGCTGGGCGGTGCAATTGGAACAGGACTGTTTCTCGGAAGCGGGCCGGCCATTCACTCTGCAGGTCCTGGTGGTGCTTTGGTCGCTTATGCCGTAATAGGTATAATGGTTTATTTTATTATGACAAGCCTCGGGGAACTGGCATCATTTATGCCGGTCAGCGGAGCTTTCAGTACCTATGCTACACGTTTCATTGACCCGGCATTAGGATTTGCGCTTGGGTGGAACTATTGGTTCACTTGGGCGATGACCCTTGCCGCTGAACTATCTGCCGCAACGATGGTAATGAAATTTTGGTTTCCTGACAGCTCGTCTTTTTTATGGAGTTCTTTGTTTTTAGTTTTGATCTTCTTATTGAATTACGTATCTGTTAAAGGGTATGGCGAAGGGGAATATTGGTTTTCCCTCATTAAAGTTGCGACCATCATCATTTTTATCGTTGTCGGAATATTGATGATATTTGGGATTATGAACGGAGAAGCGATTGGTTTTAAGAACTTTACAGTTGGTGACGCTCCGTTTGCCGGTGGTTTTTTGGCAACATTGGGTATCTTCATTGCTGCTGGCTTTTCTTTTCAAGGTACGGAAATAGTCGGTGTTGCAGCGGGTGAAAGTGAAGACCCGGCAAAAAATGTACCTCGTGCAGTTCGCAGCATTTTTTGGAGAATCTTCCTCTTTTACATCCTGGCCATAGTTGTTATTGGATTGATCGTTCCCTATACGAATAGCAATCTGCAGGGACACACGATCATGGTTAGTCCGTTTACGATGGTGTTTGAAAAAGTGGGACTGGCATTTGCCGCTTCCGTGATGAATGCCATCATTTTGACAGCCGTATTATCCGCTGGTAATTCAAGTCTTTACGTGACAAGCCGAATGTTGTACTCAATGGCAAAAGAGGGACTGGCACCGCGTATTTTCGGGAAGCTTAACAAGCGCGGCGTTCCCATTTGGGGACTGGTTGTCACTTCACTTGTAGGGATGTTGGCCTTTTTTGCTTCCATTTTCGGTGATGGAGTTATTTATGTTTGGCTCATGAATGCGGTTGGAGTCACTGGATTTATATTTTGGCTGGGTATAGCTGCAAGCCATTACCGGTTTAGAAAGGCTTACATTGCCCAAGGGCATTCACTGGATGATCTCCCCTATAAATCTAAATGGTTTCCCTTTGGACCTATATTTTCCTTTGCCCTTTGCTTTTTCGTTTTATTGGCGCAAAACTATCAGGCCTTCATTGGCGATGAAATTAACTGGGCAAGTGTAATCGCTGCCTATCTGGGCATCCCGTTCTTTCTGATAATGTGGCTTGGTTATAAGTTCATTAAGAAAACCAAAGTAATTCCGCTAGAGGAATGCCAAATCGATTTTGATGAACATAGGAATGCCAAATAGTATGTATGGATAATATGAATCAGCCTTGAAATGAAATTGTTGTTTCAAGGCTTTTTCTGTATATGAGACACATTTCCATGTGTGTCTGCATTAAAATATAACCTATAAAAAAATAGGATTTTGCCAGATTTGGCCCCGCTTGAATTTACCCGTTATTCATGGCTGAAAAACACTTTTTCCGTTTTTTGGAACATTTTCAGTTTAAAAAAAATGAAAAAAATTTGTGGCGGATGATGGGCGTTTATGATTATAGGAAGCCAAAGTGTTGGTATATCAGGGTTTTTAGAGTCTTTCGGAACCTTTAAAATCGGTGGCGAAAATGGACTTTTTAGGCAAGAATTCCGCCCCACATCATTTGAACTTATATTCATTCTTTGTTAAGGTAATGAAGTACTTTAGGGATACAGGTTCATTCCGTGAGATGGGAATGAACAAAACTCTAAAATAAAAAACCATTATATTTCAGTTGATATATGCTGTGCCTGTTAGTTTCCTCAGTTGTATTGCACCTCTTTTCCCTGCAAAGCTCAAATTAGACACATTGGGAATCCCATGCTCATATTTCTATGCGTTTTGGTGTTATACTGCACTGCAAGTATCATTCCACCTGGTTAAGGAAATGAAGTACTTTAGAGGGGAGTCGTAAGTCCACCAACCGGACAAAACTCTAAGTGGAAATCGTTTATTACAGTTGGTATGTTGTGCCTGCTAGTTTCCTCAGTTGTGATTGCACCTCTTTTTTTCCTACTTGAAATGTTCAATTTATCACACATAATATAATCCAAGTAAAGAACTGCTTCTTGGAAATAATAAATATAGATTATTTTTCTATGCACGTTATGCCCTGTGCCACTGATGAGTGTCACTTCCGCTTTTTTGAAGAAAAAGTATTGGGGTAGAATTTCGGTTATTTCAAGATACTTGTGCATTAATAATCATCACTCGCATAAAACGGGGGAATTCAGCAAAACTGAATATCATATGGGCAACTATTAGAATGAGGTGACTTGATGAAGCCGAATGTAGAAGTCAGAAATGTCTCGAAAATTTTTGGCAAATCTCCAAAAGCAGCAACAGATTTATTGAAGCAAGGCAAAACGAAAAAAGAAATCTTGAAAGAAACGGGACAAACAGTCGGAGTGAATAATGTTAATTTCGAGATTTATCCCGGCGAGATTTTTGTCATCATGGGCCTATCAGGAAGCGGGAAATCCACTTTGATCCGCATGTTCAATCGTTTGATCGATCCCACTTTGGGTGAAATCTTAATTGATGATGAAGATATCGTGAAGATGAACGCGGCCCGCTTAAGGGAAGTCAGGCAAAAGAAAATAAGCATGGTATTTCAGAACTTTGCTTTATTTCCGCATAAAACGATATTGGAAAACGCTGAATTCGGGCTCGAAATTCAAAAAGTGGATCCAGCAAAACGTCATGAAAATGCGATGAAGGCTCTTGAGGCAGTTGGATTGAAAGGCTACGAAAATCAGCTGCCATCACAACTTAGCGGCGGTATGCAGCAAAGGGTTGGGTTAGCCCGGGCACTCGCAAGTGATACGGATATCTTATTGATGGATGAAGCCTTCAGTGCCCTTGATCCATTGATTCGTAAGGATATGCAGGATGAACTGATTCAAATCCAAGATCAGTACAAAAAAACGATCATATTCATTACCCATGATCTTGATGAAGCATTAAGAATCGGGGATAGAATTGCCCTCATGAAAGATGGAAGTGTAATTCAATTGGGAACCCCTGAACAAATCATGATGAATCCAGCCAATGAATTCGTCGAGAAGTTTGTGGAAGATGTTGATCTATCGAAAGTATTGACAGCGTCTCATGTGATGATACGCCCAGAGAAGATCGCGGTGGACAGAGGTCCGAGGGTTGCTTTGGAAATCATGCGTAAACAAGGGTATTCCAGCATTTTTGTTGTGGATAGAAAGCAGAAGCTATTGGGAGCCGTGACTGCTGAACAGGCTCGTCAGGCAATGAGCAATAACCAATCGATCTCAGAAGTGATGACGACTGATATCCCAACTGTTAAAGAGGATGAACTACTAGGAAACCTCATGGATGTGATGGCGACTTCAAGCTTGCCAATCTCAGTCATCGATGATCAGAACAGAATTAAAGGAATCCTTCTTCGCGGTGCCGTTATCGGTGCTTTGGCCGGCAATAAAGATTCCTTGAATGAAATGGAGAGTGAATAATTCAATGAATATGCCGAAAATCCCACTAGGAGCATGGGTCGATTCTTTGGTGGATTGGATAACAATTGTATTTGCTGGATTATTTACATTTATAACGAATATAATCGAGGGTCTATTGAATATCCTTGTCGATGTATTGAGTGCAGGGCCTTCGCTTGTGTTAATCATCGTGCTGACCCTTCTGGTAGCCTATACAAGCAAATGGCCATTAGGAGTATTTGCATTCATCAGCTTACTATTGATCGATAATCTGGGGTATTGGGAATCAAGCATCCAAACACTGGCAATCGTAATATTGTCAGGAGCTTTAACGATCGTGATCGGGATACCGATCGGAATATGGTGTGCACAAAATAAAACCGTGCGCAATATCGTCACCCCGATCTTGGATTTCATGCAAACGATGCCTGCATTCGTTTATTTGATTCCTTCGATATTATTCTTTGGAATAGGGGTAGTGCCTGGGATCATTGCATCATTCATTTTCGCTATCGCACCGACAATCCGAATGACCAATCTTGGGATTCAGGAAGTGCCTAATGATTTGATCGAGGCATCGGATGCTTTTGGTTCCACCAGCAGCCAAAAGTTATTCAAGGTACAAATACCATTGGCTACTCCAACGATCATGGCAGGAGTAAACCAAAGCATCATGCTCGCACTGTCAATGGTTGTTACAGCCTCATTGGTTGGAGCACCCGGACTTGGGGCGGATGTCTACAGGGCTGTCAGCCAAATTAATGTTGGGCAAGGATTTGAAGCAGGATTATCCATCGTAATCATTGCAATCATATTAGATCGTATCACGCAAAACCTTCGTAAACCAGCTTACGAAAATATCGTTAGCAGGAAAATCATCTTTACAATATTGGCTTTACTTGTTGTGGGTACTGCACTATTCGGTGCTTTTACAAAAGAAAAAGCTGTGAACGGGGATGAAAACAGTCTTGCTGCCAAGGCCAATTATGAAATCATCGGAATTGAACCTGGAGCAGGAATAATGAAGTTGACTAAAACGGCTATGGAAGATTATAAGCTGGATGATTGGAAGTTGGTTGAAGGGTCATCGGCAGCGATGGTTGCAGAATTGAAAAAAGCAATTGATAAAAAAGAACCAATCGTCGTTACGGGATGGTCACCGCATTGGATGTTCTCGAAATATGACTTGAAATATCTCGAAGATCCGAATGAAACCTTCGGCAAGGCTGAAAATATTAATTCGATTGCCAGAAAAGGGCTCGAACAAGATGCCCCCGGCGCTTATAAAATTCTTGATCAATTCTTCTGGGATACGAAAGATATGGAAGATGTAATGGTCAAAGTCACTGAAGGCATGTCTCCTTCAGAAGCAGCAGAAAAATGGATAAAGGAAAATCAGGACAAAGTATCCGAATGGACCAAAGGTGCTGAATCAGGAAATGGTGAAAAAATCAAACTGGTTTATGTTGCCTGGGACACGGAAATCGCCAGTACGAATGTGATTGGCAAGGTACTGGAGCAGAATGGCTATGATGTAACATTGAGTCAGGTCGAAGTGGGGCCAATGTTTGCTGGAGTTGCAAACGGAAGTGCGGACGCAATGGTAGCTGCATGGCTTCCGGGAACACATCTTGAATACTATAATAAGTATAAAGATGAAATGGTTGACCTTGGACCAAACTTAAAAGGAACAAAGCTTGGTCTGGTCGTACCGGATTACGTCGATATTGATTCGATTGAAGACTTGAAATAAGAAACGCGGGAGTATTATATTATCCCCTACTGGGAGACTGAGGAAAAAGAGAGCATGATTAAATGTTCTCAACAGTTTACCTGGGAGGGGATTTTTCTATGGGAAAAAAGGGGCAAAGAATTAATGAGAGAAGTCAATCGCAGGAAGTTGGATGGGAGCTAGTCATTTTGTCAGCTTCGTGAGCGATTTGGTTTAAAAAGTGATACGCAAGAAGCAGGTGCCCAATAAAGCTTTTTGAAGATAAACGTGGTGTTTGGAGGCGTAAAAAGTGTCGTTAAAAAATAACAAAAAATGAAGTGAAGTTTGGAAAAAATCTTTCGTCAGAAGATAGCCACAAATTCTGTTCATGTAAAACCTATGATATCCAGCCCTCTTTTGAGTCTGGCTTAGGACTGAACTGAAGGACGGCAGTATACATCCAGTTTTAAATTCCATAATACCAGTAACGTTAAATCGCCTAAATAAATTGAAGGCGATTTTTTTCTTTCATCAGAAGTAACACTTTCATTGATTATGTATCCTATTCAGTAAATGACATGTTAAAGAACCATTTTATACAAGCAATTTTATTATAGGTGCAAAAAAAGTTCCCATTCCTAAGAAGGCATCAAGCTTGATGAGAAAGTCTTTTTAAGAGTAATGATGGCAAAGTTGAGAATTTATTAAGTGTGGGGTGTGCAAAACAAGCGGTTTTACAGGAGAGATTAGTTGGCATGGTTTTTGCTTATATAAATAAGAGTAAATCTAGAAAGGAGGGAGAGCTGAATAGCCAACCACTCAGCTTTGTTGGTAAGAGTCTCGGAGAGAATGACCACTATTCAAGTACTCCTCTCCATTGTTTCAGGAACTATTGTCGGATTCGTAGTTAGTATGCTCGGAGGATGTGGATCAATTTACGGAAGATATCGAATATATCATCGTGAATCCTGGTACAAACAATATTCCTGGTGTATTTACCAGCGAGGATGTTCATGACCATAAATACGGCCAAGCAATTACTGCGCAGGAAGTGGTCGTATGGATGCTCTGGATTGCGAAAGATATCTTGATGCAAGAGCGATCAAGTAATGGAGACAGAACAAAATATAGGGAGGATTTTAATTATGAAAGAGATCAAAAATAAGCAAGAGTTTGACGAGGCGATATTATCAACAAAACCAGTTGTTGCCAAATTTTATGTTGAATGGTGCCCAGACTGTCAGAATACCAATTTATTCATGCCAATTGTAGAGGAAGCGTATAAAGAAAAAATAGATATGATCGCAGTAAATCGAGACCATTTTCCAGAACTATTAGAGAAGCTGGATGTGTATGGAATCCCAAGCTTTATTGCTTTTCAAGAAGGGGAGGAACTTAATCGCTTTGTAAGTAAAGTCGGAAAAAGCCAGGAAGAGGTTGAACAGTTTCTCAACCAAATCGTAGAAGAGAGTGGAAAATTAAAAAGATAATCATTTACCAGTATTTAATTGGAGGGCGCCTATCCAAAAAGATTTAAAGTTGCCGCTTCCATACAAATCCAATACTGAAACTCAATTAGAGCTGCACTACTTGTAACGTTAATCAGAGACCAGCATTAATCTGAAGCCAATAAATATTGAGCAGTTACTCAATATTTATTGGCGATATATTTTTTGTATAGGAACTATACAGCGTTTAGGGCCAGAAGAGAAGAATATATTTAGGGGATTATCTTTTGTTGGAGGAGAGTTGTCGGCGAATAGTCGGAACTTTGCTGGCAGTGCTCTTAAGCAAACAGCAGCGTACGCTCCATTATGAATGTTGATCTCCGTTTACATGTAATGCTGAAGTATTAGATTGGTGAGCTACTTTATAAAATGGAGATGAGGAGATTAGAATGGCAAATATGAAGAATGGGACACATTACAAAATTTTAATTGTAGGAGGGGGCAGTGCGGGAATTACGGTTGCAGCACGTCTCTTGCGTGAATCTCGCACTCTGAGCGGAAACATTGCCATCATTGACCCTGCGACGAAACATTATTATCAGCCATTATGGACACTTGTGGGAGCTGGCGAAGCTGACAAAACTGTGACACAAAGGGAAGAAGCATCCGTTATTCCGAGCGGGGCCGTGTGGGTACAGGATGCGATAACCACATTTGAGCCCGATGAAAATGCTGTTGTAACAGCATCAGGAAAGAAACTGCATTACGAATTTCTAGTTGTCGCAGCTGGGATTCAAATTGACTGGCATAAAATCAGAGGTTTAAAAGAGAGTATTGGAAAGAATGGGGTATGCAGTAATTACTCTTATGATTATGTTGATGGCACTTGGGAGGCGATCAGAAACTTCAAGGGGGGGACTTCCATTTTCACCAACCCGAACACGCCGGTGAAATGCGGTGGGGCTCCTCAAAAAATTATGTATATGGCAGAAGATTATTTCAGAAAATCAGGGGTTCGCGAGCAATCTTCGGTTATTTTTGTTTCGGGGAACCCTTCCATATTCAATGTGCAAAAATATGAAAAGGCACTAAATAAAATAATTGAACGAAAAGAAATAGAGACATATTTTATGCATCATCTTGTTGAAATTGTTGGTGACAAGAAGCGAGCGACATTTGAAAACCTGAACACGGAAGAGCGCGTGAATATGCATTATGACATGATACATGTGGTACCACCGATGAGCGCTCCTGATTTTATCAAGAATAGTTCGCTCGCGGCAAGTAATGGGTGGCTGAATGTGGACAAATATACACTTCAGCATCAACACTATGACAATGTATTTGGCATAGGGGATTGCACAAACCTGCCTACGTCCAAAACGGGGGCTGCGATTCGCAAACAAGCGCCTGTGCTTGTGAAAAATTTGCTTCATCGGATGCGTGCCAAACTTATGGTTCATAAATATGACGGCTATACATCATGTCCGCTTGTTACCGGATATGGGCGGCTTATACTGGCTGAGTTCAATTATGATTTACAGCCGCAAGAAACCTTTCCAATCGATCAATCCCGTGAGAGGTTAAGTATGTATTTATTGAAGAAAAACTTGCTTCCTGTTATGTATTGGAACGGAATGCTTAAAGGAAAGATGTAAAAAAGTTGATGGGCATAACAAAACAAAAGTATCCGAGGTGTTTGAAAGGAGAAGGATTTATGCTATTGAAGTATTTTTATGATGAGAAACTGGCTCAAGCTTCATACCTTGTGGGATGTCAGGCTACCGGTGAAGCGATCATTGTCGATCCGTCACGTAATATAGAACCTTACATAAAAACGGCAAGAGCACATGGTGTGAGGATCGTAGGCGTAACGGAAACACACATCCATGCCGATTTTCTGTCTGGTTCGCTGGAGCTGGCTTCCAGGCTTGAAACGACATTGTATTTGTCTGATGAAGGAAGGCCGGACTGGAAATATGAGTACGCAACTGGGTATGACCACCGCTTTCTGAGAAATGGGGATGTATTTGCCATTGGAAATATCAGTTTTAAGGTGATGCATACGCCAGGACACACACCTGAGCATATATCGCTGATCGTAAAAGATGGGGGCGCGGATCCACTCGGCATATTTACCGGGGATTTTATATTTGTCGGTGATGTGGGGCGTCCCGACTTATTGGAAAAGGCCGTAAGGGTACATGGTTCCTCAGAAAAAATGGCACGGATGATGTATCGGTCATTGCAACGATTCAAAAATTTTCCAGACTATTTGCAAGTATGGCCAGGGCACGGAGCGGGCAGTGCCTGTGGTAAAGCGTTAGGTGCGATCCCTTCGTCAACCATCGGCTACGAAAAACGGACAAATTGGGCACTGCAATATAATGATGAAAATCTCTTTGTTGAAGCGCTGTTAGCTGGGCAGCCTGAGGCACCCCCTTATTTTTCAATGATGAAGCGGTTGAATAAAGAGGGAGCGCAACAAATTCGAAGGATAGCAGCACCACTTCCAATGGTGGGGCCAATTGATATTGTGCAGGATTGGTCGGAAAAGGGAATAGTCTTGGACACGCGTCCGGCCAGTGAATTTGCCACCAAGCATATACGGGGCTCAATTAATATTCCATATAACAAATCATTTGTAACGTGGGCGGGGTGGCTGTTGGATTATGACTTGCCTATATATCTTCTGGCAAGCAATGCTGAAGTTACAGGTGTTATAAAAGATCTCCAGTCCATTGGATTGGATCGCGTCATTGCAACGATGGATCCATATATCATTGAACAGGCTGGCGAATCTGATTCACGTGTTATGAAATATGAAGAAGTTACAATGGACATGATGGATGATGCAATTCAGACAAAAAGCATATATGTGCTTGATGTCCGAAGCATGGCCGAATGGAAGGAAGGCCATATTCCACAGGCTAATCATGTCATGCTTGGCCATTTGCAAGAACAGGCATCTAAATTTCCACATGATAAACCAATTTTGGTTTATTGCAAAACCGGAGGAAGATCAGCCATCGCCGCAAGCCTTTTGCAATTTCATGGTTTTAAAGAAGTACAAAGCCTTGTAGGCGGTTATGAGGAATGGAGAAAATGGCAGAAATTGTGACCATCAGAAATCTTTATGAAATCTTTTGATTTTATCATCCATGGGAAAATATTTTCCAAGATTGCAAAAGTGCTAATGCTTAGGATGAAAGGGTTTTAAAAAAAGGACCGCGTATTTAGGGTATTAAACAAGTATTTTAAGAAAATCAGGAGATTTTATAAGAGAAATGGGTTGGCATGACAATTGCATATATAAATAGGCAAGGTACACAAGCAAACATGAGAAGGAGAGATACTCGATGAAATATAATTTTGACCAAGAAATCCGTCGACTGAACACTGACTGCGAAAAGTGGGATGATCTAGAAAATCATTTTGGCGTAAAGGATGTTATACCGATGTGGGTGGCGGATATGGATTTTAAGTCTCCGCAGCCAGTCATCGATGCATTGGAACAACGTGTGGTCCACGGTGTATATGGCTATACGCTTAGACCGGACTCGTACATGGAATCCATTGTTGGTTGGCTGAAAAGAAGACATCGATGGTCCATTGAGAAAGAATGGATTACCCACAGCCCAGGAGTGATTCCAGCTCTATCGTTGGCGATTCAGTCCTTCACGCAAACAGGGGACAAGATTATTATCCAACCTCCTGTTTACCATCATTTTGCCCGTGTAGTCCAAGCGAACGGCCGTGAAATTGTAAACAACCCGCTTAAGCTTGAAAATGGGCGTTATTCCATAGATTTCGAAGATCTGGAGGCAAAGATGGATCCATCGGTAAAAATGTTGATTCTGTGTAGTCCTCATAACCCGATCGGAAGAGTATGGAGTAAAGAAGAATTGATGAGATTGGGACAGCTTTGTGTGAAGCATAACATTCTTGTTGTGGCAGATGAAATTCATTTTGATTTTGTTTATAAGACACATACTCACATTCCTTTTGCCTCTATATCTGAAGAGTTTGCGAACCATTCTCTTACCTGTATTGCGCCAAGCAAGACTTTTAACCTGATGGGTGTACAGACGTCAAGTATCATTATTCCAAATCAGCAACTGCGCAATAGGTATGAACGGGAACTTAACACATTATCTATTGGTTCGCCAAACATATTTGGCGTTGTTGCGTTAGAGGCTGCTTACCGGCACGGAGAAGAATGGCTGGATCAGCTCCTTGAATATTTGCAGGGGAATTTGGAGTTCACTCTGAATTACTTCAGCAAAAACATCCCGCAAATCAAAGTCATCCAGCCCGAAGGCTCATACCTTGTATGGCTTGATTGCCGGGAATTGGGAGTTGAAGAAATGGATCAATTTATGTTGCATCGAGCAAGGGTTGCGATGAATGAAGGGCAGATCTTCGGTATGGAAGGAGAAGGGTTTATGCGACTGAATATCGCTTGCCCGCGTTCGATGTTGAAAAATGCGTTGGGCGGCATAGAAAAAGCTGTTTCCTCTTTGTGCAAAGCGTAGAAATTTATTTTATTATAAAATTAATTCATTATTTCATATAGCGCTATAGCAGAGGAGGATAATATGGCAGGCTTTATCGGCATACAACAGTTTATTCAAGATTACGCTGAGAACACGGCAGGAATCCTTGGTCTGGATATAACGGTGCTTGATGAAAAGGGCGTCCGCATTAGCGGAACCGGCTACTATAAAGATCTCATTGGCAAAACGGCTCCGGAAGGCTCCTTTTTCAGAATGATATTGGAAACAGGGGAGCCTGGAGTGGTTTACGATGTGAAAAAAAATGAGTCGCAATGCAGGAGTTGTAAATTCGTGAATCAATGTAAAGAACTCGCGACCATCGGTTTTCCTATTGTAAAGCAAGACAAACCGGTTGGCGTCATCGGCATGATTGGTTTTTCCCTGGAACAAAAGGAGAAAATGATTATAGAATCAGAGAACCTGATACAGTTTTTACGCAATGTTAGTACATTGTTGGTCAATAAATTAGCAATGCTGGACCTTGGTAAAGAACAGGGGTGCAAAATTCAAGAAGATATACCGATACCCCCAAAATCCATTACTTTTGAAAACATTCTTGGTAAAGATTCCGGGCTTCAAGATGTTATTAAAAAAGCAAAAAAGATTGTAAACAGCCCATCCACAGTGTTGATCAGGGGAGATAGCGGTACGGGGAAGGAATTATTGGCTAAAGCGATTCACTTTGAAAGCAAGCGCCGAATGCATTCATTTGTAGCAGTTAATTGCGCGGCCATACCTGAAAGCTTGTTAGAAAGTGAATTGTTTGGATATGAGGGCGGATCATTTACTGGCTCAAGGCGGAATGGGAAAATCGGGAAATTCGAATTAGCGCACAACGGAACCATTTTTCTTGATGAAATTGGAGATATGCCGCTTTTCTTGCAGCCAAAGTTATTACGGGTTTTACAGGAAAAAGAGATTGAAAGAATTGGTGGTAATAAAGCGATCGAGGTTAATGTACGGGTGATTGCAGCCACTCACCGAAACCTAGAGGAAATGGTGAAAAACGGAACTTTTCGCGAGGATTTATATTATCGTCTCAATGTCCTCCCTCTCCATACCAAACCATTGAAAGAGCGGCGTGATGATATTGCATTGTATCTCGAACATTTCATTCATAAACATTGTATGATCATGCAAAGGAATCCACTGAGTCTTGATCCCATGCTTGAGCGGTGGCTTATTCGTTATGGTTGGCCCGGGAATATACGGCAATTGGAAAACGCAGTAGAATATATGGTAAATATGGCCGAAACGGATATTGTGGGCTTTCAAGATTTACCTGACTATCTCTTTCAACAGGATCATCTTACTGTTGAGTGCAGTGGATTAAGCTTAGAACAAATGATTTCAGAATATGAAAAAGACGTAATCCAGAGCTATTTCCTGGCTGAAAAATATCGGGATGATAAAGAACAGATTGCCAGGGAACTACAGATTAGCCTTTCTACTCTATATCGCAAGTTGGAAAAATACCAATTATGTTAACTTCGTTTAAAAGATTTCTATTTTACTCATTTATAGTTACTTGAAATGAAAGAAAGAGTGCTCATGTCAACTCCTCGCCTGAGTTTTTTGTGAAGACAAAAGAAGAAGGCAGAGGCATTTCGGTAATTTACTGAAAGTTCTCTAAATAATAAATAGAGGGATTATTCAAAAGAACAGCCAGATGGGCCTTGCATACAAAGTATTTGAACTGTGAGTAAAAAGGGGGATACACTATGGAGAAATTAGAAGCAGAGATAAGTAACACCCTAGAAGAGCGAAATTCAAAAGGATCATTACAAAGGAAGCTGCAATCCAGACATTTAACGATGATGGCCATAGGCGGCGCTATTGGAACTGGGTTGTTTGTATCCAGCGGATCGACGATTAGCACTGCGGGGCCGGGAGGAGCGCTTGCTGCATATATTCTGGTAGGAATCATGGTCTATTTTGTCATGAATAGTTTAGGAGAGCTATCTGCCTTCTTACCCGTCCCGGGGGCCTTTGATATCTATGCATCAAAGTATATTGATCCTGCGTTAGGCTTTGCGTTAGGTTGGAACTATTGGTATACAACCGCGATAACGGTTCCTGCAGATTTGGTGGCCGCTACCCTTATTATGAAGTATTGGTTTCCGGACTCACCTTCTATCTTGTGGAGTGCACTTTTTCTGGGTTTGTTGCTAATCTTAAATGTTTTATCAGTCAAGGCCTATGGGGAGAGTGAATACTGGTTTGCCGGTATTAAGGTCATCTCGATCATCGTATTTCTCATTATTGGGGTGGCCATGATTTTTGGAATTATGGGAGGGCATACGGTCGGGTTCAGTAACTTTACCCAAGGAGATGCCCCTTTCCATGGCGGGCTTGTATCTATCTTTAGTGTTGTGCTAATCGCGGGCTTTGCATTCCAGGGAACCGAGGTGATTGCGACGGCAGCCGGTGAAACCGAAAATCCATCGAAAAACGTACCGAAAGCGATCCGGTCAATCTTCTGGCGAATCCTTATTTTCTACGTGCTGACGATTTTTGTTATCGGTTTGATTATTCCTTATACGGATCCAAACTTGCTTAAATCCGGCGTTGAAAATGTATCTATCAGCCCCTTTACGCTTGTTCTTCAGAGAGCTGGATTGGCATTTGCAGCTTCCGTAATGAATGCAGTGCTTCTTACATCTGTTTTATCAGCAGCAAATTCGGCAATGTATGCTTCTTCACGTATGCTATGGGCACTGGCGAAAGAAGGAAAGGCACCACGAATCTTTGCAAGTCTTAACAGGAAGGGAATTCCCATGTGGGCCCTTTGTACAACTGCTTTTATAGGACTTGCCTCTTTTTTGGCTTCCCTTTTTGGAAATGGTTCAGTTTTTATTTGGTTGGTAAATGCTTCAGCCCTTACCGGATTTATCAAATGGTTCGGGATCGCCGTTAGTCATTACCGCTTCCGTAAGGCCTATGTAGCACAAGGCAGAGATCTAAATGAATTGCCGTTTAAAGCCAAATGGTACCCGCTGGGTCCGGTTATCACGCTGTTATTTTTTGTGGTTTTCATTTTTGGGCAGACTCTTTTTTTCGGAAATCAGATTGGCTGGGCGGAAATACTGGCTACGTATATAGGTCTTCCTATTTTCTTGCTTCTCTGGCTTGGTTATAAAATCATTAAGAAAACAAGAATGGTTCCTCTGATGGAGTGTGATTTTGAGCGCAGAGAATAAGAGGGAAGGCTTGTGATGAATGTAAGCGTTTTATCCATAGGGTAATTATTTTCAATTACGTATAAAATTCAAAAAAGAGGTGGTTTATATGATAAAAGAAGCAATCATAACAAAAGAAGCCCCCAAGGCTATCGGTCCTTATTCACAAGGTATTAAGGCAGGGAATACAGTGTACACTTCAGGGCAGCTCCCAATTGATCCCGAAACTGGAGAAATGCCTGATAATATTGAGGAGCAAACAAGGGTGTCATTGGAGAATCTTAAGAAGGTTATAGAAGCGGCGGGATCAAGCTTACAGCAGGTAATAAAAACAACGGTTTTTTTAAGCAATATGAATCACTTTGCCGTGATGAATCAAGTATATGGAGAGTTTTTCCCCGATAATCATCCGGCAAGAAGTGCGGTTGAAGTTGCTCGTTTACCTAAAGATGCTTTTGTTGAAATAGAAGCGGTGGCCATTATTTAATTATAATAGAAAAGGGAAGATAGATTGAAATTCAAATTTTCTTTAAATGTAAATATGATCAGTCTTAAACAGAAATATCAGGAGGAGTTTTAAAAAATGAATTTGGCAAAATTTCCTAGACAGCGATATACACCAACAGATACACCCATTGAGAAATTACATCATTTTTCCGAAGTTCTTGGTGGTCCTTCTATTTATCTTAAACGAGACGATATGCTTGGCCTGACGGCTGGGGGAAATAAAACAAGAAAACTGGAATTCCTTGTTGCCGATGCATTGGATAAAGGTGCGGATACGTTGATTACATGTGGAGGAGTTCAATCCAATCATTGCCGCTTGACATTAGCGGCAGCGGTTAAAGAGAAAATGAAGTGCATTCTTGTGTTGGAAGAGGGTCTTGCAAATCCTGAACCAGATTTTAATGGTAACTATTTTCTCTATCATTTATTGGGTGCTGAACAAATCAAAGTAGTGCCTAATGGAGCGGACTTAATGCAAGAAATGCAGAAAATAGCAAAAGAGGTAACAGAGAATGGACATAGCCCGTACATCATTCCGGTTGGGGGATCCAATGTCATTGGTGCAACGGGATATGTTGCTTGCGCACAGGAGATCCTGGCACAGTCCTTTGACAAAGGAATTGACTTGAAATCTGTTATTTGTGTAAGCGGCAGCGGTGGAATGCATGCTGGTTTGGCGGCAGGATTTCATGGAAACCAAAGTGGGATTTCTGTAATTGGAATAAACGTAAGCAGAGGAAAAGCTGAACAAGAAGAGAAAGTTTATCAGCTAGTTAAAGAAACTTTAGCACACATCGGCATTCCAAATTCAATACCCCGTGAGGATATTATGTGTTTTGATGAGTATGTCGGACCGGGATATGCTTTGCCTACACCTGAAATGGTGGAAGCTGTCAAGCTAATGGCAAGAATGGAAGGGATTTTGCTGGATCCGGTATATACGGGTAAAGCGGCAGCGGGACTCATTGATTTAATCCAAAAAGGCACCTTTAAGCCTGAGGATAACATTCTATTTGTTCACTCTGGTGGAGCTTCGTCGTTATACGCCAATACTTCACTCTTTTATTGAATTATATGGCGATAGTGTGAATCAAAAAAACGATAGAACAGATGGCAGAGGAGCTTCTTTCTGGTTCTAAGATGCATTTATTTGAAAAAGGTATATAGAATCAGCCCCGTGAAGCCATACCAAATAGTATATGAATGAACTTTATCTGATTTGGTATAGACTTTAACAATGCTTTCTCCTGCTGTGGGATAGAATATGATGAAAGTTATCCCGTATTTAAATAAGTTTGTTAGGTTGCATTCGTTAAAAATGAGGTGGATGAAAATTTTCAGCTCATTAGAATCATAGTTTTTAAGAAAACATTCAACGTAATGTATTCGGTTTTCAGTCGCTGGTTCAATCCCATCGTCTCCCAAAGGAAAAGCTCCATTTGGCTAAGCAGCTTACAGCTTAACCAAATGGAGCTTTTTAAAGAGATGCGAGATATCCTTTTTGTGTAAATTCTAAATGAATCTCTTGTTAAAAAGAATTATTTTCATTTGTAAAAGTTCGGCAAATGGAGATTTCATACGGAAAAAACAGCTGGTTTTTCCTTTTCTTTTTAGAAGCGATGAAATGAGATTATCCTTGGTGATTTATTCTGTCCATCAAGATTTTCCATGTCAACAACTAATAAAAATAAGTATTCATAGCTCCTGACTTAACAGTTGCGAAAGAGCCAATCTCTTAAAATTAGTTTATTCAGTCATAAATGAAATTTCCGCGTTTTTTCAGGTTAAATGGGGCGGCTGGGGTTTTAAATGCTGAAGATCAATGGATGGAAACGAATTTACTCCTCAATTCCTCTTCCGTCACCTCGATCTTTCCTTTCAAATCTTCAGCCAGTAATACATAACTTTTCACGCCAATGAATTCTGAATGCGATATTAAAAAGAATTTTGTTCCTATTTTATACGCTGAAGGAAGATCTTCAATCAACTTAAACATTTTCATCCTTTTTCCACCTTGGATATCATAAATTCGTAACGCGTGTCTTTGTAGGAGAGTAATAGCCATTGAACACTTGGTCACTACTAAGATACAACTTCTTCTTTTCACCTTTTATATCATTGATATTTATGAGCAGTCAACTAATATTACCGGTAGATTAAAGAGGCAGCTTGCCTTGTCATTTGTTCGCGAATTAAGAGTATTCCTAACTTTCTGTGGAACTGCCTATCGTAGAATGTTAAAATTCAGTTGGAAAACAGTGTTTCATGATACATAAGAAAGAGAAGGCAATCCATTTGTTATTTCTCTATTGAAAAGGCTCTCAAAAAGTGATTTTGGAAGGTGTGGAAATATTGAAACCAATCATATTTGATGTTGATACTGGCATTGATGATGCCATGGCAATGGCATATGCTTTAAATTCCCCGGAATTGGAAGTGCTCGGATTCACGACTTGCTTTGGCAACGTGCCCGTTGCTGAATCGACCCGCAATACACTTGCCGTTCTGGAGAAGTTAAATAGGCGCATTCCGGTTTTTGAAGGTGCTGACCAAACTTTGGTGCGCGGAATGAAGAAGAAGTATCCGAAGCATGTTCACGGGGAGGATGGATTAGGGAATACTCTTCAGTTTGAACCAGCCATCAAAGCATCACAAGGAAATGCAGCAGATTTCATTATCGATCAAGTGAAAAGCAGACCGCATGAAATTACGATCATTGCAGTTGGACCACTGACTAACATCGCAATGGCGATTAAAAAAGCCCCGATGATCATGTCCTTAGTAAAAGAGGTCGTTATTATGGGCGGTGCCGTAAACGTACCAGGAAATGTAACGCCCTATGCTGAAGCGAACATAATATCAGATCCTGAAGCGGCTGATCAGGTATTTGCTTCTGGACTGCCAATCACCCTAGTGGGGCTTGATGTTACACTTCAAACCTATCTGTTGAAATCGAAGCTTGATGATTGGCGTGCCACTGGTAAGGAAAGCGCCAAATTTTTAGCGGATATGACCGATTATTATATGAAAGCATATGAAAACTCCCATCCAGGCTTGGGCGGTTGCGCACTTCACGATCCGCTTGCAGTCGGGGTTGCGGTTGATTCAAGTTTCGTGAATACAGAACGGATGAACGTCAAGGTGGTGACCGAGGGTGAAGAAACAGGCAGGACAATAGGTCAAAAGAATGGCGAATCTAGGATCCGCGTCTGTACGAATGTGGAAAGTGCCCGGTTTTTGAAACATTTTTTGGAACGGGTTATATGACGAAGTAACGTATTTGAGTCATGTATGAAGTATAACGGCCATCACTTTTCCAAAAAACATTTGGGAAGAGGTGGCCTGTTTCTGTTGGATATACCGATTCCCGTTATATGTATTCCTGCTGTAGCTGAAGTGAGTGTTTGGCCGAAATTATGGGAGATAGCCGAAAAGAGCGGGGGCAGGTCAAAATATCTTTGAAAAAAGGTCCCCCGTTCATTCGAATGTCCATTTTGAATGATTTGGGATTGATCAATTATAAAGGCGAACAGTATGGAAACGTTTGATTTTAAGGTTTTAATCAAACGTTTGATTAATTTTCTAAAAGAAAGTCTAAAGTCCCTATTATTAGGGTGTAAGCCATATTATTGGATAATGGTTCAGAAATATTGGGTATAAGGAACTTTTTTTACCATAAAAAAGTAAAAAGTTAAGAATTAATGAAAAAATGGGTTTAAAGGTTTGGGAAAACAGGTACATAGACTTTCGTAATGCCATATTTAGGTTTTTTTGCATAATTATAATTTACCATTTTTCGACTTTGCGCTTATTTATATGGCAGAAAATGTATGGTTCTATTAAAATGTACTATATAAGATAAAAGGAGGATTTTTTCAATGTCACAAATTCGCGTAACACCTTCGGAACTGAAAGATGTAGCTAGACAATATGATAATGAGAGCCAACAAGTAACGGATATGATTGGTCGTTTAGATAGAATGAGAGATCATTTAACTGGTATTTGGGAAGGGTCTTCCAGTGAGGCTTTCGTAGGTCAGTACGAAGAATTAAAGCCTTCATTCATGGATATGGCTCGTTTGTTGAATGAAGTTTCTCAACAATTGAATAAATCAGCTCAAATCCTTGAAGACACAGATAATCAGATTGCTAGTCAAATTCGCGGATAATCATTAGGTTAATGAGATAAAGAATTTTCTAGGAAAAAGCGCCGCGACTCTTTTTGAAGATCGTGGTGTTTTTTTGCTTTAAAAGAGGTGGTTTCCATATATATTCAACTGACGATCGATTTAAACAGGTATACAGGGGAAGTATTTGATTTGCAAGTGTCGAATTACCGCTCCATCAAGAAGGTTGTGGAAATAATTTGGCAGGTAAAGGGTATTGCCAGTGCACCTAAAGAAGGCTATTGGGTGCGGGTCCAGAATAAAGAGTTCGTATGTTCAGGTTATGAAACCCTGCTTGATAGCGGAATTACGACGGGGGACCGCCTTGAGATCCTCTAGTGGATTAAGTGTGGACTCTTTATAGGAAAAAAGTCTAAAGCCCTTTAGCAGGGGTAAAGGAGTTACATAAAATGGATGAGAAAAAATCCTCATATCTGGAGAAAAAAACGGAAGCTGCAATGATGAAGGATGATAAGGTGCATTCGTTCGTTTTCCAACGGGCAAAACTATCGATGCAAGACCCACTGGAATTACAGCTTATTCATGAAGCGGATGATGCTCTTCAGAAACATATAGAAGTAACAGAGGACGAGGTGCGGATCAGAGTAAATACACCAGCCTCTTTTTTTGTTTTTTCCAAAGCTAAAGATAAAAATCCATTGAGTAGATGGTTATCGTCTTATCAAATCTTGAAAAAAGTCAGGAATCATGAATTGAGTCGCCTACAACTAGTCGTCTGCCCAGAAAATATCGTTTTTGATTCAAGCTTGGCCCCATATTTCCTGCATTATGGCGTAAAAGAAAGTTTACCTCCTTATGAGCATGATCAAGATGAGCTATTTAAAGAAACGAAGGCGACGATTTCAGCGCTTGTGGATGGGCAGTATACATTCGAGGAGTACCTGCTTTACCATAAAACACTGAAACTATCGAATGAAACACAAAGTATATTGGCATCGGGGACTTGGGATGAACTTTCCACGGTCATTCAAAATCGGTT
The DNA here is from genome assembly GCF_050279365.1 of Peribacillus sp. NPDC094092. NCBI lineage: Bacteria > Bacillati > Bacillota > Bacilli > Caryophanales > Bacillaceae > Peribacillus > Peribacillus sp. NPDC094092. Next base: position 22,675 of record NZ_JBNNUC010000009.1, on the reverse strand, counting down.
AGATGCTTTAGAGAAGGAAGAAAAAGCATTTGTGCATATCCCTGAAAAGAAATGGAAAACGGGCCGTTATACACTTTGGGGTACGGTGATCGTTCTATTGCCATTGCTGTTGTTCACGATTTACACATTATTTTTCTCCCACCCTAAGCAGGAAGCATATGTAGCAAGCGGTGAAAGCTTCTTAAAACAAAAATACAGTGAAGTCATTGACCGTTTGGAAAACTATGATCCGAAAAAAATGCCGTATGTCGTTCAGTATGAACTGGCGAAGTCCTACGTCACTTATGAGCCGTTAGATGATGTCAGGAAGAAGAATGTAGAAAATGCAATCACATTGCAAACCGATAGCCAGTATCTTCTATATTGGATCTATATAGGCAGGGGCATGAACGAGGATGCGATCGATTTGGCGAGAATCATGGAGGATCGCGAATTGATTATGTATGGGCTGGTAAATCAGAAAGAACAAATTAAGATGGACGATAACCTTTCAGGGGAAGAAAAGGAAACGCAAATTAAAGAAGTCGATACTGAGCTGTCCGAATATAAAAAGGAAAAAGAGGAATTGGATAAGCAGATGGAGGAACAGCAAGATCAAAACCAGCCTTCGACAGAATCGGATATAGAGGATAAAGACGCAGCGGAAGCAAAACCAGCTGTAAAAGAAGATGCGGAAAAGGAATCTGCTTCCAAGGATTCCTCCAATAAATCATCTGAAGAAAAAGAGAAAAGCAAAGAGTGAGCAAGGGGCCTTTTGCGGAGGTGAGATTTAATGAGTTTATTATGGATTTATTCTAAGGAGACCTACCAATCCTATATGATCAAGGCTGATCATAACGGTCCAATTACGATTGGGCCATCAAATCAGGATACGATCACGGTTTATTCGATTCCCTTTGAACTTGGTTCCATCAAGCTGAAAAGACATGAAGGACTTGATGGATATGAGGTGTTTAGAGAGGACAGGAAGCTTGGCGATGTAAAGCCATTCCAAAGCTTCACCTTTCATGAAGGAGAAGAAACGGTCGAGATTTTTTATACAGCAGGGGAATTGGGAGAAAGCCTCTATTATATAGGCAATTTGAAAGAAATCACATTATCCGCCAAGGCGGGAGCGACTATACGTAAAGAGGGAACGGTTTCCGGAGATGGATTTTCCTTTTTGCTTCATAAAAGGCAGTGGCTTCTCAAGCCAAAGGAAAATAGCATGTTATTCCTGAATGGTGAAAAGGTGACGAAGACTGTTCCCATTCAAAATGGTGATCTGATTTGCTGGCCGAATATGGTGCTGAGGTTGGTTGAAGGCGACTTATTGATGATTCACTGTGCCGAGAGCTATGAAACATCTTTATCTCAAATGAAGAAGCCAATCTCCGAAATGAAAAAAAACTATCCACAATATCGCAGGACACCAAGGATGATCTACGAATTGCCGGATGAGAAAGTGACAATATCTTTTCCGAGCCAGGAATCGGAAGACAATAATAGGGGGTTATGGCTGATCCTTATGCCGCCTTTAATGATGTTAATCGTCATGGGGGTGATCACGGTCATTCAGCCTCGGGGCATTTTCATCATCATATCGATTGTGATGTTCACAACGACTTTAGTTACCTCGACGGTACAATACTTTAAAGACAAAAATAGGCAAAAATCCAGGGAAGAAAAACGTCAACGTGTATATACCAGGTATCTAGAGCAGAAGAGGGAAGAATTGCAAGAGCTGTCTGAAACACAAAGGAATGTACTGTTCTATCATTACCCTTCCTTTGAAAGAATGAAGCTTCTCACTGAAAGTATCAGCGACCGTATATGGGAGCGAACTTTGGAAAGTGAAGATGCCCTGCACTTTAAGATCGGAAAGGCGACCATCCCCTCAAGTTATGAGGTATCGGTAAATAGTAGTGATATGTCCAATCGGGATATAGATGATTTACTTGAGCAGTCGCAAGAACTTGTGGATGTATATAAAAACCTGGATGATCTTCCGTTATCCATCGATTTATCAAGCGGATCGATGGGCCTTGTCGGAAAGGAATCGATTGTTAAACGGGAGCTGCAACAATTGATTGGGCAACTGGCCTTTTTTCATAGTTATCATGATGTACGATTTGTGGCCATTTTTCCGGAAAAGGATTACCAAGAATGGGAATGGATGAAATGGCTCCCTCATTTTCAATTGCCGCATGCCTATGCAAAAGGCTTTATATATAATGAGCAATCACGTGACCAGCTATTGACCTCGATTTATCAGTTATTGAGGGAAAGAGATTTGGATGAGAAAAAAGGGAAAGCGAGATTCACTCCCCATTTTGTCTTTATTGTCACGGATCGTAATTTAATTGCGGAGCATGTCATATTGGAATATTTAGAAGGTAAAACAGATGATTTAGGTATCTCGACGATTTTTGCGGCGGATGCAAAAGAAAGTTTGACTGAAAATGTCCATACGCTTGTGAAATATATAAATGATCTTGAAGGTGAAATTCTCATCCAGCAAACGAAGGCCGTCCATACTCCTTTTAAACTTGATTCCCATTCAAAAGAAGGGAATGAGCGTTATGCACGTAGACTGCGTTCACTAGATCATCAAAAAGGCATGAACAATTCCATACCGGAAACGGTATCATTTCTGGAATTATTGAAAGTACGTGAAGTGGAGGATCTGCCCATTAGCCAAAACTGGCGGACCAATCAGTCTTCCAAATCCTTGGCAGTTCCCATTGGCTTGAAGGGGAAAACGGATAGGGTTGAATTGAACTTGCATGAAAAGGCGCACGGCCCCCATGGATTGGTTGCTGGAACGACAGGGTCTGGGAAAAGTGAATTACTGCAAACCTACATCCTATCATTAGCCGTTCATTACCATCCACATGAAGTTGCCTTTTTGCTCATTGATTATAAAGGTGGGGGAATGGCACAGCCATTCAGGCAGATTCCGCATCTGCTCGGAGTCATTACGAATATTGAGGGAAGCAAGAACTTCAGTGCCAGGGCACTAGCCTCCATCAATAGTGAATTGAAGAAACGCCAGCGCTTGTTCGATCGATATGAAGTCAATCATATCAACGACTACACGGACCTATACAAAGAAGGCGAAGCGGATGAACCGTTGCCGCATTTATTTTTGATATCAGATGAGTTTGCGGAACTTAAAAACGAAGAACCAGATTTCATCCGTGAATTGGTGAGTACGGCGCGTATTGGGCGGAGCTTGGGAGTTCATTTAATTCTTGCTACACAAAAGCCGGGCGGTGTAATTGATAACCAGATATGGAGCAATGCCCGTTTTAAAATTTCCTTGAAAGTGCAGGATGCCAATGATAGTAAGGAAATTCTTAAAAATAGCGATGCGGCAAATATTACTGTTACCGGCCGGGGATATTTGCAGGTAGGAAATAACGAAGTTTATGAATTGTTCCAGTCTGCGTGGAGCGGTGCACCATATTTAGAGGATACGGTTGGATCTGAGGATGAAGTGGCACTTGTCACGGACCTCGGCCTTGTTCAGATCTCAAATGTATCGGAACAGATCACTAATAAGAGGAAAGAAAAGATTAGTGAAATTGAAGCCGTGGCAAATCGAATTGTGGCGACACAGGAAGTAATGGAGATTAAAAAGTTGGCAAGCCCATGGCTGCCGCCTCTTTCAGATCGTTTATCGAGAACCGCTGAAAGAAGCTTGACGAGCAATCAATTCCACTTGGGAATGAAGGATGAGCCCGAATTGCAGAGCCAGACAAATTATGTGTATAACTGGATTGAAGATGGGAATGTTGGGGTTTTTGGTTCTTCCGGATACGGCAAGTCAACCACCGTTTTGACACTTCTCTTTAGTTTTGCAGAACAATTCAGCCCAAAAGAGCTGCATTATTATATTTTCGATTTCGGGAATAGCGCTCTATTGCCAATGCGGCAGCTTCCTCATACAGGGGAATACTTTAGGTTCGATGAGCTAAGGAAAATTGAAAAATTCATGTTATTCATGAAGGCGGAAATGGAAAGGCGTAAGCAGCTTTTTTCAGAAAAGGAGCTTAGTAACATCAAGCTTTATAATGCGTTAGTGGAAGATAAATTGCCGATTATTTATATCGTGGTCGACAATTTCGACTTAGTGAAAGATGAGATGCAGGACCAGGAAGCGCAATTCGTTCAGTTTGCACGTGATGGGCAATCACTTGGTATATTCATGATTTTAACGGCAACGAGAATCAATGCGATTCGCCAGCCTTTAATGAATAGTCTTAAGACGAAGGTCGTCCATTACTTAATGGACAGTACGGAACAATATTCGGTTCTGGGGAGGACCCCTTACGAAAATGAACCTGTTCCGGGTAGGGCGTTGGTGAAAAAGGACCAAACCTATCTCACGCAGGTTTATCTTCCGGCCGATGGTGCGGATGATATAGCCGTTTTAGAAGGAATGAAACAAGCTGTGGCGGAACATAAGGTTACATATGAGGAAACGGCCAAACCGCCGGCGATTCGGATGTTACCGGCATATCTTGATTCCAGCAGCTTCAAGAGTTATTGCTCACAAGCCATTAAGAAGGATTCCATTCCAATCGGGCTTTCAGAGGAAAGTGTTGCACCTGTTTTCGTGGAGTTGAAACCCAATCCATTCTTGCTTGTCGTAGGACAGTCGCGTAAAGGGAAAACGAATGTCCTTAAAGTGCTCTTGGAATCGTTGCTTACACAGGCAATTGGGGAAATTGGTTTATTTGACGGAGTTGACCGTGGCCTATCTTCTCATGCTTTAGAGGAGAAGGTGAGCTATGTGGAAACAAAAGATCAGATAACCGAATGGCTCGATCATATCACTGAAATATTTGAAGAGCGCGAAAGAAGTTATCTAGCAGCGTTGGAAATGAAACCGATGAAGCAACTGGAATTCCCGCGGATCATGTTTGTCATAGATAGCATTTCAAGGCTCCAGCAAACGATAGACGGCAGGATTCAGGATAGGATCAGCAGTTTGATGAAACAGTACAGCCATCTCGGGTTTAGTCTGATTGTCGCTGGAAATGCCAACGACTTCACGAAGGGGTATGATTCTTTGACAACCGAACTGAAACAAGTCAGACAGGCTGTTTTGCTTCTTAAAAAATCGGACCAAAGCTTGTATACCCTCTCCTATTCCAGAAAAGAAGAAGAAATACAGCCGGGTTACGGATACTTTGTGCTGAATGGCCAGGAGAGTAAAATCCAAATACCGTTAAGTGAAGAAAGAAGGAGAGTGCAAGAGAGTGTCTGAAAAAATAAAACCGATGCTATTAATCGGTAAAATACTGGTGATCTTAGCGCTGCCGATCTTGTTTTTTTCTTATATTGGCCAAAATCCAATGAAAAAGACAGAAACCGCTTCTCGTGAAATCGCCATTGTAAATGAAGATAATGGCACTGAATTTAATAATAAACCTATTTTCGTGGGCTCAGAGCTTGTTACTACATTGGACAAGGATTCTGAATATGAGTGGATTGTGGTTAATAGAAGTACGGCGGAAAGCGGACTTGCAAATGAAAAGTATGATGCGGTCATATATTTTCCTTCCGATTTTTCTGAGAATATTTATACGTTCGATGATGAACAGCCTGTCAAGGCAGGGTTAAAGTACAAGGTACAACCAAGTTTGAATGCAGAGAACATGGAAAAGGTACAAAAGGAATTAGAGAAGACGAAGAGTAAAATGAATAAGCATATTTCAACACAGTATTGGAGCTATGTTTCCCAATCGGTCGAGGACATCCGTAAGAAGTTCGATAATGTCCTTGCCAAAGAAATCGCTTTTCAAAACACGATGTATGAGTTTTATACTCCAAGCTCGGAAAGCCTTGCCGGCGAAATCAAGCAGCATAAGGACATGCTTGAAGGAGTCTTTGCCCAAACGAAGGATGCTGGCAAAACGAGTAATGAAACAATGGATGAAATAGGGAACACGAAGAATCAAATGGCTTCCTTTGTAGAAGATGTTGTTTCTTTCGAGGAATATCAAAAGGCTCAAAGTATTCTTTTTGAGAAGGCTTCGGCTCAAAATCAGCAACTTGTCAACGAGGGTGTTCAATCATATGACAAGGTGCTGAATGAGGGGAACCGATCTTTACCTGAGATTCAGCAAGGGATGAATACGAAATACAGCCTAAATGATCAAGGGATTAGTGAGAATGTTGGAATCATGCAGCAGAAAATCGATTCCAGCAGTAATGAATTGGAACAATTTTCATCAAATATGAAAGACAAACAAGTAGAACAGATTACGAAAATCACACAAGATCAACAGAGCTCGATTGAACAATTGAAACAATCGGAAGAGGCGGGTCTTGATAACCTCCAGTCTACCTTGCTTGTTCAAAGAGGAAATCTTGCAAGCAGCTCTGGTGATGGGGAGGTTATTGGTGAAGAAACGAAGCCTATAGAAGATATTGAAACGGAAACGGGCAAAGGTGAATCGGTTGCTGCCCCTGAAAAGAAGGACCCGATCGATGAATTGTCGCTACAGGTACTGCTGGACCAAATCAATGGGATCAACACGGCACTTCAAGGTTTGGTGCCGGCAGAAGGAAGTGAAGGAGCTGCTGAACAAATCAACATCCTTACAGCAGAACTCCAAACGGAAATTAATGATCTCAGCGGAACGGTAAATGGAAGGACAGGGAATTATAACCAAGTGATAACTGAGTTTAATACACTGGTAGATTCATATAATGATCTGCTGGCACAGTTTACGCAATTACAAGCTGATTATAATGAACTCGGCACGAATTATAAGGATTTAGGTGACCAATGGAAAAAGTCACAAGAAGATATTCAAAAATTACAGGACATCCAGAGTATGACAATCGATGAGGCCATCGCTGAAATCAAGACTCTCGAACAGTCACTTCTTGAAAAAGTGGGGGGAGAAAGGCGAGCGGTGCTAGTGAGGGCCTTTGAGAATCCTATCATCAATCGTGATTCAACCACCCTCCTTGCCTATTACGGTTCACTCTCATCTTACGGTGAATTGGCTGAACGAGTAACGGAAGCAAATGTAGATAAAGTATTTGCAGCCAATATAAAAGAATTGGAAAACTTGAAAAATGGGGTTTCCGGAAACGTAGATGAAGAAGCGAAACTCGTTAAAGCGAGCTTAGCGGGAGTCAATGAGAACTTCGGGATGTTCTCGGATTCCATAAAGGGCTATATGAAAGAATATGATGCTAACGTTGAAACGGGGCAGAAAGCCACTTTAGCTGAATTAGCGGCAATTACCGGAAAGGCTCAAGAAGTGTCTGCCAATTTGTCAGATCATATGGAAGTTCCTGAAATGGAGGCCGAACCTCCAGTTAATCTTGATGGAGAAATGTTTGTATCACTTCAAGACAATACGGCAACAACTGTCGGCTTCATTTCCGAACTTGTCAATTCTGTAGCGGAACGGCAGGACGTGGTCACGAAGGAAACAGCGGACCTGCAAGCGAAAGTGGGGTCGGTACAGGAAAGGGCCGATCAGCTTAATGATAATTGGTCCCTAAATGTAGACTCAACCAAAAGAATCAAGACCGACGTATATAGTGTCTTGAACAACACTTTAGTCGATGATCAGCAGAACGGGTATGTGTACGAATATTTAGCGAATCCCGTACAAATCAGCGGCGAAGTCCTACATCAGGAAAAGGTTAATATCCCGCCAATCGTCATGTTGGTGATCATACTCATTTCTGGGTTATTGATCGGTTTCTTCCTGCATCATTATGAATCCCTACCAATGTTGGTCCATGCGGCCTTGTTTACCTTATTGAACCTGATCGTAGGGTTAATCATCAGCATGTATGGTTTGAAGATCTATCCGCTGGGAGATATGCAGGAGATTAAATGGACCGTATTCACCGTCCTGCTTTTATTCTTCTGTTCAGCGTTTACCCGGCTTGCCTTCTCGATTGGGCCGTTTGTCGGTGCTATCTTGGTGATTGGTTTGATCAGTTTCTTTACCATTCCATTATTGGATTTAATCATGCCTAATTTCAATGTAGACCACCCGGTTGCAGACGTATACATGTCCATTCAATTCGGTAATCAGTCGGCATTCATACCGGCTAGTATCATTTTGATTGTGCTGACGCTTATTGCAACGATCATTCCATATATAGTGAAGCGTCTTACAGAGAGAAGGGCAGTGGCCCATGAAGTGGAATAAATACGTAATGCCTATTTTGCTTACCCTGTTTTTTAGCCATGTACCTCATGGCGGGGCGGAAGAGGAACCCATGGTGGAGCCCAATGAATATCAAGAAAATGATATTGATATTCAAACTGAGTATTTCCATGAAGAAGGATTGTTGGAACAGAAGCGGAAACTGCCTGAAGAGCTAAAGGACCTCACTTTTGAAAGAGGGAAATATGATGCCGTTGATTCGGTGAAGGACTCACTGTTTTTGTCTCCGGTAACGGAGAATCAGAATAATACCATCGCTTCTAAATCAGAACAGCTTGGATTATTCTCGGAAGTCGCCATCCGAACGAGAAGCGAAGAAGAAACAGAGCCTTCCCTTAATTTTGACCTGACGATATTGCTCGGCATCGTTTTGGCACTTTTGGTCGTTTGTTTGTTTTTTATCCTTATCCCGAAAATGGGGAAGCTGAATGGAGTGGCCAAACGAAAATGAAAACAGCCCGATTCCTGGCATATGTCAGGAATCGGGCTGTTTTGCTACATATCCATAACGGTTTTAATAAGCCCTAAAAGAAGGGCGGCTGCGAATATCAAAATGAAAAATTTTTTATACATGATCAGTACCTCTTATATCTTATGAGTGGAATGCATTCATTTTAGCATAAACAAGTCAGAAAGGAAGTTTCCTGAAAATGTACAAAAAAGCCCTGATGATTGGTGGGGAAAAGGAAAAGGATGCGCCAATTAATTTTGGCGCATCCTCCTATCGTGTTATTTGAATAAGTCAGGATAAACAGTCTTTGCTGCGAGTTCAACAGCTTCCCCGATTCTTGGTCCAGGACGTGACATGACATTTTCATCAAGCAAATGGACGTCATCGTTCTTCACTGCATCGATATCTTCCCAGCCCTTACGCGATTTAATTTCACCAACGGCATCATCTGCATACGTGGCGGTGGTGATGATGGATTCAGGGTTCCTTTTGACGATTTCTTCATCCGATACTTTAACCCAGCCTTTTTGGTCATCAAAGATGTTTTTTATGCCGGCGGTGTCCAGGATTTCATTTTGGAAGGTCTCTGATCCTGTTGTATAGATTTCCGGAGCAGGGCTAATTTCAAAGTATGTTTGTTCCTTTTCATCTAAAGTTTTCACTTTTTCTTCGACACTTGCAATTTGGGATTTGATATCTTTCACTAATTCATCCCCTTTTTCGGCAACACCCATCACTTTAGCAATCTGCCCGATATCACCATATACATCATCGAAATTTGCTGCAGATTTAATGATGAATACAGGGATGCCGGCATCTTCGAGTGGTTTCAATGCCGTTTCATCACCGATGGTATAAGCTATGATGGCATCAGGTTTCAAGGCAATGATTTTTTCAGTATTAATATTAACGGAGTCTGAAACATGTTCGATGTCCTTCGCTTCCTCTGGATAATTATCGAAGTCTGTCACGCCAACGACTTTATCACCCTGTTCAAGGGCAAATAAAATTTCCGTATTGCTTGGCTGAAGTGACACGACCCTTTCCGGGATTTTCTCGAATTTTATTTTCTTGCCAGTATCATCAGTAACGGTATAGTCCTTGATTTCTTCGACCTTTTTAGTATCTTTATTATCCTTTGAGGATTGATCATCGTTCACTCCGCATCCGGTAAGGAAAAGCGTAAGCATCAGCATGGAAATCCAACTGAATCGTAGGTTTTTCTTCATTATTTATTCCTCCGTTTTCTTTTTCATTGGTTTGGTTGGATAGGATTTACTTATAAAAGGAATCTCCTCGATCCCTTGTTGCTTATTGACGTAGATTGCCATCACGAATAATACATTTGCAAGCAAATGAGCATAATCAAAAAGAATTTCCGGTATTTCCTTTTCAAGACTTACCTTGTGTAAAGCTCGCACGGACTTCTTGGCTTCACTTCGGCAAGTATGCAAAGTACATGCTGCGGTTGATCCTTGTGGAAGGACGAATGTTTCGATTTGGTCCTTCACTTCAGCGACATACCGGTCGTAAATTGCACTTAAACGGTCGAGATCATCGCCGGTAATGGCTAATTTCCCACGGACTGAACCGTTTAAATGGTAGGCCATGGGCAACAATTCCATTAAGTCGCGGTGGACAACGGGGACGTCCTCAGTAAGCGAGGCGGCCAAGCCGATTTGTGTCGTCAATGAGTCTGTGCGGATTTCAAAATCAACGGTCGATACGGACTCACGCATGTATGGGTAGCATAAAAACCGAAAGTCTTTCTTTGCCATAAACCCTCCTCCTTTTACATATTGGGTGAATGACCTCCGTATTGCTTTTCCCAGCAAGACAAATAGCCGACCAAGGGTTTTGGTCGGCTTCGGGCATCTATGTATCTGTAGTAGAAAAAGATGGGAGAGCCGTACAATCTCCCATCTTCCGAAGAGCATAATACGATGAAAAAAGGCAGGTCTCCTGGCTTGTGCGTCATTTTACTCTAAGAACCTTCCCATTTGGGTTAAATGGCCGGTGATCGGCGTGTGATTACATCCTCAAATAGTGGTAAACGTCTTATTTCATTAGCACTTACAGTTGCGGAAACAGCTTCGGTTTTAAACCGAATTCCCTATTAAGCTGACAATGCAGCACCTTTTTCTGCAAGGTTCATATTCACTTAGCAACAGTTTACCATACCTTTTGCAGTAGGCCGCATTAATATTTTTAGACAAATTCGTTTATGGTTTACCGAATATCTAGTAAACTTACAATGTAAGGTTTAATTGGAGCTTAATGTAAAATTTTTGACATAGAAAAGATATGAAATAATAGTGAGATTGTGAATCCCGGGAGGTAGAGAATGATTTATAAGCAGGTCAATCAAAAACTGGAAATGGTGCTGGGGAATATCGAGAAGGTCATTATCGGAAAACGGGATATAGCAGAACTAAGTATCGTGGCACTCCTTTCCGGTGGACATGTCTTATTGGAGGATGTTCCGGGCGTGGGGAAGACAGTCATGGTAAGGGCACTGGCAAAATCTATAGGTGCAAGATTTAAGCGAATTCAATTCACACCTGATTTACTTCCTTCTGATGTTACTGGTGTTTCAATCTTCAATCCTAAGGAACAAGAATTCATTTTTAGGCCTGGTCCGATAATGGGCCATATTATTTTGGCTGATGAAATCAACCGGACATCGCCGAAAACTCAGTCTGCGTTGCTTGAAGCCATGGAAGAGGCAAGTGTGACGATTGATGGTGTCACAAGGGGATTGGAGAAGCCGTTCTTCGTGATGGCGACACAAAACCCGATCGAGTACGAGGGGACGTATCCGCTTCCGGAGGCTCAATTGGATAGATTCCTATTAAAAATGAAAATGGGCTATCCAGGTGTGGAAGAAGAGATAGAGGTTCTTCATAGAGCTCAATACACGGTACCGCTTGAGGAGCTGGAATCCGTCATCACCTTGGATGAATTGATAGAATTACAGGCTGAGGTAAAGGCTGTGATAGTGGATGACACAATAAAACGATATATTGTTGAATTGGCGAATCGAACACGTACGCATGAAGGGGTCTATCTAGGTGTAAGCCCGCGTGGATCGATAGCCTTGATGAAGGCAGCCCAGGCTTACGCGCTGATCCAGGGCAGGGACTATGTTCTGCCGGACGATGTTCAATATTTAGTTCCATTTGTATTTTCCCACCGGCTTATTTTGAAACCTGAAGCGAATTATGATGGCTTCGATGCTGGAATGGTGATTCATGAAGTTGTGGCCACAACACAAGTGCCTGTGAAGCGGGCTATGACCTAATGCGCAAATTCATCAACATTTTAAGGGGAAATATGAGTGTGGTCGGACTTGTATTACTCATGACCGTTTCTTTTTGCTATGCAATGTTTCAAGGCGGTTTTGTCAGTTGGTTCATTTTTTATTCATTTTTGCCGTTTTCTGTGTACGCTTCGATTCTGCTGTTTTATCCGCTGCATGATTTGACTGTCGAGAGAAAGGTCAATAAAAGGGAATGCCAGGCCGGCGAATCTGTTGAAATAGCATTGACGTTTACCCGTAAAAACCGGCTGCCCCTATTATTTATGGTGGTAGAGGAGGAATTGCCTCAGCGGCTGGAAGATAGGGGATTCCAAAGGAAAATGATTATCTTTCCGGGATTCAGGCGTACCTTCAACATGTCATATACCTTGGAAGACATGGAGCGTGGAGAACATTCATTTCAATCGATCCGCTTTTGGATTGGGGACTTTTTCGGATTGGTGGAAAAGGAAGCGATATATAGTTCACCTCTGAAAATAACCGTTTTTCCTCGTTATCATGAGCTTGCCCACAGTGATCTTGATCGAGTGTTCAATCAGGGGGCAGTTATTTCAACAAAGAAAACACAACGGGAACATTCAGTGGTTTCCGGAGTAAGGGAATATCAGCCAGGCGATCAGTTGTCATGGATTAATTGGAAGGCGACGGCAAGAACGAGTGAAATCATGACGAAGGATTTTGAAGTGCAGAAAAACCGGGATGCATTCATCATGCTTGATGGAAAGCCGTCGGATTTATTCGAAGAATCCATTGTGATGGCGGCATCCGTTGTCCACGCCATGTTAAAGAAAGGCATGCAAATTGGGTATGTGAGTATGGGATCAAGGATGGTCATACCGGCAGCAGCTGGCAATAACCAGAAACGAAAGATTTTTTACAGACTTGTTAAAGAAGAGCCGAGTGCTGTAAACGCATTGAACGAAAATGTCAGGAAGGGAATTCTTCCGGCAAACGCTGCTGTGATATTCATCGTGTCAGACTTAACTTTAGAAAAGGTGGACAAATTGAGTGCATTCCGGCCTGATCAGGGATTAATGTTATGTGTGAAGAAACAGGCAGATCTTACTGATGAGGAAAGGTTGTCAAGTTCTACAGCAGTTTCGAGGGGGATAAGGGTTAGCTTTTTTGAACATGGCCAACTAAAGTTTGATAGATCAGAGGTGATGGCAAAGTGAATGTCACTACCGAAAAGTTGGAAAGGTTCATGCATGTCCTGATGTATGCATTTGGTCTGGTGTTGATTACCGAATGGTTAAGGCCTGTCGATAAACTCACCGATACAGGTAATATCGTCATTTTTCTCTTATTTTTGCTTTATTCCCTGCTGCTGCATTATTTCCGCATACATTGGTCAATCCGATTCATTCTCATTATTGCTTATATAATGATTTCATTACAGTTCCTCCATTCAAAAGACGCTTTATTTCAATTGTCATGGCTGAAAGGGTTTCTAGCTGATTTTACGGGCAATCTTGGTTTTATATATGATGGGAATTGGGAGTCGATCACAAATCCATTTCGAACGTTGCTATTTTTTGTCCTTCTTTGGCTTGTAACATATTTGATCCATTACTGGGTGATGGTGAGGCAAAGCATCTTTTTCTTTTTCATGTTAACGGTGATTTTTATATCTGTACTCGACACATTCACTCCTTATGTTGGGGATATGGCAATGATTAGAATATTCATCATCGGCTTCTTGATGCTAGGCCTTCTATCCTTGCTGCGACTGACGATACAGGAGGGGATTCAGTTTCCGATGGCTTCCATCAATAAGTGGATCTTGATGCTGACCGGCATGATATTGGTAAGTGTCCTTGTTGGTTTCGCTGCCCCGAAGCTCTCTCCACAGTGGCCGGACCCGGTGCCTTATATTACTTCTTATTCTAATAAAGCGGGGAAAGAAGAAGGTGGTTCGAAGCGTAAAAGTGTCGGGTATGATGAAGACGATTCGGAACTTGGCGGTTCGATAGAGCCGGATAGCTCCATTGTTTTTTATAATGATGCCCCTATAGGACATTACTGGAAAGTCGAGAACAAGGATATTTATACAGGTAAAGGGTGGGTTTCCAAACTGGAAACGGACTTTCGCGCTTTTTCCAACGGACAGGATATGGCATCTTTAGATATTCACGACGTTCCTGAAGTGGTGAGAACAGAAGAAATGACGGCAAAAGTGTCCATGACGGAATCATATTCCCATATCCTTCATCCGCAGTCTGGGTATTTAAAAAGGATTGAGGCCAAAAACGGGATGGATTTCAAATATTATCAGGGTATGGACAAAGTTATTTCCGAACAGGATAATGGCGAACGACTGTCCCTGAAAGAATATGAGCTTAACTATGATATGCAGAGTTTTGATATAGCTGAGTTAAGGAAAATAACGGATCGCGACGGATCGATGGATTTAATAATGGAAAAAAACACTCAGCTTCCAGAGGGATTGCCAAACCGGATATATGAATTGGCCTCCCGGCTTACAAGGAATGAAACGAATTGGTACGATAAAGCAAAAGCCATTGAGGATTATTTTGACGGACCTGCATTCATTTATTCTAAGGACGATATTCCGTATCCGGAGAGCAATCAAGATTATGTCGATCAATTTTTATTCGAGACGCAGATAGGGTATTGCGATAATTTTTCCAGTGCAATGGTCGTATTATTAAGAGCCGCCAATATGCCCGCAAGATGGGTAAAGGGTTATACGGAAGGGGAAAAATCAATCCTTGATGGCGAATCCGTTTATAAGGTGACCAATAATAATGCACATTCCTGGGTCGAGGTTTATTTTGCAGGGATAGGCTGGGTTCCCTTCGAGCCGACAAAGGGTTTCGATGGGGAAGTTGAATTTTACGATTCGGAATTGAAACAGGAAGTGAAGAACCCTGAAGAAACCCCAACTAATGAAGAGCAAACAAAGAAAGAGACCAGGGAACTTCATGATACTCCCGATAGGGAAACCCGATCACCCGTAAAAACTGGTATTGGGAACATGGAATGGTTCTTAAAATGGATTGCCATCACACTGTCAGGTGTATCGTTACTTACTTCTATTGGTTATTTCTTCAGAAGGAAGTGGATTCCTCATCTGCAGATTCTTCGTTATAGAAAGAAAACCGGTGCTCATTTCTCGACAGCCTATTTAATATTATTGAAACAATTAAAAAGAGCTGGTTTAGTTCGTCCGGAAGGGCAAACTTTAAGAGAGTATGCTGCCTATGTGGATGCAGTGTACGATACGGATGAAATGAGTGAATTGACGGCTAAATACGAGTTAATGATATATCGTGGAGACGTGGAAGGTGGCGAATGGAAACACTTTCAAAAGGGTTGGGAAAGTTTAATGAGAAAAACTAGCTCTTGACCAGGTTTTTATTATATTGATACAATAACAAAAACTAACTTAAACTAATATATCCTTCATATATCCTCGATAATATGGATCGAAAGTTTCTACCGAATCACCGTAAATGATTTGACTATGAAGGCGGATTTTAACAGGAAAGCTGAAAATCTGCCTTCGTCTATACTTTTTCTGTATTTTTGAGGGTGGATTTTTAGTTTTTCTTTTTTTATGATAATATTTTTTTTAGGAAATTATCACTCGAATTTATGAGTGAATTACATTGATAGAGGTGACGTTTGTGCCGGGGAAAACAGAATTGCAAAAAAACCAGGAAATGATCGTAGTACTTGATTTCGGAAGTCAATATAATCAATTGATCACTCGTCGTATCCGTGAATTTGGTGTGTACAGTGAGCTTCATCCTCATACAATTACTGTAGAAGAAATCGAGAAAATGAACCCAACGGGAATTATTTTCTCAGGTGGTCCGAACAGTGTTTATGATGCAAATGCATTTGGTTGTGATGAACGCATATTCGAAATGGGCCTTCCGATTTTCGGTATTTGTTATGGCATGCAGCTTATGACTAAACATTTTGGCGGTAAGGTGGAGCCAGCGAAAAACCGTGAATACGGAAAAGCGACACTTTCCATTCAAAATGAGTCTAAGTTATTCAGTGATCTGCCGAAAGAACAAATCGTCTGGATGAGCCATGGTGATTTAGTGGTGGAAACGCCTGAAGGTTTCAAAGTTGATGGGACGAACCCGTCTTGCCCAATTTCGGCTATGAGTGACGAGTCACGTAAATTGTATGCCGTGCAATTCCATCCTGAAGTCCGTCATTCGGTATACGGTAATGACATTTTGAAAAATTTCGTATTTGGCGTCTGTGGCTGTAAAGGTGACTGGTCAATGGAAAACTTCATTGAGATAGAGATGGAGAAAATCCGCCAAACGGTCGGAGATAAAAAAGTATTATGCGCATTGAGCGGCGGTGTGGATTCATCCGTGGTTGCCGTATTGATCCATAAAGCGATTGGCGATCAGCTGACATGTATTTTCGTTGATCATGGATTACTTCGTAAAGGGGAAGCCGAAGGTGTAATGGAAACATTCAGTGAAGGCTTCAATATGAACGTAATCAAAGTCGATGCAAAAGAACGTTTCCTATCGAAACTTGCTGGCGTTTCAGATCCGGAACAAAAACGGAAAATCATCGGTAACGAGTTCATTTATGTATTCGATGATGAAGCAACGAAGCTCGAAGGAATTGATTTCCTTGCACAGGGTACACTTTACACAGACATTATCGAGAGTGGTACGGCCACTGCACAAACAATTAAATCGCATCACAACGTTGGCGGTCTGCCGGAAGATATGCAATTTAAATTGATTGAGCCTTTGAATACTCTATTCAAGGATGAAGTGCGTGCACTTGGAAGTGAAATGGGCATTCCGGATGAAATCGTTTGGCGTCAACCATTCCCGGGCCCAGGTTTAGGTATTCGTGTATTAGGTGAAATTTCAGATGAAAAACTAGAAATCGTTCGTGAATCTGACCATATCTTACGTGAAGAAATTAAAAAGAATGGTTTGGAACGTGAAATTTGGCAGTACTTTACGGTGCTTCCTAACATTCGAAGCGTTGGGGTAATGGGCGACGCGCGTACGTATGATTACACAATCGGGATCCGTGCTGTTACATCCATTGACGGAATGACGTCCGATTGGGCGAGAATCCCATGGGATGTACTTGAAATCATCTCAACGAGAATCGTTAATGAAGTAAACCATGTAAACCGCGTAGTGTATGACATTACGTCTAAGCCGCCTGCAACGATCGAGTGGGAATAGAAGATTAAAATCATCCAATCAGTGAAGGAATCGACCTTCACTGATTTTTTTTTGGTTAAAATAATTTTTGAATTTGTTGATTACTTACATTTCCCGTATGTTGGCCAATAGATAGCCATGATTAGTAAAGAATATATAGCGAAAAGCGAACATTGCCTAAAATTACATAAAAAATATTCGTTTGATGTATTGACGATTATTTTAGTGGTTGGTACACTATACCTATAATAATAAAAAAACATAATTGTCGTATAATATTGGGGATATGGCCCAAAAGTTTCTACCAAGCTGCCGTGAACGGCTTGACTACGATGTGTATGGATTGGCGAGTTTGGATAAACCGCCACTTCTTTACATGACCGCAGTCAAGCCCCGTTCAATAGTGAATGGGGCATTTTCTGTTGGCTTATGATTTTATGATAGGGGAGACTCATAATGAAAAATTATTTTCGGTTTAACGAGCTGGGAACTAATTATCGCCGTGAAATACTTGGCGGACTGACCACGTTCCTTTCAATGGCATATATCCTGGTTGTTAACCCTGTGATGCTGACTTTACAAAGCATCGAGGATTACCCGGATGAATTGAGAATGGACTACGGAGCGGTTTTTGCAGCTACCGCCTTGGCGGCTGCAATTGGTTCGATATTGATGGGACTAATAGCCAGGTATCCAATCTCGCTTGCCCCGGGCATGGGATTGAATGCTTTCTTCGCTTTTACCGTTGTACTTGGTTTTGGGATTCCTTGGCAAACGGCATTATCAGGGGTATTGATTTCAGGTATAATCTTCGTTTTGCTTTCCCTATCGGGAATACGTGAGAAAATCATTAATGCAATTCCGGTCGAACTAAAGTACGCAGTTGGAGCCGGTATTGGTTTGTTCATTACCTTTGTAGGGTTTCAGAATGCTGGTATCATCACGAATGATGACAGCGTACTTGTTGGACTGGGTGATTTGGCATCAGGAAATACTTTATTGGCTGTGTTCGGAATTGTCGTAACCGTCATTTTGATGACGAAAGGCGTCAAAAGCGGCGTGTTCGTAGGAATGGTCATTACGGCCATTGCTGGAATGATTTTTGGACAAGTTCCAGTCCCGGAGAAAATAATCGGTGCCGTTCCTAGCATAGCGCCAACATTCGGGGTAGCGTTCGATGCATTCGGAAATCCCGGTGATCTCTTCACTGGTCAAATGTTAATCGTGATATTGACCTTCTTGTTCGTAGCTTTCTTTGATACAGCCGGTACGTTAGTGGCTGTTGCGCAACAAGCTGGACTGATGAAGGATAATGTACTTCCTAGAGTGGGCAAAGGATTACTTGCTGATTCATTATCGATCGTTTCAGGTGCAATTCTTGGTACATCCACCACGACATCATATGTAGAGTCTACATCAGGCGTTGCTGCTGGTGCTCGAAGCGGTTTTGCGGCAGTGGTGACAGGTTTACTGTTTGTGCTATCCCTTTTCTTCTTCCCGCTACTTTCAGTGGTGACATCTGCGGTGACTGCGCCGGCATTGGTTATAGTCGGGGTGTTGATGGCATCATCACTTAAAAATATTGACTGGCATAAGTTCGAAATTGCGGTACCGGCCTTCTTTACGGTCATCATGATGCCTATGACATATTCAATTGCGACAGGTATAGCTTGCGGATTCATTTTCTATCCGATCACCATGTCGATGAAAGGAAGAGCTAAAGAGGTTCACCCGATCATGTGGGGGCTTGGTGTCGTCTTCCTGTTATATTTCATTTTCTTGAAGTAATAATGCAAGTAAGTAAGGAGAGCCCCGATTTCGGGGCTCTCCTTTCATGTTGTAAGAGAAAGCTCATATCGTGTATAGTAAAAAGACTAAGTACTAAGTAATTTATCCTGTATGGGGCATAGGGATGACTTTGAGAAAAAAAGAGGGAGAAAAATGAATGGCTTTATCGTTGAAAAGGTTTTGAACAATAACGTGGTGATTGCCACGCATCCGTCGTATGGAGAAGTCGTTTCTATTGGAAAGGGCTTAGGTTTCAACCGAAAGAAGGGCGAAGAGTTAAGTCCGGAACTTGCGGAGAAAACATTTGTCCTGAAAAATGTTAAGGAACAGGAAAGTTACAAAAAACTTTTGCCGCAGATCGATCAAAATCTTCAAGCTGCCATTATAGAATCCATTCATCTCATTAACGACCGAGTAACTGGAAAACTCAATGAACATATACATGTCGGTTTAACTGATCATTTATTGTTCGCCCTTCAGCGCGTTTCGCAAGGAATGACTATCAAAAACCCATTCTTGAAAGAAACGATAACCCTTTATCCTTTTGAACATGATATTGCTGTTGATGTAATCGACTTAATTCAAGATAAGACAGGAATAGGCCTGCCCCAAGGGGAAATCGGCTTTATTACGCTTCATATTCATAGTGCAATATCAAATAAAGACTTATCGGAAGTCAATCAGCATTCGCAGTTAATCTATCATCTTATCCGGGTCGTTGAAGAACAGCTCAACGTAAAAATTAATAAGGATAGCATAGATTATACACGTTTGGTCCGTCATTTAAGATTCATGATAGACAGGGTGTTGGCTGAGGAAAAAGTAGAGGAACCCGAAAAAATAGCATTGCTATTGAAAGAGGAATATCCCTTGTGTTACAATATCGCTTGGAAGCTAATAAAAATTATGCAGCAGAAATTAGGCAAACCGGTTTGTGATGCGGAAGCTGTCTATCTAACGATGCATATCCAGCGATTACAAAAGAAAATTAAATAAACTTACATTAACTTACGTGTTACTGATTCGATCAGGCATAAGTGAGGAGAATGATTGTCATGAAAGAGGGTATTATATACCTGAATTTTCATTTCAATCCTATCTTTGCTTATGCCTTTTTTGTATTTGAATTCTGATGCGTGGGAAGATGAATACCATCGTTAAATGTAACCGTTTTATTAGCGTGGAAAAACAGTAAAGAGGAGGAAAACCTATGTTTAAGAAGTTGTTTGGTGTTTTGCAAAAAATCGGAAAAGCTTTGATGCTACCTGTAGCCATTTTACCAGCGGCCGGAATTTTGCTTGCGTTTGGTAATGCACTGCAAAACGAAACTTTGTTGGATATCGCCCCGTTTCTTGCGAGTGGCGGAGTGGAAATGGTTGCATCGGTAATGGAGAATGCCGGAAATATTATTTTTGGGAATCTTCCCTTGTTGTTTGCTGTGGGGGTCGCGATTGGGTTAGCTGGTGGGGATGGTGTTGCCGGCCTGGCTGCGATTATCGGGTTCTTGATTATGAATGTAACGATGGGAACTGTTCTTGGGATTGACGCTGCCGACATTGAGAGCAATGGTGCGGTGTATAGTAATGTTCTCGGAATCCCGACGTTGGGGACGGGTGTGTTCGGCGGTATCATTGTCGGTGTCATGGCTGCTGTTATGTATAATAAGTTTTATGAAATTGAACTGCCTTCTTATTTAGGTTTTTTTGCAGGTAAACGTTTTGTACCCATTGTAACAGCTGCAAGCGCAGTAATTCTTGGGTTGTTGATGATTTTGGTTTGGCCGACGATTCAATCTGGGTTAAACTCATTTTCCGAAAATATGTTGGGTGCTAACCTGACTCTGGGAGCTTTCGTGTTTGGGGTTGTGGAACGTGCGTTGATTCCTTTTGGGTTGCATCATATCTTCTATTCGCCATTCTGGTTCGAATTTGGCAGCTATATCCCTCAAGGCGGGGGAACGCCAGTCAGAGGAGACCAAGCCATTTTCATGGCACAAATTAAAGATGGTGTACAGAATTTAACGGCAGGTACATTCATGACAGGGAAGTATCCGTTCATGATGTTCGGGTTACCAGCTGCGGCTTTGGCCATTTATCATGAAGCAAGACCGGAAAGGAAGAAAATAGTCGGGGGCTTGATGGCATCAGCGGCACTTACATCTTTCTTGACGGGGATTACTGAGCCACTTGAATTTGCCTTCTTATTCGTTGCACCGGTACTTTTCGGGATTCACTGCTTGTTTGCGGGTCTATCATTCATGACCATGCATTTATTGGACGTGAAAATCGGAATGACGTTTTCAGGTGGGTTGATCGATTACCTACTGTTTGGTTTAATTAATCCGCAAACCAATGCATGGATCGTTATTCCTGTTGGTTTGGTCTTTGCGGTTATCTACTACTTTGGATTCCGATTTGCTATAAGGACATTTAACCTTAAAACTCCTGGCCGTGAAGTGGAAGAGAATGAGGGAGAGGGAGGATCTGCAAGTACAGCTGGAAGCCTTCCTGGAGATATCTTGGATGCCATGGGCGGAAAAGAAAATATTTCTCACTTGGATGCATGCATTACCCGGCTTCGTGTATCAGTAAATGACATCGGTAACGTTGATAAAAATAGGTTGAAGAAACTTGGTGCCGCTGGAGTTCTGGAAGTGGGCAATAACATCCAGGCAATCTTCGGACCTCGTTCAGAAACTATCAAAGGGCAAATGAAAGATATCATCGATGGAAAAAGGCCTCGTAAAGTAGAAGCGTCTCCTGAAGTAGGCGTGGAAAAACAAATTGAGGATGTCGTCCCGAAACCTTTACGGACGGATGAAGTTTCCGAGCGTTTTGTTTCTCCTATTAAAGGGGAATTAAAACCGATCACGGAAGTGCCTGATGCAGTTTTCGCTGAGAAAATGATGGGTGATGGATTTGCAATTGTACCGGAGGATGGGTTGGTTGTTTCTCCTGTAGACGGTACTATCGTTAACCTATTCCCGACTAAACATGCAATCGGTATCGTTTCCGAAGCTGGACGTGAAATCTTGATACATGTCGGAATCGATACAGTTAAGTTAGAAGGAAAAGGTTTCGAAGCACTTGTCGCTCAAGGAGATAAAGTGACAAGCGGACAGCCGCTGCTTAAAGTCGATATAGAGTATGTCAAAAACAATGCCAGCTCTATCATTACGCCAATCGTCTTTACTAACCTTTCCGAAGATGAAAGTGTGAAGATTGAAAAGGCCGGGAATGTAGACAGGGAAGAAGCGGACGTAATTTCCATCAATAAATAATCATTAATAATAGGGGGGCAGCTATAATCAGCTGCCCCTTGTTTTTGATGATTCATTAGCAGAGCCTGGCTGCTATAGAAAGAAAAAGTAGTGTATATATAGAAGAAGGTGGTTCATGAAAAAAATGAAGGGAATTTTAAAAGATTAAATTGACTTATCTAAATGCAAGTGCTAATATATTAAATACACCGCTTGAAACATAAAGATAAACAAGTAAATAATAACTTGTTGTTGACTTTTTGTTCGGAAGGTGTTAAACTAATAAAGTTGCTAATGAGGCGATGAAAAATATTGCTCTTTGAAAACTGAACAAAACAAAGCGCCAACGTTAAATTTTAAGTGAGCACACACTATCAAAAAAGCAAATGAGCAAGTCAAACATTTCTTCGGAGAGTTTGATCCTGGCTCAGGACGAACGCTGGCGGCGTGCCTAATACATGCAAGTCGAGCGAATCGATG
>NZ_JBNNUC010000008.1:0-114758 GCF_050279365.1 Peribacillus sp. NPDC094092 | reverse complement strand
CTGAATACTGTTCATCTTCCTACCTACTTTTGTTGAACAAGAAATGTATTGAATAAAATCGTCACCAAAGTCAATTTTTATAATCATAAGAGTTTTACTCCTTAAAACCGTTTTAAAATTAAGGCTATTATTGCATTCCTTATTAATCTAACCTGCCCCTTTAGTTCTATAGGGTAATGTAAAGAAAGAAAGATAATATTTATATCAAATTGACACTGAGAAACAAAATAACACGAAACCAATAAGAAGTAACCAAGAACGAATAGATTGAAAGAACATCCATCGTTTTCTTATCTCCTCCCAATCAGTGGGTGGATTGTCTGCATCCCATTGTTGGATTTCCTTGTTAATAGGAACATTATATATAATAGTTATTATTGTTGCTAAAATGAACATTCCAGCAGAAGAAAAACGGCTTGTAAGCCACCTAAAATATAAAGAATATATAAAGCAATTGATGAACCAAAAGGAATATTTTTAATTTGCGTATAAACAGCAATCATTCCCCAAGAAAGAAAAGTGATTGAAAAAGTTGAAAATAGATATTTTTTTAATTTAGACAAATTTTTCTCTCCCTCAATCAAAACTTATTTTATAATTTTCTATTCAGTTCGCAACAAACTTAATCACAAGAATTATCTTAACATAAAATCCATAATTGGATTAAACTGTAATTTCTTTTCTTTAAGAATTGCACCTCCTATTCTTGAATAACCAAGATAAATTGATTTCCCATTAAGGGTTTAACTTTATGAAGTTTCTTCAAAATATGGCCCGATTGTTGAACAAAGGTCAAACAGCACTCTTCAACTATCCTGCCCCGTTAGTTAATTAAGGGTACTTTCTCACTTTAGATTGAACGTATGATAAGTGTAAAAATCGTTCATTAAAAAGTCCACCAAGTTAGCGCCTTTTTATCTATGGCAATAATCTTCGGTAAGATCATGTACTTCCTCCTTATTTAAATGATAGGACAAAAAACTAATAAAAATTACCAAGAAAGTAAAAATGTAATAGGTGTTTCATGTTTTTTGTAGAATATTACATTTATATAAGGAATTATACGAGGGTTTTTATGAGGAAATTGGTTCTCGGTATTTTATTTACTTTGATTTTTGTTTTTAGTGTTATTTCGGCCCCTGTTGCGAACGCAGAGGGGGTAGAAGATATTCCTTCTGCAAATTATGATGGACAAATTTTGAGTGTTGGTAAAGAATATGCTAGGTCATTTAGTTGTCAAGCTGCTACGGCGAAAATGTATGAACCTTGGACTGAGTCTGCTGGTTATACTAGGATTAAATCAAATGGTACTAAGGGATATGTCCAAAATGCGGCCCGTGGTGGAGTTACTTTAGGTGTCGTTCTAAAAGACACAACAATCGATTTTAGCTATTCCCACTTAGTAAAGAAAAGTTATGCAGGTAACAAAGCTAGTTATGTAAAAGGTATTCAGGTTACATTAAAATGTTTAGGATACTATACAGGTACAGTTGATGGTATATATGGTGATGGTTCTGAAGCAGCCGTTAAAGCTTTTCAAAAGAGAAGAGGATTAACGGTTGATGGACAAGTTGGTAAAAAGACTTATCATTATCTATCATTTGCAGCATATTAAATTAAAAAATAAGCTAGGATTTTTCCTAGCTTACTTTTTTGTATGGTCAATTATATTGGCCTCTTTAGGCGCTTTGACTTTAAACAGGTCCAAATTAGATTTCTTATCTATTGTTTTAAGTGAAATTAGCTTCCCTTCTTCATAAGTTTCACCATCAATAATCTGTATCTCTCTTACTAACACATCAGTATTTTTATCAAACCAAAGCTCAAGTGTTTCTTCGTTTGATATTGTTATTTTGTAGACTTCTGCATCCCTATCTAATATTTTTTTCGTCCCTAACGATTGAATTTTTTCTTTTTCAAATTCTGAAAATATCTTTGATTCAATAGATGGCCCTGGATTATCATTTGTTTCAATTAAAAATTGATTATCATTTTTTGTATAAGAAGTGATGGTTTTACCATCCGATACTGAAAAATCCCCGTTTTCATTTTCAGTTCGTTCTTGATTACCAGAAATATATGTTGTGATTAATTCGCCGTTGCTGTTTTCTTCAACACTTACCAGTATTTCTTCAGGTGATATTTTGCTACCACTGTCCATTTTTTCGAATTTATCAGCCAGTATTACGTTAAGAGCGTTTTGAATGGATGCCTTTACAGCGGGTGTTGACAATGATCCAATACTAAGTAATAGAATTGCAGCACTTGCAATAAACCCAATTAACCATTTTAACTTTTTTCTATTGTTATTCATTTCACTATAGGCTTTGTTAATTCCTTTTTGACTCATCAGTTCGAACTCTTTGGGTATTTCAATATTTTCGAGTTCTTGTTTTATCTTATTTTTCATAGGATATCCTCCTTATTTAATCTTTTTCTTAACTTTTCTAATGCTCTATACAAAGTGGTTTTTATTGTACCTAAAGGCATATCCAATGTGATTGCGATTTCATTTAAAGTGTAATCATGAAAATATTTTAAAAGAATAACACTTTTTTCGACTTCGCTAATCTCTCCAATTAAAGTCTGTAAGTACAAAGATAATGCGGTATCTTCTTCTTTTTTATCAATAGTTATTAGTTCCATGTGTTCGGGTTTTAAGGCAAAAACTTTTTTATGCTTTCTTAACATATCAATAGAGCAAGTTATTACAATCTTTATTAACCATGTTTTAAAGTACTTTGGTTCTTTTAAGAATTTGATTGATTTAAAAGCTTTATACGCTACTTCTTGTACAATATCCAAAGAATCTTCTTGAGTTCCCATATAAGTAAAAGCAGTTCGATATATTTCCTCTTTATAGTTTTGAAATAATGTTTCAAAAGCGTTTTTATCACCTTTTTGTGCTTTTCTAACTAACCTTTCAATTTTCATCACCTTCTTTTTCTCTTATTACAAATATTAGACGAAAATCTAGAGTATTTGGCTTTACTTTTTTTATTTTATTTATATATATATTTTTTTGAATATGAATGTATAATTTTTTTAAAGACCGCACATTAAGCCGCCAATTGGCGGCACTCTTATGGCGCTAATGCACCCTTTAGTTTAAGTGATAATATTCACAATCTCTTGTATAGGATCATATAAAAAAGACGCCTTCTTACTAAGGAAAAGTGCCCGATTCTGGAATAAGCCTTTACCAAATGGACACTTTATCTCATTTTCGACTATTTTTTAAAATTCTCATCTACCAATGGTTTTCCTTCTTGATCAACCATAACGGTTAATCCACTTCCAGCAGCAGAAAGATTCAACATGTATAGAACACCGGTCTGGTTATCACGAATAATCTTAAATAATTCTAGCTTTCCTTGAGTATAAATAATTTCAAAACGATTGCTATCCATTATCCCGATAATTGCTAAAGTGATTCATTAATTTAAGTACAATTCTTGATAGCCCAACATATATATACGCTACTCAATTTAAAACTATTACTCAAGAATTTTGCCAGATTGTTGAAAAAAGGTAATGACAATTGGTAAACTAACCTGCCCCTATAATTTAATAACAAAAAAAGCCGGCCATAGAAGCCAGCTCTTCAAGTCAATCCGCTAGTTATAAGAAACCCCTATCTTCCACAAAAATATGTGCATAGTATTACGTTTCTTCATCATTTGTTTTCTTTTCTCAATTCCTCAATAGTTTCTTTTCGGTCATCTTTAAACGTTTTATCTCAAACAACTTATATAATTATTTATTTATTTGAGTCGGACTTACATTTTGGATTTGTACAAGTATATCAAAGGTTTGATCCAACTTAATATCAACTGTAGATGGAATACCAGGTCCAACAGTTGTAATTCCAGCAAATATTGGATGTTGTTCATTTAACCAAGCTTTTACCGAGCCGTTTGCTTTACGCAGGTCAATAAGGTATTGGTCTTTTTTGACTTTTCCTAAAGTGTAGTTATAACTGTTTGAATCTTTTGTGTCCAATTCCCCATAAGGCCCATACTCATGGTTAGCATTATAAACGTTATATTTTCCTTTATAGACAGACGTTCCGATTGTTACATACCTCTTTCCATAATGTTCAACTAGATGCTGACCTGACATTTTTGGATACACAAATGGTAACATATTCGTTTTAGAAATATGTCCATTATGTGCCCAAACAATTGTTTTCCCTAAATGTTCTTCTGCCCATTTTGCATTTTCATACATTGCTATATCGTGTTTCAAATAAAATTCAGAGGGGTTCTCTGGCATTTCAGCTGTCATTGTTGTAAACTGCTCGATAATTCGAGCATGTTGTTGAATCCAAGCAAATTCTTTTGAATTTCCATTTAATTTACTTTTATTCTGCTCTAATAACGTACTTATTTGCTTACCATCTGAAATATATTTTTCTTTTTCTTCTTTTGGTAGACTACTGAACGTGTTAAGATCCTTTGTAACAAGCATAAGTCCATTTAACTTTTCTTCTAGACTAGGAACTAGGTCAGGACTATATTTCTTTACATATCTTTTTATTTTTTCATAAACACCTTTATTTACGGTTTGTATATCCATTCCAATGATACGTATTTTCTTTTTGTGATTTGGATCTGCATTATAATTTTTTATCCATTTCAACATGTTTACGATTTCTTTCGTATTTAAGACAGGATTTAGATATTTACTTGGATCCCCCTTGCCCGTAAGAACATATTTATCAAGCATTAATGCATTATCCCAATTATCTTCTAAAACTATATTTGAAAATCCTTTTTCTGAAACTAAGTAATTAACAATTCGATGCTTCATTGTAAAAATTTCATGGGCTCCATGAGTTGCTTCACCTAGACCAACAATCGATGCTGAACCGACCATTTCATTAAGAGGTTTCAGATCTTGAATGGAATCAGTAGGGATCGTCGTTTTAATAGCCTTTGAATGGTTTTCAAGCCATTTAACATTCCTCAGGTCATTTTTAATACCTTCGTGTGCACTTATATTATTTATTGAAACCTCTGTTTTTGTACTAGCATAAGTAGTGCCTAGAGAATTTGTCCATGCAAAGGCAGCAGTTGCGATTGCTAAAATAATTTTTTTCTTCATCTCTTCCTCCTTAAAATATCTTGATAGAAATGTTTGAATCATTCATATCCTCAATAGTTTATAAACAAAGATTAATTTCCTATCTTTATTCTTACTTATTTCTTAAAAAATGAAACAATTCACAAATATTAAAATACCTATTTGTGAAACTTTACAATGAAACTACTAATCTGCCATTTAGCGAAATAAAGGACGATCATTTTTGAACATCCTCTATTGTTGTTCAACTAACGCGCTCCTTAGTTGAATTAGAAAAGAAATCCTCTTTTTCCAGATAAAAGCAATGAACATTACAATAATTGTACATTTTCACCTGGAGATGCCAATTTTCTCATTTTAGGGTATTTATTTTTCTTAGTTTGATTGTGATGTGGTGCTACCCCACTTAATCCTAAAGAAACAACAAATATTTTTCTCATTCAATAATTCCGATTTCTTGAGCCTTAAGGACAGCTTCTTCCTTGTTACGCACTCCTAACTTTATGTAAGCCGCGGAAGCATAGTTTCTGACCGTACCATTCGACAAATATAACCTTGAAGCTATGGTAGTGTATCGGAGTCCCTTTGCTACTAGCTGCAATATTTCTATCTCTCTGGCTGTTAGCTCATAAACAATTGCTTTTGATTGTGGTGTCTCGTTTTGCTCATCAAACTTCTCAAATATTTTGTGAGACATTCCCTGATCAATCAGTGTCCCACCTCTGTGAATAAGTCGGATCGTATTAGCTAGTTCCAACGTTTCAATAGATTTAAGTAAAAAACCATCTGCACCGTTACGAAGCGAGTCCACCGCCTGTTCCGTATCCTGAAACGTTGTAAAAACCAATACGCGGATATGTGGCCATTGTTGCTTAATCTTTTTGGTTGCTTCGACTCCATCCATGTGCTGCATATCTAAATCCATAAGTACAACGTGGGGTTGAAGGCGCTCGCACAAGTCGATAGCTTGGACGCCATCTTCAGCCAAACCGACTACATTTAAATCTTCATATTTGTCGAGTAGTGTACTCAAACTTTCCCGAACAAATGGCTGGTCGTCGACAATTAACAAACGGATAAGTCCATCTTTTATTTCAGTTTGTCTCGGTAAGGTACATGTAACAAGCATTCCTTCATCTGGCTTTGTATATACAGACAATTGACCTTGCAAATTCATTGCCCGCTCTTTCATCGCATTAATACCGAAGCCTTCCTGCCATTCTACATTTCCCTTTCCATTATCTTGCACTTCCAACCTCGTATATTGTTGTTCAAAATGTAATGAAACTATAATTTCATTCCCCTGACCATGACGTACTGCATTCGTAAGGGACTCTTGTAAGCAACGAATGAACGCTATCCTCGCTTGCCGAGACAGGTGGTATTCCTCTCCGAATGCTCGAAAGCTTACATTCACCCGAGCGTACTCCTGAAATTCAGCTCCAAGATCTTGTAGAGATTGAATCAAGGAAAGCGATTGACACGGAGACTCCATTTGATGTAGGTAACCTCTCACGTCCTCGATGCTTTTACGTCCCATTTCAAGCAGAGAATCTAGCCTCTGTATACCCATTTCGGTAACAAGCTCGGTACGCAATGTTTCCATCCCCAAAATAATGGAAGTATAAGCATGGCCAACTGTATCATGAAGCTCACTAGACAGCCTGCTTCGTTCCTCTGCAAGTGTAATACGTTCGATCTGAGACATATACTGCTCAAGTACCACGTTTTGCTTACAAATCGCTTCATTTTGCTTATGATTGACGATTAATAAATGAAAAGCGAACCCCATTACATAAACGAGTCCGTAGTAGGTGACCATAATCCAATAGCTATTACTTGGTGCAACCTCATAGAAAATTCCAGTTATTATAAAAACTGTTGTTGGAGCTGTCCAATAATAGGACAAATGCTTACTATTTGCTGCGATAAAAAACACCGATATAAGAAATGACGTGTAAGCTTCTGGAAATAAAGAGGTTAAATATATACATAGTCCGCCATATAGCAGTATTTCTGTGAACAAGTAATATTTGTAATTGAACAGTAAGGCTACCCATGGAATAGAGAAGGCAACAACCTCCCAAAGAATAATAATCCAAAGTGGTAATGTTAAACCATCCTGAAAATTTAATGTAGCTAGGATGATTGACACACTAGCAAGTAGACGGATTCCAAACATAATCCAATCATACCAAAACCAATACTTAACCATATCCAACAAGTAATTTACCCCCTAAGTGCCTTCCTTCTTATTTCCTATATTATAGATTATTCTTTCTTATATTTTTAAGCTTTTAAGATTAGCCTGAAAATTTCTATCGATTTAGCTGCCGAATCATACTGTTTGTATAACCTCCAATTTTTTTTGCCAAACCATCTACTATTTTAATACTTATGAAGATAGACACTATACCCATAGACATTACAATGAGTGACTTGGCAAAAGTATCTACCTGCATGAAAAGGATATTCATGTCGATGTATCGATACAGTATTGGTGCCAACAGAAACATAAATGGCATTACATAGAAAATGACCGCACTAATGAGACTGAAAATTCCAATAACAAATTTCTGCATTAACCAAAAGACAGCAGACCAGGTGTGACGATTCGTAAGCCCCAATTTCACTTGAGCCCAGTCCGATGGATCCGTTGTGACACTTCTATTGTAAGAGTCTGTCGAAATATCAGCATAAATTTTCGTTTGTATACGCTCGAATTGTATAAAACTTGTGGTAGTCTGTAGTACGCGTATAACTAGTGGGATCCCAACTACTGTAAATGAAAGGGTAAAACTGAGTGACAGAGCTACAAGGTAAAAACAAAAATAAAACAATCCTGTAACGAAAGTTAGCAATAAAAAATAACCATTTTGGATGAATCTTGATTTCATAAGGTTCATCACTCCTCTCTGTTTAATAACCCCACCATAATGCTTACTTTGTCAAACTCACCAGTGTCAAAATGTCATATGACACTTTTAAATAATGCAAAAATGGGGGAACAGCCTACTCCTGGATAAAAAAAAAGATGATTTTATTAATCCTCTACAAAACAATCCCGAGAAGATAAACCTGGAAAAAAAGGAGTACTCACATGGAAAATTACACACTTGAACATAAAATCACATGTATTAGTTTATTCAATATCCTTTATCAGAATGGTAAGGATTTAACCAAACAGAAGCTTTCCGATCATTACTCGGGGTTAAGTGTTTATCACTTCTAATAAATGGTAAAATAAACTACTCCCCTAAGTTAAGAATTTTTCCGTTAGTAGAACAACGAGGATGAATTTAGGTTTTACAAATATAAGAATACGTTCTGATTTGTGAATGTTTTCACTTAAACTAACCTGCCCCTTTAGTTGCATAAGAAAAAGAGCTGATCGTGATCGTCACAGCTCATTAAAACTATAGCACTTTTAGTCAAGTAACCTTCTATTGATAAAAACATATACAATTGTTAAAAAGCAACATAGCAATTATAAGAACCGTTAATTCATAAGGATAGTCAATAAAACTATTGAAAACTACTAACAATCCTAATGGCAGAAAAAAAGTTCCACCTGTCACTGTACCTAATAAAGACTTATTTTTTATCATTTTTTCATTAAATCCTGCTAACAACCGGGTTTGTTTTTTCACAGCTACTAAGTACGATACAAGTAGAAGAGCTATACCAATAACCAATAATCCATAATCCACCTTTTCCCCCCCAAAGGAAAATTTTATTTCTTGCTACTTTTAATACGAAACAAAAAAGGTAAAAGTTACCTTTCCTTATTGATTTTACCACAAAAAACCATTTCCCTTATGGAACTAACCTGCCCCGTTAATTCCATAAGAAAAAGGCAGCCTCAGCGACCTGCCTTATTGTATAGTTGACACAAACTGTGCAATAGGAGGAGAAAGCCAATCACTGCCTTAATTTATTTTAAATTCTATGTATATAACTCTAAACAATATCAAAACCTATGACCAGCAACACATTACATTCATAGGGGCTGACAACATGGCTAGAAATAACAACAGTAATGAATTAGTAGTGAATGGTGCAGAGCAAGCTCTAGAACAAATGAAATACGAAATCGCTAGTGAATTCGGCGTTACACTTGGTGCTGATACAACATCCCGTGCAAACGGTTCTGTTGGCGGAGAAATTACAAAACGTTTAGTACAAATGGCTGAACAACAATTAGGCGGAAGAACTCGTTAATCGAAATCATATGTACTGTTAGGGATAGTGATTCGACTATCCCTATTTATAATTCTACAACTAGTAACAACAGTAGCTGTTATTTTGCTATGTCGCAGTACGAATACACTACGCTTATTCCCCTTTAATTCCATAAGAAAATAGCTGTCTTAAAGATAGCTCCAATCTTCAGCTAACGCACCCTTTAGTTTAACAAGGAACTATCTATTGACATACAAATATTCACAAAATATAATACATACATATGTATGTATGTGAGAGGTGATAATTTGGCCCGTAATAAATATCCTGAAATAACGGCACAGAGAATTTTAGATGCTGCAACTAGACTTTTCCTTGAAAAAGGATGGGACCAGACAACAATCCAAGACATTATTGATGAATTGGGGGATTTAACTAGAGGCGCGTTCTACCATCATTTTAAATCTAAAGAAGATATTATAGATGCCGTTCTCAAACGATTGGCTTCAGAAAATAATCCCTTTGAACACGCAGCGAAAATGGATGGTTTAAATGGTTTAGAGAAACTAAAAACTGCTTTTCAGCTTTCCTTTACTAATAATCAAGGACAGGGTGATGCGATCAAGTCTATCCCATCTATTTTAAAAAGTCCTACACTTATTGCCAATCAATTAATAGAATGTGTCAGAATAGGAGCACCAAGTATACAATCAGTTATTGAGGAAGGTGTAGAGGATGGTTCAATTTCTGTTCACTATCCAAAACAATCTGCTGAAACACTTGTGATACTATCGAACATTTGGTTGAGTCCAATTATTTTTTCAGTAAATACAGAAGAATATATGCAAAAGGTAAAACACTTGCAAGAACTATTTAACGGTATTGGTTTGCCAATTATTGATGAGCAAATACTAACCTCTTTTGAAACTTTTTACAGAGAAAACTTCAATTTAAATAGGCTGTCATAAGGCAGTTTATTTTTTTGGATATATACATACATATATATGTATGTTGAAAATTGATAATTGGATTGATTTGTGTCGGAGTGGGTGTAGCATCAATTATAAGTGGTTGGATGCAGAGTCAAATGTTTCAATGATTAAAATAAGCCAAAGAAAGGGAGGTAAATATTATGAAGGGTGCTCTAATTGCAGGAGGGGTTTCAGTATTGTTAATAGCCTCAGGAACTATTGAATTTTTTCTAAAAAAAGACTTTGTTCATAAGGAGGACTTAAAAGATATTTCCAAAATTATTGTGGATAGTGATGTTGTCAATGTTCATCTCAGTTCTGATGGTTCTAGGATGGATCTTGAGTACACAGGTAAAAAATCTATTCTAGGTGATCCCAAAGTTGATGTTACATATGAAGGCGATCAAGTTGTTATTAAGATAAGAGAAGTAAATAATTGGAGACGAATTGCACCAATTAACACAAGCAGAGGAAACTTATTTCTGAACATCCCATCTAAATTAATGGACCAAGTTCAAATTAGTACCGGAGTTGGAAAAATAGATGTTAGATATCCGAGCGAAATTAAAGAACTAACCCTAAATTCAGATGTAGGTACTATTAATGTAGATTATTTCAAAGGAGAATTTCTAAATGTATCATCAAATGTTGGTACTATTAATTTAGGAACAATCGATGGAAATATCAATGTAGATAGTTTAGTTGGTAGAATAAAAATCGCAGACCTTTCTAATATGAAAGGAAAGAATAATATTAAATCTAATAATGGCACCATAAAAGTAGGAATACCTGGCGAAAAGACTCTTAATGAAGTAGGATTAAATATTTCAACTAAAACTGGTAGAATAATTTCAGAAAACAATAAACTATCAGGAGAAAACATTTATAATGTAGAACAACTTCCCCCAGGGAAGAAAGTCATTAATAGATACAAAGGAGATAAGGAATTAAATATAACTTCCTTTGTGGGTAATATAAAGATTTATTAAAAAGAAAAAGAAGGAGGATCCTCCTTCTTTTTCTGCTTTTTAAAAGGTCTTCAATTGTCTATATTTCATTATCTTCCAGCTCTCTTCTAATTTTTTTTAGGATCTCAGAGGAGCTTAGCGTAGGCAGCAGGATTTTTCTTAATCATTTCTTTTCTTCCAAGAAAGCATAAAAAGGTCATACATTTTATATAAATATATTCCATATCATCCTACTTTCCCTTTGGTACTCATCCTTTTTATCTTACCATTTCTTTTTCAACTAATCTGCCCCGTTAGTTCCACAAGGACATTTTCTTTTATTGCAAAATTTAATTTCCACCTGTTATATTTAAAAAGAAACTAACAGGAAGTGTTATTTGATGAAACAGGCTCTAATAATCATTGATATGCAAGAAATATTCTTTAATTATCCCCAAAACTATTTATTTAATAATGAGCAATTAGTTAATAATATAAACGAGCTAATTAAGCAGGCTCATGAAAAAAATGTACAAGTTATCTTTATTCAACATACTAGTCAAAACGAAAAAGACGAACTTTTTGAAGGGGAAAATGACTGGAAACTTCATAAAAATTTATTAGTATCCTCTACCGATAAAATTATCAAAAAATCAAAATGGGATTCTTTCTATCAAACTGAGCTCTTAGATTACTTAAGAACCAATGAAATAGAACAACTTATTTTTGCAGGAGCACAGACTGAGTTTTGTCTCGACACAACTATTAGAGCTGCCTTTAGTTTAGGGTATCAAAAAAATCTACTTTTTAAAGAGACACATAGTACATTAAATGGTGTAATTTTAAATGCAAGTGATATTATTAATCATCATGAATCTATTTGGAATAATAGATTCCTAACTGTCATAGATGGTGAAACAAAATTATAAATTACTACTTAAAGGACGGTTATTTACCGTTCTTTTTCTTTTGGAAGAAGGGCAATTGTTCCACTTCTGCTTTTGAAACTTTTCTATATAATGTGTTCACCTCAAAAATAAATTCGAGTTGAATGTTAGCTTCTTTCTTCATGTCCCGTTAGTTCATTAAGACATACGAATTATTGTCTATACTATTACCATAAAAAAAAGCCATCTTTATATTCTGACTAATTCACAAAGAAAAATTTATTGACCATTGCCCAATTTGGTTTAACACTGCATCAAGATTAAATTTTACATCATAATGATTTGTCAGCTCTTCTTTGGAATGATTTCTATTACACCTCTATACTGATTTTTTCCTACCTTATCAGTGTTTACTCTAGAAACAGCATTATTCGTTTTCCATTAATTGAAATGTGTGTATCCGAATTTACGAACATCCATTTTATTACTCAACTTTCTATTCCTTTCTACTATTCTACCAAAAACGTTCGTAAAAGTTGTACTTTTGCGAACGGAGGTATAGTGTTAACGTGCAAACAGATTTCACTTCTGTAAATTTAGATTTCCCGAAAACAAAAAGCATTGTCCAATATCTTTATTGGCAATGCTTTAATCCTCTTAAACTCTCGACTTCAAAAACTCTTCTACTTCCTCTTTAGTTGGATAGGAAGACTGTGTTCCTCGTTTAGTGACACTTAATGCCGCAAAAGCTGTTGCCATTTTTATTGAATGAAGCACGTCGCCATTTTTCACAAAGAAATGAGCAAAGCATCCAATAAATGCATCACCTGCCCCCGTAGTATCAATCGCTGCCACTTTATGTGACTCAACAGTCTGAGTTTTTTCCTTCGTTACCCACATGACGCCACGGCTTCCCATTGTCACTATGACATTTGTAACACCTTTTTCATTTAAAACAGACGCTGCTGCTCTAATTTGCTCATCAGACTCAACAGGCATTCCTGTTAAAATCTCTAGTTCGCTTTCATTCGGAATAAAAAAGTCACTTTTACACACATAATCAAAATCAAGGTCTTTTGATGCCGGTGCAGGATTCAAAATGACAGGAATGCCATGCTCGTTGCCGAACTCAATCGCGCGGTAAACGGTTGGAAGCGGAATTTCGAGCTGAAGAACAATTATCGAGCATGCCTTAAGCTTCTCGGTTGCTCGGTCCACATCTTCTGGCATTAAGTGCTGGTTCGCTCCCTTAATAATTAGGATGCGATTTTTTGACTCTGGGTCCACAAAAATCGGTGCAACACCGCTCGATGTGCCGGAAACTTTACTTGTAAACTCTGTATCGATTCCGAAGCTTTCAAGGTTTTGGATGGTGTTATCTGCAAAAAGGTCATCTCCAACCTTCGTTACCATCATCACCTTTGAGCCCATTTTGGCAGCTGCTACTGCCTGGTTTGCCCCTTTACCCCCGCAACCAATTTCAAAGTCCGGCGCCTCAAGCGTTTCTCCTTCTTTAGGCATTTTATCAATGTATGAGATAAGATCCACCATGTTCGATCCAATCACTGCTATATCCATTTCTTTTTCCTCCTTATTTCTTTCCGGTTACAATCGTGAATGATCTCTCTTCCCCTACCCCAAGCTTAATCAATGTTCCAGCTTTTTCTGCAACATTGAAGCCTTCTGGGCGGCATGTTGCAGGCAGCACAAATGCTCCTACTCTCTGATCCGTATTATGTAATAACCACCTTGTGGCATAATTCAATTCCGCTGTTGAAAATCTAGTAAAAAAAGTAACTCCATCGGGCGAATTCATTTCAAACTCGGCTTCATCCTGATAAATATTCAGCTCATCTGCAAAAAACACAATCTCCGGATCATACATTACCGGATTGTTTAATACAGTGAGCGATTCCTTTCCATTTAGGAGCTTCTTATTATAGTCCATCCATTTTTCTGTCGGCTTCAGATGGCCTGGAATCGATTCCCTAAGTTTGAAGGCACTGTTCGGAATGTTCTGCTCCATTACTGCATTTTCCAAATATGCATAATTTGTGTGGCACATATACTGAAGCGGCATTTCTGCACCTGATAGATTTTTCACATTCATGTTCATTTCAATAAAACCTTCTCCATTGAACATTTCAACGCTCGGAGTGGCAACATAATGGTGACCGAACCCTTTGACATACTCAGTCTGACCACAGACTTTTATGCCCTTATCCGTAATTTCAAGCCAAGCCCTGCCCATCTCGGCACATGGCATTTCTCCGTGCAATTCATGGTTATCATTAGGGCCCGGACACCCATTGTGAATTAAACCTGAATGAAAAGCAAAGCATCCATATGTATCTATAATTTTATCTGCCTTTTTTGGTTGGGAGAACATACTCTTCATTTTAAGATTTACACCGTCAAATTCCAAATCCCAAATCATCTGGCCCATATATGGAAGAACAACCATTCTTCCTCTTGAACTTGTTAGCTCAATTGCTTCAATACCGGATGGATAGAGGAATAATTTTACAATGAATTCACTGTTTGTAAAAATCACTTTGCTGCTTTCTTTAAAAAACTCCCGTTGCAGTTCAATTGTACCTGTCATACTCCCCATCCCTTTCCTGTTTTATACAAACAGGGCAGCACGTTTAGCGACTGCCCTTGTCAGTTAAAATTTTCTTATTACGCTGATGCTATCGGTTTTTTTGCAGGATTCTCTGATGTTTTTTGTTTTTTCATTTCACCGAAGAAATAGAAACCGACATAGATAAAGCATGCCATCGATACAAGGAAAGCCGTCTGCATGGAACCGAAAAGGTCAGAGGCAAATCCTTGTACTGCAGGGACAAATGCTCCGCCGACAATAGCCATAACGAGGATTGCTCCTGCCGTTTCTGTATATTTCTTATCTTTTATAACTTCAAGTGTTTCTGCATAGATCGTCGGCCAGCAAGGTCCAAACAGCATGCTTACAGCAACCGCTGCGTACACAGCTGTCATGTTCGGCACGAATGCCACATATGCAAGAAGGGCTGAACCGATGACTGAGTAGCTAACCAATACCTTAGAAGGTGAGAAGCGAGTCATCAAGAAATTCGCAATGAACTTCCCTACAAAGAATGCAATAAAACTATAAACCATAAAATTTGAAGCTGTACGCTCATTGATGTCAGGATTAAGGTCGAGTGCAAGACGAATGGTAAATGACCAAACTGTTACCTGCATACCCGCATATAAAAATTGAGCAGCGATTCCTTTCCGGAAACGTTTGTTTTTACCTAAGTATTTCAGAGTTTGAATCATTCCAGGAGATTTCTCTGAAGAGTTGCTGCTTTTTACTTCCGGTTTACATGATGGGAACTTAGTAAGAACAAACAGAACCAGTACACCAACAAGAACGAAAATAATATATTTATACGGTTCTAGAGTATGTTCGAGCATATTCAATCCAAAAGCCTGTGCCTCCGCCGGAGACATAGTAGCCATCTGCGCCTCAAGACTTGCTCCTTTCTGAAACACCAGGTATTTTCCAAGCAAAATCCCTGAAATTGCACCAATAGGATAAAATGTTTGGCTGATATTCAAACGAAGGATCGCATACTTGCGCGGGCCAATCATTGAACTATATGTATTCGCAGCCGTTTCAAGAAATCCTAAGCCAATCGCAATGGAAAAGATCGCAAATAAAAACATTGTGTAGGTAGCCATATGTGAAGCTGGGTAAAATAACGAGCAGCCTATAATATAGAAAAGCAATCCTGTAATAATGGCAAACTTATAATTTGTTTTCTTAATCACCATTGAAGCAGGTATAGCAACCAGAAAATAGCCGCCATAAAATGCGCTCTGTACTAAAGCGCTTGCAAAATCACTTAGTTCAAACACATGTTTGAACTGTGTAATCAGAATATCATTCAAACTGGACGCTACCGCCCATAATGGGAACAGCAGAGACAACAGGATAAACTGAAAAATAGGTGTACGATTCAAATAACCATCTGGCAGCTGAATTATGTTTTGTGTTTTCATTTCTAACATCCCCTTGTGTCCGTTAGTTTTTCAAAACTCTTACACTTTAATCAGTATCCACCCTCAACTGCTTCACCGTTCATAATCTTCACGCCGGAGCTTGCTCCAACACGGTTAGCACCAGCCTCAGCCATCGCCTTCAAATCTTTCAGATCACGAATTCCTCCCGATGCCTTCACGCCAGCCTTGTCCCCAACAACGTTGCGCATTAATGCCACATCCTCAACCGTTGCTCCTCCTGTTGAAAAACCAGTAGACGTTTTCACAAAATCAGCTCCGGCTCGAAGTGAAAGTTCGCAAGCACGCACCTTCTCTTCCTCAGTAAGCAGAGATGTTTCGATGATCACTTTAACAAGCGCCTTTGTTTTAGCAGCATCAACAACCGCACGAATGTCATCTTCAACCGCCTCATCTGCGCCTGATTTTAATAGACCAATCGCTAAGACCATATCCACTTCTTCAGCGCCATTCTGAATTGCCTCCTCTGATTCAATCGCTTTTACAGCAGACGTTGAAGCTCCAAGTGGAAAGCCGATGACTGTACAAACCTTCACATCGCTTCCTTTAAGCTCCTCTGCCGCCGTTTTCACCCAAACTGGGTTTACACAAACAGAAGCAAAACCGTATTCTCTTGCTTCTTCACAAAGCTTCACTATCTGTTCTTTTGTTGCCTCTGCCTTTAACAACGTATGGTCAATCATTTTTGCTGTTTTCATTTCGATATCCCCTCTTCCTTAAATTAAATAAAGCGCTTTCAATATATAGAAAGGTAGCGGGCGCCTAGACGAATATGACTCCTAGTGCCCTTTTCCTATATTCAGAATGTATGATTTTGTAACCGGCAAGACTCCCTGATGTTCAGCTCTGGAGACAATAAATACTCCCTCTTCGGAAGGGCTCCTTTAAAAGAAATCCGCTCATGCAAGAGTTGAAAAGCAATCTCTCCTATAGCATTCATTGGCCTTGCAACTACACTAAGCTTCGGGTTCAAAAATGTCGCAATATCCACTTCATCAAAACCAATAAACGACACCTCGCTGCCAAGCCTCCAGTTCAAGTCCTTTAGCGCTTTCATACAGCCGATAGTCATCAAGTTGTTGGAAGAAAAAATAGCAGTTGGCTTATCATCCAGCTCAAAAAGCTTCTCTGTACTCTGATAACCGCTTTGCTCCCCGAAA
This sequence comes from Peribacillus sp. NPDC094092, assembly GCF_050279365.1. Taxonomy (NCBI): domain Bacteria; kingdom Bacillati; phylum Bacillota; class Bacilli; order Caryophanales; family Bacillaceae; genus Peribacillus; species Peribacillus sp. NPDC094092. Next base: position 97,479 of record NZ_JBNNUC010000008.1, on the reverse strand, counting down.
TCTCCATGAAGGACATATCGTTCATCTAATTCAATGTCGTATTCCTCAAGTGCCTTTTTATACCCCAAGAACCTCTCTAGTCCAGGGGTCGTGTCCTGTGGACCGCAAATAATTGCAATCTTTACATGACCTTGAAGAATTAAGTGCTGAACCGCTTGGTAAGACCCCTTCTTGTTATCAACAAGAACCGTATCAACTTCAAACTTTTTGATGCTGCGGTCAACCGCTACAACAGGTATCCCCTGCTCTTGAAGCAGTTTCAGGTGGTCACCATTTTCATTGGCCGTTGTGATAATCACACCATCCACACCGCGCTCAATAAAATTCTTCACAATCTCTTCTTCGACCTTTGGGGATTCATTTGTACTGCTTAAGATAGTAAAGTATTCTTTTTCACGTGCTTTTTGTTCAATCCCTGCCATTACAAGAGGAAAGAACGGGTTCTTGATATCAGGAACAATCACGCCAATTGTATTCGTTTCTTTTCGCTTCATGGTCCTGGCTGCTGCACTGCGGATATAGCCCAGTTCTTCAATCGCCTTAAGGATCCGCTCCTCTGTTATTCTGCGGACGCCTCCTTGGTTATTGATGACCCGGGAGACTGTTGCAATAGAAACGTTAGCAAGCTTTGCAACATCATGAATATTTGGTTTCGACTCCATCTTTCAACACTCCAAAAATGTAAACGTTTAGATTTTTTTATAAAAAAATGTATCAAACAAGGAAAACAGTATTAAATGACTAATGTAATTAATGTAAACGTTTAGATTTCGTTCTTGGAATTAGATTAGCATGTTTGTGGTGTCATAGCAAGAATTTTTTGAATACGGTTACATAAATAAAGTTGAATTCGGTTTGCTTTTAGGGATTAAAGACAATGTCTTAAATAGACGCCCCGGTATAGTTAATATCTGTCCGGGGATCATTTTGTTTACCTTCCGATTCCCTTAGAAAAAGATTCCCTAGCACGTTTAATTACAAGTTCTTTATTTACTTCATAATAACTTTTTACTGTATTTAGGCTTTTTTATCTTGTGTCTATGATAGTTTTCCTTACGACATGGTCTACATTCGCTAACCGTACCGCCTAAACCCAAATGGTAATAATAAAGTTTGTCCACCAAACTTATTTTACCTGCTTTCAATAGAATGAGGAGGAAAGTAATCATACGTAAAGGATTTGCTCGTGCGGTTCTAAATAAGAATGGAAAAGGATCATCTGTCCGGAGAAAAATAAAAGAAGAACTATGAAAATGAAGTTTCTTTTTTATGTTTTTCGTATATTTATGTTATAATGTGGAATATATAAAAAAGACGAGATGCGCTAACATCTCGCCTTAGTAACCAATCCAAAGTGGGTCGGTTGCTCCTAAATTTTGCGCTTATTAGAAGGCCGCCCGTGCTTTTTGGACAGAGAACGGGTGGTTTTCTTTTTGACTTTTTTAGCGGGAAGCAAGCTAAAAAGATAAACAACTGTCGAATTGGCAACTGTTTTAGCTACTTCCACTAGTACGTCTTTTAGAAGATCCATTGCGGTCACCTCCCTTCTCTTAGATATAAGAGATAGGGTTAGGGCAACCTCCCACCCGGCCAGTTACATACGGTAATTATACCATATTTATGTAGGAAACGAGGCGGATGTTTGTTAAAAACTCACATAATAATGGTCTATATAAACATATACTAATTCAATTACCCAGTATCTAATGTTTACATATGAAAAATGTTAATAACCTAGCGTTCCATTCCCTTTTGTCTTTTCCTCTTGTTTTTATTCTTCTGTTCAAGTTCATCTTCTCTCCATTTTCGGTCAGCTTCACGGATTGCACTCTCAAGAATTGAAAAGAAATCGGAACCATCATAAGAAAAGAAATTTGAATGATGATTAGATTTCGGAACAAAAGTTGTGGAGCGGTCAAGTTGGAAGTCCTTTTCTTTACCAACAGACTGGACATCAAATACACTTTTAAGTTGATTCATTCGTTCGTGTCCAATTTCATCTGAATATCGCATGCACTCATAATAGAACATATGTTTATACGACTGATTATCCGTTTGGAAATCTGGATACTTCTTCTTTATGAGCTCAATGGGTTGATTTCGTCTAGATGAATTCGTATGCCCTTTACTAATTTGATTAATAGAGGAAATGATTTCAATTTGTTCGTCTTTAGAGTATTTTCTTGGTGGGTTTGAAAAATCCTCAGGCGTAATGCTTTTCCCATAGTATTCTTCTGCCATGACAAAGAATTCCTTTTGTTCAATCGATAAATACTTACGTCCATCCCAATTGGGATACATAGCTTGAAGTTGGTGGTCATAAAGCAGTCCCAACAGGCCTAATGATTTGTTCAAATCCTCTTTTTGTTTTAATACTAATCGCATTTTACGTAACTCTTTTTCAGAAGCATTTTGGATGGTTGATCCATCAGCAAAATTAACCCCATTTTTCAAACGCAAATCCTCGAACTGTTTTTCTGTACGTTTTATTTCTTTTTGTACGGAAAGGACAAACTGTGGCCTATTATTCAGTAAGACATACAAGTCCTTTTCGATTTGTTTTTTCTCTAAATCAAGTATGACTTTTTCAATTTCATGGCTACTTAACCTTTTATTCTGCGTGACCGTCGTTTCTACCACTTCAATCTTTTGTTCTTTAGATAGATCCTCCATATTAACATTCGGATAATACTTTTCTAAAAACCTACAAGCCTCATTTTCCAAAATTATTTCAGCTTGATCTAACATGTCCGTTTCTCTTTCAATCCGGTTCATTTTTTTAAATGTATCAACGGATTCTTGACTAAACTTTAGTCGGGCATGCCATTTGTCCAACTGGTTCCTTCTAGTGTTGATGTTTTCGACATTGACAAAAAGCCGTAAGGATCTGGCTGTCTCGCGTAGTTGTTTTTTCTCTAAAGGAGTGAAGCGGCGAACAAACTTCTCTGTTCTTTCTTTTCTCTGTTTTTCTTTCTTCACTTCTGACAGTTCGATGATGATTTTGTTGTACTCTTTACGCTCCATATTTATCCGAATTCTTTCCGATTCTTTCCCTTCATTTTGCAGCTGCCTTGCCACAACTCCTTCATGAATGGTCGGGAGAGTTTCAAGCCCTTGATCCTTATTCGATAGATGTGTGATCCTTTCAGGAAAACCATTTTTCTCTAGGTATTGATTGGCATACGTCGCCCACTGCTCTCTCCAGTAAACAAGCTTTTCTTTGGTATTCCAATCCGTTGTATGTATGGCTTTTATATGTTGGTTTCCATTATTGACTTCTTTCACCTTCACTTGTTTATTTCCCCATGTTCCCTCTTCATTAAACGGCCGAATGGTCAACATGACATGGAAGTGTGGATTTTCTTCACCATCCCTATGGATCGCTAAATCGGCGACCATGCCATCCTTCACAAAAATCTCCTTACAAAATTCAATGGCCAATTGTTCTTGCTCCTCATGAGATAGCTCCTTTGGCAAGGCGACATTTATTTCACGGGCCAGTTGAGCATTCCATTGTCTTTCTACTCTCTCCACTTCATTCCACAATTGCTGACGATCATATACCCATTTAGGAGCATGGCGAGGCGCAAGAATATGAGTGATCGGTTCCACTTGTCTTTTATAAAACTTGGACTCATTGGTTCTTTCATCCACTAATTTCTCACCGGAACGATATGCTGCTGCAGCAACGGCATTTTGTTGCTTTTTTCTTGAGATAATCTGATTGGAGAAATGATAGATGGCCACGGTTCATGCACCTCCCTTTCTTTTCCTAACATGAGCGAAGCAAATTTTTCAGACGCTTCACGAAATTGGTTTCTCCAAAGGAGAAGCCAAAGCACAATATCACGATAGTGGTATATAAGTGCGCCCTTGATTCTTATCTTCGGGATCATTCTATCACTTTCCATATTCTAGGACAAGTGTTACAATTAGGAAAAATATCCATGAGGGGTGCTTGTGTTGGTAAGACAGAATACGAAAGAGCAAATATTAGGTATTGAAGAACAGATCAAAAGATTGAAGGAAAAACAGAAAAGGATATTAAACAACACTCAACGGGAAATTGGGAAGTATCTTATGGATTCATGGGAAGTGGGGGATGTGAAGGAAGCAAAGGAATTAATTGATTCCTTTAGTCATCAAGTGAAATCATTTAGTGAAGCCTCTTCTTCAAAAGAGGATGATGAGGAAGGGAAGAATTTTTCACAGGATCCACCTAAAGGGTAATTCATATGCCGAATGAAGAATTACAAAAAATGAAGGACAGAATAAAGGTTCTGGAGCAAAAGAAGAGGGTTTTAGAACATAAAGTTTCAAACGAAGCCAGAAAAGAACGAACACGCAGACTGATTCAAAAAGGAGCCCTTTGGGAAAAGTACTTAGAAGAAGAAAGTATGTCCCTCAAGGACACTGAAAACTTACTAAAAGTATTAGCTAATTTTAAAAATAAAAATAAAGAATATGTAATTCGACAGATAAAAAGTTTGGATGATGAAGAAGTCCATGAAAAATAATAAGATAAAGCCATTCTTGAACGCCCCATACATTAACCACACATATACAGTTTCGCTATTTTCTTCATTGTTTCGCTTCGAAAAAAAGGCAAACACATAGTAGCCATGACTACTATGTGTTTGCCTTTTTACTTCAATTTTAGGAAGACAAAGAATGTTCTATGGTGCCGATAGCCCAGAAGGTGACTAAATGAAGCAGTTTTTGAGTTAACCTTACAGGTAGTGGTTAACAACCGATATTAATACCGTGGCAGACGTACTTTGTTTTTTTAGGGGATCCCTTCTGGCAATCATAATCTTGAATTGCCCGTAGTTTACTCTGCTTCGGGTAGGACATGCCCCCCTCCTACCTTTTTAATCTAACGGCGTTGCAGTAAAACAAACAGACACATATTCATTCTTTTTTAACGATCCCTATTCATTGGAAGTTCCATGGATCAACTAATAAACTAAACTAAACCACACCAAACTAATCTAAACTAGATTAGACTAGTTTAATTCTATATAAAACCAGACCAGACTAATCTAGATTAATTATTCCTTGATCAATCTCAGAATTTTTTCACTATTCCATATTTGACCAAATGTCATTTTAACCAGCGGACGTCCATATACTATTTAAAAAGGAGGAAGGAAAATGGTGTATAGACCTACCGTAAGATACCCGGACGTTTATAAGAATTATATAGAGAATGTGTTTAAAGCGACCGACCTGGACCGTAATCAAATCATTCGTTTGGCCTTATTTGTTGCCGCACATTCAAACGAGTATAAAAGTATCCTTCAAAAACATAAAATTGCTGACGTCCCTCTCCCCTGCCCGGATTGGGGGCGGGATGAAGATGGTTGCTGGACAGATCAAAACTATATTACAAAACAGAATCAAGCCCCATACAAACTCACTGAACAGGGTGGAATCAAGATTATTTTAGGCTAATTACTTCTTTTTAGATTCATTTGTGCTCTTTACGTAATGTAGCGTGGATGCCTTATTAGCAAGCTTTTCAGCCAGTTCTTTTGAAATATCTTTACTCATTTCGTATCACCTCACTTAAAAAAAGCCTTGCCACAATCCCTAGTAAATATACCTCCCTCCACTCTTGGCAGAGCGTAACGATGTAACCAACTGACCAACCAACCCAAAGAAAAAGACGATTCTGAAAGGGGAAAACCAAATGGGAAAGGTTAAACATTTGAATCCGGTTCTCTCTTCTTCTAATAAAAAAACGATTGAACCACAAAAAAGAAAAGTTCGTTCGGATAAGCTTCATGACATAAAAATCCCCGTGGACGAACCCATGGACATGATTATAAGGCGGGAATCCCGACGATACTGGAATGGCTCCAAAACAGCCTTGGGCACGGAAATACTGTTATTTGGTCTTGAACAGGTGCTTATCTACCCTGACGTCACCTATACAGACCAGCCTTACACGGTTCATTGCAAAGTAGATCATGAAACGTATCAAAGGATAGGCGATTATGCGGCCGGTTGGAAATGCAGTGTTCGAAAAGCGGCACATCGGATATTTATCGAAGCATACAAAAAAAGGCAACTAGGGGGAGTAACCGATGGGGAAATATAGCCAAGCCAATCTTATAGATGAAGAATTATCTTTAATCGGATCAACAAACTTTATCGGAAAGCTACTCCACAGAGTAAATAAATCATCAACCATCTTACTGAGTATAGACGTCCCCTTGAATTTATTTCTACGAGCAGAAGTTTTCTGTGAAGATATTCAAGACCTATCAGACCTGCATTTCGAACAAAACGACTTGATGAATCTTTTATATAATGACTTTTTGCTGTTTGCGAAAAAGAATCCAGATTCAAACGCCATATTCCGATTGCTCACCTCATTGGATCGATATGCTGGTAAAGATTCAAGACTTGAAAAGTATGGGGAATCTGCTTTTAAATTAATCCATAAAGAAAAGAACCAAGAAATAAAAACGTTGAATTTACGCATGAGAAGGAAATACGCCTTACGCGGAGAGATTTTGCTTGCCGATATGGAGGAAGTTCAGCCAGAACATGGCTACACTCTAGAAAAGGTATTTGAGCTTCTTTATATAGACTTTATTGATAAATTTCGAAAAGGTGATCATGCGGGTGTCATTGAAAATATCCTGCGCCTGCTTGATGATGAAACCGAATAGCATATACGAAAGGCCAGGGAAAGCTTTTGAGGAACGTCCATAAATCACTTTCTAAATTTCAAAATATGAACCTATGCATTTTGGTGTTCTGCACTAGCCCCCTTCGTTATCCCATAACATCCGTTCTTCTTATCACAGATTGTTGCTTATAAGTAACATTAACCTTTTACGGGAATAATATATTTCGAGCAAGGAAACTTAGTCACCAATAGCACTTTCACCAGTGGTCCTTGCTCTCTGCTTCAATCACAAAAAATTGAATGTCCTCAATCTTTTTTGCTTGTTCAATGAACGATATACGTTCTTTTGTTTCTTGTTTAAAGCATGTACAATCATCCCTTGGAACTCACATTTCACCCATTCGGATGCCTTTTACTCCACATGCAAATTATCAGGTGCTTCATACACCCTGCAACTCTATTGTCAGCGCAAACTAAGAGGATGTTGCTCCGCATGATAGGGTAAGAAAACCTTCAAAAAAATAAGCATCGTTTAGATGCTTATTTTGCATTTAACCACTCTTTCATCTTTTCTAAACTGACTGTATATGGACGTTTAATTAGATTCCTTTCATACCTGGACAAGGTACTATGGGAGATCCCCATTTCCTTAGCCGCCTCTAAAATGCTTAATCCCCGATCCGTTCTTTCCTTATTTATCGTTTCGGGGGAAACTTGCTTTTCTTCAACCATCTCCTTGGTTGCACCAGTTTCCCTGTCCGTCATCCCTTTCAACATAGTTAGAAAATTTTCTGTGTCATAGTCCTGATCCTCAATCAATAATAAGTCCTGGTCATCTCCCATTCCCGTGATTTCAGTAGGTGGGATGATTTGGACACGTGCCCTCAACCAAGTATTTGCGAACCAATTTCTCTCCTGCTCAATTTGTTTCTCAAGGTTTTTTTCCTTATAGCTCCACCCTTTAATGATTCCATCCTGCTGCAGGGTGTCCAATATTTCCTCAAATTGTTCTCTAATCCTTGAACCGTATCGCGGATTCACGTCCAAATCCATGACTTTTAAAAGCCCCTTGTCTCCCCCAATATGATAAGCCCTGAGATAGTCTGCACTCTTCTGGCGGATCCTCCACTGCCAGGACAGGTACCTGGATAACCGTTTATGGTACTTTTGCTTAATTGGATGGTATTCTAGCGTCTTTAATGCAAGCAGCCCACTACTCCTTTGGGAACCGTATAAGAAATTTGCGAGCATTTCCCCTGGACGAATGCTGCATTCATAAATACCGATCGGATTATCCCCCCGATAGGCCACCGTCACGCTATCCACCAAAAACAAGGGATTAAACTGGACTTGTCCAATTTCTTCAAAATCTCCCTGGTCCTCATTTATGAACCTCAAATTCTCTTTTTCAATTCTTATCCATATCGTTGTGAGAGCGGCCAACCTTTTCATGATATCGTCACGTTCTTTTTTTCGATAAGACATTTGATAGCCGTCTAAATCTTCTTTCCGACCTTGCAATCTCCTTAGATTCAAAGCATCATCCGTATGGAAATGGATCATTTGGTCCTTATGAGTAGCCTGTTGCATCCAAAGAATCGAGACGATATCAAAAATATCTGCGGTTAAGTCATCCATCGACGTGATCGCTTGAGAAGTGAGATTTTTCCATTGTTCGATGGCTACATTGGATTTGATCATCAGATAATCATTTTCAGCCCTCACTTGAGCCGTCGCTTCTAAAGCCCTCTCCGCAATCCTAGCAGTAGGGATATCAGTCGTCGCAATGTCAAATTCATTTTTACTGATGGTCTCCCTTAACTTATGAAATAGTAAGGCCGAACCGGACTCGGCAAAATTTTGATTCAACAGGGCATTTATCACTTCCCTGTTGTTTGACTTTGGGGAATGTGCTGAATTCTCTTCTCCTATAATCTGTATGTATGGAAGGACAAAATTTCTAATTTCTTCTATGTAATCATCAACCCACTGTTCCATTTCCTCGAATTTCAATCCATAATTTTTCACCAAGCTATCCAAAATCACAAAAAATGCTTTTAATGTTTGGCTAGGCTGGTAATCATCTTGACCGGACATAAGATGGTTGATATCCATATTCCATTCGACAAAGAGTTGAGGAAAATCTGGGAAAATCGTTTTCATGACATTCAAAAATTTCGTTTGCAGGGGTTGTAACATTATTCTTTAACCTACCCTTCTTTTGTCGACTCTAAGTCCTCAAATGAGTACTGTTGAATGTAATCTTGAAAAACAACGGTTTCCAAAATACCCAAATCGTGCAGAAAGCTAACGGACTCAAAAGAAAGGAACTGAACGATTGGATTTTTTTCTAGGATGGCTTTTTTCAATTGTTGAATGTCCTTTTCCTGATAAAGGATATAATTTCCCATCTGTTCTGTAATGTCCTTAGGGGAATAGATTGTATCTTTGAAAGGTTGATTACGCATACATTCATAGACCATCTCATCTTTTATATAATAAGTCCGGACACCAAATTCTTTCCCATCCTTAAAAAATTCGATTTGTTTTCGAAACCAAATGGGACCACTGTATAAATGGACCACTGGTTTAGGAAGCACCCCACGCAGCTGGTAGGTGGAGACCTTTCTCCGATCCCATCCGAGAATTTCCCCCACCTCTTTAACTCCTACTAAAAAATCCATCTGTGTTCCCCTTCTAATCTAGTAATATGGTAATTATGAGTGAGCATTGTTGCTTTTGTCAACACGCGGTCCAACCGTGCAACTTTTTTATTTTGACGTTTGCTTTCACAATGTGCACAAAACACTTCTTCTCTGTTCATTTGCAATATGTGCCCTTTAAACTTGCGAAGCGCATCTTTTCACCAAAAAGGATGCTTTACCCTTTTGCAAGCAGAACGAAAAACTCGCATGAACAATCGCTCCTGCGTATGTTGTGCACTTAGTTTTTTAAATTACGCTAGCGTCTGTATGTATGCAGTTTGGTGCCCGTTGATCTTTTGGCTGTCTTCTTGGCTTGCGATGCCTCACCATAAGGAATGCAACTGGTAAAAAATAAAGCAAAAAAGCAACCGATTGGATACTCTCCATAAAATTGCAACTTATCTTACTTTTGACGTTTCCTCTCACAATGTGCACAAGTCTGCTTATTAAACTTCTATTAACTATAGGTTCTTTACCTAAAGCCTCGCATAAGACTCTGCATCTGGTCAAATAAAAAGGGAGTTGACGTTTCCGTTCACACCTTATTGTGCAAGTTTGACGATTTTAGTTCGATTATGTATGGCTTTTTTCATTAGATTGTTGATATACAAGGGATTGCCTCATCCCTAGATGATTAAAGAATGACGTTTCCTTTCACAATGTGCACAGCATTATTTGAGATTGCAACTTTTCCTCCATTGGACGTTTGCTCTCACAATGTGCACAATGATAAGGGGATGCAAGTGTATCTTCCGTTAACAACCTCCCCTAAACTCGGCTCTTTCTTGCATCTCTGGCTCAGCATAATAAGCTGTGCAACTTTTTCTGGTTTGACGTTTCCTTTCACAATGTGCACAATTCCCCTTGTTTACAGAGATTTTTCCCAACATTTTAATCAACCAACCTTTTCTACCCCTAAATCACCAACAAAATTTCAGCAAAAATGAAAGGCCCAAACAAAATAGTGCCTAACTTTATCTCTTTTTGTTCTAAAATGAAGAAAAATGACGTTTGCTCTCACACAAACTTGCACACATTTCTGTGCAAGTTTTTTTATTCTGGTCCATTATTGGATGGTCTATTTCATGAAAACATTGATATATCAGTATTTGTCCTAATTTACATACCTATCCATTCATGACGTTTCCTTTCACAACATGCACAAATGGTGTGAAAAAATGACGTTTCCTTTCACACAAAAATTTTTAGTGTTTTTTTCAATCCCTTGCCCCCCAAGGGATGAGCACACGTTGTGCAACTTTGAAATTCCCTTAATAAAGGACAGCATTTCCTGTTTTTCCATTCTGCTATAATTCAAACTAGAAAAATAGACGAGAGGAGGGCCTAAAATGAAAGAATCCAGAATAAGAATCGATGGTTTTAGAATGCATCACGCCATCTTAAAAGAATTCCATTTTCTTCGTGATCAGTCATTTGAGCGCCCTCCTGCCTCTGCCTATGTCGTATATATGACCATGTTAAACCAATTACAGGTAGAACAAAACCAACGAGGCATGCTTAAGGAATATAATCTTGCTTACTGGGCAAAGAAACTTGGAATCTCATATTCCACCCTTTGGGGAGGAAAAAGGTTTTTAGAAGATCATCATTTTGTAAAAGAGGAAATCCACGAAGGGTTACCTGTTATCAGGTTAAAAGATGTTGATAAGTATAATACACCTGAACTTAATGGTGTATCTCTCAACTATCTAATCATACCGCACGCCCTTTTTGAAACGAATATTTTAGCAGAATTCGTACGTACCTCAAACCCGGAAGGGATCGAACTTCTCTTATCCTTACTTAACCAGTTCCGGACTGGTCTGTCTTTCAGCAAGACAGGTGAAATGGAGAAAATAAAACAAGAACGGACGATGAAGACACTAAAACTTCAACTAAACAAAAATGCAAAAGGGGTTCGTAAAACTTTAAGCGTTTTAGAAGCTCTTTTTTCCATCGAATTCACGGGGATAGAGATTCGTGGCAAGCAATTATGGATTAAAAAAGCCACTTTTTCCTTGAAGCCGGAATGTGTGGAAGAAAACACGGATGAATTCAATGTCCACTCACTCATGGCGAAACTATCAAATGAGCTCACCTACTTCTTTGATGGACACCAAATTAAATTTAAACCAAGAGACCAAATCGATGTCATGATTTCCTTTAAACAGGAAGTAATGAATAAACTGAACTACCTTATGGATGAAGACGCTGAAAGCTTTACCATACGTGATCGATTCATGAAAACCTTCTTTTTACAAACCATGGATCAGATAGGCCTTCATATACATACAGAAAAACAGCGAAAAGGTTCTTTCCATTTCTACTCGATTGGTGCCTTTTTCCGAATGGCCTTTAGAAAGTATCTTCCTGGGGCCTTAAAAAGTATTCCTTATGAATTAATCCATGAAGCCAAAATCAGGGAGTACACTAAAACCGGCCAAGCACCCGAGCTACACGGTGTAATTTAATAGCGTAACCCAGCCTTGTGAAAAAATAAGACATTCACAGGGCTATTCGCATAGGCGCAAGAAAAACGATTGACCTATTCCCTTCAAACAAATGTCTTTCCTTCCCTCTTCTGTCACGGATTCTGGCAGAATTTTTGAGAGGGATTATTTTTTTATGCGTAATAGCTTCCGAATGTAACCTTGTGAATTAGTGAATATTAAAAATCCCTTCCTGTGAATATGTAAATAGTTAAAAAAATGCCCTGTGTATATGTGACTTCATTTACATTCGATATGTGGGAAAGTGGAAACTCTGTTAAAATGACTCTTAGAAATGGCTAGAACCCTTGTCCCTCAAGGGATATACCTCACAATAGAAATATGCCTATTACTTCTGTTTCTTTTATTAAATCTGTTTTCTCTTATTAAATATGCCTTTTTATTAAATTTGTTTATTTACGAAATAAATCACTTCAAACAAAATTTAAAATATAGATTAGTAAGAATCATTTACTCCCTGTAAAACTATGAGCCTTTCAATCATTAGAAAACAATCAACTACATTAAATAAATTAAAGTTCATTTATTATAAGTTTTATACAATCAACAGAAGAACCATCCAATCAGTTGGGGCAAACTTAAAACGACCACTATGCAAATTCAGCATTAGTGAAAGTAGCAGCATTCTATAAAGCTATTCACTAAATCAATTTTCACCCAAAATTTTGTAAACCATATTTTAAAAATGAAAAGATTTTGTAAAAAAAGACCACCCAAGCCGGTGGTCTAAACTTCTATCCAATTCATGCATGCGATCTACTTAACTAAGGGATAAGGACCTTAGTTCCCTTTTCCCCTGCTACAGAGCTTAGAGAGCCCTTAGATAAGATATGGACATCATTGTTCTTCATAAAGCAAAGGAACACTTATTCCTCATTTGAATCTACAAAAAGAAATGTTAATACCCATCTACCAGCAAGCGTCCTACGTTTAAAAGATCACATAGACTAAAAATAAATAAGATTTATTAATCCTCCATCGTTTGTTCCAGTACTTTCCTTTCATTTGTTAGAAGTGCTGTTTCGGATTTTAATCTTTTTTCTAAAGCAAGTGATTCTTCTTCCATCTGACTGATCTTCTGCCTTATCGTATCTATTTCTTCAATGTATTCTACTTCTATATGGTCAGCTTTTATATCCCTTTCATCCACTAGTATGTCCGATTCTATATTGAGAGTATCTTCTGTACTCTTTTTTGCAAAGAAAGAGAAAAAACCTGTATTTTTCTTTTGCTCCAAACTTTTTCGTAACACAATAGCAGCTTGTCTATCCATTTTTCGGTTTAACCGATGATTCTTAATCTTTTCTTCTAACACTTCAATTTGTCTTTGTCTATCAGCTATTCCGGTTCTCCTTCTCAGCAGCTCCACTTCAATTAGATTGATTGTGTTTTGTAGCGTGAAGGTTCTCATCATGACATTCTGCCTTCTATCAAATTCCGAGAATAATTGATCTAAGGTATCCTCATTATATTTACTCCCTTTTGCTTTTCCACCATTTTGTTGAGGAATCGATTTTAGCGATAACTTAACTTGAATATCAGAAATCGTTTCTCCCCTCTCAATGGACAATAAAGTCATATGGAGTTTAAAAACAGTAAGAAATGGCAATCGCTTCTTTCTACCTTCTACATAAATCTCTAAGTATCCCTCTAGCATTCTAACGTAATACCTTAACGTCGAATTAGCGATATTAAAGATTTTATCGGAACAATCGGTGGTTGAATACATGGCATTCGGATCCAACTCTAGAATATCCTTTTTAAAAAGTTTGGCACTGTATTCCTTATCAAGCACCAATGAAGTGAATAAAGCATCATCACGAAGTGCTTCTGTAATGAAGTCCTTGTTTGCTTGGACTCTGTTTGTCACGATAACCCTCCTCTTAACGCTAGTTTAACTTTAGCTTATTTTATATCCCTATCGCTAAGCGTCAATTTATCTTTATCTATAGTTTACCTACTAGATAAAGACTAATCAACTAGGTTTGTTTGCTTTAATTGAAATTATGAATGCATTTGATGAATACTAATCTAATCTAGATTAAATTGGAATGAGAAAAATAGCTAATCTAGTCTAATCTAGTTTAGATAATACATGAGTTTTTTCTGCTTTTCTTGTGATATATAACTGAAAACATGGATTGATGGTAGAATGCATGCGATAAAATGATTATATCAGCGATAATTTGAGAATGAGTAGCTCTATACTAAATCAAACTAATCTAGACTAGATTAGTTTGCGAGTGAGGTGCATTTTATTTACAACGTTAAACAATCGATAGCGTTAATTTGGCGATAAATTGCAGTTAATTATCGATTGATAAAGGAAGCTAAATTACCGATAACGTCAAATTACCGTCAAATAAACGACAGAAATACTCGAAAATACTTATTGAGCGATGAGGTAGCGCTAATTTAACGGTATGGTGACAGCGTTAAAATGGCGATAACGTCAAATTAGCGCTAATTTTCCGTTGACTTTAACAAGGATTCTCGATATATTGGATAGTAAGTAGACTAAACTAGATTAGTCCGAAGGAGGAAGACCATGACAAAGCTTGATTTTTTATTTAAAGAGGATTATTTAATTGCAGGAGTGGATAGTGGGAACATTTCTAATAAAATTACGTATATCGATCAGAAAGGGAACGTTGTTTCATTAAATATCGCGAGTATTATCGGGGAAAACGCGGAAACGACAGCCGAAGATATGCCTGATGAAAGCGCAGATAAATCTTTTCCTGATGATATGATCCTTCATTTACATATTAAAAGTAAAGCCTTACCAAAGAATCGGACAAATGCTTATTATACGGTAGGGGAATATGCTCAAATTTCAACGAATGACAAAAATAATTTAAGGGAAACCAGCAGTGATGCAAGAGATAAATTAGGGAATGAAATACATGTTGTAACCACTTTAGCTGGATTAGCCTTAGCTGCTTGGAAATCGGGTAAGAGCAATAAAGTAGACGTCCCATTGAGTTTTGGTCTTCCAATAGAAGAGGCCAAACAGGCGTCTTCCGAAAAAATCAACTTATATATGGGTGAGCATGAAATCACGGCAATAAAAGGGCCTTATAAAGGCAAAACCATAACCATTAACATTACGAATGTTCAGCTGAATGTGGAGGGCGTAACGAGCTACTTAGCCTTAGCCTTTGATTTAGTGGACGGGGAAGTGGTGGAAACTGAATTTTCATCACAAATCCATGATGAGTTTGCCATAGCTGATTTGGGAGCCGGAACATTGGATTTAGCTCTTTATGATGAAAATGGATTAAACTCAACAAAATCTACAAACCATTTGATTGGTACCAATAAATACATTGATTTAATCATGAAAGAAGCAGCTGAACTAAAAGAGTTCGACAGCATAAGGGCTCGTTTTGAACGCGTTAATAAAACGCCTAAGATTTCGTTTACACGCGAAGAATTCATGAGGAAGTTCATCAAGCCAGAAATCGATAAAATGGTCAAAAAACCAAAATATTCTCCTGTCTTTAAGGCGACATGGCAGTCCAAAACAGCCGATATCACCGGGATCGTGGAGAAATATACAAATCAATATGCCGAAGAAGTGAAAGATAAAGTCATCCGGTATTTTGTTGATACCAACGTTGGGCAAATGATTATCGTAGGGGGAGGGCTGCTCTTCGCCTACCAATATCTAGCGGAACTTAAAGATGAAGATTGTCTATTTCCTCCAAATATCGATCAAGCCAGTTTCTTTACAAGTAAAGCATATCTCTTGAAAAATATCATTGCTGAAATTGAAAAGCAATCAATTGAAGCATAAAAATTCAAGAGTGGGAGCAGCATCTTCTTTTAGTTGTGATACAAGGTGGTGGTAACGTTGTCCAATAGAAAAATCACTCCAGGTAGGGGCATTCAATATACCCCAAAAACCTCGATAAAATGGGCTAATGAATTTAATGAGTTGGTAGACAGCTTTAAAAGCAGAAATGAACTTATTAGCGCGCTTATTGAAGATGGGTTAAAGGTTCGGAATGGATCTTATAAAGAACAAGGTATTTACCTTCCACTAGACACCTTTTCGAATGATCAATTAGCACTTTTGAAAACGGAGGAAGGGCAAAGGATTCTTTATAATATCGTTTCTTTAATTGTAGGAAATCCCGAAGGGGCGACGCTTGCCCAGCAAATGGCGCAGCCGGTATCCCAGAAAAGTAAGCCAGCTTCCTCACCAATCGTTCCATCTGAAGCGCCTGTGAATCATGAAGAAGATGCTAAGGAAGGTAAGGGTCAATCAAACGAAGCCCTTTCTAAACTATTGAAGTTGGGGAAGATGACCAATTTAAAGGGATAAAACATTAAAAAATAGAGCTTAGATATATGAAAGAGGTTGATTCAAAAGGTCGTTGAATAACGACTAATTTGAATCAACCTCTTTTTTTGTTGATTTTACACCCAATTCAAATGGAAAGAGCCCTTTTTAACTGGAAATTTTATATATAGGGGGTTCTGTCGAGTGGCTGGGTCTTTATACAAAGTTCTCAAAGCAGGACGGACATTTTATATTAGAAGGTTTTGTCAAAATTTGTATGACAATAGCGTTGGAAAATGTAAGCGTTTTCTTTTATAATGAAAACAAGCGATGTTATGTTGGTGTAGGCAAGGCCAATAAACATTAATAAAAATGATGATTCAATTTAAACTATTTCTAAACAGAAAATGCAATGAACTTCAAATTGGTGTGTCCTTAAGGTTCTGGATGATATTAAAGATAAAGTAAAGGGGAGGAAAAGATGGAAGAAGAAAATAAAACCCCATTTGTCCATTTTATTCAGGAAGATCGATTTGAACTAAACTCCTACCTTAAATATTTATTTAATCAATTCAATGAATATGTTCCAAAGCATATGGACGACGTTAAGATGATGGAACAATAACGATAATAAAACACAAAAATACGCGGCTGTATTATTCTCAAGGAATAATACAGCCGCGTATTTTTGTTTTCTTTCTTCTTAAAAGAAGGGTTTTTCCGTTATGAACTTAAAAAACGTAATTGAAATCAAACGGCTGATCTAGCCAGAAAAGAGACCGAGGATTAGTAAAAAGGATAATAACAAGACTAAAGTCTCTAGAATACTAACCAGAAAAGTTAGGGTTATATGACTACGCATCCCATCAATAGGTTCATTTTTTGTATTTTTTTGGCTGATTTAATCAATAAAAGGAATATCGCTGGTAAAATACAAGCAAGAGAGACGTCAAAGGAATTGCAGTAGCATCCTTTTTCCTTATACGCTAAGTTGTTTCATTCTGTAAAATCACTTCGATCCAGGAAGGAGATGATCTTCTTATGAGAAATGATTCGATTGAAAGATCGATCAACGATTCCATGCTTACGATTGCTGACTCTATTCTACAAATGATTGAACAGTCTAAACAAAAAAGTTTAAATAAGACAAGTCTCATGGACCAGGAAAAGAAGAGTTTGAAACCAGATTCCACTTCTTGGTCAACCGAAGAGAAGACAGAAGCTGAGTATGAGCTATATTACGCCATGATAAAGGAACATCGCCCTCAGTTATTTGAAATAAAAGGGAAATGCATGGAAACATTCCCAGTCGATAAGGAAAAAAGTATTTTCTCCATTCTGAAAAATAAAGATGCGTACTTCGGGGTCTATAAACAGGAATCTAAGGAAGCGCACATCGTCACACCCGTATTTCCAACCAAAGAGGATTTGCTTCAAAATACACTCGGAACCTCCCAGTTTGAAAAGTTTAGAATGCGCTCATTCTTCATTGTGGATGATGGAAAAGCATTCTCCCTCCATGACAATAAACAACTTCGGCTAAATTTAGCAAAATCTTATAAACCCCTAACAACTTATGAAAATATCGAACAGGCACGCACCTTTGTTGTAAAAGAGGAACTTAAAAATGATCCTAAACTTAGAAAACAAGCTCTTCGTAGGGCTTTAGAAGAGTACTTTATCCCTTCAGATCTTTTAGGAAAGACCGTTACAATCCAAACTATTTCAAATGATGGTCAAGGGACCAGGCTATCACTAGTTGAGAATCAAAAAGAGCGAGACGTCTGGTTGCCTGACATTGCAGAAAAATGGATGGAAAGAGTAAGAGGTAATCCCGGAATGGAGGTAATCTTTAATGAAGTGATCATGGATAGTCGTTCCATTGCAGAAGGTTTCCTTGCCTTTTATGGCATGGAAATAAAGAAAGAAAGCCAAGCGAAACAACATGATTTTGAGGTGATTACCAATCAAGTTGGCTCGTATATTGGGAAATTGGGTGGCAATGGCAAAGTGAAAAAAGTTTCCCCTTACTTCTCAGAGAAAGAGGGCGAGAAACAGTTGGGAAATTTAAATAATCACATTCAACTAGAAAATCGGAAAGAAAGACAGGTAAAAGAGGTAGAAACCGATATTCATTTCAAAGAAATTTTGGAAACCGACTAAGGAGGAAACATATGATTTCGTTAAAAAAATTACAAATCTTACTGATGTTTGCTGCCATTCTTTTAATCGTACATATCGCTCCAGAGCAAGCATCTGCAGCCGCCAATGTATCAGCAAAAATCAAAGAGGGACTGAAACAAGTTCAAACACTGTTAACGGGCCTAGTGGTTACAGTCGGAATCTGCGTATCCATCTGGATCATCATTAAAAAACTGCCAGGCGTGGATGATCCTCATACCAAAAACGAAATGTTTCGTGGAGTAGGAATGGCTTTGGCAGGGGTGGGGTTAGCAGCTGCAATCGTATGGATTGTTCCGTGGATGTACGCGTTATTCGCTTAATCGAGGTGAACTAGATGACGGCAAAAGAAGAACTTAGAGAAGCTCTCAAAGAGTTACTTGGAGAAAAAGATAGTCGCAAGGGGAAAACATTTGTTTTCCCTGATAATGTCGATCGATCCTATAACATTGTTAAAGGCTTATCATTAATGAATTTCTTTAGATTTATATTCCCGGCGGTCGTTATTTCCGCCATTATCTTGTTCATCCCACCCTATTCATTGGGATTTATGATGGTTAAATGCTTCTTCATGGCCCTTTTGCTGTTAGGCTCCTTAACCTTTGCCGTTTTACGTCCCATATCTTCCCGGCCCAATATCACATATAGTAGCTATTTAAAACGAATGATCCATTACCACAATAGACAGAAGATGTTCTTTATGAATACGAATAAAAGGGATGATTTCCGTGGTTAATCACAATAAGAAAATGGATAGGGAAGAATTCGACTATGAAGTAGAGACCCTTATAAAAAAAGGAAAATCGACAATTCAAGACATAAGTATCATCGAAGGGATATACAAGGACTATGTCCTTTTGAAAAATGGTTACCTGACGACCATTCTGCAGGTGAGTGGTATCAACCTTGATTTGTTGGCGGAGTATGAACAGAATCGTTTATTTGAAGATTACGGTTCATTCTTAATGAGTCAAGTCCAAGATCAATTACAAACCATCTCGATGACGGTTCCAGTGGATTTCCGTTCCTATAACTTAGGTTGGAAAAAACGTTATTTGCATGAACTAGAGAATAAGGATAACACAGGTAATGAATACAAGCGAACCCTCATCACATCTTACATCGATCACTTCCAAAAGATAAGGATGAAAGATGAAATGTCGACAAAACAGCATTTTGTTGTCATTAGAGAGAAAATGAATAAACGTACGTTCCAAGATTTAGAACGGGCTGAAACGATTCTAACAAAAAGGGTGGAGGAAATGACAAACTCCCTGCGATCCACTTTTGAATCGTACGATATCACGATACGAAAATTGTCTGAGAAAAATACGTTAACGTTGTTATACAGGTACTTTGATTTTGAAATGTCAAAACTATACGGCTAACCGGTTCGGAAAGGAGGAAGTCAAATGCCTTTTTCTTTGGCTACTTTATTTTCTTTGATAAAACGTGAAAATAAGCAGGACGAACAGGTGAAACAGAGTCCCGAAGACATTTTACATGGGATGTTAGAGACCGAAGAACTCAATTCCATTTATCCTTTCGTCTGGAAAGAAAATAAGGATCATATCGAAAGTGGTGGCAACTTTATTAAGGTGTTGGCGGTCGTTGCTTATCCTAAAGAACAAAAAGGGAACTGGCTATCGGATCTGAAGCGGTTAAAAGGAAACATATCCTTCGTCCAGTACCTCGAACCGTCCAATTCAGAAGGCATGATCAGCTATTACAATGACTCTATTAAAAATAAGGAGGCGGAACTATTAAAAACAAGAGATCCAGCCACCCGCATCAGGCTGAAATCCGAACTGGAAAGCGCAAAATATCAACTAAATCAGGTACTATCCAACCGTTCTACCTTTATGTATCTGTATACATACATCTTCATTCAAGCTGGATCCTTGGAAGAACTGAAGACCTTAGAAGACAATGTCCAGAGGATTTTAACGAAACTAAGGATGAAAGCTCTAAACCCTCATTACGCAACACCGATGGCATTCTGGTCGGCTCTGCCTTTAGGGGATAATCAATTAAAGGATTATACCTATCAGATGTGCAACAGTGAAGCGGCCTCTTCTTTCTTTCCGTTCGATGATTCAGAGATTTGCTGTTTATCCCCGACGGCTCAGGTGGAAGGGATCAATAAGACAACCAATTCGTTGGTGGCGATAGATTATTTGGATACACAACGTACATTAAATCAAAATATGGTGGTCATTGGGACATCAGGTGTTGGAAAATCTACATTTATGGTTCAAAAGATTCTTCGCTGCTACGCCATGGGGATCAAGATATATATCATTGACCCAGAAAATGAGTACTCGCATATAGTGAAAATCCTTGGAGGAGAGATTGTTCATCTCAGTAGTAACAGTTCGACGAAAATCAACCCTTTGGAGATATTCTCCACAGAAGTTACGGACACCGAAGACTTTAATGATGATGCGGAATTCATTAGGGACCTTGTGAAACAGAAGGTTCAACGTCTTAAGGCCTTTTTCAAAGTTTTGAAAGCTGACTTATCCCAAGTGGAATCTAGTATTTTAGATAAGACACTGATCAACCTTTACAATCGTTTCTCCATTAACGAAGAGAGCGATTTCAGCAGTTTAGATGCAAAGGACTTCCCGATTCTCAAGGATTTCTATGACGATTTAGGTACATTGAAGACTATTGATGTAGAACGTTATGAAAAAATACAGGATTTTTATTTTATCCTGGAAAGTTATGTACATGGATCTAACTCGTTATTTAATGGCCATACGAACGTGAATATCAATAACGCTTTATTCTCCTTTAATTTAAAATCGCTACAGAATGAAGTGGATGTGCAGGCTGCCTGTTACTTTAATATCTTTGGTTTCCTATGGGATGAAGTGACGAAAACAAATGAGGAATTGGTGTACCTATTTATTGATGAATTCCATTTTTTATCAAAGAACCCGGATTCGATGAGATTCTTTTATCAAGCTTATAAGCGATTTAGGAAGTATAATGCCGGCGCTATCGCAGGCACGCAACAAATAATCGATGTGCTGGATACCGAGGATAACCTAGGCGCAGCCATGATTGAAAATAGCCATACAAAACTATTTTTTGGACTGGACAATAAGGGTGTTGAAGATGTGGTTAAAAAAATCAATCTATCATTCTCTGATGAAGAGATATCTTTATTGAGAGCAAAGCGTCAGGGAGAGGCCTTAATTGTATACGGGTCTCAACGTGCATTTATACGGGTTGAGCTCACGCAAGAAGAGCTACGCCTTTGGAATAAAAAACGGTACTTCGAAAAATATGGTTTAGATCCGGATGAAATCCCTGATTATGAGGCAAGGAATGAAATGACTCCCATTGAAAAAGAAGAAGTTCGAAATTTTGTTCTGTAAAGGGGGAGACAACTTTGAAAATCCAATTATTTGAACTCGGAACATTATTCATCCTTAAAAAAGGGCTCTATCGTTTAGAGATTGCGACAAATAAGGTGTTGGCTGAACGGGTAGAGGACCTTACAGAACTTAAGGAAGAACATCCTTATTTCTTTACACTGAAAGATATAAAAAAGGAAAACGATCGCTTGATTCTTGGTTATGAAATGGAGGATGGCTATCAACCTCTACAACTAGCAAAATCCTATTCAACCGTATTACGGCTTGCTTTATTAAATCAATTGCTAGAATTGGATCCTTTACACAATTTTAATCAAAAAGTGCTGATTCATCCAAGAAACATTTTCTTTAAAGATATGAAAAAACTAAAGTTTCTATACAGAAGCAATCAGTGGTTGCCCTTTGAAGGCCAGATGGAAAAACTAGAACAATACAAAATCCTAACCCTATCCATGTTTTCCCGTTTTTCCTATGAAAAGTATAGACGGGAAAAAGAGAACCTGCTTAAAAAGGAAACAGATGAATTTTTCTTCCGGATTGAATATGCTAGCTCCGTTGAGGGTTTGAAAGAGCTGATCGCGAATAAACTTCAGGAGGAGGAAATGCTCCATTTTTTCGGATTAGAAGAGGAAAGACAAAAAATCAAAAGGCAAAAGAGGATCCTGACAGTCATGACTATCGGAATCTCTGCTGCAGTCTTTACTTTGGCTCTTTTTCTTCAACAAATGGCAGTCAAGGAAGCTGAAACGGCCTATGCAACAGAACTAAAAAAAGCTGAACAAACATCTACATTTTATAAGCTGTTAAGTGAAGACAAATATGATGATGCCCTTTCCGTGTTGGAAAAAACGGGTGGTTCAAAGTCAGAGTTTGCGAATCTGTACTTTGAAAAAGGAGAATATCAAAAGGCAATCGAAGCAGACGATACCTTGATAAAACCTAGTGTAGAAGCCTTATATAAAGCGAATAGAAAGGAAGAAATATTAGGATTGGTAGCCGACAGTGACTATCTGGACATCGAAAAGAAAATCGTAAGCTATGATTACAGCATGTTGCTATCGATGCAGGCTTTTACAAAAGATAAGGACCAACAACTTCGAATCGGAAAAGCCTTTGCCGAACATGGGGATCTTACAGATGCCAACGATCTCAATAAGCGGTTAAAAAACAAAGAATTAACGATGACGATCAGGAAAAAAGAGTTGCAAAACCAAGTGACTCAATTAGAACAACAAATAAAGCATCTCAAGAAAAAGAAAGGCGTGAAACCAAAAGACATTAAGGAACAGCTTGATCCAAAGAATAAGGAGCTCACAACCTATAAAACGGAACTTGATAAACTTGATAAGAAATCGGGTTTTAATTAAGTGGCCGCTACAGTTGCTGTAAAGGGAACCGTTTTTGTCCTTCGGTACTGGAAGGAAATGACGATAGGTGTCGTAGTCTCCTTAATACTAATGGCGGGCTTGTTACTCGGAACTCAAACTCAAGAGGAGCCAAAGGGGTATATAAACTCGCCTTTTGGAACGGCTAATGTTCCACCTCATATTGAACAGTGGAAGGGCCTGCTTCAAGAATATACGACGAAGTACGGAATACCGGAATACACAGATTTTCTACTAGCCCTCATGTATCAGGAAATAGGGAACTCACAAACCTTGGATATCATGCAAAGTTCTGAATCTGTCGGGTTACCGCCAAACGCCATTCAAAACCCGGTAATGTCCGTGAATTTAGGGGTTCAACATTTTAAATCGGTGTTAGAGGATGGACAAAAGCACGGGGTGGATTTCCCAGCTATTGTTCAGTCATACAATTTCGGTTCCGGTTACCTGAATTTTATTTCTTCAAACGGAAAAAAACATTCCATTGAATTAGCCCAACAATTCTCATTGGCCCAAACTGAAAAACAAGGATGGAGTTGTTCGGATTGGCGGGCACCTTACTGCTATGGAGACTATACGTATGTGGAGAAAGTGATGGGGAACCTAATGCCGACGGGACTTGCTGGCGGGAGTGAAGAAGTTCCCCCATTAGGGGAACAAGCATTTAATGCGATTATCACAGAAGCGAATAAATATGTAGGCTGGCCATATGTATGGGGAGGTTCAGATCCCCATAGGGGATTCGATTGTTCGGGTTTTACACAATGGATATTTGCTAAAGTGGGGATAAAGCTACCACGGACTGCCCAAGAGCAATATGATGTGTCGTCGAAAATCCCGCCATCTGAAGCAAAGCCAGGGGATTTTATCTATTTTACTGGAACTTATGAAACCAACAAATATATCACACATGTCGGGATATACATAGGAGAGGGCAAAATGTTCGACTCTAACGGTTCGGGTATTGGAATCCATGACATACATTCGCCTTACTGGAAATCTCATGTAGCTGGTTTTGGTAGAGTGTCCCATTAGGAGGAAAACACCATGAATAAATTTTTCACTACATTGTTAGGACTATCCATCCTAGCGAATATGATTTTAGGATTTATGTATGTTGGTCAGAAGACCATGACGACTCAAGCAGAAGATCGAAATATCGAAACCCAAAAACAGATGGTTCAGTTGAAAAGTAAGGCGAATGCAAAAGACAAGGAACTGATTGCTTTTCAACGACATGCAACCAATTATGAAATTGAACATAGTGAAGAGGTTAAAAGCTTTGTAGACGACACTTTTAGAGGACTATTTAATTACGATAACAAAAATTATGCTGCACGTTTTGATCAGGTCAAAGATCGGTTAGCAGAGTCCGTCATGTCAAAATTGAAAGCTTCAGGAGAAATGGGGAGTATGGAAATTGAATTCAAAAATGAAGTGAAGTCTTTACATGTCTATCTAAGTGCTGTTGAAAAAGACCAAGCAAAAGCGCTTGTGATGATGGAAACACAATACTCGGTAGGGGGGAGTGCATTCCCAAGGAAAAATCAACTGTATGAGGTCACGGTCGAATTGGATGGAGAGGAAAGGGTCGTTGATAAATTAGAGCTAATGGGGTCCTTCGAACCTTTTGAAGAGAATTGAGCCTATCGCATGTTTTGCGAGGATTGCAGTAATGGAAAGTAATCAAAAAGGAGTGGATCCTTTTGAAAGTGATAGGAATACGCCTGTTGTTAATGGCCTTTATATTAGCCCTGTTTGAATTGATTGTGATCAACCTAGCGGGGATCCTTCCGTTTCTTGCGGCACATAAAGCCAACATATCCAGTGCCCCGTTTATGGACTTTGTCATAGAAAACCTCATGAGCCCTATTGGAACATCCACCAGCATGATCGAAAAGAAGAATCCACTTTTCTTCATTGGTAGTGGCGCTGTCATCATATTATCCGTCTTTATGGTCTTTTTTACGAAGGGTGGCAAGGGTACATATGAATTGGCAGATAAATACGGGGTTCATGGTTCAAGTAGATTTGCTCAAAAATCCGAAATATTCAAGCGTGGGGAGACGGTTGAGGTACCGGCCAAACAGCTTATGCAGGATCTTGATGCGAGTATGCCAGATTCGAAAGGAGGGAAATGACGTGGCATCCGATTATATGAAGAATAATGGGATCATAGCAGGCGTTTTAAACCATTCCGTGATTGTGCAGCCAACGGATTCAACCCTTCCAAACCGAAACCACTTTGTAGTCGGGGGACCTGGTTCATCCAAAACTCAAGGGTATGTGGTGCCCAATGTGTTACATGAAAAGGAATGTTCCTTAGTGGTAACGGATCCCAAAGGCGAGGTCTATGAACTAACTTCCGAAGTCAAACGTAGACAAGGCTATGAAGTCCATGTGGTGAATTTTTCAGAAATGGGATACTCAGATCGATATAATCCCTTTGATTACGTAAGAGAGGAGATACAGGCTTCCACAGTAGCGAATGCAATAGTAGCTTCCAAAAATGACCCGAAACGAAAAGATTTTTGGTACAATGCCCAATTTAGTTTGTTAAAAGCACTTATCCTATACGCCGTTCATGAATTACCACCCGAACAACGTAACATGACGGGTTTGTTAGATTTCTTACAGGAATTTGACCCAGAAGAAAGTAAAGACGGAGCAAGCGAGCTAGATGCCCAGTTTTTAAGAATGGACAAATCACATCCAGCTAGAAGGGCTTATGAGTTAGGTTTTAAAAAATCCCAAGAAAAAACGCGGGCGAATATTATTATTTCTTTACTTACGACGATAGGTGACTTTACTTCAAGTTCGGTCTCTCGATTTACAAGCTTTTCTGACTTCTTTATAGGTGATGTGGGAAAAAGGAAAATGGCCTTATATGTGATTATTCCCGTTATGGATTCTACATGGGAAGGGTTAATTAACTTATTTTTCAACCAAATGTTTCAGGAGTTATATAAAGTAGGAGCTCAAAACAGAGCAACGCTGCCTCAACCGGTGATTTTCATTTTGGATGAATTTCCGAACTTAGGAAAGTTTCCTGACTATGAAAAATTCTTGGCCACCTGCCGGGGCTACGGAATTGGCGTACTTACCATCGTTCAAAGCATCACCCAATTGCAGGAGAAGTATGGCCGGGAACAAGCAGAATCCATTTTAGGGAACTGTGGAACAAAAATCTGTTTAGGGAATGTCAATGAAACCACCGCTAAATACTTCTCAGGGTTAATGGGGAAGACCACCGCGAAAATGGAAACTGGTTCAACTTCAAAATCAAAAGGACAATCATCCAGTTCGTCTTCTTCCTCAAGCTTTTCCTATTCAGCACGCAACTTGATGAATGTGGATGAAATTTTAACGATGCATAAAGATGAAGCTATCGTAATCATTACTGGAAAACACCCAATTAGGGTAAAAAAAGCCTACCAATACATCTTATTTCCAAATGTAACGAGCTCATTGCGTGTAAGCCAATTACATTATCAGAATAAACCATCACAAGAAGTGTTGAATTGGCTTGAAGGGAAAAGAGAGGCATATGACGAGTATGTTAGATCAACGGAACGGCAAGAAACAGTAGAAAAAGCGGACAGTGAAATGCATGAGAAACAAATCGAAAAAGCAGAAAAAGAGGCGGAAAGACAAGAGGAACTGGCCATGAGCTTCTTTTCTCAAATGAATACTACTTCCAGTGCCGCTCCATCAAAAGAAGGGGGATCTTAAGTTGAAAAAAGTAACGTTCTTTATACCAATGTTCGTTTTACTTCTATTCCTGGCTGCTTGTAATGGAGACAGTGAAAGCTTTGATCCGAAGGTTGAGCAAGAAAAGGCGACATCCGTGATAAACAGTGTGTTATCTTCATTCGAGGATCAAGAGAAGGTGGCTGAAGCGAAAACAAGGGATGAAGCAAATGTAATCGCTTGGAAGAAACTAAAAGAAAAAAATACTGTAGCTATCTCAAAAGATTTATCAAAGGAAGATCAAAAGAGGTTACTTTATCTTTTGACTGTTAATAAAGCAGAGGAGCTTAATGGAGAGACAAAATCAAACTTGCTATTTAGTCAAGAAGTGAAAATTAAAAATGTAAGTTTTAATGAAACAGAAGAGAAATACGTTTTTGATATGGAGCGTTTTGAAATCGATCATACACTGATTACATTGAAAAGGGAGGAAGGCATTTGGAAAATCATAACCGTTCAAAATCCTGAATAAGAGGTGATTTTACTTGTTTGATTTTAAGGAAAAGATTGTAGAAGCCATTCAGGGAATGCTAGAGGATTTTATTGAATGGGCCCTTTTAATGTGTAATGATCTGTTACTGAAGCAAAACGCTGAAGTCGAGTTCTTTTCATCGGTCAATAACCTTTTGCTTGCCCTTACCTCAACGATAGCTGTAACGATCATTTTATATAAGATTATTGAGATTATGACAAGAAATGCGGCTGGTGACGCTGTTGCCTACGGACCTGTGATTGTAAATACGTTAAAAAGTGCCCTATTGATTCCAGCAATGCCATTTGTTCAGAAAATTTTATTAGAAAAAGTTGCTTATAATATGGGCAACTGGATGATTAATAGTGGGAGTAGGGTTAATAAGGGTAAAATAGAAACCATGTTAGATCCCAACAACTTTTCAACACTTCATTTTCAGGGGGCTGCACTTCTTATCCTGCTTGCTGTCTTAGCATTGGCGTTTATTGCCTTCTTACTTTCAGTAGCGATATTCCATGCGGACGTCATGTTCCTATATTTATTAAGTCCGCTTGCTTGTGTGTCGGTTATTGCGGATGATAATGAATACTTAGGGGTTTGGTGGCGAGAATTACTAAGTCTGATCGTAACGATCCTTTCCAAAATCTTTTTATTCGTAATAGCTTTAAGTATATTAATCAATGAAAACCTTACATTTCTTAATTTTCTATTACTCATGGGATGCTGTATTCTCTTGATTAAGAGTCCTTCGGTCCTTAGGAACATGTGGTATTCATCTGGGGCGGGCAGAGGCATGATGGGGGCTATGGGTGGGACAACAAAACTTGCTGCTAGAAGATTTTTATTAAAACGTTAATGGAAGGGCGACTTCATAAAACGTATTTAAGGAAACTTCCTAGGACGTGGCAAAGGTTGAGTTGAATATCTATATTTTCCCATTCTATAGGCTAGGGTAAAAGAAATTTAAGTTCAAGTCTTATATGGAGTTATACAAAGTAGATGCTCAAAACAGAGCAAAGTTGCCTCAATCAGTAATTTTTAGATTAGATTAGTTTAGATTAGTTTTCAAATCTAGTTTTCACACTTAACAAAGGCGAGGATTTAAGTAATGGGGAAACTCATCTAATCTTGTATTTAATACAGAATTCACAATCGGTTCTAAGAAATATGTGGTATTCATCTGGTTCGGGTAGGGGGATGAACCATGGGGGCTGAGAGTGGGACAACAAAACTAGCTGCTAGAAGATTTTTATTAAAAAAGGTAGAGAAAAGGCGACTTAATTGTCGTTTTTATTTTGCACGCAGAACAAAGGTGTTGAATTACATATTCTCATATTCAAGGGGCATCGTACTAGTTCTGGCCTACATAAGTAATTTGAACAAAAAACTACGCGGTATGAGCGTTTTAAAGAACAATCCTCATAGATTCCAAGAGACAAATTTAAGTTGTTGCTATAGTGAGGTTTGCCTATAAATTATTTTAGAATTAACCTCGATAGAATATATAATTCTAACAAATATACCAGTATACAAGGTATTTAAATTAAGTGCTTTAAAGTGATTTGAAAAAGTTTCTAAGTGATTTGATTGTGATTCGGATTGTATACAAGGTGAGTTGAAGGAAGTACGGGGATGAATACAGAATAAGTCCATAAGATGATTTAGGAGGGAATTACATGACATACTTGGAACAATTTGCTCGTAATCGGAGAAGGAGAGAAAAGACCGAGGTATTAACGGCGCGCATTCCAGAAAGTTTGTACGGTGATTTCAAAGGCTACTGTGACGAACTGAATTTATCTATCAGTGAAGCGATTTGTCTGCTGGTAGAACGTGAAATGGCAGGGAATGAAAGGGTATCTGGAGAACTAGCAATCACAGACGAATACAAAATGAATGATGATGTAGTCAATGTGAATACAGAGGAAGTCAAGAAGGTTGCAAAAAGAAGTCAATCAAATACAAATAGATTCGTAACGACACAATGGCAAGTAGACGCACAGCTTCCATGTCCATATTGTGGTCAGTGGTTGGCAGCGACTAACTTCTCCAGACATGCCAAGCGACACTTAACAACCACACAGGATATTTTTACGAATGAGAAATTTAGAGAGAAAATCAAAGAAATGATCCAGGCGAAAAAAGCTGAAAAATGACCTAAATGATGAGGTAATTTTGGATTAACAATAGTATATAAGGGTGAAGGGAGTTTATTCCTTGAAAGAGCAATCAACTAATAAAAACACAGCTTCAATTAATGAAAACAGAATATGCTGGTGAAAAGCAATTATAGAGTCCATCAATGACGGTGTTCCACTGATTGAATATACACGTATTACTGGTGTTACACCAGATATCATAGGGAAGCCACTGGGAAAATATCGGACCGGGGCGCAACTTACAAAAACACTAAAAGATTGTCAGTGTCGTTTTGGGGTCTACCGAAAGACAAAAGACCGGGAATATGCGGTCGATATGGCCCCAATTTTTCTCAATGAACAGGTTGTTGGCGCTGTGTCAGTCTGCAAAAGCTTAACTGAAGTTCATAAATTGTCACTTGAACTTCAAAAACAAAATGAGAAAGTCCGGCAGCTTAAAAAGCAGATGAATGCTCATTATAAAGTAAAATACACTTTTGATGACATTATTGGAAAAGATGGCGGGTTGAAGGACATTGTGTATGTGGCTATTCACGCGTACCACAATACGTGCCGGTCCTCAGATCCTGTTCCAGCTGTTGTTGGAATAGCTATTACTGGAAATGAACCGGTTTCTGATATTTCTACGATATATTCCAATTGCTCAATATGCATGGATCATTCCCCGTATCCTTATATATATTTTATTATGAATCCTTGTTCCCAAAAATATATCCTGTTCAATACATAATCATCTTTTCCATGTACCCTTTTTGTCCTTTACAAAGGGTACACTTTAAATATCTGGCTGACCTTATAATACGAAAGGATGCGTTTCTTCAACAATGCAACCATAGATTATTCGTATCCCTAAGTCCATTAAAATGCCAAAATTCCTTAATTTTTGATCGAAATCAAGGAATTTTTTTATGTTTAATAATCGCAGCTTACTCTTGCGATGAATGGAGAGCATGTATCCCAAATAGAGGAGGAAACCAAGACCTTTGGGGGATCATATGAAATGGTGCAGAAGGGTTTGCAGGAAACTTATGACCAACTCGCCCATTACTTGCTTAGATATGATTGTTAGTCATGTTTATCATGATTAATAGCTATTTTATCAGAATGAAATAAATTGGTACGCTATATTTGTGAATATATTGAATATTCCGAAAAATCTAAAGAATAGGATGTTTGCACTACCAATAAAATATTTGTTTTTTTCGATGCTTACAGTAATGATGTGCAGTTTGATTTAACAATGGCCCTTTCCGGCAGAAAATCTGTGGTGGAACTTAACCGAACCCTTTTGGTAGAGGCCAAAAATTAAGGAGGATAGATAAAATATGGTAACAAAAAATTTTAAAGAACCACCGACTTTCAGTTCTGTTGAAGAAGAACGGAAACATATCAAACAACGTCTTGCAGCTGCTTTTCGCTTGTTCTCCAAATTTGGATTTGATGAAGGCGTAGCCGGTCATTTCACGGCAAGAGATCCGGGAGAAAAAGCTTGTTTCTGGGTGAACCCGTTCGGCATGCACTTTAGCCAAATCAAGGCTTCTGATCTGATCCTGGTTAATCACAATGGTGATGTGGTAGAAGGGGAGAGGCCTGTTAATCGGGCGGCGTTCACTATTCACTCCCAAGTACATTCTGCACGTCCGGATATTATCGCTGCGGCCCATTCGCACTCCGTATACGGGAAAACTTGGTCGACCCTGGGGCGTTTGCTCGACCCCATCACGCAGGATGCCTGTGCCTTTTACAAGGATCATTCGGTGTTTGATGATTACACAGGTGTGGTCCATGACCTTGAGGAAGGTAGACGTATAGGCAAAGCGCTTGGTCCTCATAAAGCGGTCATCTTGCGTAACCATGGTTTACTCACTGTTGGGAAAACGGTAGATGAGTGTGCATGGTGGTTCATCACAATGGAACGTTCCTGTCAAGCGCAACTAATGGCGGAATCAGTCGGTAATCCTGTACTCATTGACGAACATCATGCAGAGCGTACAAGTAACTATGTCGGATCTCCGCAAACGGGTTGGTTTCAGTTCCAGCCTCTATGGAGTCGAATCGTCAAAGAACAGCCTGATTTATTGGAATAGCCACTTCTTAAGTTGTTGTGAGTCCACTCACAGATGTCGGAGTATACGCCGCCCACTTCTTTAGAATAAAGTTTATATAACGAAATGTCATAAAGTTTTAGTTTAATATAAACCATCTTTTCAAAAAACATGATTTAAAAAGGAGGACCTATGGTAATAAATAACTGGCATCAAAAATTAGAAGACTTGTACGATCAAATGGTGGAATGGAGAAGGCATTTCCACCAATATCCAGAGCTTTCTTTTGAGGAGGTAGAGACACCAAAACTTATCGCGGAAATTCTTACTGATTTAGGAATTGAGGTAAGAACTAGTGTGGGCGGCCGCGGCGTTGTCGGAATCATTCGAGGGGGAAATCCTGGGAAAACAGTGGCGCTAAGAGCGGATTTTGATGCCCTGCCGATACAGGATGAAAAGGATGTACCTTATAAATCTAAAGTTCCCGGTGTCATGCATGCCTGCGGACATGATGGGCATACAGCTACACTGCTTGGTGTTGCTAAGGTATTAAGTGAGGTTCGGGAAGAATTGTCTGGAAATGTCGTTTTAATCCATCAGCATGCGGAAGAAAAGGCACCTGGAGGAGCTGTTGAGATGATCGCCGACGGATGTCTGGAGGGAGTAGATGCGATTTTTGGCTATCACCTGGCATCACCTGCTCCCCTCGGATTTGTCGGAACAAGAAAAGGACCGGTGATGGCTGCAGCAGATTCATTTGAGGTAACGATTTATGGCAAGGGCGGACACGGATCTGCCCCACATGAAACGGTTGACTCCATCATTGTTGCAACACAAGTGATCAATCAACTGCAGCTGTTGGTCAGCCGTCAAGTAGATCCAATAAAAACAGCCGTTCTTTCTGTTGGTTCCTTCCATGCTGGTGTCGCTAACAATGTCATTTCTGACAAGGCCCATTTTACTGGGACGGTACGGTCCTTTGATCCGGAAGTCAGAGGTTATCTTGAAAGAGAGTTCAAAACAATCGTTGAAGGAGTTTGCACTGCTCTTCACGCAAAGGCAGAGATTCGATATGAGCGCGGATATTCTCCGGTTGTCAATCATGACAAAGAGACAGACCTTTTCTTTAAAGTCGCCAAGGATCTATTAGGAGCCGACAAAGTGGCGGAAATTCCCCCGATAACGGGTGGGGAAGATTTTGGAGCTTATCTTGAGCGTGTACCAGGAGCATTCTTTCATGTAGGGGCTGCTAATCCAGATGGCCGCGAAATGTTCACACACCATCATCCGAAATTTGATATAGATGAGCGAGCCTTGGTGATTGCTGGGAAAACGATGTTAAGTCTGACTTACCATTATCTTAACGAACACCAGGAAACGAGTCTTGATGATTCAAAAAATGATTTACTTTCGCAAATTCAACAGAGGCCTATTTAGCCAATATACTTTTATAAGTTCATCCAACCCTTTATTATCCATCATGTTTACCAATCAGTTTAACTAAATTGCTATCCTATCTGGAGGGATGAGGCAAACGGTATCTTATCCATCAGTTTGTGGAAGAGGTAATACTAGGAGGGGCAAAGCCTATGATTGAAGAGGGCAGATGTTTATTGGTTTTTAATTATCCTTCAAACAGTATTATTAATGCCGATTCTATGAATCAAGTAGAAGCTTACTTGAAATCAATTCGTTTTGTAGGCTGAATTGCCTGATAAATTAGAACCCCACAAAAGCATTGTCATTAGATTTTGATTACAGAAAAATAAGAGGTGATCATATGTTTGCTGATGTTGTATTTGTAAATGGACAAGTCATTACAGTCGATTCAGACAATCGGATACTAGAAGCAGTTGCCGTTAAACGTAACCGAATTGAAGCCGTCGGGACGAACGAGGAAATCAAACGTTGGATTGGAGAGCGGACCAAGGTGATCGATTTACAAGGTAGGAGTCTTTTGCCTGGATTTATCGATTCGCATTTGCATCTGATCGGTTATGGAAGAACAAGGTTGTCGATTAATTGCAAAGACGCTTCTATCCAATCGAATGTAGATCTTATCGGTAAATTGCAAAGGAAGGCAGTGTCTACTCCTGCGGGAGGTTGGATCGTAGCAGCAGGCTACAACGAAAGGGCTATGTTAGAAGGACGGTATTTGACCCGCCATGTGCTGGATGATGAGGTGTCGACGGAACATCCGATTCTAATTATGCGAACATGCGGCCACATTATGATTGCGAACAGTAAAGCGTTGGAATTGGCAGGCGTAAACGACCAGTCGGTCGATCCGGAAGGTGGAGTGTTCGGTCGAGACGAGTCCAGGAGATTAAACGGGCTACTCGTGGAAGCAGCCATGGATCAGGTAAAACATGCCATGAATCCGACGGAAGAGGACTTGGCCAGAGCGGCGGAAATCGCTTCGCGCGATTTCGTATCGTTAGGCATTACGACAATTCATGATGCCGGTGGGTTCGAGCCGGTCAATGTGCGCATCCTGCATCAATCGGTTCGTTCCGGTCGCTTAAAGGTTCGGGTGTATGCAATGGTCGTTCACGAGCCTAACTTTAACCGAATGAGACAGACGTGCCTGTCGACTGGGTTCGGCGACGAGCGGTTCCGGATCGGTCCGGCGAAAATTTTTATAGACGGCGCCTCAAGCGTGCCTACGCTTGCGACGCGTCAGCCGTATGAGACCAATCCTGAAGACAGCGGCATTCTGTACTACACGCAAGAAAATATGAACGATGCTCTCATCGCAGCCCATCGCGACGGTTATCAAATTACTGCTCACGCCCAGGGTGATCGGGCGATCGAGATGTTACTGAATACGTTCGAAGAAGCGCTTAGACAATATCCGCGAGACAATCACAGACATCGAATCGAGCATGCGGGTTTAGCAATGCCCGATCTCATCGAGCGAATGGCTAAATTGGGCATAGTGACCGTTCCTAACCCGAACTTTTTCACTGAGTTCGGAGATATATACATTAAGCACTTCGGCGCTCGCAGCGACTATTTTTACCCAATTGGATCCTGCTTGAAAGCAGGAATTGTTGTAGCAGGTGCCTCCGACAGCCCGGTCTCGAACTGCAATCCGCTTATCGGCATTCATGGGGCGGTCAACCGACTGACGCCGTCCGGCGCGGTAGTTGGGGAAGAGCAGAAAATCTCCGTCATGGAAGCGATTAGGCTGTACACCTGGAACGGAGCCTACGCAAGCTTCGAGGAAGATCGAAAAGGAAGCATCGAGGTAGGGAAATTAGCCGATTTGGTTGTGCTAAACGACCGAATATTAGATGTAACAATCGACAGAATTGATCAATTAAGGGTTGAAATGACGATGATTGACGGGGAAATCGTTTACCAGCTGGGGAAATCCCCGGATGCAGATGATGAGTTGGAAGAAACCGTTAATTTCATTATGTAAAGATTCAACTGCATAATATCAATCATTCTATTATTAAGTATTAAGGCTATGTTAAAGAATAGTGTTGATTTCCTGTTGTTAGAGTATCAGAAAACCAGAGGATTAAGATTTTTATTGTGTATGAAATTTGCTTAGGATTTTAAGATTAAAAAGTTTGATAGATGGCAAAAAGGAAAATTGTTCATGATTTAAAGAAATGCACTTGAGTTAAGTATAAATAGCTATCGCCAGGATATGTACGAAATTGGCAAAGAATAAAGACGTCTCTGATCCAGAAGAAATAAAAATCAGCCGTCTTTTTAGAAGAAAAGTTATCATAATAGAAAATTTGATATATACAATTCGTCCCTCGCAAACAGGAACGTCTCGTTATTGGGATTACAAACATGGTTGAGCCTTGTGAGCATCAATTATGATAATTTGACCCAATTATCAACACTAACTTTAACAAAGCCGTTATTTTAAAAGAAAAATGTAAAGAAAATATAGGAATTTGATTGAGTGTAATCTGAATTATGAATACAAGGGGGTTTTTATGAACAAGAAATGGTTTATTTTAGCACTGTTATTTTTTGGTTGGGCACTCGGGAATCTCGATCGATTTGTCATGAGCTATGCGATTGTCGACATCTCGGCAGATTTATCTTTAAAAGCAACAACACAAGGGTTTGTTCTTAGTAGTTTCTTCTTAGGATACGCCATTATGCAAATGCCCGGGGGATGGCTAGCGGATAAATTTGGTTCAAGGAATGTAATCACGAGTTCAATGTTATTATTGTCCCTATTTACAGGTCTAACTGGAGCTGTAAATTCATTCATGATGATAATAGTGATTCGCTTTTTATTTGGTCTTGGGGAAGGTGGCTTTATGCCAGCGTCTACAAAAGCAATTTCGACTGTCTTTCCTGAGCAAGAACGTTCTCGAGCACAATCGATTCTACTATCAAGCGGTGGGATAATAGGGATTTTAACACCGATTTTTGCTGCCTATTTAATGGTTTCTATTGGTTGGCGCTGGATGTTTTTTCTCATGGGAGGCTCCGGTATATTGTTTGTAATACTTTATTTTTTCTACTTTAAAGTTCCGCACGTGACAACAACAGAAACAGGACAACCACTGAAACAAACTGAAAATCCGTTAAAAATTGTACTTAAAATTCCATTA
Source organism: Peribacillus sp. NPDC094092 (assembly GCF_050279365.1). Lineage (NCBI taxonomy): Bacteria > Bacillati > Bacillota > Bacilli > Caryophanales > Bacillaceae > Peribacillus > Peribacillus sp. NPDC094092. The sequence continues at coordinate 61,366 of NZ_JBNNUC010000008.1, read as the reverse complement.
TTGTGGAGTTTGTTTTTTTCGTCTTTTGCAATTTATACTATTTCTTGGGGACTTATTTCTTGGCTGCCAAGTTACTTATCAAAAGAGCGAGGATTAGATTTAGTTTCAATTGGTTGGATTCAAATTATTCCGGGCATTGCTTCATTTGTCGGTATGTTAGCTGCCGGTTACATTATGGATTTAATGCCAAAAGGTAAAGAGAAATATCTTGGAGTCGTTATTACAGGTATTATGGCAATCCTAACGTTTTTCATGTTTTCTGCTTCAAGCATTGTGGTTTTTATCATTTGTGAAACGGTTGTAAGCCTGTCCGGTGCAGTAGTCATTATTTTATTAAGTGCACTATTACTAAAAAATATACCTACTGCAGTTGCTGGTTCTGCTATGGGCTTTGTTAATGTGGGTGGCCAGTTAGCTGGTTTTATTGCACCTATGGTCATCGGCTTCATTGTTGACAAATCAGGAAGCTTCGATTTAGCCTTCTGGATGTTAATAGCGGCTGCTGTATTATGTATGATTACAATCAGCACAATTCGTACAAAGAAAAAAATAGAAAGGCCAGCCTTTCAAAGGGCAGGATTTTAAGGAGGTTCATGAACTCAAACAGCTAATTTCACTCAATTTGTGAAAGAAATAATTGAGCAAAAAAAAGAATCATTTCGTTCGTGAAACGATTACATTTGGTTAAATCTAACGGGGGCGTATTCTTCGCTAATATCTAATGAATTGAATAATACAATGAAAACCCTGACATTATTTGCATTTTTTTAACACTTCCAACACTTGTATTTAGTTTCTTTGGTATGAATGTTACCTTACCAATTGCAGATAGAGATCCCTCTTCTTGGATCAATACACTAATAATAGCATTAATTTTTGTTATTTGGATCGGATTGGCACTATGGAGAAGAAGGATATTCTAATTTGGTACGTATAAATTAAAAAAGGCAGTCGATTTAATAATAAATCGTTGCTTTTTTATTTTGTCAGGCTTCTTCATTGAAGCTTGTGAATAAATGTACTTAAACGGGGCCAAAAAATCTTCCTGAACATTTAGTACACCAATTTAATTCTTAAAACGCTGCACAAAAAGACGGTCACCTTGAAGCCACATTGGTAAAGGGTGCTTATTTTTATATTGGAAACGGAGAAAATTATCCATCTGTACACACATATGAGTAGGATTTCCGGGATGAAATAATAGAAACAGCAGTAGAAGTCTTTAAAGGACTGGCAGGAACAAAATAATGAATGAAAACAATGCCCGGAGCTTGATCGATTGGAGTAGAGGGTGAAAATTGTCGGTTTAGATGGTGGATTTTAATAAGAATGTGGCAAAAGGAGAGATTCAAGTTCAGGCATTCTTAGATTAATTTAAACCGTAAGGGAAGAGCTTTTCAATGAAGCATATCAAAGAGGAGTTAGAGCATTTTTTAGAATTTCTAAAAGAAATTGAAGAGTGACAGGGCAGATGCCTTTGGTCATTTCAGAATCTACAGGGCATTACCATTCTCCTGTTATTCAATACCTGGAGGAACAAGGGATTCCATATATCTTACTAAATCCGTTTATTTCTTATCAGGCAAAGAAGTACAGCTTACGGAAGGTAAAAACGCACGCTATCGATGCGTACCAGTTGTGTGTGCTGTATTACAAAGAGGATTTAGAACCTCATATAATTAGAGGAATTCAGCTATTAGACCTTCGGAATTTGTCCAGACAACAGGAGAAGATTTCCGGTTTTATACCCGTAACGTGAGAAAGCATAATTGAAATACCTGTAATGCCACCATCAATTACATGAATGGGAATTAAAAAGATTTCTAATCCAGTGGCCAAAATGACAAAAATAAGGTCGTTTACTGTATTAAACTTTACTAAGTAAGCGACCTTTTTGTTTGGTTAATTTAAATAATTGTTTTATTCTAAAATTCTTCTGAAACAAGTAAGTCCATTCTATGCGTAACATAAGGTATAGTCAATTTTATATATTCTTCTGGTGGCACAGTGCTGTTGTGTTGACAATCCACCGAAGCTCCATAAAAGCAATGGAAATCATTCAAGAAGGATTTCGTCAAGTTACTGGAGTTGCTTCTAAGCTAGCGTATCACCAAGCTTAAAAGTACGTTTTTACAAGTAAAATTTTTAAGAAAACATATTATGAAAGAAGCGTTCGTTCAGAGCTTAATATCGTTTATAGGTACCTGCGAAAATTGGGTATTTCACAAGCCGATGCAGAGGATGTTTTCAGGAAACGGCAATAAATGAAGGAATTTAATAATCGATTCCGGCAGCTTCAGCTAAATATTCAATTAGATGAAGGGCACGCATTGATTGTGTGAGTCCTTCACGTTCAATACCAAGTTTCATCTGTAATAAGCAGCCAGGGTTTGTTGTAATAATAACAGATGCCTCTGTGGCTATTGTGTGCTTCATTTTCTCATCAAGAATCTGCATGGATGCATCATAGTTTACTATATTATAAATGCCTGCAGATCCACAGCACATGTCAGCCTGATCCATTTCAATAAGTTGTATTCCAGGCACTTTTTTCAATAATTCGACTGGTTCTTGTGTTACTTTTTGCACGTTCGTCATATGGCAAGAACGCTGATACGTAACTCTCTCTCCAGTCCGGGCCACTATCTCTGGCAATCCGCATTTAACAAGAATTTGGCTGATATCAATTGACTTAGATGAAAAAGCTCTTGATCTGTCTGCCCATTCGCTGTCATCTGAAAGTAAATGACCGTATTCATATAACATGGCGCCGCATCCTCCAGCATTATTGACAACAAAATCAGCTTCCACTTTTTCGAAAGCAAGAATGTTTTGTTTCGCAAGATTGCGTGCTTCATCCATTTCTCCAGAATGGGCGTGCAGTGCGCCGCAGCATGTTTGTTTTGATACAACTACAACATCACAGCCGGCTTCTGAAAGAAGCTTAATGGATAATTGGTTAATATGGTGGAACATCGCATCCATAATACAACCGGTGAAAAAGGCTACTTTATATTTTTGCTTCATTTTTACTTTCACTTCTGTCAGGGCACGCCCTCGTTCCACCGGTGAAACAGGTTCCGGCATGATTGCTTCGAAGGCACCAAGATTATAAGGTAACTTTTTCATAATACCTGATGAACGAGTCGCTTTTTGTAGTCCACTTTTTTTGTACAGCCAAATGGAGTGTCCAGTGACGTTCATCATCTTCCTACTTGGGAAAACCATTTTCAGCATTGATTTTCGAAGTAGTCGCACAGGAATAGAAAAGGTTTTGCGTTTGACAAGTGCTGCGCGAGTGGCTTCTAAAATGGAACCATATTCTACACCCGTCGGGCAGGCTGTTTCGCACGCCCTGCAGCCTAAACACAAATCGAATGGTTCTTCAAGAACAGATAAGTCTGTAATTTTTCCTTCACCGACCATTTTCACTAAGTTAATCCGACCACGAGGTGAATGTGTCTCTTTTCCGAATGTTGTATAAGTAGGACACACAGGTAAACAATAGCCGCATTGGACGCAGTTTGTCGTTTTGTTGTATTGTAATTCTTCTCTTAACTGTTTAAGAGTTGTTTCCATGTTAGCTCAACTCCAATTTTTGTCCCGGTTCAGCGAAAATTTTCCCTGGGTTCATTATGTTATTTGGATCCCATACTGCTTTAATCCGTTTCATAATATCGAGGCCGGCTACCCCTAGCTCCATTTCCATAAAGGGAGCTTTCATCATTCCAATGCCATGCTCACCGGACAAGGTTCCGCCAAGCTCAATGGCTGCCCTAAAAATATCCGCAACAGCAAGTTCAACGCGGCTCATTTCTTCTTTATCCGTTTTATCACAAATAATGTTAGGATGAAGGTTACCATCACCTGCATGCCCAAAAACAACGAGATGAATCCCATACTTGTCTCTTATTTTCTGCAGTCTTTCACACATTTGAGGAATTTTGCTGCGAGGGACGGTGGCGTCTTCTGAAATTTTCGTTGGCTTAATCCGAACAATGGCCGGAGATACAAGCTTTCGTGCTCTCCATAGTTCCGCTTCTTCGACTTTGTCCTTTGGAATTCTAACTTCTCTTGCTCCTACAGCACGACATAATTCTGAAGCCTGGGCAACCTCTTCCTGCAAAGCTAGTGGATGGCCATCCATTTCAATTAAAATAAGTGCAGCCGCATCAACAGGTAAGCCAAGTGGCTCAAACTGTTCAACTGCTACAATGGATGCCTGATCCATCAATTCCATTTTTGAAGGGAAGATACCGGCAGAAAGAATTTTGGAAATCGCACTTCCTGCATCTACTAAACTATCAAAAATAACCATTATTGTTGCAGTAGCCTTCGGTTTAGGAATGAGTCTGAGCACGGCTTTTGTAATGATGCCGAGTGTCCCTTCTGAACCGACAATCAGCTTTGTTAAGTCGTATCCGGTCACATTCTTAATGGTACTCCCGCCTGTTTTTATGAGTTCTCCTTCAGGTGTAATCACTTCAAGGCCAATTACATAATCTTTCGTTACGCCGTATTTCAGCCCCCTCGGTCCTCCAGAGTTTTCGGCTAAATTGCCGCCAATTGTCGAGACGTGAGAACTGCTTGGGTCAGGTGGATACATAAATCCTTTTTGTTCAGCTGCTTTATGTATATTCGATGTCAAAACACCAGGAGAAACCACTGCTACAAGGTCCTCTTCGTGAATTTCTAGAACATCATTCATTACAGATAAATCGAGGACGATGCCCGCTTTAACCGGAAGCGGCCCACCACTTAAACTAGTAGACTGGCCCCGTGGATAAAGAGGGATTTTCTCCCGATTCGCAAACTTAACGAGGGATACTAGCTCTTCTGTACTTTTTGTCTGAATGACGAGGTCCGGCAAATACGTCCCGAATGAAGCATCGAACGAATAGCTAAAGCGGTCACTTTCATCTGTATAGACTTTTCCCGTTTTTATAATTGCATGGATTTCCTGAATGTGATTGGCGGTTACTACTTTCATTCAATATCATCCTTTCTGTTTTGCTACACTGTATAATCCTGTAAAAATAAACTTAATTTTTTCTCGGCATTTCTTAAATGAATCTGGCATTGAAGTTTAGCCAATTCGGGCTCTTCTGCTTCAATTGCCAAAAGAATGCTTTGATGTTCATCGTAGACCGCTTTACGTTTTGGTTTTAATTGTTCGTTTGGACGAAGAGTAATGTTTAACGCTTTTTCATAGAGAGGAGATAAGCTTTCTAGCGTTTGAATCATAATCGGATTTTGCGTAGCCTTAATAATGGAACTGTGAAATTTTATATCAGAATGGATGGCGGTAGTACCTTTTTCGATAGATTCCTCTTCCATTCTTTTTAAAATATTCTTCATTTGTTCAAGGCATTTTGGTGTACGTCTTAGGGCAGCTAAATAGGCCGCTTCAGGCTCCAGAATCTTTCGCATCTCAAATAGATACTTAATATTTTCAACATCATCTCTTTCAACTTGTATGGGATGTATGAATGTTGAACTTGTCGTTTCTTCCACATAGCTTCCGCCTCCTTGACGGGAGTTAATGACACCAGCAGCACGCAGCATGCTTAATGCCTCGCGTATGGGTGCTCTGCTTACAGAAAAAAGAGCCGTTAACTCCTTTTCCGTTGGCAGCTTAGAACCTGGGCGGAACTGCCCTGTTTCAATCATGTTTAATAATTCACGAGAGATTGTTTGAGAAACATTTTCTTTTTGGGACAAAATAATCGATCACCTTTCATGTATTATCTTAATAGAGAAGGATAAAAACTAAAAAATTTGTATGACATATTTATGAAATATATTGAGGTTTTATTCACTTTTTTTAGAAATACCAATAAGAAAGCGCTTTCTATTCATTTAAAAAAAGAAAATCCTTACTTGAATTACAAAAAAACTAATATTTGTATTACAAATATTGTATAAAAAACATTTGAGTTAATCAAGAGTTTTCTTTAAATGACTACAACCTGGTTTCGCAAACTTATCTTAATATTAAAAGGGAAGAACTTTTGTTTTAAATTCCAAGCAATGTGATGCAGGAAAAGTTCGGCGCGAAAACGGATTGAACGTATTCTTGGTTGACATAAATAAAAAAATATTCGTTTGCATAAAAATACAAATTCATATATTTTTATAATAAACATTCTAAGATCTAGAAAGGAGATAAAATATGGACATTTATCATGCAGTAACCAGTGATGTTAGTTATATTTATAATTTAATACAAAATCAGGCTGAACAAGGAGTAGTTTTGCCTCGTACAAAATTATCACTATATCAACATTTACAATGTATGTATGTCATGAAAAAGGATAATAAAATACTTGGGGTTGCCGGATTACATGTTTTAGGTCAGGACCTAGCAGAGGTACGTTCATTAGTCGTAGCACCAAGCCATTCTGGTCAAGGTATAGGTCGTAAATTAGTTAATCATATTATAAATGAAGCTTCACAACTGGAAATTAGCAGATTAATATCATTAACATACGAAACGGAGTTTTTTAATAAATGTAATTTCGAAATTATTTCAAAGGATGCTTTGCCTGAAAAAGTATGGATTGATTGTATGAATTGCCCAAAATTTAACTCCTGTGATGAAGTTGCAATGATTTATTATATTGGATAAAACCATCATCGAGTCCATTCAATTATGACTGACCTGATTAAAGGGCGTATACTCAATTTATTTAAGGCAATTCTAAAATCATAAATATCTACCTCTCCATCTAAACCATTAACTATTATGGCAACAGTATCACTTGTGCTTGTGTCAGTATCGCCACTTACCATTTTAGAAGATTTATTTATTACTTCTGTAAAAAAAGTTTGAAAATATTGAAGGGGTTTTTATCACCAGGATTCTTAAATAATATAATTGCGAAAATGTTCAAGAAAAAAAGATTGACAAAAGAAAATAGTTAGTTTAATTTTAAAATTAATTAAGAATATTCAGACTAATTTGAAAAAAACTTTAAACTTTATTCAATTTCACACATGGCCGACGGAAAGAAGCAATATCATAAAATATGACATTATGATGGTGCACTTGATTATCTTTTTATAAGATTACATCAAGAACTAAATAGCATATTATATTTTAAGCATTTGCTTATTCTGGTTATACTGGTAATACCGGTACAACCAATAAATTGAAATAAAGGTGATAAGAGATGAGTGGAAATTTATTATATTTTGAAGTAGCTGAAGAAATAGAGAACAAAATTAACACAGGAATTTATGAAGAAGGAGAAAAACTTCCTTCTGAGAGAGAGTTAACACAGGCATACAATGTAAGTAGGAATGTGATTAGGCAAGCACTTACCATTCTCAGAGAAAAAGGGTTAATTACCATAAAACCAGGAAAAGGAGCTTATATTACAAAGATAAAAGATACGTTAGTTACTGAAACTTTGAAAAGAGTAATTGACAAATATGACTCCTCTATTGAAGATATCCATGAGGTTCGTTATGAACTTGAAACTTTGGTCATTAAATTAGCTGTTAAAAAGGCAAGTAGTGACAATATCGAAGAATTAAAAAGCATTTGTAACCAAATGGATGAAGACATCAGTATCAGTAGTTTTTTAGAGTGGGATTTAAAATTTCATAGGACTTTAGCTAGTTCAACTCAAAATCCAATTTTTTCCATTTTGGTTAATTCATTCTTTGATATGACTGAACATACGACTTTCTTATTAACTAACTATACAAGCAGTTTTATCAATGTGATGGATAAAGCTCAAGAACATCATTGGAAGTTGATAAAATCAATTGAATCAAGAGATGTTGATCATGCGATATTAGTCATGCAGGATCATATGAATTTATTCGGTGAAGAAATCAGTTTACTTAAGATTGATAAAATAATATAAATAACTACTTTGAAAGGGGTGATGTACTAAGATTTTTTGTTGTACGAAAAAAAAAAAGGGGTTGTAAAAAATGGATAAGAAGCTACCGATTTTTCACCCTGGGATTCCTGCTACAGTAAGTATTGTAATTGCGGTAATTACTGCATTGTTATGTGCAAACTGGCTAGACAATATTATGAAATTATAGTTAGGAGTGAAAAAAGTGAAACCACCTTTAAAGTATTCTATTTATTCAATTTTATATTTTTCGGAAGATGGAATTTGGGAGTATGAAATATACCAAGGATTAAAGAATCATTACAATAAACAATCGCTAAGTAAAATTCGTTCTATATTACTTGAGTTATCGAATAAAAGTTGGACAGATGAAGTGGAGGTGGTAACTCACAATGACTCTATTTTAAGGAAGTATAAATTACAAGCACGTCATAAGGAATTTATTGATTACCAACTCTCACCTCGAAAAATTATCGATGAATTAGGTTTAAAAATAGGAAATCTAATTACAGGGAGGGGGACTGCATGAGCGCCGAGTCTTTAGAAAAAATTAAAATGTTGCAAGAATCTCGTAAAGTTCGTATAGGGATGGTGTATGCAGCACTCGGTGCTCCGATGCTAGGAGTAGCTTTTGGTTTTGCAGGTTCAGCAGGGACTTTAGCCCCTTTTAATATGGCATTCCCTACAGGTTCAATGGCCTTTCAATTTTTTGAATATATGTTTGGTCTGCTTGCTATCTTTATCTATTCTTTTATGGTTGGCAGCGCAAAAGATAATTTTCGAATTTTTAAATCAAAAATTTCATGGTACGGGGTTTTTACAGCTATGACGGGTATGATTGGCGATTTTCTATTCTTTTCAGCTTCTGCAATAGTAGGAGGAGCAATTGCTGGTCCTTTAGCAGCATTGTTTGGATTTTGGGGAGCTGTCATTACTTCGCTGGTCTATCGAGAGAAGATACTGCAAAAGTGGACAATAGTAGGAGTTATCTTTATAGTAGCTGGAATTTGGGTTGCATCTGGTGGAATGAGTATTGCAGCTCCAGAGGGTGTTTCGGGAACAATTGTTTTGATAGGTGCTGCTATGGGACTGCTTTCTGCCATCATGTATGGAGTTGAGAACTTTGCAATTGCTGCTGGTTCAGATATGATCCCTGAAGAAAGTACATTGTTTTGGAGAGCTGGCTGGGCATTAGTCGCTTTGATTATTCTTAACTTCACAATAATGCCTAAGTTTACAGATATCGCTAGTATAATGTTTCAAGAACCTATGTGGTGGGCATATGCTGCAGTAACTGGAGGTGCTTGGGGAGTCTATATGATTGTCGCTCTATATATAGGAATAAATACAGCAGGAACTGTTGGTGGAGGATTATTAGCGAGTACAGGGTTTGTATGGACAACACTTCTTTCGATGACTGTTTATGGCGGGACTTGGAGCACTTCATTATTAATAGGTTCCCTAATCATGTTTGCTGGAATTAGTGTTATGTTATTAAGGCCGTCCAATTCAATAAGTAAATTAAGAGAATAGTAAAGGAGTAATGCCAATTGGATGAGATCAAAAACGAATATTTAAAGGTATCTAAAGAAGAAGCCAATTACTTAATTCGTGGTGTCATTGCAAGTTCAATGGTATTTGTTATTCCATTTATCATTATTATTTTAAATGGTTGGTGGGAACCCTTAGGTACTTCACAAGATGGCTGGCGTTGGGTCGCTACTTCAACAGTACTTATTGCTTTAGTATATATAGCGTTAATCTTTGATAAGAAGTATCGGAAACATTAATTTTTGAATCAGTAACGAATTTCGTTTTTTTAAACGGACAAGTAACTACATCAATAAAATTTGTAATATTTAAAATAGTTAGAATAATGAGGAGGAACATGTATGAGTAAGTACATTTGCGGCATCGACATGGGTGGTACATTTACTGATTTTGTATCTTTTAACACAGAAACACAAGAAGTAGAAGTTTGGAAAAATCTATCTACTCCTAAACAACCTATTAATGGTTTATTGACTGGATTAAATAATTTTGATGATCTAACAAGTGTAGGTCAAATACGTCATGGCACAACCATTGCCACAAATGCAATTTTAGAAAGAAAAGGGGGAAATGTGGCATTTATTACAACAAAAGGATTTAAAGATGTCCCATTTATTCAACGGGGTAATCGAAAAAAACATTATGATATCAGTTGGATTAAGCCTGAACCACTGGTAAAACGGAGGAATTGTTTTGAGATAACGGAGCGATTAACTCATAAAGGCGAAGTATTACAGGAAATAAATGAAGAAGAAGTAAAACAAATCGCAAGTGAAATTAGAAATAGAGGCGATATTGATTCTATTGCAATTAACACTCTATACTCCTATGTAAATCCCTCACATGAACAACAAATAAAATCTCTCTTTAAAAAATACCTACCTGAAATACCAGTTTCGATTTCATATGAAGTTCTTCCAAAATGGAAGGAATACGAAAGAGGCAGTACAGTTATTGCAGATGCCTATATTAAACCGATTGTTTCAAACTATGTGAAAACGTTAGAAGAAAACTTTGAAGAAATGAACATCACTAAAAATGTAGGAATCATGAAATCAAATGGTGGAATTATGACCATAGATGCTACTGATCAAGCTCCGATTAACACTGCAGTTTCTGGTCCAACTGGAGGAGTTGTAGCTGGAAAATCAATTGCAAATCTATGTGGAATTGATAATCTTGTCACACTTGACATGGGTGGAACTAGTACAGATGTTGCTGTAATCGTAAACGGAGAAGAACAATTTACGACGAATTTTGAAATTGAATGGGGAATCCCTATTCAAGTACCAATGATAGATATTCGTACAATTGGTGCAGGTGGCGGAAGTATTGCTTCGATAGATAAAGGCGGAATGCTAAATGTTGGACCAGAAAGTGCAGGGGCACATCCAGGACCAGTTTGTTATGGAAATGGTGGTGAGAGACCGACTGTAACGGATGCCAATTTAGTATTAGGCCGTTTAAATCCACAAAATTTTCTTGGTGGAAAAATGAAACTTGATTATGATGCTGCTTATAAAGCTATAGAAAAACTAAGTGAACAAATAGGAATGCCTGTAGAAGAAACTGCACTGGCAATTGTGAAGATCGCCAATAACAATATGGTTGGAGCATTAAGAATGGTATTAATTGAACAAGGATATGATCCACGTGACTTTACAATGCTCAGTTTCGGTGGAGCGGGCCCTGTACATGCAAGCGACATTATTGATATAGCAGGTATTCCAAATTGTGTTGTTCCAGTGTACCCAGGACAATTTTCGGCGTTTGGCTTTGTCCAATGTGATGCCCGAGTGGATTTACAGCGAACTGTCCAAATGACCTCTAAGTTTTTTGAAATTGATCGAGCAAATCGAGTATTCCAAGAATTAAAAGAAACCGGTATGAATGACTTAATTTCACAAGGATACAGAGAAAATCTTGAAGTTATTACATCCATTGAAATGAGGTATTTAGGCCAAAACTATGAATTAGATATACCTTTTACTTATGAACAAATTAATGAAGATAATGTTCAACATATTTGGAACACTTTCCATGAAATGCACAATGATCGCTTTGGCTTCAAAATTGACGGTGAAGTGATGGAGGTTGTTAACTACAAGGTTACAGTCATCAGTAAACCTGAGAAAGCAAAATTAAAAAATATTGACTTAGCAAATGGAGGAATCGCAGTTCCAAAAGATGAACGTTTAGTTCGATTTGATGATGAATTTTTGGCAACAGCTATTTTTGATCGAGATACTCTATTAGCAGGTCATAGAATTGATGGACCGGCAATTATTGAGGAAAGTGCATCTTCAACAGTAATTAGGCCTAATCATATCGTAATAGTTGACGACTTTGGAAATCTTCATATTAAAACAAAGGAAGGGTGTTAATAAATGGATTATGTGACAATGAATATTATTAATTCTGCAATGATATCAATTTGCCGTGAGATGGGAATTACTCTCATGAAAACCTCTTATTCTACTATTTTTAATGAAGCTTTAGATTTTACATGTGGTCTAGCAAATACAAAAGGGGAATTAATAGCAGTTGCTGATTACTGCCCTGCAATGATTGGTGGTATGCCAGTTTTAATTGATAACTGTATTAAAGAAATACCTGTTTCTGAAATGAAGCCTGGAGATGTCATTCTTCATAATGATCCATACAGAGGGGGGTTACATATTCCAGAACATACATTATTTAAACCTATCTTTATAGACGGGGAAGTGGTTGGTTATGCGGTGGCCATTGGACATATAGCAGAGATTGGTGGGATCGTTCCAGGAGGTTTTGCTGCAGAAGCAACGGAAGTATTTCAAGAAGGGATAAGATTACCTCCTGTGAAAATTATTAACGAAGGAAAAGACAATGAGGCAGTATGGAAAATTATGCTAGCTAATGTGAGGACACCGAGACATAATTATGGTGATTTAAGAGCGTTAATCAGTTCAGTTAATTTGGGTGAATCAAGATTATCAGAGCTAATCATTAAATATGGTAAAGAAATCTTCACACAGACAGTAGATGATCTATTGGATTACTCAGAACGTCGTATGCGTGCAGAATTAAAGGAAATTCCAAATGGTTATTATGATTTTGAAGATTATATTGAAAATGATGGAATTGAAGATAAGACTTTTACGATTAAAGCAAATGTGTATGTGGATGATGAAGAAGTGATTGTAGACTATACGGGAACTTCACCACAGGCACGTGGACCGATTAATGCTACTTATGGTGTATCTGTTTCAGCAGCTTATAATGCCTTATTGCATATTACAGACCCTGAAATTCCAAAGAATTCTGGATGTTTTAGACCAATTAAAGTAGTAGCCCCTCCAGGAACAGTAGTAAATGTTGATTTCCCAGCACCGGAAGTAGGGGGGAATACAGAAACACATCCAAGAATAGCGTTAGCTATTATAGGTGCTTTCTCAAAGGCAATTCCAGAGAAGGTCATGGCTTGTGAAGGTGGTACTCATCTAAACTTTGTATTTGGAGGGCATCACGATGACTATGATGAATACTATGTTTGCTATGATTTAGAAGCTGTAGGATGGGGTGCGCGCCCATATGCTGATGGGAATAATATGGTTGACTCGATAAACGGAAATTGTCGTACGACACCAACTGAAGTTTTTGAAACGAGGTTTCCATGGCTTATAGAATCTTTTAATTTAAATCAAGATTCCGGCGGCCCTGGAAAGTATCGTGGTGGATTGGGTGCTGAAAAGGTTTTAAAATGTGTGGCAAAAGAAATAACTGTAAGCCAAATGTCAGATCGACATCAAATAGCGCCGTTTGGATTATTTAACGGTCAAGAAGGTGGACTAGGTGCAACGCTCGTGATGAAAAATGGAGAGAGTGAATGGAAAAATGTAAAAGAAGCTTATGGAAAGGTTTCTTCAAGTAAATTCTCCAATCTTACAGTGAAAAAGGGAGATAGAGTAAAGATTGTTACACCTGGTGGTGGCGGATATGGAGATCCATGTGATAGAGATAGAAGTAAACTGGAAGAGGATATTAAGGATGGTTTTGTGTCCGAAGAAGCAGCCTTATCAATCTATTAAAAATCCTGAATATTAACGCTTTTAATAATGAGGAGATGATTTGATGAAATTCTCGAGTAATGGTTATTATGTAGAAAAATATGAAAAATGTTCAGTTTGTGGAAAATTAGTTTATGAAAATGGAATTGAGACATTAAATATCCATGAAGTACCAGCCTTATTTTGCTCAGATTGGTGTGTCGATTGGGAAAAGGTAAGGGTTCAAAAAAAGAAACAAGCCCAAAAATTATTAATCTAAATAAAAAAATTACAGTAGTAGATATGGTAACAAATTCCTGATAATTCATTAAATATGAGCAAGAATAACGTCATACATGGCCTTTCATACCCAAATGAATGGCTATGTATGATATGAAAATAAGTGATGTTGTAATAGTGCTAAGCTGTAACGGGAGGTCTAAAAATGGAAATATTAAAGTCCCCAAAAAAATATCAGCTTTTTATAAATGGGAAGTGGAAGGATTCAATTTCCAATCAATTTATCGAAGTGATAAATCCAGCAAATGGAAATGTTGTGGGGCAAGTCGCTTCCGGAAACATGGTTGAGACAAAGGAAGCAATAGATGCTGCTTGTAATGCTTATTTGAGTTGGTCAAAAGAGACTCCTAAAGCTAGAGCGGATATTTTATTGAGACTCTGCTACCTTTTGTTGGAAAATGAAGATCATTTTGCGTCGTTCATTACAAATGAAATGGGAAAACCTATTGTTCAGGCACGTAATGAAGTGCAGATTGCTGCTGAACATTTTCGTTGGAATGCTGAAGAAGCACGGAGAATTTACGGTCAAACGATACAATCATCTGAAAAGCAAAAACGTCTTTCCATTATACGTCAATCAGTTGGACCGGTTGCAGCAATCACACCTTGGAATTTTCCTCTTTCAATGGTGGCTAGAAAATTGGCACCCGCACTTGCTGCAGGTTGCACAGTCGTATTAAAACCAGCCGAACAAACCCCTATATCTGCTATTGAACTTTTTAAACTAGCAGTGAAGGCTGGAGTTCCTAAGGGAGTTATTAATCTTGTGATTGGAAATCCAAAGGAAATAGGAGATGTCCTTTTAAAAGATAAACGAATTAGGAAGATTACTTTTACTGGTTCAACAGAAGTGGGAAAACTTTTATATAAAAAAGCAGCTAACCAAGTTAAACGAGTTTCTATGGAACTTGGCGGACATGCACCAATTATTGTTTTTGAAGACTGTGATTTAGAGAGTACAGTGAATCAAGTAGTTAGGAGCAAATTTAACAATACAGGGCAAACTTGTGTATGTCCTAATAGAATTTATGTACAGGAGTCTATTAAAGATACATTTATTAATTTATTTAAGGAAAAAGTCCAATCTCTAAAAATGGGTTATGGAATAGATGAAAATATGGATGTTGGACCAGTGGTGAATAAAATTGGGTTAGACAAAGTAAAAAAACATGTAGAGGATGCTCTGCAAAAAGGGGCCACCTTAGTAGTTGGAGGGAAGGTTTCTGATAAAGATCATCACAAAAATGGTTATTTTTATGAACCTACAGTCTTAGATTGTGTAAATGAACAAATGTTAATTGCTAATCATGAAACATTTGGTCCCGTGGCTCCTATATTTAGCTTTGAAATTGAGGAAGAAGTAATTAAAAAAGCGAATAATACAGACTATGGTCTGGCGGCATATATATTTACAGAGAATCTTTCTCGTTCTGTTAGAGTTTCTGAGGCATTAGAATACGGTATGGTAGGGGTTAATGATACAGTACTCTCGCAAGTAGAAGGATCTTTCGGTGGAATAAAAGAAAGTGGCATCGGGAGAGAGGGCGGTCCAGATTGTCTTGACGATTTTCTGGAAATTAAATTGATTACTACAATTATTCGAGATTAGGTAATGTGTTGACAAATAAACAAAAACAGTAGAGAACTTTCTTAAGTGGTAATACCAGTAATACCATTAATATTAATAAGCAAATTTTTGATAGAAAGGGTGTTAATCTTATGAGTAATAAAAATAGATTTCAAGAGTTGGCCGAGTTAGATAAAAAACACTTTCTACATCCTACATCCTCGATAAAACAACAACAAGAAGATGGTCCTGCTTTTATTTTTTCTGAAGGAAAAGGTATTTATCTTTATGATATATTTGGGAATAAAGTTATGGATGGAATGTCGTCACTTTGGAATGTGAATATAGGACATGGCAGAAATGAAATAGTAGAAGCTGCAGCGGAACAAATGTCAAAGTTAGCATATAGCTCATGCTTTAATACATTTAGTAATGAGCCTGTTATTAAATTAGCAGAGAAAATTTCTCAAATCACACCAGGTGATTTGAATACGACTTTTTTCACTTCTGGAGGATCGGAATCAAATGATACAGCTATTAAACTAGTACGACATTATTGGATATTGAAAGGCGAAAAAGACCGAAAGAAGATTATATCCAGGAAAAAATCCTACCATGGTTTAGCAATGGGAGCCACTAATGCTACAGGTCTAAAACCATTTCGGGATTTTTCAAACACTTTTTCTCCAGACTTTTTCCATGTAGAAGATCAATCAATAGAAGCACTTGTCGATTTAATTGAAAAAGAAGGACCTGAAACTATTGCTGCATTTATTTCGGAACCTGTTCAAGGGTCTGGAGGGGTGCATGTTCCTCCTGTGGATTATTTTAAAGAATGTAGAAACGTATGTGATAAGTATGGAATTCTATTTATTGCAGACGAGGTTATAACTGGATTTGGAAGAACAGGGAAATACTTCGGGATGGAACATTTTGGTGTTACGCCTGATATTATGAGTATTGCAAAAGGGGTTACAAGTGGATATGCACAATTAGGTGGTGTGGTAATAAGTAAAAAAATTCATAAAGATCTAATTGAGCTTTCTTCGGATACGTTTCTTCACGGGTATACTTACAGTGGTCATCCAACTGCATGTGCGGTCGCTTTAAGAAATATCCAAGTTATTGAAGAAGAAAATTTGATTGAAAATGCTAGATTGATGGGTGAAGAGATGTTGAAGGGGTTCAAGTGGATTCAACAAGAACAAGAAATTGTTGGAGAAGTACGAGGGCTAGGTTTATTAGGAGCAATTGAATTAGGCAAAGGTCAGCGTACAAATGAAAGGTTGAATAACCCTCTAGCACCTTTGGTTGTAAAAGAAGCTGCAAAAAGAGGATTATTGTTTAGATCGGTTATTTTTGAAGGCCAAGATACACTTGTATTTTCCCCTCCTTTAATTATTAATAAGCATGAGGTTCATAAAATGATAGAAGTTGTATCTGATTCTATATCTGCAGTAAAACTGAAGCATAACGAAAAAGAGCTCATCTAAAAGGTATAGATTCAAAGAAATGAGATAGGTGGCATTAATTCAAGATTTAGTTTTTTTCTAATGATGTAGAAATCTTCATACAAAGGAGCTAATCATTTATAGTTAATGATTGGCTCTCCATTTGTACACTTAAATAAAAATAACTGAGGGTCAGGAGCTCCCTGTGAATCAAAGTAAATTTAACATGATTTGTATGAGAGAAAAACAAAGACTTACGATGGTTACGTCTTTAATTCCACATATAGCAAAATTAGGTTAGAGCCTATTCAATATTTTCCTGATTCACTTTGATATCCTAACGGAATCTGTAAAAATTTTATTGACAAATGTATTTTAAAAAGTGTACCCTAAATACAAATAAACAATATTCCGAACAGTGTTTGTATATGTGAACAAGGGAGGTGTGAGTTATGAGCAATGTAAAATTAAATAAATCAGCATCACGAGTTATGGATATATTGGTTTTGTTGTCCAGAGAGGATCAGCCATTAACCGTATCAGAAATTAGTCGTGAATTAAAAGTCCCTAAGAGCAGTACTTTTGAAATTTTAACTACTATGGTTGAAAAAGGTTTCCTTCAAGTCGATGATCACTTAAAGACCTATAAATTAGGTTTGAAATTATTCGAGGTGGGTGCGGCCTATCTGCATAATACAGATTTGCATAAAGAGGCTAGACCTTACCTGGAAACATTGATGACCAAAACGGGTGAAACAGCATTTTTAGCCATTGAGTCTGATGGTGAAGTTGTTTATTTAGACAAAGTGGAAGCTCCTTCCTCTATTAGAACCACTGCAACGTTAGGGAATCGTAATCCCATGTATAGAACCGGCTTAGGTAAGGCTATATTGGCGGGATATTCTGATGACAAAGTAAGAGAATTAATGGGCAATACGGAATTTATCCAAAGAACATCAAATAGTATTACAAGTTTTGATAGTCTTATTGAAAACTTGAACCAAATTCGCCAAAGAGGCTATTCCATTGATGATAGAGAAAACGAAGAAGATGTTTTTTGTATAGCTGCACCTGTTTATGATGAATCCAACCGTCCAGTTGCTGCAATAAGTGTTGCCGGGTTGGCGACAAGGATGAAGGATGATGAAAAGGATAAATATTCCGAATTCTTAGTCGAGGCAGCTTTAGGGATTTCAAAGCGACTTGGATATAGAAACGATCGACTTTTCATTAATACTTAATAGAGAAGTCGAAATTTTTTTAAACACAATTCCGAACAACGTTCGTATATACGAACAAACTATATTATTTTTTACATATCGAGGAAGAAAAAGTCAATATGTTCTGGTATCAAATTCATAGAATATGCAATCGTTAAATGTAAGCGTTATCCGGTATCTCATTACCTATTATCCCTAGCTTCATCTGAAGTTGACGGGATATATATGAAAATAAAGGAGGCTTAACTATGTCATCATCAACTCTTATTCTACTATTTGTCCTAGCAATTGTTGTTCTACTCTATTTAGTAATGGTAAAGAAGATGCAGCCTTTCCTCGTGTTATTGATTGTTAGTGTACTTCTTGGATTATTTGCAGGTGTTGACCCAATTAAAGTGGTCGAATCTGTACAAAAAGGAATGGGTGAAACCCTCGCTCAAATATCAATAATTATCGGTCTTGGTGCGATGTTCGGTGAAATACTGAATGTATCTGGGGGAGCGGAACGAATCGCTTCAACGTTAATTGATAAGTTTGGAGAAAAAAGACTGAATTGGGCGTTTGTTTTATCAGGTTTTCTCGTGGGAATTCCAGTCTTTTTTACGGTAGGATTTGTAGTACTTATTCCTTTATTGTATTCAGTTGTTAGACGAACCAATAAACCTATATTGTATTTTGGACTCCCACTTTTATCCGGCTTAGCAGTGACTCAAAGCTTTTTCCCTCCACATCCGGGACCGGTGTCGACGATTGCCATTTTAGGAGCTGATACAGGTTGGGTAATACTATTCGGATTTCTAACTGGGTTGCCTGCTGCTATTGTTGCTGGGGTTTTTTATGGTAGGTTTATTTCTAAAAAGATTCCTCTTTTACTTCCTGAAAATGTTGAAATTCCTAAATTTGATAACAAAAAGGAATTACCAGGATTTTTGTTGATAATCAGTCTTGTTTTGCTTCCTCTTGTATTAATGTTATCCGGTACATTTGCCGATCTATTCTTTGCTGAGGGTAGTGGTGGATACGTCGTATTGCAGTTTCTTGGAAGCCCAATTATTGTATTGACGATTGCAGTATTATTGACACTATTTGTACTTGGAAAGAAAAGGGGATTTTCAAATACTGATCTCCAATCGATTACTACAAAAGCATTTGAACCAATCGGAGGAATATTATTAATTATCGGTGCTGGAGGTATTTTTAAACAGATACTTATTGATACGGGTACAAGTAAGATTATAGGAGATGTGATGTCGGATTTTGGCGGAGGTTCCCTTATCATTACGGCTTTTCTAATTTCTGCTGCTATTAGAGTTGCTTTAGGTTCTGCAACGGTTACCATGGTCACTACGTCAAGTTTAATGTTGCCAGCTATTCAACAAATGGACTTATCTCAACCCATGTTAGCATTAATCGTGGTAACGATTGCTTCAGGAGCAACAGTATTATCTCACTTCAACGATGGAGCATTCTGGATGGTCGGTAAATACTTTGGGTTGACAGAAAAGCAAACATTGATGTCATGGACCGTAACAGAAACTATAATTGGATGTGTTGGATTTGTTTTATGTTTTATTATTAGCTTCTTTGTCTGAAAATTCCGGGTATTATAGGGGGACTTACAGTGGATACACCTACAATAATTATTGATCGGTCTAAACTTATGAATAATATTAAGAAAATGGCTGATGTATCGAGTAGTAATAAAGTTAGCTTACGGCCTCATATCAAAACACATAAAATTCCTTACATAGCAAAAGAGCAACTCAAAGCCGGAGCGGTAGGAATAACGGTGGCAAAAGTATCAGAGGCTGAGGTGATGGCTGATTATGGAATTACTGATATATTTATCGCCTATCCTTTAGTAACTGAAAAAAAGATAAAAAAAGCCATTGAATTAAGTAAGCGTATTCGACTTATTGTAGCAACAGATTGTCTACAAGGAGCAAACCTGTTATCGAAGTTCGCATCGCAGTCAAAAATTAAATTAGAGGTTCGATTAGAGGTTGATACGGGATTACGTAGAACGGGTGTTTTATATAATGAGGCACTTGAACTTGCGAAAAAAATCATGGTTCTTCCCAATCTTCATTTAACAGGGATTTATACGTTTAGGGGACCAGTATTAAATGGAAAAACGACGCTTCAGCTTAAAGAAGCGGGAATAGAGGAAGGTAAGGTAATGGTGACTTTAGCAGAACAAATGAATAGAGAGGGTATCGATATTCGTGATGTAAGTGTAGGGTCTACTCCTACATCTGAGTTTGCTGCAGAAGTCGCCGGTGTTACAGAAATTAGACCGGGGACATACATCTTTTATGATGCAATGCAGGAAAAGTACGGAAGCTGTGCCGAGGAAGAATGTGCAGCAACTGTTCATGTAACGGTTGTAAGCAGGCCGTCTCACGATTTAGCGATTATTGATGGGGGGAGTAAAACATTTGCAACAGATGTGCAGCCTAACCAGCCACCTCTACTCTTAAAAGGATTTGGCAAAATTGTTGGACATCCTAATGTCACTCTTGAAAGGGTGACAGAAGAACACGGAATGCTACACATCGAAGGAGATGCGAATATACGCGTAGGTGATGTGCTTCAGATTATCCCTAATCATATTTGTAGTACTGTCAATCTCCATAATGAAGTGTCAATTATAGATCAATATGGTGATTGTGAAAGATACGCTGTTTTGGCACGCGGCAAATTACAATAAAGGGGGAGAGATAAATGCTTGATCTTGTGATTAAAAATGGCCGTATCGTAGATGGAACCGGAAATCCATGGTTTTTTGGAAGTGTGGGTGTAAAAGATGGGATCATCACACACGTTGGAACTGTAGATGTAGAAAGTAAGGACGTAATTGATGCGAAAGGCCAGATTGTTACCCCTGGATTCATTGATGGGCATTCTCATTCGGACTTGCTAGTGCTTAAAGATTCCAATTACGATATTAAGTTGCAACAAGGAGTGACTACAGAGGTTGTAGGAAATTGTGGGTTAGCTCCAGCTCCATTTATAAAAAAACGCGAAAAGCTGTTGAAAGAGTATATTGAGCCGGTAATTGGAGATACTCCGTGGTCATGGCCATGGGAAACAGTAGAAGAATATATTGACGTATTGTCAAAAGCAAATCTTTCAGAAAATGTGTCTACATATGTAGCACATGGTGCCTTACGTATTGCTGTCATGGGGTTTGATAACAGACCAGCCACAAAAAAAGAAATGGAAGCGATGAAATATTTGCTTGATGAGGGGATGAAAGCAGGTGCAATCGGTTTATCGATCGGTTTACTCTATTCTCCTGGTAGATATGCTGCTAAAGAGGAGATAGTAGAGTTATGTAGTGTTTTACCTAAATACAATGGACTTTTGTCCACACATATTCGTGGAGAAGGGAATAACTTAATTCCTTCAGTCAAGGAAGTCATTTGGATTGCGGAGAAGAGTGGAGTTTCTTTACATGTTAGTCACCTTAAAGCTGCTGGTAAACGAAACTGGGGTGATGTCATGAAGGCTATTGATCTTATTGAAGATGCACGTGCAAGAGGTATGGATATAACTTGTGATGTTTATCCATATGATGCCGGTTCAACTACACTTACAACCTTACTTCCTCCATGGTCGCTTGAAGGTGGTATTTCTGACTGTTTAGACCGCATTCGAAATGCTTCTACTCGTGAACGAATTAAAAAAGAAGTAAGTGAGGAACAAGAAGATTGGGATAACTTAGTCGTATCGACAGGCTGGCAGAATGTGATTGTTTCATCTATTTCTATTAATAAACAATTTGAGGGACGCAGCATCTTAGATATTAGTATGGAATTAGGCAAAGATCCAATTGATACAACCCTTGATTTACTTCTTGAAGAAAGTGGGAATATCGGGATTGTTTATTACCATATGTCAAGTTCAGATGTGGAGCAAGTCATTAAGTGGGATAAATCACTCATTATATCTGATAGTCTAGGTTGTGAAACTGGTAAACCCCACCCACGTACGTTTGGAACATTTCCAAGGCTGTTTGCTAAATATGTACGCGAAGACAGGGTATTATCATTGGAAGAAGCCGTCCGAAAGGTAACCTCATTTCCGGTGCAACGATTCTCATTAGGAAAAAGAGGGTTACTTTCTCCGGGCTATCATGCGGATCTCACTGTTTTTGACTACAAAAAAATAAAAGATATATCAAACTATCAGGATCCAATACAATATCCTGAGGGAATTTCTTACGTTATTGTAAATGGAATCAAAACAATTGATCATAAAAGGAATCTTTTTTCATCAAACGGTCAAATGGTTCGATCCACTCGAACGCGACTGTTAGATTCATGTTCATGTTGTAAACATTAAATTAATAAAGAGGAGATGCGATTATGGCTAACATTGAAAAAAAACTTAAAGAACTAGGAATTGAATTAGGAAAAGCTCCATCACCTGCGGCTGTATACGTTCCAGCAAAGACCGTTGGAAATCTTGTATACACTTCTGGTGCAGATTGCCGAATTAATGGAAAGTTAATGTATGAGGGCAAAGTAGGAAGTGATCTTACTGTTGAACAGGGGTATGAAGCTTCACGTCAAGTTATGATTAATCTCTTGGCTGTACTAAAAGAACATATTGGGGATCTTAATCGGATTAAGCAAGTTGTAAAGTTGTTAGCTTTTGTTAACTCTGCTGATGGTTTTGTTGAACAACCATATGTAATTAATGGGGCATCAGAATTATTAGAAGAAGTATTTGGTGAAAAAGGAAAACACGCACGTTCTGCCATTTCATCTAATGAATTGCCTTTTAATACTCCAGTTGAAATTGAAATGATTGTTGAGATTGAATAATGGTAGTTAGTGAGTGTGCCAAATTACATTTATTGAAATGTTAGGAGTGTTTGAATGACTATACTAGAAGCATTAAATAAAGAAAAAATTATTGCGATTCTTCGCAATGTTCCTGAAAAAAAGCTTGATGAAACAGCAAAAGCATTGAACCGGGGTGGTATTAGGCTAATTGAAGTTACAATGAACAGTGAAGGGGCATTACAAGCTATCAACCGCTGGAAGAGTCTATTTAGTAATAAAATGATAGTCGGCGCAGGAACCGTTTTAAATTTACAAATGGCCAAAGAAGCGATTTCTGCAGGGGCGGATTTCTTAATCACTCCGAATCTAGATGAAGAAGTTGTTTCTTACAGTATCGATCAAGGAGTTGTTATTTGGCCGGGCGTGATGACTCCCTCTGAAATGGTACGGGCTTGGGAAGCCGGAGCAGAAGCTGTTAAATTATTCCCTGCTGGACTGCTTGGCATCGATTATATCAAGGATGTTAAAGGTCCACTAGACGCTATTCCGATTATTGCAACGGGTGGAGTCAATCTTCAAAATATAAAAACTTTCTTTGAGGCTGGTGTTCTTGGTGTTGGTCTTGGCAGCAGCTTAGTAGATAAAAAGTTGATTGAAGAGAATCGTTTTGATGATTTGACCAACCTTGCTAGAAAATACGTAACAGCAGTAAATCAAGAAAGTAGTAGATTATAATGGATGTAGTAACAATTGGAGAAACGATGCTCCTTTTTCAACCATTAGAGGAAAAGCCATTAATGTATTCATCTTTGTATTCAAAAACCATCGGAGGAGCGGAATCGAATGTAGCAATTGGCCTTACCCGTCTTGGAAAGCAAGCACGTTGGATTGGGCGTTTAGGCAAAGATCCATTTGGCGATGTGATCAAGGCTACACTAGCCGGGGAAAATGTTGATATCTCAAAAGTAGAACGAGATGAGATCAACCCCACTTCCATTTATTTTAAGGAAATTTATAAAGTAGGGGAACCATGTGTCTACTATTATAGGAAAGGTTCTCCTTCAAGTAAGTGGGGGCCGGAACATGTTCAAGAACATTGGTTCGAAAATGCCGGTCATTTGCACATGACTGGTATAACTCCGGCTCTTGGAGAGAAAACGTTAGATTTTACTATTGCGTGTATGAGAATGGCGAAATCCTTAGGGTTAACAGTCTCTTTTGACCCGAATATGCGTTTTAAATTATGGAATGAAGAAAAGGCTAAAAAAGCGCTTGTAGAATTAATTTCTTTGTGTGATATATTTATGCCGGGAATAGACGAGGCAGAGTTTCTACTTGGAAAGGGAAGCCCTGAAAATTTAGCGAGAAAAGCTCTTCAGCTTGGACCGCAAGTTGTAGCAATGAAACTCGGTTCTGAAGGCTCACTTGGTATGTTAAAGGATGGTACAACAGTTAAAGTATCGGGGGAAAAAGTAGAAAAAGTAGTTGATACAGTTGGTGCAGGGGATGCTTATGCAGCTGGATTTCTTTCTATTGGCGTAGACGGACTGGATGCTAATAACCTTGAAAAGGCACTTGAACGAGGTAATAAGATGGGGGCATATATTATTCAAGGAAAAGGCGATTGGGAAAGCCTTCCCTCATTAGAGCAAATGGAAGGCATAGAAATAAAAGTTCGATAATATTGTTTCGTTTTCTGAGGGGCTCCTAGAAAGGGTTCTGGTGCAAGAAATCAATGAAACTTGACATACTGAAATTCCATAGATACGACGACTGTGGACTTTTTGTGACAAGATAGAACTAGAAATATAGGAATCTTGGTTGATTCCATAAATAAAAAAATCCCGATTTTGAAATAGATTCATCAAAATCGGGATTTTTATTCACTTATAGGGGGTAGCGTCATGGGTCCTACCAGCAAAACGAGGAAAACATACACAAAGGAAAATATTGTAGAAAACAATGGTTATTAGCTGTGAATCTATACTATTAACGATTATTAATGCTATTTCGGTTATTTGTTTTTGATTTTTCTTTTGGTTATAGAAAACCTTCAAGAAAGCTTGCTTTTTCATTCTAAAAAATGTCTTTTCGTATGTTTTCCGCGAAATGTTGGCGGACCCCTGAGCATGACAATATCCTTCGCGGCTTTGTAAAACCAATAGCCAAACGTTTTTCGCAAGGTTTGATTGCCGACATGCTCCACGCCAGAGAAGTCTGCAGCTTTATTTAGTAATTGTGTAAGGGAGACGTCTGCATACATGAGGAAAGACTTGGATACGAATATCTCAAGTCTTTAAGGTAGTTCTAACCTTTTCATCAGTAATGTATTCTAGTAGAATAATCACTTACTTTGGTTAAAAGTTACTAAAAAGTGGAACGAATGGTAAGGGGTGTCATTCATTAACTGGATGCAGAATATTTTCTAATTAATCTTGCAGCTTTTGATTGACTAATTTTAAGAAATTCAGCTACTTTCCTATAATTTTTAAATCTATGATATGCATCCATTACTAATTTTCCTTCGAATTCTTCTAATGACTTGTCAAAGGAAGTAAAGATGGATTTTGGAGCATCATGATAATGGTGTCCATACAAACTATCCGGTATATGATCGATATTGATTATATCATCAGAAATAACAACCAATTTTTCAATCAGATTTTCGAGCTCTCTTACATTCCCTGGCCAGGCGTATTCATACAAATAGGGATAAACATCATTGGAAAAATGCCGTTCAACATTATATTTATCATTAAACTTTCGAAGGAAGTAATTGGTTAAAGGTACAATATCATCTTTCCGTTCTCTTAATGGCGGAACTTTTATATCTATAACATTTAATCTATAGTAAAGATCCTCCCTAAACTGATTTGTTTTGACCATTTCCCATAAATTTCGATTAGTGGCAGCAATAATACGTATATTAACCTTCCTTGACTTTGTTTCCCCAATAGGCGTAAATTCTCGATCCTGAAGAACTTGTAATAATTTCGCTTGTATACTTAGAGATAACTCTCCGATTTCATCTAAAAATAAAGTTCCATTATTTGCTGCTTCTATTAAGCCTTTTTTCCCTGTTTTATTTGCACCAGTGAAAGCCCCATCTATATAACCAAACAGCTCTGATTCTAGTAAACTTTCTGGTAGCGCTGCACAATTAATTACTATGAACGGCCCTTTTGTTCGTAAGCTATTTTGATGAATATATCTAGCTAAAAGTCCCTTCCCCGTGCCTGATTCTCCATATAGAATGACTGTTGTATCAAAGGAAGAAATTTTTTTTAGCATTTTGAGGATCTCATTCATATGTTCGTTTTGTGAAACAAGTGTAGAGGTTAAGTCTTGTTTCAATTTGTAATTTGTTATTTCCTTTGGTTTTTCTTTTCCTTTTTTACTAAGAATCATAAGAGTATCATAGACTTGCTCACGTAATGATTTATCGATGGGCGCCAAACCGAAAATTTCTGAAAACCACAATCCATCGGTTGTTAATCGCACAATCGTAGACATAACTGGGTTAATTTGATCTGTTACCAATTGTTGTTGCCAAATCTCATAATATTCTTTAACAGGGTTTAGAAGATCAGGATTGTTTACAAGAGCAGCAAGTAGAGCCATAACCAACTCGTTTTCTTCCTGATCATGCTTAAGGAAGGTGGTTTTAATATAAGAGCGGGTTCGTCCGCCAGATTCATTATCGTTTTCATATTCCAGATTAAAATCATGATCATATTCATCAAACAGTTGTTTCATCATACCCTCAATCAATAACTCTTTTGCTGGGAAATGATGGAGTAAAACTCCTTTGCTTATCTCTGCCTTTTCAGCCACTGCTTCCATTGTCATTTTTGATATTCCTTTTGTTTTTACTAAATAGTAAACTGCTTCAAAAATCTTATGCTCTGTGCTTCTTTTTTTAATCAAAATCTTTTCACTCCTGATGTAGTCAGAATGTTTTGACTAATTTTACTACTCAGTCGGTATAGGCGTCAACAACTGAAACTAACAAATCAATTTTTACTGGGTTCTTCTTAGTTAATAGAAATCAATCAGAAATGGATATTAGTCATTTTTGAACAAATTGTCATTTATGACACCTCTTGTCTACTAAAATGTAATCGTTATTCACTGTATATAAAGGTTTTTTGAATAGTTCACATTTGGCATATTAATTGCATCAACCAAGTATGAGTAAAAAAAATTTAGGAGGAGAACTCATGCCAATAAAAACTTCAATACTAGAACTTAAAATGTTTATTAATGGAGAATGGAAACCGGCAAAAAGTGATCAAATGAACATCGTTATCAACCCGGCTACGCAAGAAGTCATTGCAAATGCACCGAGGGCTTCTAAGGAAGAAACAGAGGAAGCAATCGAAGCTGCACAAGCGGCGTTTGTGAGCGGCGTCTGGTCCGGCTTAACGACACATGATCGTGCTCAGTATTTAAACAAAATCGCTGACAAAATTGAAGAAAGATACGATGAACTCGTAGAGCTTGAAGTAATGGATAACGGAAAACTAAAAGCGGAAGCGGAATTTGATGTAGCTGATGCTGCCACGTGTTTCCGTTATTATGCAGGTTTGATTTTGGCTCCAGAAGGTGAAACGTATCAAGTACCTGAAAATGTTCAAGCATTGGTCGTACGTGAGCCTGTCGGAGTTGCTGGGCTAATCGTTCCTTGGAATTTTCCGCTTTTAATGAGTGTGTGGAAAATAGCACCGGCGCTTGCCGCAGGGAACACGATTGTATATAAACCGGCTGAAGCGACACCTATTTCAGCAATGAAACTAGTTGAAATCATTGAAGAAGTAGGTATACCTAAGGGGGTGATGAACCTTGTGATGGGTAAAGGTTCCATCGTCGGTCAAACAATTGCTGAAAGCAAAGATGTAGACGTCGTTTCGTTTACGGGAAGCACAGAAGTAGGTCGGGAAATTATGAAAGCGGCTTCAGGAAACTTAAAGAAAATTTCACTTGAACTCGGTGGCAAATCACCAAACATAATTTTTGCTGATGCTGATTTTGAAACAGCGGTGGATTACGCATTATTTGGTATTTTCTTTGGCGCTGGCCAAGTCTGTTCCTCAGGAAGCCGAGTTCTTGTAGAAGAAAGTATTTATGATCAATTTGTGGAACGATACGTTGAGCGCGCAAAACAAATTAAAGTCGGACCAGGAATGGCTGAAGATTCACAAGTGGGGGCAATCGCAAGCGAACAGCAAATGAATGCCATTTTAAATTATATTGAAATTGGCCAACAGGAAGGCGCTACCCTCGCACTTGGCGGAAATCGCTTAATGACAAACGGTCTAGATAAAGGGTTTTTTATTGAGCCGACGGTCTTTACGAATGTGACATCTAATATGCGTATCGTTCAGGAGGAAATTTTCGGTCCTGTTGTTACAATTCAAAAGTTTAAAGATGAAGCAGAAGCAATCCAGCTTGCAAATGACACTGATTTTGGACTAGCAGGCGCTGTATTTTCAGGCGATGGGGCAAAAGCCTTGCGCGTGATCAAAAGAGTACGTGCAGGTATCACTTGGGTAAATTCTTACCATCCAACTTATGTGGAAGCACCATGGGGCGGTTATAAACAAAGCGGAATTGGCCGTAGTCTTGGAAAGTACGGACTCGAAGACTTTCAAGAAATTAAACAAATTAATATCAATCTTGATGTTCATCCGGTCGGCTGGTTTCCAAACTAGTAGAACCCGAAACTAGGAAGTGCATCTTTTATAAAAAAGGGCACTTTTCCTTCCTATTCGCTTATATAGTAAGAAACTATTTAAGGGATGTTATTTCGAATTTAACTATTGGAACTTTAAAAACTTTTAATTCAACATGCGATTGAAAAAATATATAAGAAGGTGAAAAGTATGAAAGTAGAAATGCCCCATCGTTATAAGGTAGACGCACAGGAATCTTATACATTACCATCCGACTATTATACAAGTGAAGAAGCTCATAGAATGGATAAGGAAAAGGTTTTTTATAAAAATTGGATCTATGCAGGACATATAGAGAAAGTAGATGTTCCAGGTAAATATTTTACTTTTCAGATATTTGATCAAAATATCATGGTTGTTAAAGGGAAAGATAACGTTATTAGAGGCTTTTATAATGTGTGTCCGCATAGAGGGCATGAATTGTTAGAAGGTGAAGGGAAAAAAACTGTGATCACTTGTCCTTATCATGCATGGACTTTTCGTTTAGATGGTCAATTTAACCGTGGGCGTGCTGTTGATCAAATCAAAAATTTCAATCATGATGAATCATGTTTGACTCCCGTTCGAATAGAAGTATTTTTAAATTTCATTTTTGTTAATCTTGATCCAGAAGCAAAATCATTACAGGAAATGATGCCTGGACTTGAAGAGGAAATTCGTTCTAATATACCTCAATTAGATGGCTTAACTTTGTCACATAGGATTAAGTATGATATTAAGGCGAATTGGAAGAATGTTATTGACAACTATCTTGAATGTCATCATTGTCAAGTGGCACACCCTCAGTTTATTGAGCTGATAGATATGAAGAGCTATAAAGTCAATACACATGATTATTACATTTCGCAAACGAGCAATAGCAAAGGAAAATTGGTTTGCAATGCTAATGCTGAAGCAAATGATGAGGAAATAGAAACTTATTTATCTTATTGGTTGTGGCCAACTTTAGCTATTGATATTATGCCTGGAGAAGCAGGGTTAATTGTCATGTATATTGAACCAAATGGTCCTGAGTCTTCCATTGAATACTTGGAATTTTACTATTTAACGAAAGAGCCTTCAGAAGAGGGATTAGAAAATATTAAGTATCAAGATGAAGTATTGACACCAGAAGACATCACTTTAGTCGAAAGTGTTCAGCGCGGTCTTCGTTCAAAGGGATATGTTGATGGACGTTATGTAGTTGATAATGAGCGAACATCAATAAGTGAACATGGCGTTCATCACTTTCATGGCCTAGTTTTGAAAGCATTGGAGAGGATTTAGAAATCGATGGATAATAAAAACGAACTTAAAAGACGATTAAAGTTTATTCATGTTTTTGTACTTGGATTAGCTTTATTGACACCTTCGACCGTTTTCGATACTTTTGGAATAGCGTCCCTTGCTACAAAGGGACATGTTCCCTTAGTTTATATCTTTGCTATGTTCGCAACACTTTTTACAGTACTATCTTACGTTCACATGGTAAAAGCATTTCCAAGTGCCGGTTCAGCTTACACTTATGTTCAAAAGGCCTTTCATCCTAATGTTGGATTTCTTGTCGGATGGTCTGCCTTATGCGATTACCTCTTTCTTCCTATGGTTTATGCTTTAGCGATAAAAATATATATGTCAGCTTATTTTCCAGGCGTACCAGGATGGTTGTGGGTTGTATTACCTATATTATTAATCAGTGTAGCGAATATGTTTAATGTCAAGGTTGCTGTATCGTTTAGCTCAGTGTTCGTTTTATTGCAAATCTTAATTTCCGCTGTTTTTGTTGCATTACTTATTAGAGAGATGATGATAAATGAGGGAGCAGGGCCGTTTTTTTCACTTGAACCGCTTTATTCTGCTAATCTAACTTCTTCAGCCGTACTAGCTGGGGTGACTATTTTAGCGTATTCTTTTATTGGCTTTGATGCGATGAGTACTTTAGCTGAGGAAACAATCAATCCTACTAAGACGATACCAAAGGCTATGATATCTTTGGCTGTCTATATTGGAATAACTTACACGATTATTACTTATTTCTTGCAAGTGAACTATCCAGACATGTCTATATTTTCAGATCCTGAGGCTGCTGCTGGAGAGATCGCACCACAAATTGGTGGAATGTTGTTCGCTTCGATTTTTTTAGGAACGATTATTGTGAGTAATATCTCAGGAGGAATTGCAGCGCAATTAAGTATTTCGCGTCTATTGTACGCAATGGGGAGAGATAATGTACTTCCCCGAAAAATCTTTGGATATGTCACGCCTCAGTCTGGTATCCCTATATATAATATAGTGATATCTGGGATAGTTGCTTTAACGGCAGTGTTTTTTGACTTAGTTACTGCTGCATCACTAATTAGCTTTGGTGCATTTACAGCATTCACATTTGTTAATCTATCTGTATTTGTTTACTACTATATAAGAAATAAAAAGAGATCGATAAAAGAGACCTTTATGTATTTGATTTCACCCTTAATAGGGGTAAGCTTTTTAGCTATCATGTGGTACAACATGGATGTTCAGGCGTTGATATTGGGGGCTATCTGGAATATGGCTGGCTTTATTTTTCTGCTGTATATTACAAAAATGTTCAAAAATCCAGCCCCCATGTTTTCATTCGATGAATTAGAAGCGATGCCGCTTGAGACGTTTGATGATCATGTAAGAAAAATTTAATCGATAAAATTATCAGAATATTAAAATTTATTATATGGAAGTTGGAGGCTATTATTATGCAAGGAACAAATAAAGTGTTTGATATTACAATTATTGGGGGTGGCCCAGTCGGGTTATTCACGGCTTTTTATGCGGGAATGCGTCAAGCATCTGTAAAGGTAATTGAAAGCCTTCCACAATTAGGTGGTCAGCTTTCCGCATTATATCCTGAAAAGTTTATTTATGATATTGCAGGATTCCCTAAGGTACGTGCTCAGGAGTTAATTAAAAATTTAACAACACAAATGGAAATATTTGAACCCGTAATCTGTCTAGAGCAAGCCGTTAAAGAAGTTGAGAAGCAAGAAGATGGTATATTTAAAATCACGACAAATACTGAAATACATTATTCAAAAACGATCATTATTACCGCTGGTAATGGAGCTTTCCAGCCACGTAAGCTGCAAATAGAAGGGGCTGAAAAGTACGAGAGTAAAAATCTCCATTACTTTGTGAATGACTTGAGTCAATATAAAGATAAACAGGTAATTATTTTTGGCGGTGGTGATTCAGCTGTTGACTGGGCCCTTATGCTTGAACCAATTGCAACAAAAGTCACGCTTGTGCATCGGAGAGATAAATTCCGCGCGCATGAACATAGTGAAGAGCTTTTGAAGAATTCAAGTGTGGATATTCTCACACCATTTGTCCTGACAGAGCTAATTGGAGAGGAACAAGTTGAGCAAGTTGTTTTGAAAAAAGCGAATGGTGGGGAAAAGAAAGTGTTAGATGTGGATGATTTGTTAGTAACGTACGGATTCGTCTCATCACTTGGACCTATAAAAGGCTGGGGCTTAGAAATTGAAAAGAATTCAATCGTGGTGAATTCAAGAATGGAAACAAATGTAGAAGGCATTTATGCTGCTGGTGATATTTGCACATATGCTGGGAAAGTGAAGCTAATTGCTAGCGGATTTGGAGAAGCACCTACAGCCGTCAGCAATGCAAAAGTATACATTGACCCGAATACAAAAGTACAAGCTCCACATAGTACAAGTATTATGGGGAAAAAAGAACAAACAAAAGTGCTTTCTTAAAAAGACATCCACTTGATAGTTGGGAGGAGAGCGGAAATACCCAAATATAAGATAGAGAGTTCTGGTGCAAATATGACCTGTTAGAAACATAGAATCTCAATATCCTTTTCATCTATGAATTATGAGGCTACTCCAAATAATTTATGTATGAATTCAATCTCGCTTTGGAACAAACTTTCCCCCTGTTAAAGTTGTCATTTTTTCAGCAATGTATCACCTCCACTCCTCAGGTGATTTGTTTGGCTGTTCAAAACGTTTTTAATCCTAGCAAAGAACGGACTCGCTTCTTTATATAGCGATGATCTTGGTCCACTATGCTAATCAAATACTTCTGTTGTCTAAGTTGCATACCATCAGGTATGCTTTTCTCTTTTTGCAAATCTTCAATGGCTATAGGATAAGCCTGATTCTTATCGACGGTCATGAAACGAGGCTTAGAAACATGAAAAGACCGCAAAGCCTTTTTGTATCTTGTTTTACTGAGATAAAAATCAATGGTGTTTCCTTTGAAATCCACTTTACGATACAGATACATCCATTGACCTTTTATCTTGATATGCGTTTCATCGACTCTCCAGGAGGCATTTGTTGGCTTAAGATGACGCCGTACCCTTTCTATTCATAATTTATATAAAATTTTCAATTAATCTTAATGTCAGGACTTGCTCTTAAATAATCCTTGAAAATTCTCTAATTTTAATTATTGAGAGGAGGAAGAAGGTATCTGATAGTTATTTGATTTATATTTAAGCCTATCTAAGGATTCTAAAAAAGAAGGAGAACAAGGCATACAGATGATTTGTTCTCCCTCTTATGAATTAGCTCTAGATGTAGAAATCTTTTTATTAAATCTGGACTATTTCTCATTTCTCTATTCTTTAAACTTATTACGAAACGTTTTTTTTTAGCACGCCATTTAATTGAAACCTAAATTCAGCAAAAAATTCCTCTCAATATGACGAGTTTCTTCTATTATATATTCGCCAAACACATCTGATTTCTACAAATGAATCGCATGGAGTTCTTTTTCAAATCCTTCTCCAAATAAATTTCTGTAGTGGATAGCTGCTCGTGGCCCAGACTCTTCATAATCTGATAGACATCCACTCCATTTAAGTGAGAATTGATGGCAAAAGCATGCCTGAAGGTATAAGGAACAATGGAAGATGAACGAAACTTTAAAAAGGGCAATCCATTCTCTTTAATGGCTTTTGTAAGGTATTGAACCAAATTAGGGCATGAACCCGGTAATCTACCGGGCTCATGTCTTTCAATTTTACCTTGATTCGTTGCATAATGGTCGTACTAAAATGGTATGGGATATCAAAATTGTAGACGAAGAAAAAAAGCTAATATGTGCTTCTCGCTGTACAGTAGCGATAATCAAAATTAAAAGTAGACTTATTCTGAGTTCTGTACAAAAGGACTTTATAAAATATTAAAATGTGGTTACGTCGGCGGAGTACCGTTTTATAATGCCTTTAGATATATGTAACTGGTATTTACATAATAATTTATAACTTAATAATTCAAGAAGTTGTCTATTAATACTATGATAAGAAGCTTTGTAATAGAAACCTTTATTACTAGAGTTTGCTCTGATCGAAGCGAGGAGTATGTTTTTCATGTACTGTCAGTAATAGACTACTAAAGAAGAGGAAAGTTTTGTTTGACAGATTTTTTTAAAATAAGAAAAGTAAGATTTTAAAAGACTGATATATATTAATTGATTATTCTGTTATTAGAGAGGGTTAACTCTACTTAATTTTTTCCTTATCTTCATTGTAAACGCTTTCTTTTTTGGAGGAATTTGATTCATATAATAGGAGGGATGACAACGTGGACGATAAAAGGAAAACGTATATCTCTGGCCACTATCTTGTTAGCTAATGACCAAAAGTAATAGTCTTCCGTTTTAGATTCCGTCCAAGGAACCTGGTCTAGGGCCAGAGACAGAATCTTTTTCTATCCAATGAAATGATAAAAAAGGAGGTTTCCAAAATGAGTATCGAAAGAGGTA
This sequence comes from Peribacillus sp. NPDC094092, assembly GCF_050279365.1. Taxonomy (NCBI): domain Bacteria; kingdom Bacillati; phylum Bacillota; class Bacilli; order Caryophanales; family Bacillaceae; genus Peribacillus; species Peribacillus sp. NPDC094092. The sequence continues at coordinate 27,105 of NZ_JBNNUC010000008.1, read as the reverse complement.
CAGACGTTAGGAAAAACATTAAGGATTTTTTTGGTAATTTAACCCCCGCTGCTCTTGGAACTGGTTTGGTTGCTGCATTGTTTAGCATTATGGGGCCAGGTTTAATTGTAATGAATTCAGCTAAAGAAGGGAATCTTTCTGTTGAGCAGGCAATTTCTTGGTTGTTTATTATTTATACGGCGGGAGGCATATTTACTATTATCTTGTCACTTCGCTATCGTATACCTATTGTGGTGGCCTATAGCATACCTGGTGCAATATTAATAGGTAATGCCTTAAAGCATATACCCTTTAATGAGGCAATTGGTGCATCTATTGTTGCTGGAATAGTAGTTACAATTCTTGGATTGTCAGGGGTAATCAAGAAGGTAATAGAATTAATTCCTCTTCCGGTTATGCTAGGAATGATTGCTGGTGTCCTTCTATCTTTTGGTATCAAAGCAATACAGGCTGTGGTAGAGGCACCAGCAGTTGCAGGGAGTTCTTTTGCAATCTTCTTCCTCTTGATGGCGATGAAAAAATTCTCAAGAAAATTCCCTCCTATTCTAGGAGCAATAATAATAGGAGGGATAATCGCTACAGCCCTTGGGCAAACGAACTGGGGGTCGATACAACCTTCATTTGCTCATCCTATATTTGTAGTCCCTCATTTTAGTATTCAAGCAACATTAGAACTAACTTTGCCCTTAATTATACTAATAATTGGTGTTCAAAATATGCAGGCAGTCGGGGTGCTATTTGCTACAGGATATAAACCTCCTATCAATGCAATGTTTACTGTTCCAGGTATTGGTACAATCGTTAACTCTCTTTTTGGAGGACACCCAACTGTTATAGCTGGACCAAGTACTGCTATGGTTTCTAGCGATGCAGCAGGTGAGGATAAAAAGTTGAGATATGTAGCCGCAACTTTTGATGGATTACTTTGGATATGTTTTGGTTTAGTAGCCGGGATGGTTATTGCAGTTTCGACGGTGGTTCCTGGTCAATTGCTTTCAGTGCTCGGTGGTCTTGCTATTTTTAACGTGTTTATAAGTACATTTGCCGGGGCTTTCAACGGGAAATTTAAAAATGGAGCCATGGTAGCATTTCTTATAGCCATTTCTAATGTAACAGTATTTACTGTCGGTGCAGCTTTCTGGGCTCTATTAGTAGGATTTGTCGTTTCATTATTACTTGATCGAGAGGACTACAGCAAAGCAAAAATGGATTCAAAAAAAGATGGAGAAAAGATTGCATAGCAATATAAAGGGCTTGGGATTTATGAAGCTCCCCTTTGGACTCTTTCCCTTAAAAGGGACCAATTAAAAAGGGGTACTATTAAATTACTGGTAATTTAACTGGAGTCTTTTCTTTAATTTCCTTTGGTTTCTCACAAATGATAATCGTATTTAAATTGTCTGCCTTTATTGTATTTCATCAAGTTCTCAGGTGACTTATGATCCATTACATCTTTAAGATGACAAAATAATTACTATTTGAATTATCCTAATATTTTTTTTGAGACATTGATTCTGTACCCTTTAGTTTTTTTAAAAGAGGAGGATGTAATGGAAGCATGGAGAAATAGAAAATGACATTAGGGTGAAATTGTTATACTAAGCGTCTTTCCATTTATACAATGTTATGGGAACATGTTGGCCTAGTAAAAACATTGACGAAAGTGGTATTCTCCAAGGTTTATATTAAGCTGAAAAAGTTAAAGGCCTGTGCGAAATTTTAGAAGATAATTATTGAATATTCAAAATATAATAAATATTTTAAGCGATTTATACTAGATTTTGAAAATGGAAAGTAAGTTTATAGATTATTATGCTAGTAATGGAAGGTAAATCACAATTAAAACAATCCATATTATTAATGCAATACTTTTTTTTCATTTATTATTTAACATTATTTGAAATCGCTTTCTTGAAAACGTTGTTAAAGATTAGGATAGGAGGAGTTTATGATGGAAGGTAAAGGGAGTTTGAATTTGCCAGCAGGAATTGAACAGTCTTGGGATGTGTTATTAGATTCAGAGGTGCTCAAGAGATGCATCATGGGGTGCAAAAAATTGGAGTTAGTTGAAGAAAATAAATATGAAGCTGATATATCAATGGGTGTTGCATCAGTAAAAGGTGATTACTCTACAACAATTGAATTAGCGAATATTAATAAACCGATATCTTATCAAATGATCGTTAAAGGTGAGGGAGGGCCTGGAAGCATAGAGGCCGTCGCGGATATTACTCTTGAATCAGTTGATGAAAACAACACTGTTCTCTCTTACAGCTTTGAAGCAGAAGTGGGAGGAAAAGTTGCGATGGTCGGTCAACGAATGCTAGGAGGCGTATCTAAACTGGTTATTAAAGACTTCTTCAAAAAATTTGGGAAAGAATTAAAAAAGGCTGAAGTTACCAATTAAATAAGTAATGAACCATCAAGGGGAGAAAGGAGAGATTTTTTATGAATTTAGGTACATTATTGGATTTTGCGGTTGAACGCTATCCAAATCAAATCGCTCTCGTTCAAGGCCTGAAATCTTATACTTATGCCCAATTACAAAATGAAGTAGATAAAGTTGCTGCCTCTCTGCAGCGTTTAGGCATTCAAAAACAGGACCGTGTTGTTGTCATCCTAAAGAACAGACAGGAAAATGTTATGGTTTACTGGGCAATACAACAGATTGGTGCGATCTATACTCCAATAAACCACCGCTTATCCGCCAAAGAGGTCGAGTATTGTGTAAACGATTCTGAAGCGAAGGCCATCATCTTTGAATCAACCAGTCAAAGTGCTGTGTCAGGTGCGAACTTTCTCGAAAGACCCATCTTGATTGGTGTTGAAAATGAAAATGGCGTGGATATTTCTTATCCGGAACTAGTAGACAGAAGCCCTGGAAGCTATCAAAGGCCAATTCTAGATGAGAATGATATATCGATAATGCTATACACATCCGGTACAACAGGACGTCCAAAGGGAGTACCACGAACGCATAGGAATGAATATGCCTCTGCTATGGCACATATCGTCCAAAACCAGTACCAATTGTGGGAAAGTACATTAGGAGTAATGCCGCTTTATCATACAATGGGTGTTCGTTCGTTGCTCTCTATGACTTTTTTAAATGGAAAGTTTGCTCTTTTATCAAACTTAGACTTTGATGCTGGTGAGGCACTTGAAATTGTAGAAAGAGAAAAAATTTCATCCCTTTATTTAGTACCGACGCTTTTTCATGACATGTTATCACACCCGGATTTCGGCAGGTATAACCTTACCAAGCTTGAAAAAATCGGGTATGCTGGTGCCGCAATGACCACTACATTAGTAAATCAATGTGTGGAGTTACTTAAACCAAAACTGTTTGTAAATCATTACGGAAGTACGGAGGTATATACGTTTACCATCTGCCCTGATGTACATAAAAAGCCAGGCAGTGCAGGTAAACCGGGGATTCATCAAAATATTCGCCTGGTAAAAGCAGATCCAGACGGTCATTCTACTCCTGATGATATTGTTGGGAGAGGAGAAGTCGGTGAAATTATTGCGAATCTGAAGTCCGTTGAAGCCTTTAAAGGGTATTGGAATCGCCCGGAGGCGACGGATAAAACTATTCGAGATGGCTGGTATTTTACAGGAGATATTGGCTTTATTGATAAAGACGGTGACTTATTCGTTGTTGGCCGGGTAGACGATATGATTATCTCTGGTGGAGAAAACATTCATCCATTAGAAGTCGAGGATTGTCTGACTCAACATCCAAAAGTTAGGGAAGCTACCGTAATTGGGGAGCTTGATGAGCGCTGGGGACAGATTGTTACCGCTTATATTGTTGCTAAAGACGATTCTGTTACAGAGCAAGAACTGGATGAATTTTGCAAGAATCTACCCAGTTTATCAAATTTCAAAAGGCCTCGTAAGTATACGTTTGTAAAAGAGATTCCAAAAAGTCCTGTAGGGAAAATTCTTCGCCGTAAATTGCGCGAGGGTGATATTGATGCACCGCACAATGAAAGTGAAGCTATCAGCCAATAAAAATTTAAAAATAGAAAAGGGGAATAACAAATGACTATAACAGAACAAACGTATGACCATATTCGGGTAGAGAAAAATGCAGAAAAGCAAACGGCAACAATCGTGTTCGATCGCCCAGAGAAAATGAATTATATCAGTATGCTTGGCAGAGAACAGCTGACAGAGATTTTTGATGGTTTGAATCAAGATGATGAAGTGCGTGTCATTATCCTCAAAGGAGCAGGAGATGTATGCTTCAGTGCAGGAGGAAGCATCCCGGAATTTATGGCGACCCATCAAGAAAAGCTTTCCCATTTAGCCGAAAACGTGGCGGCTCCTGAACGCTCTCCAAAACCTGTCATCGCTCAGCTGCAGGGGTATACGTTCGGTGTAGGCCTAGAACTTGCGATGGCCTGTGATTTCAGGATTGCACGGGAAGATACCCTGCTTGCCCTTCCAGAAATGAACCTAGGAATGATTCCTGGGAGTGGAGGTACACAGAGAATTGCAAAGATTGTGGGTTTAACAAGAGCAAAGGACATGATCATGCGTGCCAGAAAAATTCCTGCAAATGAAGCGTATCAATGGGGTCTATTAACACAAGTAGTGTCCAAAGGGGACCTTCAGCAAACAGTGGATTCGTTAGTTGAGGAGCTTGTTCAATTTTCTCCGCTTGCTCAGCGGGTTGCAAAAGAAGTGTTGAACGCTTCTGAAGAAAGTCCGCTGGGAGTCGGATTGAAAATGGAAGGGAAAGCCTACGGCCTCCTTCGCACAACAGAAGACTTTAAAGAAGGCGTAGAAGCGTTCGTAGAAAAGAGAAAACCAGTTTTTACAGGGAAGTAATAAAATGACAATCACCGGCAGCCTCTGCCGGTGATTGTCATTTTAGATCAAAAAAAGTCGCTTTAAATTATGTTTGATTCAGGGAAGTTAATAGAACGATATGGGAAGGATTGAAGGTATGCAGTTAAAAAAGGGTTTTGAAAACAAGAAAGGTTTATTAAGTCATTTAAATATAAGAACGGTTAGTGCAGGAACGCTGGCAGCAATTTTTGGCTGTACTGGTCCGTCGCTAATTATAATAAACGGAGCATCAAATGGCGAATTAACTCAAACACAAATGATTTCTTGGTTATTTGCCATATATTTTTTTGGTGGGATATTAGGAATAATCATCTCCGTAAGAAATAAGCAGCCGATTGCTGGCGCTTATTCAATTCCAGGTGCAGTACTTGTTGTAGGTTCACTTTCAAACTATTCTTTAAATGAAGCTGCTGGTGCTTATTTTGCTGCAGGTCTCATTGTCTTTATGTTAGGGATAACAGGGGTTATTGGTAAAGTTATGGACTGGATTCCGGTTCCAATTGTTATGTCAATGGTCGTTGGAACAATGATTAGTTTTGGGACTGAGATGATTGCATCCCTCGAAAAAGCACCAATCATTGCAGGTTCATCCATCCTCGTGTATCTTCTCTCATTCCGTTATATAAAAAAATTTCCACCTATTTTAATATCATTTGCTGTTGCTATCATTTTATCGGTTTGGATGGGAGAATTCCAAGTGAAAGATGTGAGTTCCGTTTTTGTCGTTCCTCAACTAGTGACTCCATCATTCAATATTGATGCGATTATTTCAATGGGCATCCCACTTGCACTTTTAGTAATTGGTGCTGAAAACGCCCAGGCTACAGGTGTGTTAAACACCCAAGGGTATAAACCACCGGTTAATGAGATGACGATTTTAAGCGGAATTGGCGGGGGTATTACGTCTTTTTTTGGAGGTCATAATGCGAATATTGCAGGATCGATGACAGCAATCTGCGCATCAAAAGAAGCTGGTCAAATGGAAGGAAGATATGCGGCAGTGGTTGTATGTGGTGTGTTATTTTCTACCTTTGGATTGTTTGCAGGTACAGTCATGCCTTTTGTAGCTGCAATGCCGAAAGTATTAATCAGCACTGTTGCAGGACTGGCTATGATGGGAGTTCTTTTAAGTTCATTACAGGAAGCGTTTTCTAAACCCCAATTCCAATTTGGTTCATTTTTTGCCCTTATCATTGCGATGTCAGGAGTCCATTTTTATGATATAAGCTCTCCATTCTGGGCGATATTGGGTGGTGTTGCTGTTTCTCTAATTATTGAAAAGCCTGATTTTAAAACCATCATTGTTCAACAAAGTAAAAATAGTACAGATTCTAACGTTTCTCAAAGAGTTTGAAATATATAATAAACATTCAAGTACTCCATTCGGGGTAGATGAACTGGAAATCTCAAGTGCCCTTCGGGGGGAACCGTTGAAAGTCGTTCGTTGTGAGACGGTAGATATCGATGTACCGGCCTATGCGGAAATAGTGTCAGAAGGAAAAATTCTTCCGCATGTTCGAGAGCCTGAAGGCCCTTTTGGAGGATTCCCAAAATACTATGGACCACGCAGTGACAAAGAGGTGATTGAGATTACGGCTGTCACTCACCGTAACAACCCGATTTTTTATACCATTGTCCCTACGGGTTACGAACATCTTTGCTTGGTGGCATCCCTCATGAGGCAAGTCTCTTTCAGAGCATTCGACAGACCGTTCCATCCGTAAAAGCGGTTCATATGAGCCCTGGTGGTACATGTCGGTATCATGCCATTGTTTCCATTAATAAAAGAAATGAGGGTGAAGCCAAAAATGCAATTTTTGCAGCACATGCTAATAGTTTTGATATTAAATATGTCGTCGTAACGGATGAAGAGATTGATATTTTTGATATGGAAGAAGTGGAATGGACAATCGCAACCCGCTTTCAAGCAGACAGAGACTTAGTGGTAGTTCATGAAGCACAAAATTCGAAGCTTGACCCGTCAACACGCAATGGAGTGGGCTCGAAGATGGGATTTGAATGTACAATCTCCTTAGACAGTGAAGAAATACAAAACTTGCGAGTTCAAATTCCCGGCTACAATGAATGTCTGGATAATTACATAAATCCTGATAAATTGATTTAATCAGTTCATCTTGAAGGAGATATAGACTTCTAAAAAAGATGAAAAAATTGTGGCTGACTCAAAAGGCTTAGTGCTTGACCTTTTGGTGTCAGCCTTTTCAACATGGGTAATCAAAAAAATACTTCGCTCATTTCCTACAAGTTATCATTCATATTCTCCTCTAATCTATTCAATGTGATTGTAAGCAAACCTGTAGGTCTTTTTCAAGCGATAAAAGCAAACTAACATATGGTTGCTTCCCCTTTTGTTATTTCACCATTTTGGTCATTAACATAGTCAGTTCCATTCTCGCAGTTTCCTTTATTTTTCCATTTAACAATATACTCTTTACCCTTGTGACTAACTGATATGATTTCAACTTTACCAATGTGTTTGGTGTGTTTTTTTAACACAATTGATTTTGCTTCATCTTCGGAAATTTTCGGTTCGGAGAAGTTGTTACAACCACTCATTACCAAAATTAACAATAGAGAAAATGCTAAAACTATACGCTTCATAAACTCCCACCTCCATATTCATTTAGACGCTATCACTATTGTTCAAGTTACAAACAATACCTTTTATACTCTATTTTGGCGAATTATTACAAAGGTATCTCTAAAAGCAACAATCTTTTAGAAAGCCTTCCCTTTAAAACCACTATCAAAATAACTAAACTCCCTTTTCTAGATGGAATAATTATAAGGAACAGGAAGCCTAGGTTTTTTTAATAATGAAACTTGGCTTGTTTTTAGCAGTTTTAATAGATTCAATATAGGTACATTGTTTGTACTAAGAAAAATATTGATATGAGGAAAGTGAAATATTGAATACCAAAAGTAAGTTATCGATTATTATGTCTATTAATAAATTTAAACATGCATTCTTAATTTTAAAATCATTTTTTGAAACATCACTCTTCTATCATATGTTATTTTAGTAAAGTAATATAAAGCGAGGGGGTATTCATGATGGAAGGTATAGGGAGGTTAAAATTGTTAGCAGAAATTGAACAGTCTAGGGAGTAGATTCAGAGGTGTTTAAAATCTGCTTCATGGGGTGCAAAAAATAGAGCTTGTTAAAGAGAATTGAAAATATGTATTAAGCTCTGATATTTCTATAGTTGTGTAGCAGTGAAGGGTGACTACTCGATTGTAAATCTATATCTTATCGAATAATCGTAAAGGGTGTGGGGGGCCTTGGAATCAACTGACTCAAGGATAATACCCGCAACGCCTCCATGCTAAAAAACCACGACTGGCCTTTCTTAGAATTAAAAAACGAATCAAAAGTGATTTAGATAAGATAAGCACAACTCAAGGGGAAAAGGAGAGATGTAAAATGAATTTAGGTACATTATTCGATTTTGCAGTTGAGCGTTACCCAAACCATGTCGCTTTAGTTCAAGACCAAAAACGCTATACTTATGTCCAATTAAAACACGAAATTGAAAAAATTGCTGCCTCTTTACAGCGTCTAGGCATTCAGAAGCAGGATCGTGTTGTAGTCATCTTAAAGAACCGAGTTGAAAATGTAATCATTTATTGGGCATTACAAAAACTTGGTGCGATCTATACTCCACTTAATTACCGATTTTCCACTAAAGAGGTCGAGTATTGTGTAAACGATGCTGAAGCGAAAGCTGTCGTCTATGAATCAGCCAGTCAACATGCCGTATTAGGATCAAACTTTTCTGAAAGGCCAATTTTGATAGGTGATGAGAATCATATTGGTGTAGATATTTCTTATCCTGAACTAGTAGACCGAAGCCCAGGTAGCTATCAGAAGCCTACTTTAGATGAAAATGATATTTCGATCATGTTATACACGTCAGGAACAACAGGACGTCCAAAGGGAGTACCACGTACCCATAGGAATGAATATGCCTCAGCGATGGCACATATCGTCCAAAACCAGTACCAGTTGTGGGAAAGTACACTAGGAGTAATGCCGCTTTATTATACAATGGGCGTTCGTTCACTGCTTACCATGGCGCTATTAAATGGAAAAATTGCTATTTTGCCAGACTTTGATTCTGGAGATGCTCTTGAGATTATTTACAGAGAAAGAATCACTTCCCTTTATTTAATCCCTACGCTTTATCATGATATGCTAACACATCCAGACTTCAATAAATATGACCTATCCAAGCTTGAAAAAGTTGGATATGCAGGTGCTGCAATGACCTCTACATTAGTAAATCAATGTGTGAAGTTACTTAAACCAAAGGTATTTGTAAATCATTACGGCAGTACAGAAGTATATACGTTTTCTATTTGTCCTAATGTATCTGAAAAGCCAGGTAGTGTAGGTAAACCAGGTATTCACCAAAATCTTCGTGTTGTAAAAGCAGATCCCGAGGGTCGTTCTACTCCCGAAGATATAGTTGGGAAAGAAGAAATTGGTGAAATAATTTCAAATTTAGATTCCATTGAAGCATTTAAGGGGTATTGGAATCGCCCTGATGCCACTATTAAAGCGATACGCAATGGTTGGTATTTTACAGGGGATATTGGTTTTCTTGATGAAGACGGCGATTTATTCGTTGTTGGCCGGCTTGACGATATGATTATCTCTGAGGGAGAAAATATTCATCCATTAGAAATTGAAGATTGTCTGTCACAACATCCAAACGTTTTGGAAGCCATCGTTATTGGAGAGCAGGATGATCGATTGGGACAAATCGTATCCGCCTATATTGTCTCTAAAAACGAAACGGTTACAGCACAAGAGTTAGATGAGTTTTGTAAAAGGTATCCTAACATGTCGAACTATAAAAGACCAAGAAAGTATACATTTGTTAAGGAAATGCCAAAAAGTCCCGTTGGAAAAATCCTACGCCGAAAATTACGTGAGGGTGATTTTGAGGCACTACAAAATCAAAGCGATTCTGTAGGCTGATGCAAAATAAATCTCTCAGCGGAGAGTGTTAAAAAATGAATTTTCTAACTCTAGTGAAAGTGGTTAAATTTTTATAACTCTCATCTTAAAAAATTAAAACTAATTATTTCTGAATATTTTTATAATGGATTTATATAGAAGTAAAGAGGTGTCCTATGGCAGAGCTGCTAATTGTTGATACAGACCAAAGCTGTATAAGCAATATTCGTCATATTGTTGAAAATAGCGACTATAACTTTCTTCGTATCTATGAAGCTAATAACGCACAACGGGCTATGATGATGCTTAAACAATCCCGTCCAAGTGCGCTTATAATGGATGTTTCACTTCCGAACATGGATGGCATAGATTTTGGGAAAAACGTACTACTTATCTATCCAGACTTACCCATCATTGCAATTACAGGGTTAAAAATGTTTGAAATCGTCCAATCAGCCATTAATGCGGGTTTTTCAGCTTATTTATTGAAACCGCTTACTAAAAACCAGCTTTTGAACATATTCGATCGTGTTTTAAAACCAATAATTAAAATGGAAATAAGTCAGACGGTTAAAAATGAAGGTGAATTCGAATTAGATTTAAGAAAACCGATTCAAAGTGCCGTTCAATACATTCAGTTACATTACAATGAATGTCTAACTCTTAAAAATATTGCTGATAAGGTTTATTTAAGCCCCTCCTACTTTAGTAAATCTTTTAAGGAAGAAATAGGGATGACATTTGTAGAATACTTATCTTGGATTCGTGTTCAGAAGGCAAAAAATATGTTAAGGATGATTTCACTACCCATTGATGTTATTGCTAATAACACCGGTTTTGCAAATTCCAGTTACTTTGCAACAACTTTCAAGAAAATAGAAGGAAAAACTCCAACTCAGTATCGAGAGCATTTTTTCTGGGAAAGAAAAAAAGATTTTAATTGAAAAAAATATTTTTCACTTTGGGAGGTGTGGTTTTGATTACCATAATAAATGAGATGGACAGGTGTGTCAGAGAAAAGAAAAGAGGAATTCTGGCCACTGTCATACGTGCCGAAGGTTCAACCTACCAGAAAGAAGGGGCAAAATGTTTTTTTGCTGAAGATGGAGAGTTAATAGGCTTGTTAAGTGGAGGATGTGTGGAAGGTGATGTCCTTGAGCATGGAAAAGAAGTTTTACAGACAGGAAAACCCAAAAAAATCCATTACGATTTCAGGGGCGAAGAAGACCAAATTTGGGGCTTGGGTGTAGGGTGTAATGGAGCCCTTGAGATTTTTATAGAGCTATTTGATCCTGTTGGTCACCATGAAAGAAGCAAGTTAATGAGAGAGGCTTTTACAACAAGTCAGCCCATTATCATAGCAACCATAACTCGTGATGAAGAAGAATCTAAGATAGGTGAGAGGTGGGTTCACTCCAATTTACAAATTGGGAAACCAATGGATCTCAAGATGAAAGATAACAGTGAAGTCTTCTTTGAACATATTACGCCGGTTCCTACCCTATACATATTTGGTGCAGGACCAGATGCTGTTCCATTGGTGAAGACGGTTAAAAATTTAGGCTGGACTGTAAATGTATTAGATCACCGACCGGGCTTTGTAAATAAAAGAAATTTTCCCTTAGCTGATGAATTAATATGCTATGAACGAGACCACCCCACTTCCGTTCCATTAATTGAACATAGTTACGCTATTGTGATGAGCCACAATTTTACTCAAGACCAATTGGTTCTAAAAGCGTTGTTACATTCATCGGTACCCTATATCGGAGTGTTAGGACCAACAACCAGAACAAACCAATTGCTCCAACCGATAATGAACGGTTTAACTATTGATGAAGCACAGTTAAACCGTATTTATAGTCCTATAGGTCTTGATATTGGTGCAAAAACTCCTGAGGAAATTGCTATCAGTATTGCTGCAGAATTGGTTAATGTCCATCGTGGTGGTAATTCGATGCATTTAAAACAAACGAAGGGTAAGGAACTTTTGTATACCTCTAGAGATCATAGGAGAGTGATTGCTTATCAATGATAAGAATCATGAAGTCTGGGGGATCATTTTAGCTTCGGGCTTATCAACCAGAATGGGTACTCCAAAAATGCTTTTGCCCTATCAGCAAAGAACACTAGTTCTTCATGTCATCGAAACGTGTTTACACTCAGTACTTGATGGGGTGGTTGTTGTGATAAATCCAAAAGTGAATGGGTTGGTAGAGGCGGTATCTGTACCTGGTATAAAACAAGTGGTAGAGAATCATGATTCACATTTAGGTATGTCTACATCGATTAAAGCCGGACTGGAAGCTTTACCCCAACAAGTAGAGGCCATGGTTATTCTTTTAGGCGATCAGCCTGAAATGGATGAAGGCTCAATTAACAGAATTGTTGAAACCTACCAAGTAAAGAACAGGCCATCCATCGTTCAGTCGGTTTTTTTAAACAACGAGAAGGGGCATCCTGTTTTATTCAAACGAGATATGTTTCATCATCTTTTACAGGTAGAAGGAGATAGTGGTGGAAAGTCCGTCATTCAAAAGTTTAGCAGGGAAGTTGTATATGCACCAATGAATCAGCCCATTATTCCGGATGTTGACACAATAGACGACTATCAAAGACTGATTAAAAAGAGGGGGGTTGTACATGACAAAGGTAATAGGTAAGTCTGCTACGAGGGTGGAGGACAAACGGCTACTAACCGGTCAAGGAACTTATATTGATGATCTTGGTAACACAACAAATACAGGCTATGCGGCAATTTTACGTAGTCCACATCCTCATGCTCATATAATATCCATAGACCGAACCGAAGCGGTAAAAATGCAGGGAGTAAAGGGAGTAGTAACCGGTCAAGACATAAAAGACCAAGTAAAACCATTTAGTGTTGGGGTTACGGCACCAGTTAAGTATTTTCCTCTTGCTATCGAAAAGGTGAGGTATGTTGGGGAGCCCGTTGCTATTGTAGTTGCCAAGGATCGTTATACTGCCGAAGACGCAATGGAAAAGATAAAAGTTTCTTATAAACAGTTACCAGCCATTGTAGATATTGAGAAAACGATACAAGAGGATGCACCGATCTTACATGAAAATGTTGGGTCGAATATTGCCAATCATCGTCAATTCCATTATGGAGATGTAGACAAAGCCTTTAAAGAAGCAGATCATATCGTCAAGCATAAATATAAGTTTCCGAAATATACGGCAACCCCTGTTGAAACATATGGTGTGGTTGCAAACTATGATTCTGCTCATAATCAGTATAATGTTCATGCTAATTTTCATGGACCCTTTATTATTCAGGCAATCATGGCTCAATCCTTACAAGTCCCCAGCAATAAATTAAGACTGATCATTCCAAAGGATATAGGGGGAAGTTATGGAATAAAGGCAGGGCTTTTCCCATATATCGTTCTTTGTTCCATCACAAGTAAACTTCTCGGCTGTCCAGTTAAATGGATAGAAGATCGACAGGAACATCTTTCATCAAGTGCGAGCGGAACAGATCGCGTGACCTACATTGAAGCCGCCGTCAAAAATGATGGCAAGGTCACCGGTTTAAGAATGAAATTGATGGATAATGTTGGTGCTTATATTCGCGCACCAGAACCAGCCTGCTTATACCGTAACCATGCCAACTCAACCGGGGCATACGATATACCAAATTTAAATATTGAAGCGTTTGCAGTCATGACAAACAAGTCACCTACCGGGTTAATCCGTGGTTACGGGGGACAGGAGCATTACTTTGCCCTCGAAAGAATTATGCAGCTTATTGCAAAAGAACTTTCTTTGGACCATTCTGAAGTGATTAGAAAAAACCTGATTAAAAAACAACAATTTCCATTCACAACAGCTTCGGGTGGAATTTACGACAGCGGGGATTATGAGAATTCATTTGAACTCGCCCTTTTAACGGGGAAATATGAGAACTTTAGAAAAAAACAAGCAGAAGCGCGTAAAAATGGAAAAATTTTAGGCGTCGGCCTTGCATGTATCGTCGAACCATCCGGATCAAATATGGGATATATCACAGTTGCCTTAACACCAGAAGAAAGAGCGAAATCCTTACCGAAATCAGGTGCATCTGAAGCGGCTACTGTTTCAATGGATCCATTAGGAAGTGTAAACGTGAGAATTAGCACTGCACCAACAGGTCAAGGGCACGAAACCGTGGCAGCCCAAATTGTATCTGAAGTTTTAGGGATACCAAGGGAACAAATAAATATAATCGCTGAACTTGATACAGCGACCAGTCCTTGGTCCATCGCTTCAGGAAGCTATTCAAGTCGATTTGCCTCTTTAGGTTCAAGCGCTATTTATTATGCAGCCCAAAAGGTAAGGAAAAAACTTTTTAACATTACTTCCTCTCAACTTGGTGTAGACGTCTCCGAGCTCGAGCTGGGGGAGGGTTTCATCTACGTAAGGGATAATCCTGCTAAAAAGTTTCCTATCAAGCGCATTGCAGGTCTAGCACATTGGAATCCGCTTGCATTACCTGAAGGAATGGAACCAGGAATTCATGAAACTCATTATTATACACCTCAGGCTGCAGAACCACCGGATGATAACGACCTGATCAATTCCTCTGTCACATACGGATTTGTTGCGGATATGGTGACCGTGGAAATTGATCCGGATACAGCAGAAGTGAAAATAATAGATTATTTCACCGTTCATGATGCCGGAAAGATTTTAAATCCATTGATTGCAGATGGACAAATCATGGGTGGTCTGGCTCATGGTGTTGGTGGCGCTTTATACGAGGAATTAACTTATGACAAGAATGGTCAGTTCTTAACAGGGTCATTTATGGATTATTTATGCCCAACTGCTCCGGAAATCCCTAATGTAACGATTAAACATACGGAGTCTCCATCCCCTCTTACTCCATTAGGAGCCAAAGGCTTGGGTGAAGGGAATACCATGAGTGCACCGGTGGCGATTGCCAATGCCGTAAGTGATGCCTTAGCCCATTTAGATATTATGATCGATGAGCTACCATTAAGTCCTAATCGCATTTGGAAGCTACTCAATGAGGCAAAGGAAAAAGTGACAGCTCCTTAAAACGAATTTTCTGAATCTCATAAAAATAGGATTGCCGAAGGGGAGGGGAAATATGAAACCACCAAAGTTTGAATACTATAAACCTACCACACTGAATGAAGCATTGAATCTTTTAGAAGAAGCCGGTGAAGATGGAAAGATCATTGCTGGTGGGCAAAGCTTAGTTCCCATTATGAATATGCGCCTTGCATCACCCAAGTGCTTAATTGATATAAATGGTTTAACAGAACTAGATTATATTAAAAATGATGAAAATCAAAATCTACTTCAAATAGGAACTTTAACAAGACAAAGTAAAGTAGAAGAATCTGAAATGGTAGCCAATACCTGCGGTCTATTAACCGAAGCAATTACCCAAATTGGACATGTGCAAACAAGGAATAGGGGAACTATAGGGGGAAGCATTGTTCATGCCGATCCAAGTGCCGAGCTCCCACTTGCCTTGCTAACACTGAACGGTTCAGTGCAAATTGCATCAAAGGATGAGGTTCGAAACGTTAGTGCAGAAGATTTCTTTGTTACTTATTTGACGACAGATATTATGCCTACAGAAATCTTAACGGAGATTAATATTCCAATCATTGGAGGTAGACGAGGGTATTCGTTTCAGGAAATTGCCAGGAGGCATGGGGACTTCGCGTTAGTTGCTGCTTCTTGCTATATGACAGTTGATGATCATGACAAGATTTCATCCATAAGATTAGCCCTTGGCGGAGTTGAGGCCATTCCGTTGTTAATAGAGGATGCAGAAGACTTCATGATAGGGGAAACACTGTCCGATTCTTTGTTAGGAAAAATAGTTGAAAGCGTAGAATTAGCAGTTGAGCCCGAATCAGATCTTCATGCTTCAGCAGATTATCGGACACATCTTGCTAAAGTTTTAACGAAGCGTACGTTAACACAAGCCTATGAAAGGGCAAGGAGGTAGAGAAATGGGACGTCATCAAGTCGAAGTAACTATTAATGGCAAAGTCTATCAAGAAGAAGTGGAATCACGAATGCTGTTAAGTGATTTTATCCGAGATGTATGCGGCCTGACTGGAACACATGTTGGATGTGAACACGGTGTTTGTGGTGCTTGTACCGTACACGTAAATGGCACAGCTGTGAGAAGTTGTCTCATGTTTGCTGTACAAATAGATGGGGACGAAATTAAAACCGTTGAAGGGTTGGCGAATAATGGTGATTTGACAGATCTACAGAAAAACTTTGTCGAATGCCACGGTCTTCAATGTGGATTTTGTACACCAGGTATCTTAATGTCTACAACAGATTATCTTGAAAAAAAGCCAAATCCCTCTACCAAGGAAATCAAAGAAATGCTTTCTGGTCACTTATGCCGCTGCACGGGGTATGACGGTATCATTAATGCCATCGAGAAAACGATTGTTAATAAAAAAACTGCGATCTCATCTTAAATAGAAAAGGGGAAATAACATATGACTATAGCAGAACAAACGTATGACCATATTCGGGTAGAGAAAAATGCAGAAAAGCAAACGGCAACAATCGTGTTCGATCGTCCAGAGAAAATGAATTATATCAGTATGCTCGGCAGAGAACAGCTGACAGAGATTTTTGATGGTTTGAATCAAGATGATGAAGTGCGTGTCATTATCCTCAAAGGAGCAGGAGATGTATGCTTCAGTGCAGGAGGAAGCATCCCAGAATTTATGGCGACCCATCAAGAAAAGCTTTCCCATTTAGCCGAAAACGTGGCTGCCCCTGAACGATCTCCAAAACCTGTCATCGCTCAGCTGCAGGGGTATACGTTCGGTGTAGGCCTAGAACTTGCGATGGCCTGTGATTTCAGGATTGCACGGGAAGATACCCTGCTTGCCCTTCCAGAAATGAACCTAGGAATGATTCCTGGGAGTGGAGGTACACAGAGAATTGCAAAGATTGTGGGCTTAACAAGAGCAAAGGACATGATCATGCGTGCCAGAAAAATACCTGCAAATGAAGCGTATCAATGGGGCCTATTAACACAAGTAGTGTCCAAAGGGGACCTTCAGCAAACAGTGGATTCGTTAGTTGAGGAGCTTGTTCAATTTTCTCCGCTTGCTCAGCGTGTTGCAAAAGAAGTGTTGAACGCTTCTGAAGAAAGTCCGCTGGGAGTCGGATTGAAAATGGAAGGGAAAGCCTACGGCCTCCTTCGCACAACAGAAGACTTTAAAGAAGGCGTAGAAGCGTTCGTAGAAAAGAGAAAACCTATTTTTAAAGGAAAGTAAATAAAGGATAGTAAGTCGACTGAGGTGTTGAGAAACCACTGAATCCGTTCTTTCCCAGCTTGTAGAGAAAGCGTGGTATTACTCTCTCTACAATCTTTTTTTGTTTTGACTTCCTTACAAGGACTTACACCTTTGGATAATTTAAAATACTCAAGAAGAAAAATCCTCTATCCTTAGTTGACCAATGAACTATCGAATGATATACAGTTATACCTATTTGAATTGTAATAATATTATTGTTTTAAGAGGTAGTTTACTCTACTGATATTATTCACGATGGTGTTTATTAGGTTAATTTTCATATCCGTCCTCATATATAAGAGCTTCATTTCTAACACATCTATTTAACAAGAAACAATTCCAAATATCCTTAATCTGTTCGAAAAGAATGAAAAAAGGTGATATACATGAACTGGTTAGATCGTATTGAACAAAATGATCTGTCGTTCAAAGTGTAGATCCTTTCTGGAAAGCGGCTGAATACTTGATGGGAAGCCAGGATTATTTGAACTTGCTGATCATGGAACCTTATTTTTGGATGAAATCGAGGAGTTTCCCTTATATCTTCAGGCAAAACTTTTAAGTGTGCTACAAGACCAGCAGTTTACCCGGGTCGGTGGAAAGAAGGTGATTCAGGTCAATGTAAGAATTGTGGCAGCGACCAATAGGGATTTAGAATCTATGGTCCTGAGAGGAGAATTTCGAGAATACCTATATTACCGATTGAATGTCATCTCTATCCAGACTCCAGCATTGAGGGAAAGGAAAGATGACATCTCCTTGTTAATCGGTCATTTTCTCCATAATTTTAATGAGGAATATAATAAGAATAAATCATTTACGATGGATGCTAAGGATTCTTTGCGCATATCACTGGCCAGGCAACATCCTAGAATTGTCAAATATTACAGATGACTTGTCCTAACCACTAAAAACGATGCAATAGAACCGAAGGATTTGCCTATTGCAAACCAACATACGGGAGTCAGTCTATCAATGCTCTTAAGAAATGAGGACACCAAAAGTAACTTATTCAAGTCTGTGGAGAAAAAGCTAATCGAGAGCATGATCCAGCAGGAAGGTCGTATTCGCAAGGCTGCAAGGTGTTGGACGTTTCGCATACGACCTTAATCCGCAAAAATAACGTCTCCTCAAAGGGGGTAAGTCTCATCTTCTCCTGGATCTAAGACGGAAAAGATAGTCGTTGTACACTCTCAGCTAGATGAAAGCGTACTCTCTGCGAGTCACTTTCTTAATTGAGGAACTTGCCCCCCTTGACGCTAATTACCATCAATGATGTAGAGAAAATAATAATGAATAAGTTTGATAAACACCAGGGATATTCATGTAAGAATGCATATCAACGAAATTCAGTTTTGAGGAGGGGAACTATTATGGCTGACGAGCAATGGAGGCAGTTTGTTCTTGATGGGAACACCGACATCAACGTACGAAAAGAAGTTTTGGAATCGTGGAATAGGTGTAAACAGATGGGTGTTTCTCATGAGAGGGAAAATGTTTTTTCTCCTATTTCACAAAGCGATCTTGTAGGAAGACGACAGAAAAACCTCGACCTGATTAATGCAGCGTTGCCAGTTATGAGGGATTTTTGTAAGCGCTTAAAAGGAGGAGGATATCTTCTTTTACTTGCAGATGCAGAAGGATACTTAGTGGAAATGATGGCTGATCACAAATCTCAAAAAATAGCCGACCAGTGTGGAATGTCTGTAGGTGCACGATGGATGGAAGAAAACGTTGGTTCAACAGGGCTATCAATTGCGCTTAGAACACGCACTGCCATGGCTACTTCAGGGAATGAGCATTACTGTTTAGCCCTTCGCGTTTGGGATTGTTCTGCTTGTCCTATTTTTGTTGATGGAGAATACATAGGGGCCTTTGACGTTTGCCGTATGGGTCCTAATAATGATTTGAGAGAGTTATATACACTGGCATTTGCTGGTGCTCATGTTATTAGTGAAAGATACCGGTTTCATAAAGCAGAAATCAAAGAGCAAGTTCTATCACACGTATTAACTGAATATGTTCATAATTTCAACCCCAACACAGGTATTATATCGTTTGATAAACAAGGTATAGAGTTATACAAAAACAAGCCTGCTCATGACTTTTTAAAGTTGTGGGAAGAAAACCACGGTCATTCGGAATCAAGTAAAAAAATGATATTGAGTGGCGTTGAAAAAGGTTCAGTTTCAACCGAAATTGAAGTGAATGAGAAGAAGTTTTTCATCCATTCAGAAGAAATAGTGAAGCGAGGTAAACCATTAGCCAACGTCCTATTTATACATTCCCAAACTAAGGAAACCCTACCAAAAGGTAAAATCAATCAAGATTACTTTGCCTTTTACACTAAAAATACAGCTTTCCAGAAGACCATACAAACAGCAATAAAGGTTTCAAGAAGTGATGCAAGTATTCTTATACAGGGGGAAAGTGGAGTCGGGAAAGACTTTATGGCTCGCTTTATTCACAAGCAAAGCGAAAGAAGGGACCAACCTTACACTGCGATTAATTGTGCAGCCTTGCCTCGAGAACTAATTACTACAGAGTTGTTTGGTTATGAAGGCGGAGCCTTTACAGGTGCAAAACATAAAGGGAGTCAAGGGAAAATTGAAGCGTCGGACAAAGGAACCATATTCTTAGATGAAATAGCAGATTTACCACTTGATTTACAGGCTACTCTTCTTAGAACTTTAGAAGAAAAACAAGTGGTAAGAGTAGGAGGTACTACACCGATACCAGTTGATGTACGTTTTTTAGCTGCTACAAATAAAAATATTAAAGAACTAATTGAAAAAGGAGAATTTCGAGAGGATCTCTATTATCGGTTAAACGTTTTTAATATAAAAATCCCTCCTTTAAGAGAACGAATTGAAGACGTGGAAAGCATCTTGAATACAATGTTAGGTGAAGCTTGTGAAAAAGCACAACGAAAAACAATCTCTTTCACTCCAGAAGTAATGAATATATTCGAACAACATACATGGCCAGGGAATTTAAGAGAGATGAGGAACGTAATTGAGCGAATGGTTTATCTACATGATGAAGATCACTTAGATTTATTTCATGCACATGAGTTTTTAGGATTGGATCAATCAATAGATAAAATAAGTGAACGTGAATATCTCTCTATCATTCTCAATAAAGCCAACGGTAATCGTGCCCAAGCTGCGAGGGAAATGGGTATCTCCCGCAGTGCTCTTTATCGGAAAATCCAAAAATATAACGTCGAATAAAGTATATATAACTGTTCGTCTGTCCGAACACAGACCGGTCAAATGTACATTTTTAAGATGGGAATCATCAAGCTCATGAAGTAAAAGCCCATTGCAGACTCCGTTTTCACTTTATTTTAAACGTCTAATTAATTGGCACGGTTCTTGCAATATATCAAGTTGAGGACCATGTCCCAATAAAACAAGTAAAGGGAGGCTAATAAAATATGCAAGTAGGATCAAAAGAATGGATGGGAAATTTCCAGGAAGCCGTAAACACGGATCAAGAGTTAAATGTAATAGGAAAATATTGCGTTACAGACTTACTCTTGCAAATCGGTGCAAAGGAATACATAGTCCAAATTAAGCAAGGTAAACTGACTAACTTCTTTGAAAAGGAAGCGTTAGACGGATGGAGTTTTGCGATTAGAGGTACTTTAGAAGCTTGGGAAAAATTCACGCAGCCAATACCACCTCCAATGTTCCATGAATTATTCGCAGCAGTCTTTCAAGGGAATTTGCAGCTGGAAGGAAATCTCAAGGAACTGTATGCCAATTTGAGGTACATGATCCGTTTCCTAAATGTTACTCGAGAAGTAAAAAACACGTTAGTTAAAGGAGTGTAATATGATGGGTAAATTTTCTTCTGTTAAAGGTCAATATGTTTATGTTGAAGTAGATGGCATTGAGCACAAGGTTTATTTTGAGGAAAATGGACAAGGTATCCCATTAGTTTGTCAGCATACAGCTGGGGCTGACAGCAGACAATGGCGAAACTTACTTGAAGATTCAAACATTACACAGAATTTTAGGGTGATAGCTTATGATTTACCAAGACACGGTAAATCAGATCCCCCTCATGGTGTGGAATGGTGGAAAGAAGAATACAAGCTTACAACAGATTTTTACCTTCAATTTGTTCTTAATTTCTGTGAGGCTTTGGAGTTAGAAAATCCTATTTTTATGGGAAGCTCTTTTGGCGGACATGCTGCGCTTCAGTTGGCACTTGAGTATCCTGAGTACTTCCGAGCCACCATACCTGTTGAGGGATCCGACCATACACCTGGATTTTATCAGGAATGGTGGAATCATCCTCACACTCACGGTGGAGAAGTTTGTGGATCAGGAGTCTGGGGACTCATGGCTCCACAAAGCCCAGAAAAAGATCGTCGTTTAACATCGTGGTACTATAGCCAAGGGGCTCCAGGTGTATTTAAAGGAGACCTATATTTTTATAGTGTAGATCATGATTTACGTGGGAAGCTCCATCAAATTGATACGAATAAATGTCCAGTATATATGCTGACAGGAGAATATGACTATCTTTCAACACCTGAAGACTCTAAACGTACGGCTGAACAAATACCAGGAGCCAAGTTTGTAGAAATGAAAGGGATTGGTCATTTCCCAATGAGTGAAAACCATGAGATATTTGTTAAATACTTGGAAGAAGTTCTTCAAGATATCTTAACAAAAGAAAAAACATCAGTATAAAAAATAAAAATAAAGAGACCATCACAAGGTCTGTTTCAAACGAATCATGACATCCTACAGGGGAGACGAAAAGTCTCTCCTGTTATTTTTTCTGCCCTTGCTGTAAAAGGCGCAACATTGGACGTGCGTTTCGTGTAAGTTTGGACTTGGAATACGGGATCGTTGTTGTAAATGATGGCACTCCGTTTGTTGCACAGGCACCATTTGGTGGATTTAAAGAAAGCGGACTAGGACGTGAAGGCGGCCATTATGGTATTGAGGAGTTTTTGGAAGTGAAATACATTTCCATCGCCATTTAATCGAACATTCTACTTACGCCGTTGGGGTGAGAAAACTTCGGTTCTGTAGACATAAGAAGAAATAGAATAAGGAGCACGCAACAGCCCGCTCCTTTTCAACGTATTAGGTTCTGGAGTGAAATAAATTCGATAGAAACATAACTTGTATTGTAGTTGTTATCTTGAGATTCATGAAGCAATTCCAATTAAATTATATATGAATTTGACTTTATTTTAGGAAGTCTTCAAACCCAAGTTTTTTTGCTGTCCTACTCTACCCCTACAGGGATTATTCTTTTAGGATCATGGTCCTTTGCTTACTCTAAGCTATATTTATATTATGTAAACTGGAGAGGATAAAGTTTTCACTTAGTTTAAAACGGATTTACATAAATATGGGGATGCCTTTACATAATAATAGAAGGATATGAATTCTTTTGTAATAGGGAGGTGATTAGATGTTCTTCAAAAAACGAAAGAGTAGAAATAATAAAGACAAACAGGCCGTGACTGAGAATTCACAAGATATTGGCCAGCTGTTTGCTAAAGTTAAAAAATCCAGTGATTTCAAACAATTTCCACTTACGGATGAATCGGGACATTTAATCATTTCTTACTACAATACACTGATCGATCAACAACAACTCCAACTGAAAATTTTACTGATTTTCCGTGAGACTCCTTTTAAACTAGACAGGCTAGAGAAAATTGATGACATAAAGAAAATCATCGCAATAGAAGATATTGTAATAACGGATAATGGGAACGAAGCTGAATCAAAGTTACTTAAGGGGTATGCGATCCTTCAAATGAAGGAAAATGATCAACGGGTTGCTTTAATTCTCTTATCTAATGATAAAGCTGGATTACGTGAACAAAATAACGTTGAAAATGAGTTTAGTGTGGTGGGGCCACAAATTGGGTTTCTTGAGAATATTGATGTAAATATACATTTATTAAGACAACAAATAAATACAACTGATTTAATTACGAAGGAAGTAAACATTGGTTCTACTTCAAATACTCGAGTTATTATTGCTTATATTGATGGGATTACAAGTGAGCAGCATGTTAATACCATGACCCAACGGCTTCAAGATATTGATTTTGATGTCATTTTTGATACTGCTCTGCTGCATCAATTTATAGAAGATAATTCCCTTACACCGTTTCCTTTGCTTCTGCCAACTGAACGTGTGGATAGGGCGGTTCAATCTCTTATTAACGGACAAGTAGCTGTTTTAAGTAGTGGGTCGCCATATGTCATTACAGGTCCTTCTACGATCATTGATTATTTTATTTCACCTGAAGATTACTTTCTCCCATGGATTCTTGGATCTTTTTTTCGTTTAATACGGGTATTCAGTGTCCTTTTCTCCATTTTTGGAACATCTATTTATATAGCCGTTATTACTTACCATTACGAGATGATTCCAAACGATTTATTCGGTTCACTAAGTATTTCTCGTTATAATGTCCCGTTTCCGCCGGTATTAGAGGTGATTTTTCTGGAATTCACGATTGAACTATTACGTGAAGCGGGAGTCCGGTTACCTACAAAGGTAGGACAAACATTGGGAATAGTGGGCGGTATTGTTATCGGCCAAGCGTCAGTTGAGGCGTCCCTTACAAGTAATGTCTTACTCATTATAGTCGCCTTATCTGCCTTAGCATCCTTTACTACCCCCATTTATAAAATGTCGAACACTATACGTTTTTTACGTTTTCCTTTAATTCTCTTCGCATCCATTTGGGGGGGGCTAGGTATCGTTATCGGGATTGCCTTTTTAATCATTCACCTTACACGGTTAGAATCTTTAGGAACACCCTATACCGTTCCATTTTATCCATTTAGGCCTGAGGATTTAACGGACAGCCTGATCCGTTCCCCTTATAGTAAAACATCCAAAAGGCCAAATTATTTACGTCCTAAATCAATTTGGAGATACCACCCACATAATCACCAAAAAAAGAAAAGTGATTTTGATGAATAATCAGGAAAGGATCATAAAGGTGAAGTAAATGAAATTATGCTTTCTGTTAACTTTTAGCTTAACTTTCCTTTTATCAGGGTGTGGTATACATGAGAGGATCATTGATGAAGTTCAGATAATTGAAGCTCTAGGATATGATCGGGAAGAAGGCAAAGTTAAAGGAATTGCCATTTATCCTACTTTCGCAGAGAAGGGAAATGTCAAATTGAAGATTTATAAAACCGTGTCTGATTCATATGAAGACATACTCCCGAGAATGAATGCAAAATCAGCTTATCCTATTGAGACAGGAAAATTAGATTTTTTGTTGTTCGGCAAGGAATACGCCACACAAGGGATTGAAGATGTTATCACTAATTTTGCCCGAAATCCAAATACAGCGAGTCGAATGCAGTTGGGCATTGCTGAAAACACAGCCGAAGATATACTTCAATCAAGTAAACATGTGAATCTTTCATTCCATTTAAGTGAAAAAATCAATCAAAACATTGAAAGTGGTAATTTGCCAAAAATGAATCTGCACATGTTTTTGAACAATTTTCATCAAGAAGGGAGGGATCAAATTTTACCTTACTTTATCCTAGAGGAAAATCAAATTAAAATTGACGGGTTAGCTTTATTAAAAAACGGAAAGTACATAAATCATATTAATTTAAGACAGTCCTTAATTCTAAAAACATTAATTGATGGGTCTCAAAATGGACAATATAAAACCAAAATCACGCAAAATAAAAAGGAAGGTTTTATTCTCTTGAAAAACCTGGATGCAAAAACTACATATACGGTTGAGAAAAGCGAAGGCATTCCGAGTATATTCATCGATTTAACCATCCATGCAGAGATTGAAAAAGCATCATCCTGGTTTGATTTGAAAAAAGATAAAGATATTGTAAAATTGGAACGAATTTTAAGCGAACATTTTAAGGAAGAGGTCCAACGTTTAATTTCACTGGCACAAGGATACAATGTAGATCCCATTGGGCTGGGAGAAAAAGTTAGAGCAAACTCAAGAAATTGGGACTATCAACGGTTTATGGAGATATACCCAGAAGTAAAAACCACTGTACACACAAATATTGACATCCTAAATACAGGTATTGAAGAGTAAGTTTGTATGATAAGAGGAGGAGCCACGTGAAATCATTATTAGACGAACGACATTTAGTATCTTCCTTTTACGTTTTCTTTCTGATTTACACGAATATTATTGGCATAGGAATCATGAGTTTTCAACGAGATATAACGAAGGATGCAGGTTATGATGCATGGATTTCCATCATTTTATCAAGTATAAGCATTCATATACTTGTTTGGATGATCTATCGTATTCTTGGAATTGCTAATAATGATGTCATACATGTTCACAAATTTTGCTTTGGAAAATGGATTGGCGGACTGCTCAACATTTTTGTGATTTTCTACTTTCTTATATTAGCGTTAATTGTTTTCCGTGTTTACATTGAAGTTGTTCAAGTTTGGCTGTTTCCCTTAATGAAGACCTGGCTAATAAGCCTCATTCTTCTAGTCCTCATTTATTACGTTGTATCCGGTGGATTCCGCGTGATTACTGGAATGTGTTTCTGGGGAACTGTCATACCTTTTATTATCCTGTTTCCCCTTAATTTTTTTTCATTGGAATTTGCCAATTTTCACAATTTATTACCCGTCTTTAACCACTCTGTGAAGGAAATCGTATCATCCTCTAAAGCTATGTTGTTTCAGTATGTTGGCTTTGAGACCTTATTCATGTTCTACCCATTCATAAAATATCCAGACAAATCACAAAAATGGGCCCATTTTGGACTTTTGTTCTCAAGCTTACTTTATCTAATGGTAGCACTCATCACATTTGTTTTCTTTAGTGAAGGACAATTAACCCATACAATATGGCCAACATTAGATCAAATGAAAATTGCAAAATTCCCTCTAATAGAAAGAGTCGAATTTATCGTTGTTTCGATTTGGTTACTTCTCATATTACCCAATGTCAGTGTGAAAATATGGGCAGGTTGTCGTGCTATTAAGAAAGTAATAAATGTGAAACAACGTATAAGTTTGTTCATTGTACTTGTCCTATTCTTTATTATAGCTAATGTGCTCAAAGAGAGGAGTCAAATAGAGCGATTGAATGAAATGTATTCAAACATTGCTTTTTACTTTGTGTATCTATATATCCCTTTTCTCTTTTTGTACATTCATATTAAGCATAAAATAACTAAGTAGGATAGAAAGCTTCTAGAAACTTATAATACAAACTGGGCAGATTGTTTTGTAAGGATTCAACAGAAAAGTTCAGCAGTTGCATTTGGGAAGGTGAACATTCCAAATCACAGAAATTACAATGGGTGATCCTAAACTAAGTGAGGTTTTAGTTCGCCTTATTGTGTCGGGGATTTGTCACACTGATTTTCAAACACAAATCAAGCTTTCCATAATATATTTCTCCATTGGTATTTGTAAATTTAGGTATCATAACGCATTTTGGTGGTTGAAGTTAATTAGGGGATTTGTAGGAATGGGAGTAAGTAGGAGAGGTGCAATTATATTTGGAATAAGCGAAGAATCTTAGTTTTAATATTAATTACAGATTTAAATAAGAAAAGAAAATTGAAGAGAACCATTTGCTTAATTAATGATGTGTACTTCTTAAACTAATGAGTGCGATACTTTAATAAGAGGTATCGTATTTTCTATCTGTGGTGAAGCGCTGATATTGGCGCTTCATGGATTGCTAACGGGCGTTATCTGAAGATCAGAGCTGTCTTTAAGGCAGCTTTTTCTTTATGCAACTGATATGAACGAAACTGTCAACCCACCACACCCAAATGTTTTAAATGGTGTTACATTCAGCAATGAATAGAGTTATTCCTTGTCAACTTATAAACCAAATATCCTTTCGGATTTAGCTTGTCAAGGGCGCATTTTCCCTTGATAAGCTAAATCCGAAATGGATACCATCCTAAAAGT
>NZ_JBNNUC010000007.1:35443-189841 GCF_050279365.1 Peribacillus sp. NPDC094092 | reverse complement strand
TCTTATGATTATAAAAATTGACTTTGGTGACGATTTTATTCAATACATTTCTTGTTCAACAAAAGTAGGTAGGAAGATGAACAGTATTCAGGAGGGCTTTCTAAATTGGATTTTTGACGAGGAAAAGAATACAGAATATTGGGCTTTAGAAAATGGGGAAAGACTTCACCCTAGTTATGATGCAAAAGCAATTGTTGAATGGTTAAACAATGTAAGATTTAAGCGAGGAATAGCGAAGGCTAAATTAATCACGAATCCTCAATTATATGTTAAAAAGAAATTATATTTTTAGAGTGTTTCTTAAATGTTTAATGTTCAAACCATAAGATTGTGAAAAATTGTACTTAAACTAACGGGTGCTTTCGTTGATTAAGGGTCACAAAAATAATTTCAATCTTTTTTATAAAATAATCAAGAAGATTAAAAAATGTTGTTCGAAAAAGGGGAGGGTATAGATATTGCCTCCCCCTTTGTGTTTACAGATAAATTTGTATGACTGTATTGTTTATAATGACTCGATTTTGTATCTCAAAACAGTTAGAGATTAAATTGCTGCGGTTTTGAGTGGATCAATAACTCTATGTACTCAAATTCATGTCCCCTAACGTACTTATCTTTGTGTCTTCGTACAGGTGAGGTCCCGAATTTACCTCATTTGAATATACATACATGGGGACCTCCCCCAAGGTAGATAGCCCACCCGTCCCCCTGTACGGTTTCTGACTGTATGGGGTTTTTCTTTTTATATTAATTGGCATAGATTCCTTATTCGGAAATATATAGTCCTTTGTATGGAAAACCGTAGTCCCTCTACAGCTGTACGGGGGATATTCTTTGTATAGAGAGTAACAGAAGCTTCACCGTGGACATATAATGTAGTCCTTTTATTAGTTTGTTTTATAATCCCCCAACGGTACTGAAGAGTTCTCGGTATCGGGGGCTTTTTTTATTTGGCCTGGCCTTTTCCCCCAGGTGAATAGATGGCTATAGGGAAGCTTGGCCCCTCTACTTTTAACAGCAGGCAAACACCGCTCACAATACCAATCAATATAAGTCTTCCCTTGCTCATTCAGAGGCGTCATCACCGATATATCATGCCATTTAGACGTATGTGTATGTACACATCTATCTTTCCTTTCATCTCTAAACATATTGATCATTTCCGATACCAACAATTATCCCTACTGTGAAACTATTCCACCTGTTCTTTACCTTGCCTACATAAAACTTTCGTATTTAACATTTAAATTCCCCCTCTTACTTAATCAAGTGGAGCTATTTTATTAAAGTAAACCGTTTAAACCTATAGCCCTACAAAAAAAATCCCCTTATTTATGTGGATTTTATTCTATTAAACTAAATAGGGTTTAGCCTATAAAATTTTTAATTATAATAAACTGTTCCATAATTAAGGCTTATTGATGCACAGTTCGTTTCGCATCTTTGGAACAGGCATTTTTCCCTCCCTTTAATGGGAGTATTCGTTCTTGTATAATAAATGAAAAAGGTGGAATCTTTATAATGGGTACAATTCGTGGTGATAGAGGAATCATTAAATGGCAAGCAGCATTGATGTTACCTGAACATAAAGCATTATATTAAAGAAAGGATAAGGATGATTATTTCTTAAATAAAAAACCATCCTTGATGAATACCAGATTGAAGAATTTGAAAACAACATTCACAATGCGATGGAACATCATTTACCGATAAGCTTTAGATTGCATAACGAGGGAAATCCAATTGAACTACTTGGATACTGTGTGTATATTGATCATGTCACGAAAGAGTTAAATATTCAGAAGAAAGATAGTGCCTTCAAGAAAATCAAATTTAATGAAATTATTAGTGTGCTTTTTGAGGATAAAAAAAGCCCTTTTTAAATTCAGGAAGGAAAAGGAACGGAAATTTAGGAGTATACAAATGGAGATTCGGATTGGGTTCAATTGTTTGCGAACGGTGCTAAGTTTTTACAGTCTGGTAGCTGTTCAGTCATAACAACTGACTTTAGAAAAGAACCGAAATGGACTGCTGCTGTATCAGCTTATGAGTGGATACAAAAGATAAAAGGCTCTGTTCGCTATCCAGGCGACTTTCAGATTGTTAGTGTTGTTTACGACGGAGAAAATGACATTACAGATTTAGTAAGAAAGGTACACCCTATAATAAAAGATGATTTACCTTTTTAAAATTAATCAACTAAAAATATAATTTAGGGATCTCTTTAGAGGTTCTTTTTTAATTGACTGTTCCAAATGGGTACCCCTTAATGAACTAACGGGTGTGTTAGCTGAAGATCGGAGCTGTCTTTAAGGCAGCTTTTTCTTTTGGAACTAAAGGGGCAGGATAGTTCAACAAGGGTAATGGATATTTGTGGTAAAATATCAAAAGGAATGATTGTTTAATTGGGAGTTCAAATAAGTGAAGATAAAATTAGGTAGGGGTATTTAGATGTCAAACCATGAAAATGAAGAAATGCTAACAGGAGGAAATGTCTCAAACGTTTATCGTTCGGGGGATACTGTGCGACGAGAATTAAAGCCAGATAGTCCCAAAATTCATAAGCTATTACAGCATTTGGAGAACAAAGGTTTCAGTTATGCACCAAAGTTTTTAGGTATTGATGAAAAAGGAAGAGAGATATTATCATTTATTGAAGGAGAAGCTGGTAATTATCCTTTAAAAGAATACATGTGGTCTGATGATGTCTTAATAGAAATAGGGAAAATGCTCCGTCTTTATCATGATTCTGTAAGTGGTTTTTCACTTGATGATAGCTGGGAATCGATAGATAACACCCCCCAACCATTTGAGGTACTATGTCATAACGATTTTGCAATATACAACATTATTTTTAATTATGAAAGACCAACAGGCATTATTGATTTTGATGTTGCTGGACCTGGTCCAAGACTTTGGGACATAGCTTATACTCTTTATACTTGCGTCCCCTTAAGTAGATTTTATCTTTCTGAAACAGGTGAGAAAGTTAATTATAATTCATTACAGCATGCTAACCATATAAAACGAAGAGTTAGATTGTTTTTTGAATCTTACGGTAAGAGATTAGAAGAAGATTATTTGGAAATGGTATTGCTACGATTAGAAGGGGTATGTAAAACAATTACAAGAAAATCCAGTGAAGGTGACATTGCTTTTCAAAAGATGGTAGATGAAGGGCATCTTGAACATTATCAAAACGATATTAAATTCATTCGTGAACATGGAAAAGAGTGGATTTAAGGTAAGGTTTTTATTGAACTAACGGGGCAGTAGTTTAATAACAAACACTCCTAATACTTACCAGTGACAAGTCAATGGGAGGAAAGTTAATATCTTTTTAAAATAAGAATTACTGTCTGGTGGAATCGACTTGAATGATTAGAATTATATTTTTTTTACTAGGAATAATATTAATCTTACTAGCATCAACTTATGGAAAAAGGGAGACCCGAAAGTACCCTTTTGGGAGGTTTTAACCGACTTTGTATTTGATATAATGTCTATTCAATTATTCAATCTTTTTAGTTCACGTACTTGGGCTGTGTTGTTGTGGCTAATTGGCTTTGCAATTTTAATAGTTGTTGTAATAGCTCAAATAAATTCATAACTAAGGTTACTTTTAGTTTTCTTTTAGTGAACTAACGGGTGCTTTACTTCATACCAGGAGCTGATCAGCTGCTCCTTTTCTTATGCAAGTATAGGGGCAGGTTAGTTCAAAAAGTGTGAATTTTCCGATAAAAAGTTAAGGAATTATAAAAAAATGTTTTTTGATATGGTTGGTAATGTTAGGGAGGTAATTTGATGGAAAAGTACAGAGGTGCATCAGTTTACATTGATGATAAATTTTTGATTTTTTCTTGTGAAAAATAAGATTTCTTCAATAAGGGAGGTTGCTTCTGGAACTCTTTTCATCAAGAACTATCGGGGCAAATTATTGAGAAGGAAAGTACAAAAGAAAGAATAGTAAAAACAAAAGGGGAACCAGTGTATGAATACTGAATTTGAGAAGGTAATAAATTTACTAAAAAATAATGATAAAGAAACATATCCGACATTTATTTACTCTGTATTAAATAATTATATTCCTGGAAAGGTTTATATGGATGAATTAAAGAAAGCAGTTTTAGTTGGCACTGATTCAGGTATTTTTGTTGTTGGTGGAGATGAAATGAACAATGGTCTTGAAAGCATATTTTTAGAGGTTTATAGAAGTATAAAAAATGATAAAAAGCGTTTTACTTTGTTTTCTCCATCAAAAGAATGGGATCAAGTTATAAATAAAATGCTTGGAAATGAGTTAAGGCAAATGCACAGATATGCTTTTCATTTTAATAAGGATACATATTCCGCAGTAAATATGGAAAAAGTCCCTAAAGATTTTATAGTAAAGAGAATAGATGAAAAGATAATTACTGAAAGTCTGGAATT
Organism: Peribacillus sp. NPDC094092; assembly: GCF_050279365.1. Lineage (NCBI taxonomy): Bacteria > Bacillati > Bacillota > Bacilli > Caryophanales > Bacillaceae > Peribacillus > Peribacillus sp. NPDC094092. Next base: position 185,410 of record NZ_JBNNUC010000007.1, on the reverse strand, counting down.
TAATGAATCTTATTATAATGAATATTGGGGTTCAGTATCAAATTTTCTAGAGAATGGATTTGGCTATTGTTTGTTACATAATGATACCGTTGTAAGTGAGTGTACATCTATATTTAGTTCATCACAATTTGCTGAAATTGATATTGCAACTCAAAATAAGTATAGAGGAATGGGCTTAGCTCAAAATGTTGCAGATATATTCATTGAACACTGTATTGAAAGAAATTTGGAACCCAATTGGGACTGTGATGTTAACAATTTTGCGTCGATAAAGCTAGCTGAAAGATTAGGATTCGAAAATCCAATGGAATATTCGGTATTCGTTAGAAGGTAAAAAGCACTTTTCGCTATCGGGTGATTTACTCCAATAATAGAGGTTGATGAAGCGACCCTTTTGTTATGCAATTAAAGGGGGAGCATTCCTGTAATAAATAAAATTAGTATTGAGCACACCTCTTTTATTAAACAAAACCAGCTAAGTTTGTGATTTTATACACTTAAACTAACGGGTGCTTACTTCAATAAGAGAGTTGCTTTGGCAGCTCTTTTTGTTATGGAACTATCGGGGCAGAATAATTAAACAAAGATTGAGACCTTGCTGATGATTAATATATGAAGTAAAGGAGTATCAAACTATTTATTGCAACAAGAAAATTGGATTATAATAATTTAAATAATATAGAGTTATTGGGAGTTAGGCAGATGAAAAATAAAAAAAGAAAAAAAGAAAGGCAGAACGGCTTATTTAAAGAAATCCTAATTGAGCTTAGGGATTCAATCTTATTTGAAGTGGCTTGGAACATCCTAATGTTTATACCAAGAATGATGATTCGCTTAATAAAAAACATTTGGTGAAGTGGTTAGTCAGAATAGAGCTAACGGTGCTTTAGCTGAAGATCAGAGCTATCTTAAAGGCAACTCTTTCTTTATGAACTATCGGGGCAGGTTAGTTCATAAGCGCAGTGTATTCGGACTGTACGGCATGATTTCAGATAAAATGTAACTATTTGTAAAACGGTAGTTATATACATTCAAAATTCTAGATGTTACAGTAAGAGATAATAAAGTATATTTGGGTCTTACCAGACTTTTCTTAGTCACTTCCCATTTATTGAAAGGGGAAGATTATGACATTTGAACGCTTAAAAAGTTTACTTTCCGACCTATGCTATTATCATAATGTTGATATTACTCATACTTTTACATTTAATAAAACTCAATCTCTAAAAGTTAGATGCTTAACATTTAATTCACAACATACTTTTGAATTAGTTTGTTCTAATTGCGGTAAAGTAGAATTAATTAATGATATAGATGTTGCTGCCAAAGCAATCCAGAATATTATTACAAAAAACACTCCTATTTAATGGGTGTTTTTTTGATTTGAAAAGGTTTCTTATCGCACAGTTTGCGTCAACTCTACAACTCTTAAGAAACTAACGGGTCCGTTGGCTGATGATCGGAGCTGGTTTAAGACAGCTCTTTTCTTATGGTACTAAAGGGGCAGGATAGTTGTATAAGAAAATGTTAAATTGGCCAGAAGAAGTAATGCAGTTAATACAAAAACAGTTGTAAAAGGTGCTCCTTGGTCAGTTGTCTTTTTATCAATAGGAATGTATGTGGTTGTATATGGTTTAGGAAATGCTTGGCTAACTGAATCGTTAGCTAGTGTCATTCAAGCAACTGCTGAACAAGGTTTATTTGTTGCAACGATAGGTATGGGCTTTACAGCAGCTTTCTTATCTTCTTTGATGAATAATATGCCAACCGTCATGATCGATGCATTAGCTATTGCTGAAACCAACACGTCTGGTACCATCAGGGAAGCTCTCATTTACGCAAATGTTATTGGGTCTGACTTAGGTCCGAAAATTACTCCAATCGGATCGTTAGCGACCTTAGTGAGGCTCCATGTTTTATCTCTAAAGGGAGTAAAAATTTCATGGGGGACGTATTTCAAAACAGAAATTGTTTTAACGATCCCAATTCTATTTATTACCTTACTAGGTCTATTCTTTTCATTATTAATTAACTAAAAGGAGATATACATCATGTCTAGAAAAACAATTTACTTATTATGTACTGGAAATTCTTGCAGAAGCCAAATGGCTGAAGGTTGGGCGAAAAAACATTTAAATGATGAGTGGGAAGTAAAAAGTGCAGGCCTTGAAGCTCACGGAATAAACCCAAACGCAGTTAAAGCTATGAAGGAAGCAGGAATCGATATTTCTAATCAAACATCTGATGTGATTGATTCAAAAATATTAAATAATGCGGATTTAATTGTAACTCTTTGTGGTCATGCAGCAGATAATTGTCCAGTTACTCCTCCCCATATCAAACGTGTACACTGGGGCTTTGATGATCCAGCTAAAGCAGAAGGTACTAATGAAGAAAAATGGGCGCTCTTCCAACGTGTTCGTGATGAAATTGGGGAAAGAATTGAACGTTTTGCTAAAACTGAGAAATAAGGATTCTAGTTAGGAAGATTGTGAAAAAATGTACTTAAACTAAAGGGTGCGTTAGCGTCATAAGAAGGCAGCCAATTGGCGGCCTATGAATGTAAGATTATTGATTATTACCATACTTTCGAATTCAAGTAATCCCCAATTAACCGGACATTTTAATTGAAGAAAATACTGTATATTATAGATATATTTAATATTTTTGGAGGTCTGAAATGATTAACGGTGGAGATGGATTATTTGCTCTTGTAGCTTTTTTACCTATTATTTTTTATTTAGTTCTTACTGTCTTTGCTATTTATTTTGTAGTTAAGGTAATAAAGTTCATGAATGAAAAAATAAAATTAGACAAAGAAAAAAATGAGAAGCTTGATGAATTAATTAAGGTAAATCAAAGTAAAAAAGATTAAATGATTTTATATTAATTAACAAATCGGCGCTTTTCTTTAATAAGAAGGCGTCTTTTTGTATTGCACCAGATTCTAGAACAACACATTATTAAAGCTTAGAAGAGATTGTGAAGGTTTCTACTTAAACTATAGGGCTGAAGATCGGATTTTCACGGAGTAATAAAAATAGAATCATGATTATCTGCGCTTTTATTACTTTTTTTATCTCTGAAATCATTGCGAAAATGGCAGGGAAACTTCACTCGAATAATCAACCATTTGCCGAGCTGGCTAATGTCAATAAGTTAGTTGAAAAAGCAGTCAATAATTTTTTTCCAAGTGATCATACGTTTATATTTTTTTCATTTTGTATATCCTTTTGGCTATTCAAAAAAGGTTGGGGCTTTTTATGGGGAGTTTTAGCTGTCCTTGTAGGTATTTCGCGTATTTGGGTAGGAGTCCATTATCCAGCAGATGTTCTTGTTGGAGCTCTTATCAGTATCCTATCAGCAGCTATTGTTTACCAGGTTGTTCCTAAATTAAGCGTGACGAAGAAGTTTATAGGGGGGGGTACGAAAAAGGTGAACAACTTATTCTTTCTCCATTATCCAAATCAAAGGAAAGTAAATGAAAGGATGTTTAAAGAAAGGGAAAAAAGGCAGACCAAATCGAAAATTGATTTGGTCTTTTTTAATCTTTATGAAGGTTTATAGATTGGAAAATGACAGGAAATATAGATGGATTTGCTACTGTAGCTATTTTTCACATTAAAATGTTGGGTTCATCCTAAATTTAATGATAGTTATCTACGTAAGTAGGACTTTATCTTCGAAAAATAATATTTTATCTTCGATATAAAAAATTGCTCTTTTATCTTCGGAATTTTCATTATATCGATTATTCGGTAAAATGTCGCAAATATCGATAAATAGTCAAAATTCTAATCATGCAGAACTTTATCTAGTAAATTTCTAGTTTTTCCATCAAAAATGCCGTTCGGTGTTAATTCAGTATATCGTTTTTGGAACTTGATGACAGCGGCTTTTGTTTTTGGGCCAAAAACACCATCCTCTGAAAGACCATATCCCAACTGATTCAATCCTTTTTGCAATGTCCGAACAGCTTCACCGCGGCTGCCCTCTTTCAATACTGATTTTGAAAAACCAAATGAATTGATTTTCTCTGAAAGGGCTTTGTGGGTGCTGCGATCGTATATTCCAGTATCCTTTAAACTTTTGGAGGTTTTCTGAAACTTAAGGACAGCATTTTTCGTTTTAACTCCGTAAATCCCATCTACAACCAATCCTGAAGACACTACCTTATTTAAGGATCTTTGCAAGATCTTCACATTTTCTCCGCGATCACCCTGCTTCAAATACCCCTTTTTAGGTAGATCGAAAATAGAGTAATCTACCTTTTCCTGTGCACTTGTATCTGTTGGCACTCCAATAAATAAGACTGATGCCGTCAAAATTAAAGATACTAAGTATTTCCACTTTCTCAACTAACCATCTCCTTTAGAATGTTTTTAAGTTCCCACTTGCTATTTTATTTTACTTGATCCCTTTTAGAACTTTTCTCTTTTTAAAAATGGTGGTATTACATCTTTTTTTCGTGAAGTACGAGAAAAAAATGTTAAGGATTTTTTAAGGGGCAGGATAGTTGAAGAGTCTGTTGATCTTTATTCAACAATTGGGCCATTTTGTTAAAGATACTTCTTAAAGATGGTTGGATAATTATGTTAAAATCAGGGAGATATACATTAATCTAAATCAGCAGAGGTACACATATATAAGAGTATTGTGAAATTTAGAGAGGGGAGTAACAAAAGATGGCATTTGCCGTAGGGTATGGAATTGCATTTATAGGAGCACTTGTAGCTTATCAACTTAGCAAAGGTAAGTCGAAAAAAAGAAAACTCATTGTTTGGGGTATTGCTCTTATGTTGGCAATTTCACCATTCTTATCTTTTGCGGTAGGGCTAACATACGCATTTACTGTTGGGAATGGTTGGGCAGCTTTGATTATGTGGTACATGTTCCCAATCGGTTTCATCATAGGACTTATTATGCTACTGGTAGGCATATTTAAGAAAAAAGAAATAGAGAATGTCATGTAACTTCTTCAACTAAAGGGCGCGATTCTTAAAGAAATTTAGCTTTTCTTAATGAACTAACGGGTGCGTTGTTGCATAAGGAACACAAAAATGATCAATCTTTTTTATAAAAGAATAATCCAATTAAATATTATAAGGGCATGTTTTGATTAATCTTTTTTCAAAGCATGCTCTTTCTATTTATTCATTTATCAAGGTTTCTTGGATTAATTTGCTCATACTTTATTTCAAATCCACATTAGTTAAGAAGGTTAGACCTAAATTTTGATTTACCTTCATTAAACAAAAAAGTCCATCTCGATTATGAGAGGGGCCTTTTAAGTTGGAATAGTGGAGTAGCTGGTAGTATTATTGTCTTCCAACCATATACATTTTATACCATTTCAATAAATAAAACCTCTCTATAAAAGAGGGCTTACCACTAAATCCCATATCTTTGTAAATTGTTTGAATCCATTGTGGGATAATGTTTATTAGCTTAAGATAAAAACTGTCCTTTCAGGCAGTTTTCTCTATGGAATTAAAGGGGCAGGTTAGTTTAACAATGGGATTTATAAGTCTTACATTTTACAACGTAGTCAGGCCCCCCCCATCAACCATTATGAGGGGGGCTAATTTAATTTTTTTATATTAACAAACTAGTAAGCTAATCTGCAAATTTACACACCAACCAAGTACTGTTCCAAGCGTAGGTTAAGAAAATAAGTGTTATTATATTGGCTACATATCGTTAAAAATCAGACTTTATTATTGTATTTAATGCTTTTTTTAGTACTACTATATCATTATCCGACAAGTTTTGAAGAACCTTATTATTCAACTTAATTGTTGCAGCTTCAACTTCATCTCTGATTCTCTTAGATTTTTGAGTAGCCATCACTAAAACATTTCTACGATTTTTTGGATCAACCGAACGTTCTATTAATTCAGCTTTTTGCATTTTATCTAATATTCCCGAGACAGTAGGAGCTTCTAAATATACCATTTCTCCAATTTGTTTAGGAGATAATTGTCCTTCTCTCCACAAACAATTCAATACACCATATTGAGCTGGTGTTACTCCATATTCCTCTAAAAGCTTGCTGAAATATTTAAAAACTTTATTCTGACTAGCACTTAGTAAAAAGTTCATGCAATCTTTTAATTCCATAGTATCTCCTCCATATTGACATTACCTATAATATCATGTTAGTTTTTGTAATGAAACATTTTTGCTACAAAAATGTTTTGCATCAAAAAGGAGGTAGATATCTATGAATGCATTCAAGGCAATTATTGTAAAAGAAAAACATGATCAAGTAATTTATGCTTTGGAAGATGTTAATCTTGACAGTCTTTCGGACGGTGAGGTTTTAATTAAGGTGTCATATTCTTCAATAAATTATAAGGATATGTTAGCTGTTCAAAAAAATGGAGGAGTTATTCGGAATTACCCAATGATCCCCGGAATTGATTTAAGTGGAACCATTGTTCATACAACAGATAATCGTTACACAGAGGGACAGAAGGTTATTGTTACAGGTTTTGCTATGGGGATGAGCCATACAGGAGGATTTGCAGAATATGCTAGAGTCCCTGGAGATTGGATTGTTCCTATGCCAGTCAACTTATCCTTAAAAGATGCTATGGTTTTTGGAACAGCGGGGTTTACGGCTGCCCTTTCAATCATAGCTTTAGAGGAGAAAGGTATGGATATAATTAAAAACCCTAGGATTCTAGTCACTGGATCAACTGGGGGAGTAGGTAGTATTGCTTTACAAATTTTATCTAAAATTGGTTACAAAAATATTGCTGCTTTAGTTCGAAAAGAACACCAAATAGAGGTAGCTATATCTTTAGGAGCTACCGATGTCATTCTTGCAAATGAATTAGGAGTGCAAAATAAACCATTAAATAAGCAAAAGTTTGACTTCGTCCTAGATACTGTTGGTGGGGAAATTGCTTCTGTATTAATTCCTCAAATTTCTTATGGTGGAAGTATGAGTATGTGTGGGAATGCAGGTGGTATAAAACTAACATCAACAGTATTGCCGTTTATACTTAGAGGAATTAACCTTTTGGGAATTGATTCTGTAAATGTACCAATCAAAGATCGTGGTTATATCTGGGGGAAAATAGCGAATGAATGGAATATTTCTCAAACTACTCTAATAAGTGAAATTTCACTTGAGGAATTACCTCAAACGATTGAAGCGATTAAAAATGGTCACCATTTGGGAAGAACAATTATTAAATATTAAAAAACATTTAACCTTTTTCAAGAAGTAAACAACGCTCATCTTAGTTAGCTGAAGATCAGAGCTGTCTTTAAGGCAGCTTTTTCTTATGGAACCACCGGGGCAGCTAGTTGAAGAGTACATAAGGAGTTATTCAACAATTGGGCCAGATTGCGAAGGAAGAATTGCTGACTTTACAAAAGGTAAATGAGTAAGGATAAATAGTGGTGAACGAAAAGAAGGCGCTTTTAAGTGAAACTATTATTTGGAGTTTCATGCATAAGATTGGAACCGATGCCCATTTCAAACGAAAGTAATGTAAAAGACTTAAATATTACGTGGAGGGAAGTTTTTTTATGCAAGTTCCAAAGCTTTCTCCATTATGAATACAGCAAGAGGTGAAGTAGCACTCATTGCGAAAAAGGTGTTCAGCATTTTACCAAAGTTATTGGTTGAGGTGAAGGGTCGAGAGGTATTAACAATAAAGAAGGAACTTTCCTTCTTAAAAGCACGATATACCATTGATGCGGCAGTCATTGAAGTACATGGTAATTGGTGGGATATGGATATTTGAGTTTTACAGCATGGTAAAATCGTAGTTGAAGTGGGCAAGGAGTGGTTCACTTGGGGAGATAGCTACAAGGTTCAAATAATAGATGAAGAGATGGAAACCATTCTTATTGCACTCGTTGTTGCAATTGATTGTGTGAAGGCTTATCAAGCAGCTGCTTCCTCAGCAGCGTCGATTTAAATTAGAAGTGTAAAATTAAAAGGCTGACATTTTTTAAAAAATCACTGCTTGAATAGGTGCGGGTGAATCGTATCATAAGTATATGAGGTTTTTATTCTATACAAAGAAATAAATGCCACCTAGACTGCACTATGTCTAGGTGGCATTTATTTTCTCATGAGATGTATCCGAGGTCTAAAGAAGCGGTGTTAGGAAATTTTGTCCTTGTAAAGAGCTTCACTCAAGTTAGTTTCATTGTTTTGGTCACTTGATTCGGATTGATAAAAATCTTGTTTATCCAAGAATACGGTGGTCAAGGTACCCCCAACCAGACCCCAGAATGGCGCTCCAATATGGAGAATAGAGATCCCAGAGGTTGTGATGATAAAGGAAAAGAGGGCGCCTGATTTGAATGGACCAGAGAAACTCATTTTCAAAGAGTCAACCAGTACACTAATCATGGCGACGCCACCTAGTAATTGAATTAATGAGGAAGGAATGACATATGGAACAGGCTGCTGGACGGGTGCAAATCATAATAGTTTATATGTTAGTTCTAAAATTGACTGCAAACGTAAATTCAAATGCTCTCATTCCCCGTCTTTGGAGAACCAGTGGAAGTTTGAATCCCTTTATCGAAACTCCCATGTTTCTCCTGGACTAATAAACCCACAGCTTCCATCCCGATAGAAAAATTTATCGAGAACCAGGCACTACAAAAAAATTTCATCATATATAGGTGATATCCGTTCGGATTTGATGAGGAGGATATCATGCAACCTATGTTACCTATGGAAAAATATTTTGGGCAGTTTGAACTGGTGCATGCTTTTTATGGGGCTATGCCTACAGGTGTCAGCGTTTCCGAAACCGGTCGTATTTTTGTATGCTTTCCGAAATGGGGAGACGACGTTCAATTTACTGTGGCTGAAATTGTTGAGGGTGAATTGCAGCCTTATCCCAGTGTAGAAGCCAATTTAGTTAATACTTGGAATATTACGATGTCTTTCGTCAGTGTCCAAAGTATCGTTGCTGATGGAAGAGGAACACTTTGGGTACTAGATACAGGGGCACCAAATTTTTCTGAACCTATTCAAGGGGGAGCTAAATTAGTTGCCGTTGATTTAAGTACGAATGCAATAAGGAGAGTATATACCTTTACAGAAGATGTGGTCTTGCCAACAACTTATCTGAATGATGTCCGTTTGGATTTTCGGGTTGGAAGAGCAGGCTATGCATATATAACGGATTCTTCTTCCAGAGGGCCAGGGGCTATAATCGTCGTAGATTTAGAAAATGGGAACGCGTTTAGACGGTTAAATGGGGCCATATCAACTTCACCTGATCCCTATTTTTTACCGAAAGTAGAAGGTGGAATTTTGATGAATCGAAACCCGGACGGCTCGACTTTCCCATTTAGATTGGCTTCCGATAGTTTAGCGATTTCTCCTGATGGAAAGGTTTTATTTTATGCTCCGCTAACCAGCCGTCAGCTGTACTCGATCTCAACAGAAGCCCTAAGAGACAGAAGGATACAGGACCTGAATTTATCCCAATATGTGAAGTATTGGGGGGAAAAAGGTGCGTCTGATGGAATGATCACCGGCGCAAAAGGAACAGTTTATGCGGGAGACTATGAAAACAATAGTATCCGGAAGATATTGCCGAATGGCGCAATGGAGACCATCGCACATGACCCGAGAATTTTATGGCCGGATACTTTTTCGATTGGCCCAGATCAATACTTATATGTCATTGTGAATCAATTACATCGGCAGGCGAGATTTCATTATGGAAGAGACCTCCGGGAAAAACCATATAGTTTACTTCGTATGAGAATTGATGACTTCCCTGCTCCTACCTTTTCATAGTAATCGTAAACGAAGGTGGCTATCCCACATCAGGGAGCTTCCTTTTTTGTTAGATACTCCCGCAACCGTCCTATAATAAAGAGGTGACTTAACTCAAATTGAAAAGCTTGCTTCATCATAAATAAAGCTCCATAGGCATACTTACGGTAAGAGGAAAAGTTTTGAACAAAACTAGGAGGTAATCAAGGGAAGATTAGTTCACCTCGAAATTCATGTGGATGACATGGAACGGGCAAAGAAATTTTATGGTGAGGTATTTGGATGGTCATTTCAAGATTGGAGTGATTTCGCAGGAAGGCCTTACCTGGGAGCGTGACTGGCGATGAGAATGAACCTGGGAAAATGTGCTTTGATGCAGGGTCAAAGTCCTCCGCAGGAAGCTGGCCAAGCTCTTAATGGGGATGCTTGTATAATGGGTGTCAATAATTATTACGAAGCGGAAGCCATTAATCTTGAGAATGGCGGCAAGGTCGCATTGCCCAAATAAGCACTGTAAAGGCGTGGAAAGGATACTATATTGATACGAAGGGAATATATTCGGAATTCATCAAGCTGATGGGAATGCAAAATAGGATCCATGTTTGGTGAATAAAGATTGATCGGGAACCACCCTTTTGTTTCCTACGCGGGGTGGTGGTTTTCTTTGCTGAGAAAGAGACATGAGATTGCCTGGAAACAATCCCTTTCAACGCTTCTTTTAGAAATTCCACGATAATCACCCAAATTTCCAGAATGGAGACAGAGAAACTTCTAACCACCAAATGGGGATGAAACTTTCTTTATTAATAAAAAGTGACAGTGCATTGCGCCCATAGAAGTAGACATGTATTAATTTGGGAAAACCTGCCCACCAAGTGCTTATATTCGTTCTCGGGCGCGATTCTTGAATAAGGTTCGCTTTTCTTATAGAACTAACAGGCTGACAATCGGGAGCTGTCATTATTGCAACTTTTTCTTATGCAACTATCGGTGCAGGTCAGTTTGAAAAAAGGGAACTTTTACCTTTTTGGTTCGTATAAAAAAGTATCCGGAAATAAAGTGTCCTTTGGGGGTGAAAAGTTGGATTATGGATTATTGGTAATTGGTATAGCTCTTTTACTTGTGTCGTACTTAGTAGCTGTGAAAAAGCAAACCTGGTTGTTAGCAGGTTTTAATGAAAAGATGATAAAAAATAAGTCCTTATTAGGCACGGTAACAGGTGGGTTTTTTTTCCTTCCGTTGGGATTGTTACTAGTCGTCAATAGTTTTATTGACTATCCTTATGAGTTAACGGTTCTTATCATTGCTATGTTGATTTTATTAACCATTGTGTACGTATTCATCAATAGAAGGTTACTTGATTAATCCAACCAAAGGTACTATAGCTTTAATGAGCTGTGACGGTCACGATCAGCTCTTTTTCTTATGGAACTAGCGGGTGCGTTAGTTCATTAAAAAATAAAAGGAGAGTACATATTATACATGGCTAATATGTGTTCTCCTTTATTTTTTTAGGTTTTTTATAATTTAGGTTTTGATAAGCGGAGCAATCCGCCTCTCGTAGAATATATATAATCAAATAAATAGTGAAGGTGATTTTACTTTATCTGAAGAAATTCTAGAGGAAAAGAATATGACACCATAATTATTTATGACTACGAAGATTATCCTAACAACGTGAGTGGTGGCTATGCCTATTGAGGTAACACTTAGTTGAAAGTAAGGTTAAATAAATCGATTTAACCATTAAGAAATAAGTAAAATTAGTTAAAACACAGCAGCTTATAGATTGAATCATCTACATACCATTATTTCCCTTTTGCTAAGGACTTTCTATTATCCCCCTGAAAAAAGCAATGTATTTCAAGTTCGAGAAATCCATTGCTTTTTTTCCATTTGCCTGTCCCTCTGTGTAATCTGTCTGTTTTTCACAACCATGAGTTGACTTTATTGTTGAGGAAGGTTTAGGGCTGTATTTGCTGTATTTAAAGCAACTTGTAGTTGTTCACTTAAATCATGTGGATGATAGTAACCTTTTGAAATCATATAGTTACTTATCTCTCCGTGTCTTTCTACAGCAACACGAAGCTGTTCTCTTAAGGCTGCTTTTAATTCAGGTGTTTTTGATTCTGTAATGGCAAATGCAAGATTTCTAATTCCTGATTTTGTGGATATTAAGAAGTCCGTTGCAATCACCTGATCAGTCATGCCACCCATACCAGCCATATTTTGCAAAAAATTTGTCATTAATGATCCCCTCGATTCGTCAGAATTTCCTGCAGTTGTTGAATATCTTGTGTCCCTGTGCTCATGTCTTTTAATAGAATATTTTGTAATTCTGTATCCTGCACTAAACTGCTCATTGTAGAGGACTTTGTTAGACAAAGACTCTTGAAAGTTAAAATTTCGTGCGCCTCTAAAGTTTCATGCAGTCCTAAATTTTTCGTCATGATTTTTTTCGCCCCATTTCATTGAGAATTCACTTACATATCTTTAGTAATACAAAAGTTTTTATACATGATCATTTGCAAATGTAACGTGTACTTTGCGAAATAAACTAAATATCGGTTAATACTCCGTATAACAAACAGATGAACTGGGAAAGGTATTTTTGTTATATAGATTAGGGAGGTGAACGTATGGAAAATGAAAGCTTGGCATTTCATGAAACCATGGAAACGCATGAAATTTTAAATTTAAAAACAATAGGTTTAATGCGATCTAAATTAATGCAAGGAATTTGCTTTGACAATGACTTAAAAGCATTAATGGAAAAAGACGTACAACAATCTATAGCTGCTATAAACGAGTTAAAGGGTTTTTATACAGGAGCCCGGACAAACTATGAAAAATGAGGTGAAATTTAAATGGAAATGGATTTTTTAGACCCTCAAGGTGCTGAACATATGCCGGAAATGGCTGATTCCTCTTTCGCGCTAGATTTTCTACTCTCTATCAAAAGTGGGATTCATACTTATGGTATTGCATTATCTGAAACAGCGAATCCCGCATTGAGAAAAGCATTGTACCAGCAAATGGAGCAATCTATTGACTTACATGGTGAGTTATCTGATTTAATGATCAGGAAGGGCTGGCTTTATCCGAACGATGTAGGTAAACAGGTGGAATTAGATTTGAAATCAGCCGATATGGCGGTAAGTATTGCTGGAATGAATCTTTTCCCGAATGATACTGACAGACTCGGCATGTTCGCAACGCCGAATAAATAAAGGAGGAAAAGCATATGAAAGCCGTAACTTACCAGGGCAATAAAAATGTACAGGTTAAAGAAGTTAAAGACCCTACCATCAAAAATTCGGATGATATTATTGTAAAAATCACTACTTCAGCGATTTGCGGCTCCGATTTGCACTTAATTCATCAATTAATTCCCAATATGCCTACAGATTATGTGATTGGTCATGAGCCGATGGGAGTTGTTGAGGAAGTTGGACCAGGGGTAACTAAGGTAAAGAAGGGAGACCGGGTCATTATCCCCTTTAACGTTAGTTGCGGGAGCTGCTGGTATTGCAACCACGACCTTACAAGTCAGTGCGATAATTCAAATCCTCATGGGGAAATGGGTGGTTTTTTTGGATACTCAGAAACAACTGGTGGGTATGCGGGCGGGCAAGCTGAATATATGCGTGTTCCTTATGGAAACTTTACCCCTTTCAAAATCCCAGAAAACTGCGAGGTAGAAGATGAAAAATTGGTGTTGCTCGCTGATGCAGCATCCACAGCATTCTGGAGTGTAGATCACGCAGGTGTCAAACCTGGCGATACGGTTATCGTTTTAGGATGTGGTCCTGTAGGTCTACTTACTCAAAAATTCGCTTGGTTTAAAGGGGCGAAAAGGGTGATTGCTGTCGATCATCTCGATTATCGTTTAGAGCATGCAAAAAGGACGAATAAAGTGGAAACCGTAAATTTTGCACAATATGAAAACACCGGCGAATACCTTAAAGAAATCACTAAAGGTGGTGCAGATATCGTTATTGACTGTTCCGGGATGAGTGGCAAAATGACTCCGATGGAATATCTTGCATCGGGTCTTAAATTACATGGGGGAGCCATGGGAGGGATTGTAATTGCGTCCCAAGCCGTGCGTAAGGCGGGAACCATACAGATAACAGGCGTTTATGGCGGACGTTATAATGGATTCCCCCTAGGAGATATTTTCCAAAGAAACGTGGATATTAAAACCGGACAGGCTCCTGTTATTCCATATATGCCCTACCTTTATAAACTAATATCAGAAGGAAAAGTAGATCCTGGTGATGTTGTAACCCATGTACTTCCAATTGACCAAGCAAAGCATGGGTATGAAGTATTTGATACAAGGACAGATGGATGTATTAAAGTGGTCCTTAAGCCATAAGTTCCAATAGAAGTCTTCTCGGTAAAGAAGAAATATATGAAATTGAATTAGAGTGGACTAAAAATCAGCAATAGTATAAATTTATTGGTTTGAAAAATTTAGACAGTATTTTTGATTAAGAATAAAAAGGACAAAGGGTTCTGTATTCCCTTTGTCATTATTTATTTAATTATCCCTACTACTAATTTCGCAATTCAAACTGGGAGACCAGGTTATGATTTTGCTCAAAAAGTGCCAAAACTTAATAGATAGAGTAAACGCTTGTCAAACACTTGCATAATATATATAAGACGTGAGGAAGCACCTGACGTCACCTAAGATTGACTTTTTATAGTCAGTCTCTTTTTTTGAACTAACCTTACCCAAAACTTAAATGATTTTTCTATGAAAGGATACATAAAAATATTCTAATAAACCAGGTATCTTTCTTAACTTGATGTCTATAGGATCCGTATAGCTTCAATACTATTTTCAACTCCTACTTACTTTATATTCTTTGTTACCCCTGGCCCGATAGGAATATCTAATAATAAAAATGCAATGAGCATAATAATCCAAACAATCAAAAATGCAATGGTGTAAGGCAAGATTAAAGCCACATGTGTACCTAACTCTGCTTTTTTATCATATTTCATTAAAAACCCTAACATAACGGCAACGAAAGGATTCAGTGGAGTAATCATGTTTGTCACAGAATCACCAATTCGATAACCAGCCTGTATGATAGCAGGGTGAATGTCTAATAACATAAACATAGGAATAAATATAGGGGCTAAAACTGACCAGAGAGCTGAACCACTCGTAATGAATAAACTTGAAATTACAGTTAGCAGAACCAACAAGACAATGGCTGGTATACCAACCAAATCAACTGATTTAAGCAACTCAGCACCGTTAACTGCCGTTAATAAGGATATGTCCGTCCATTGAAGATATGCTATAAATTGTGCAATTATAAAGACTAAGACAACAAATCCTGAGATGTCCTTTATGGCTTCAATCATGTAATTTACCGCATCTGTAGGACTATTAATTTTTTTTGCAGTAATCCCATAAGTTAAACCAATAATAATAAAGAAAAGGAAAATAAATGTGCTGATACCACTCATTAGGGGTGAATCTATGACACTTCCGTTTTCGCCTCTTAGTGGTGAGTCAGGTATGAAAAGGGCCAAGTTAACGAGAGCAATGTATAAAATAGCTGCGATAAGAGTATTTCTCAGGGCTTTGCTTATTAATAAACTAACCTTGGGATCTTTATCATTATCATATGTAATTTTTTCATTTCCCTTATATGGTCCTAACCTTGGTTCAATAATTTTTTCAGTAACCAATTTTTCACTTATATTTTTCACTGACCCATTTTCATTGAGCAAACGGATTATTTCATTGGAACTACTTGGTTAATTATTTGAATATTCTTAAAGTTTTTGGTATAATAGAAAAAAGGTCAAGGAGTTGATTTCCTATGGAAAAGAATTTGGCTAATACAACACCACAACTTGAAATAAACGTCAAGGATTCTGAATTCGCTGAAATGGTGATAAATAAAGCCCTTCTTAATTTCCGAAAAGAGCAAATCCGAAAAGAGATTGACCAGTCATTACAGAATAAAAACAAAGAAGAATTCCTACGATTAACTGAGGAATTGAAAAACATTTCTTAAAATGTTGTTTATAAAATGAACTTAACATATTTGTAACTTTAAGAAGTACGCCAAAATGCCAATCCCTTATCTATAAGGGATTGGCATTTATTTGATATTTATCGATCAAGCACGATATTATAAATAAGTTATTATTTGTTCCATAACTCGTCCCTTTTCTGAACACATCACTGTTCGAATAGAAAAGGACGTTTTTTATTGCCTTTATTGCAACAAAACTCTGTTCATTATTCTATGTTCAATAACTTATCTATTTTTCTATTATATTACAATAAATATAATAGAAAAATAAAAAAGAGTGATTTGAGTGTTAATTGGATATACACGTGTGTCGACGGGATTACAAAATTTAGATTTACAGATGGACGCTCTTACATGGTACACCGATTAAAGACATCGCAGACAAATGGGGTGTATGTCTTTGATCAGATCGGCAATAAGATCATAACCGCAATATGTGTGCCTCATCGTGCTAAATTCATCTAATGTGACATAATCATCACTCTTTAATTCAACGTGACACTCTCCACAACAAATCGCCATTAAAGAAAGCCTAGGGGGAAATGTAAAGCAAATTCTATCTGCCTGGTTGAAAAGAAATGTTACAATCACTTTTAAAAATAAGGACTTGGATGTTGATTACACAACTAATAATAAAAGTGTTAGGGCTCTTAAAGGGATTTTAAATAATAAAGATATTATCAAAAAGTTGGGATTTGACTTCAGCACAATAAAGTTTTGAATTACAAAAAGGGTTACATGAGGATACAATATTGTATTCTTTTGTAACCATATAAACGTTGATAGAGTAGTATTAACAAGAATAAAAATACAATAATACAGAAGTTACAGGTGATATTCTTTTATTCTTTATCATGTAAAGATTTTTTATTATGGGTACCTCTAACTTTTGATACTTATTTTGCGTTAACAACACAAATAAGGGATCATAAGGATTAGCCTGACTAATATGTATGGTTTATTTATATCAACTCGAATTTGGACAGTATTCCAAAATATTTCTCTCTCTTAGATCTTTCCAATTATCGAAAGAAACGTATTATTTATTTTTTAATTTTTCGATTTCTCATTAAATTCCTTATATTGTTCTCGTGAAATCTGTATGAAATCCTCCAGATAAGAGGGAATATATTTATCCTTATGCCAAGCAATTTCTGTAAATACGGGTTCTAGAACGATAGATGTAGGTAGTTCGATTAAACGACCCTTATCTAGTTCTTTTTCTACCGCCATTTTAGGTAAAAGTGAAGTACCTAATCCTGCCATAACACATTGTTTGATTGCTTCGATACTACCAAATTCAATAACTTGTTCCGGATAAAAACCTTCTATTTGAATTCTATGTTCAAATTGAGTTCGATAAGAGCAGCCTTTTTCCGTTAACAGAATCGTTTCTTGTGCGAGTTCCCCTGCAGTCAACCGCTTTTTTTTAGTTAAATGATGTGAAGGGGATGCTACGAATATTAAGTCTTCCTCAATTAACATCTCCTTATGAAGCGCAGGCATTTCTTTTAAGGTATCTGTGATGAAAGCTAAGTCGAGGGTACCAGATTGCAATAGATTCTTTGCTATATCAATTGTATGAACAGGTTTAAAAATCAGCCTGACTTGTGGGTGGCGTTGTTTGAAAAATTGTAAAATATCTGGAAGTCGGTATGTGCATTGGCTTTCCTGGGCACCAATCGTTAAAACGGCATTGGTCTCATTTTGACCAGATAACGTTTGCCTCATTTCTTTGTCAAGAGCAAGCATCTTTTGTGCGTATTGTTTCAGCTGTATGCCAGCTTCTGTTAAGTAGATTCGTTTCCCCAGTCGCTCAAATAATGGCGTTCCTAATTCCTCTTCTAATGACTTAATTTGTGCAGTAATACTAGATTGTGCATAATCTAGTATTTTAGCTGTTTGAGTAAAATTCAACGTCTTAGTAGCAGTTAAAAACGTATGCAAATGCTTAATTTCCAAATTATACACCTCTAAATCGTTTTTTTCGATTAATTAAATCGAAATATTCATCTTTATCGATTGTTAATCTAAGTATAAACTTTTTTTATACTAAAGTATAGAAAAGGGGTTTTAAAATGAACATCGCAACATTCATAGGTAGCTCAAGAACAGAGGGTAACAGTGAATTACTAGCGGACTTGGCCTTGAAGGGGATAAACCATCAAAAGATATATTTAAAGGATCTATCCATTCAACCAATTGAAGATTTACGTCATACAAGTGAAGGATTTCAAATAGTAGAGGATGATTATGAACAAGTCGTAAAGGTATTCATGGAAAACGATGTGATAATCTTTGCTACACCTATATACTGGTATAGTATGTCGGGGTTGATGAAAAATATGATTGATCGACTTAGCCATGCCATACGTGATGAAAGGTACCCGCTGTTTAAAGAACGTTTACAGGAAGTAGAAACGATTGTTATAGCAGTAGGTGGTGACGAACCAAGAATTAAAGGTTTGCCTCTTATTCAACAATTCCAATATACTTTCGATTTCTTAAATATGCGTTTTTCATCTTACATTTTAGGTGAGGCAAACAAACCGGGTGATATTCTAGAGGATTGTCAAGCTTTATCGCAAGCTAATTTATTAAATGAAAATCTTAAATTGTTGCTGAATCTGAGGAAGAGCAAAAAGGAATAGTTATCTTACCAATAATGGTATAAGCACTTTTCGACATGAATCCTAATAGGGATTAATCCTAAATAGAAAGATAAAAACAGCCAGGTGCTTGCGCGAGAGCCTTGGCTGTTTAACCGAACCTCAAAATAAAAAACGATTGCCCTCCTCTTTTAGGAAGGCAAAGTGGATATTTGTGATATTTAAGTAGTAGATTTAGAAGTAGTGATAATAGCTAATGCAATTGCTGTAAGGCCTCCTATAAGCTTCCCAACAATCATGGCAAACACTATTTCTTTATTAACACCTGCCACAAAACCTAGATTCCCTCCAAAAACAAAAGCAGCACTGACGGTAAAAGCAACATTCATTACCTTTCCTCTTGGATCCATGTTCTTTAGCGTCATGAGCATAGGTATATTATTTGCAAGAGATGCAATAAGACCTGCTGTTGAAATATCACTTATTCCTAGAAAATACCCTAGTTTCTCCAAAGGGTTTTTAAACAATTTTGTGATGAAAGCAATCATGGGAAATGCTCCAGGAGCGTAATTGCAATCATGCCAACAATTTTTATTCCTTCTGTGATTGGTGTCATATTCGGAATAATAATAAAACCTGTTAATGTTTCAATGATGACCGCTGTCAGGCCTACCATAGCTATGACCTCAATGCATTTACCAAAAAAGATGAAATCCCGTAATCATCATGCCTGACCATTTATCATATCTTCAAACTTTAAACCATTGTATGAAGGGATCTTCTAAGTCAATTGGAATTCAAAAATTCAGCAAAAACTTCTCTAATTATGACGAGTTTCTTCTATTATATATACTCCCCAAACACATCTGATTTCCACAAATGAATCGCATGGCGTTCTTTTTCAAAAACCTTCTCCAAATAAATCTCTGTAGTGGAGAGCTGCTCATGGCCCAGACTCTTCATAATCTGATAGACATCCACTCCATTTAAGTGAGAAATGATGGCAAAAGCATGCCGGAAGGTATGAGGACCAATGGAAGAGGAACGAAACTTCAAAAAAGGCAATCCACTCTCCTTAACGGCTTTTGTTATGTATTGAGACAAATAAGAGGGAGAGTAGGCACGGCCAGTATTGGTCGTAAAGAGCGGGTCGTCTCCTTCTGCTGCATCTAGATCGTCGATTCCCCTGGCCGAACGGAACATGCGAATGCTATTCATTCCTTTTTCTTTCAATGGGATTTGCCTTCTTTTATTTCCTTTACCTAGGACCTCTAAAAAATACGTGCTGGTAATGGAATCATATTGAAGATCCTTGACTCGGAGTCTTGTAAACTCTTCATTACGCATGCCTGTCATCGTCAGGATATGAATGATCGAAAAAACGATGGGGTGGTTGATTTCCCTGAAGTAATCAAGTAGCAAAATGACTTCCTTGGGTCCCAAATCACGGTTCGGCCGATCATCCTTTCGGATATTGACCTTAAAGAAACCTTCATGAATGGGCTCTGTGATATAGCCTGATTCGAACAGGAATGTCAAAAAAGTCTTAATGATGGTTGTCTTTCTGGATAAGGTGGCAACGGAATACGCTCCTTTTGTTAAGACATAAGGGCTTTTTTCCGATAACCATTCCTGATATCTTCGTATGTGGCGAGAGGATAACGATTTAAAGAGGGAACCATCCACAACTTGTCCCAAGTCGACATTGATTTCAACTGAATAGGTGAGCATTTGTTCAATAAATTGAAGAAGTTCCCGCTCATAGGCTTGGACGGTGCGGATGGACTTTTCATGTTGCTGGTTTAAATGTTCTCGCCGATGAAGATACCACTGTAGCATGTCTAGATCGCTAAAATCGGAAAAGGGATCTTGCCCATTCTTCTCTGTCGTATCTAATCGTTCTTGTAACGTATGGATGGATATTTCTGAAAGGCTATTTTTCCATGCACTACTCTGAAGTCCTTTCTTTTTTTCTATCAGTTCATGCATACCTGTACCCCTCACTTTTATCATTCGCGTATTAATAAGGTAATGTGTATATCTATGTACTCCCCATGTTATGAATCCTACTTACATTATAACAAATTACAAAGATTTATTAATTAAGGAAGACCTAAATAAATCCTCCATTTATTTAGGTTTGCGATAATTATTATATAATTAGATTCTAAACTTATAATAATATTGTTAGATTCAAATATTACATCTATAATGTTTTATATAAAAGGAATCTATAAATATACTTATTTAAGACAATATTATATATAATGATAAATATATGAATTAAATAGTTAATCATGAAATAGAAAGAGATATAACAATAAAAGATAAAAGGTGAAGAGACAAATCATGAATAAATTAAACCTTGAAAAAAACTTGCAGACTGCATCTTATGAAATAGGGGAAACGGTTTATGTTCTCCCAACATGTACGGAAGAAGAAGACCCTGAGAGTTTTTACTACTTTAAACAATTTGAAAAAAAAGAAGGGGTGATTTTGGAAGTGATCGAACACCCACGTCTCCAATATCGTGTGAAATTTGGCCAGGCGGAAGCAGTCTTGTATCATGAGGAATTGACGCATGGTAACCAAAGGGATATTCCAATAACAGGAACGGATCATCAAGAAGAATGGGAGGGGGATAAAGTGGAATGGTATACACAAAAAGAAGTCGCTGATTTACTAGGCGTATCCAAGGCAACGGTCTACCATTATGGAAAGCAGAAGAAAATCATGAAGATTCAGGACCCCCATCGACTGCATAAAGAGGCCCGTTATGAAAAAGCGGAAGTGGATCGATTAGTGTATGAAAAGCAATCTTTACCCACAGGTATGAGCCCTAATGAGGTGGCAAAGAAATTGGGGTTATCTGTACAAAGTGTTTATAAGTATATACAAGATGGTTCGATTAAGGCTAAGGCCGTCCCTTATGGGGATGAAAGAATCACGTATGTCATTTCGGAAGCCGCCTATCAGGAAGCAGAGAAATCACTCAAACCAACTGAAACACAACGCCCAAAAAAATATGAATATTATGATTCAAAAAATGACATGGCTTTGTATCAAAGATTTCATTCGTCTAAAATACCAGAGGCACGAGTGCTTCGTAATGAAGAAAATGTATTTGGTTTCTACCTACCCAATATCCAAAAGTGGCTGACCTATGAAGAAGGAATGAAAACTTATACCTTAAAGCCATCATACTCGATCCACCAACCTACTTTGGATTATAATGGCTATGTGGAGCTTCAGGTACCGAAAAACGAAGTAGTATTTTATCCCTTCATTGATTATCTATATGAAATTTGGGGAGTGGAAAACATTCGACTTAGAGAACAAAGTGAAACAGTTTTACTCTACATTCGGGCAGGGGAGAAACCGTTAACATCCGAGGTGTTTGGTATTGCTGATATCTTACCGTATCTAATCAATGGAGGAATACATCATGAAGATGATACTTTGATATTACGTAGTCCAAATAGAAAAACTAGTTTTGAATTACCTATCGAATTGTTAGAAACAATTTCAGATTTAGCTGAACAAGAAGGGATTAGTATCAGTAAATGGGTGGAGCAAAAATTATCTTCGATAATAAAATAACTATATAAAAATTTTTATGGCGAAAATGGTACAAAGGCAATCTCACCTGGATCCCGCAGGTTATACTTTACGGCCCTGAATGATTAAATTCTGTCTTCCGATAAGGTACAGGGTCGGAATTATCTTACGGGCAAGGGGGCAACTTTACAATATTCTAATACAAAATCAAGAAGAAGTGCAAAACAGAAAAGCGTTATCACTTTTAATCGAGTGGTTAAAATTTATTGATTATATAGATCAAGACATCTTAAAGTGGGTAAAATTATCAGCAGTATATAGCAAGGAAAATTATAGATCTGACGTGTTAATTGATCACTTGACTTTACATGTAAAGAAAACACCTAAGGAAGTTGGAGAAATAATGTTGGAGATGCTTTCTGCGGATATATACTGTGATTATCAAGAAGAGGAGATAAGGCAGATAGTATCGAGTCTTTATAACGAAAACCAAGGTGGAATTGCAGATAAAATATGTGTATTGTATGGAGAAAAAGGCTTTGAGTTTCTTAGGGATATATATAGTGAAAACCATAAAATTGGGAATTTTCTAA
This sequence comes from Peribacillus sp. NPDC094092, assembly GCF_050279365.1. Taxonomy (NCBI): domain Bacteria; kingdom Bacillati; phylum Bacillota; class Bacilli; order Caryophanales; family Bacillaceae; genus Peribacillus; species Peribacillus sp. NPDC094092. Next base: position 162,816 of record NZ_JBNNUC010000007.1, on the reverse strand, counting down.
ACAAATAAAAGGGTGTATTTGCATTCTGGTTATGTTTACAAGACTGATTATTAACAGTCCAAAAACAGCGTTTAGGATATTGAATTTTGATAGAAAAACAACGTAAAAAAGAGGTGAATATCACCTCTTTTTCTTTATCTCAAAAACCACGGTTTTTGAGGAGAATTAGGTGATAATTCATTTTATTGAAAAGAGGCGTAAAAAAATAAAAAACTTTTGAATACTAAAGATTTACTTATTTCTGATAATATAGTCCTTAAATGATTAATTCTGGTAAAATATTAATTGAAGGGAATATTCAAAATAAATGGGTCTAAGGAGAGATACAAGTGGAGTTTAACTTTCTACAGATATCAGATATTCATTTTCAAATTGAAAACTTTCACTCTCGAAGACTGAGAAGCAATTTTATAAATAAACTATCTGAATTACATCGAGAAAAAAAATACGATTTTGTAATATTAACAGGTGACATATCTCATCAGGGACAGGAATTTACAGATAGTCAACAAAAATTTTTAATGGAAGTCTTAACAGTTTTAGATTTATCTATTGAAAATTTGTACCTAGTACCTGGAAACCACGATATCAATAGAGACAAAGAAAGATCTAACTTAATCAATATGATTAACGAATCAGGTGATTCTTCAGATACTTTAGATAATTATATGGAAGATACAGAGAAGAGTTCAACCTTATTAAAGAGTTTCAATTCTTTCCAAACATTTTATAATTCCCTTTTTAATAAAAATTATCCTTTAGAAAATTTACATTTTATTGTGGAGGAACAAAGATGTAATTTAATTTTTTTAAATACCTGCATTATTGCTGATAAATCAGGTGAAGAAGGTACTTTATTAATTGGGAAACAAAAATTATTAGATGCCTTAGAAGAATTAAATACTGGAAATGGTAAATTAAATATTGCTATGGGTCATCATTCTCTAGAGTGTTTTAAAGAGACTGAGAAACACATTTTAGATACCTTATTTGATGATTATAATATTGACATCTATTTTGCTGGACATGTTCATAAGGCCGGTTATCATATAGAAGCTAATCAATCTAGAAATATGTTAAATATTATTTGTTCTGGCTTACACAATGATGGATATACAGTTAGTGGGTTCGTGGATGTTAATGTTAGAAATAGTAATGTTGCAATTACACAGTATGTATGGAATTCACAACATGCATACTGGACTGTTAACAACCAGCTAGGGAGAAAAATGATGGATGGTGTCTTGAAATTGCCACTATCTAGGTTTATTAATAAGCCCAATGAACAGATCAATGATACTAGAAAGTTAGAAGTTATAAAAAAAATAGAAATACTGTTTAATGAAAATGAGCGTATTTTTAAACAATATGGGCCCTATAGCATAACTGCTCAACAATCGCCTCATTCTGAGTTGGCACATATATGGAGGGAGTATTGTATAAATACTTTAATACCTAATAATGATAAGATATTAGAATTAATTTTAGAAAACATAGATTTAATTCCTTTAGAAAAGCAACCTATTGTTGAGGAGTATAAGAACCATATTGAAGGTTTTAAAATGAATCATTTATCAGAATATAAAAATGCTAATGTTCCAACATTCCCTCAGCAGATAAAAAGTGTTTTCCATTAAAGTAAAGGGCGTGAAGAATTATTATGGATAAAAAGGGATTTAAGAGACCTAGACGTGAGAGTATTGAGTATTTTATATCAAGAATTCAAACCCATAGAACTGTATTGGAAATTGAACATGAACAAGGACATGAGCATGTTTTCAAAATTAAGAAGAAAAATGGAAAAAAGTTAATTGTATATTTAACAGATTTTTATATTGTAACTGAAGCTGAAGTTTACGAAATAATGTCAGAGTATTATGAGATTAATGCGATAGTAACTATTAGTAACTGGAATAGTTATTCTTACTTAGGTAGAGAAACGGCAAGAGAAAACGATATAGGTTTATTTCTCATGTCCGAATTTATGGGGGCACTAAACTTTGATGGAAATAGCTTTATTAATTACATTTCTCCAGCAGAACGTGAAGCGATTCGAAAAAGAGAAAAAAAACAAAACCCATTTTCTTTCTGAGCTTAAATACTATGTTTTAGGGTCTATTTTGATTTCAAAAAAGCCAAATGATGTAGATATTATTATAGTATACAATCGTGAAAATACGCCCATATATGATTTATTAGAATTCAGAAAAGTGCTTCGTCAACAGTTTTTAAAAAAACACAGTCTTCCCTTAGATATTATATTAATTAGTTCTTTGGAAGAGAAAAGTTTAAATTATATTGAAAAAGAAAAAGCAAGAAGGATAGAACTCTAGTAGATTTGAAGATACAGCTTTCATTACATTTTGAACGCTTTAAGGGTGGTGCTTATGTCCGTAATTTACACAGCATACTATGATTTAATGGGAATGACAGGTTTAATAAGTTTGAAAAATAACAAAAAACATCCAGCTGTTCCAGTCTTTCCTTTAATTAGAGACATGTGTTTAATGATTTATCAGATAAATAAAGAAATATTAGGTGACTCTGTTAAGTTAGAACCTGATATAAAAAAAATACGTCACCATGTGAAGTTGTTTCAAAAGAAAAACAATATTAAATCATATCAACGTATTATAGACACCCATATTAATCAATTTGGGAATGACATAGATAATTTAGGGTCTCCAAATGAAGATTTTAGAATTAATTTGTCCACCGGATAAGATTACGGCAGCCCCTAATGAAACAAAGTTATTTATCGTTGGAGATGACGACCAGTCGATTTACGCATTCAGAGCATCCGACCCTATTTATATTAAAGAATTTTCGGAACATTATCACACCTATACAATTGAGCTAATGACAAACTATCGTTCTGCTGCTGAAATTGTTAAAGCGGGGAATCGTGTTATTGCCCTTAATAAACACGAAAGAATTGAAAAAGCTATGATTCCGTTTCATCAGAAAGAGGCTGATACTTTTACCATTTTCACAAAAGATCAAAAAGAAGAAGCGAATATCATTATAGATCAGTGTCATATTCTTGGAGAGAAAGAAGAACCTTTTACATTTAATAAACTGGAAAAAATAAATTATACAAAAAGAGTCGTGTTATATCGTTCTAAAAGGCAGTTAACGGAATTCATTAATGTATTAACAAGACGAAACATTCCTTTTGTTATAGAAAAAACAGACGACTTATTAGGTATTTTTAATTATCCATTTTTTAACTTGTATTTCCATTCATGGTTAGAATTAATAACAATACAGAATTTGACTAATATTTATACAACAATTGCTTCTAACTACTATATTTCTTTTAAAAAAATTAAAGAATACACCAAGAATAATGAGGGAACATCTATGAATCATTCCTGAATTTTTTGAATAACAATTCAAAAAGTAAAATAGATAGCCAATTAATCAGACAATATTTTAAACATATGGATGAATTATTGCAAAAGGGAGAAACAAATGTTAATCATCTTAGTAAATTAATATTTGAATTTCCAAAGGTTAAAAAAGAAATGGATGATGTACAAAAAGAAGAGATATTGGGGATATGTGGCGATTTAAGTAGCTGGATTGAATTACATGATTATTATCTAAAACTTAAAAAGCAGCAAAATGAAATGGAGAAAAACGTAAGAAGATATCACTATAATGAATATAATGTTTTATATCTGTTAACTATTCATTCCAGTAAGGGACTAGCATTCTCCAATGTATTCATTATAGGTGCATATGATGGTGGGATACCTTCTGGCAAATCGAGATCTGTTAAAAATAGATGTAAATGTTGCAAAAGAAAAAGCGGAACCTGTTACTATAATTGAGGAAGAACGAAGATTAATATATGTAGCAGTAACAAGAGCTAGGAATAATTTATATATAACCTGTCCTAGAACGATAAACAATAGACCGGTAGCATGTTCAATCTTTCTAAAAGAACTCAACTTACATTTAATAGATGTAACAAAATCAACTAAAGTAGTTAAGTCATAAGTCTTTTTGTTATGCAAAAATTATACTTCCATTTCATACATAAATTAAATGCCAAATACAAAATAACAGAAATTCGTTAAAAAAACATCTTATTGCCAAAAGGTGGAGCGCTCTAAAATGACCACTGACCACCAAAATGACCACTAAAATTATAAAAAACCTTGAAAATTTATGAAATTTAATTCTTTAAGTTTGTAAAACTTCATATTTATATACATATAAAAGGATACGTAAATCTACGAAAATTCTAGTTAACAGAGTAAACATTTGTATGAATTAAATTGACTCCATTTTGACTCCTAACTGTAAATAAACATATACAATTTGGTGGAATATTTTCTAATGGATGTAGTATTTTTAAGACTTTGTAAATTATGTTATGGATTAGCCCGACTCAAAATCGTGTTCCTCTGGAGTGCCGGTTCGACCTCGGCCACCGGTATGAATTTTTTCAGTAAGACAAAGGAGTCCCCTACTTAGTAGGGAACTTTTTTTGTGTTTACAGCACGATTATTTCCTACAGTCGTATTCCACGAGTCGTACGACCACAAGTTGAAAAGGGGTGTATAAATTGTCTAGACGACATAACTTTCTCTCCAGTAGTGAACTCTCCCAAGTGCATAAAAACTCCAATCGTATGACTTCAAAGATTCCCTTGAGTTGTTTATTGATGATTGCAAACTAAGAAACTTACGATCACATTCCATTCGTTACTAAACTAATGAGTTGAAAGGAGCAAGATTTAGTGTCAGACCCGAATAGTGTTACTTACGAGATAATCCAACGGAATTTGATTCTTCATATGAAGGTGCAAGACTTAAAAACTGTCACTATTAATACTAGATTAAGAGCCATTAGAGCGTACTTCAATTTTCTTTATAAGCAAAAACACATTAGACAGAACCCAGTAGATAAAAAACATTAAGCTACTCAAGGATAGAAAACACATTGTACAAACATTCTCAACCGACCAACTTGAGCACCTTCTAAAGCAAGCCGATTTAAGGACGTTTACAGGTTTAAGGGATTATACTTTAATGCTTTTACTATTGGAGACAGGAATTAGGGTTAACGAGTTGGTTGGGATTGATTTAAGTAATGTGCGATTAAAAGAGGGGGGCTATTCACATCAGACACTCCAAAACGTACCTAGAAAGGATTGTTCCCATCCAAAAAACTATGAGGGAGCAATTAGAGAAGTATATCTCCATTCGAGGTGTTACCGAGTTTTTAAGCATATTTGCAATCTATGTTATTAAAGGTAATTGGGAAGATATATCTAAATTATCATAAGCAGAAATCATAAAGTCTAAATTATGTAAGCACCGTTTTCACGAAAAAAACTGTGAAAGTAAATAGAAAAGCTTATAACGTAAAAATATTGAATATTACCCTATTTATAAGAAAAGTTTTATTTTAATGTATATTGTTTTTCTTTACTAACTATAGAAAGTATCAAAACATATAGAAGAAACTCGTCTTTATAAATGATTAACAATTTTAAAAGTGTGACTGCAAAATACTTATGTAGAATGACAATAAAGCTATTTAATTTTAAAACCTTAACACACCTAACCCTGTCCTAAAATTAGGATAGGGTTAAAATAAAGTTGTTTAAATTTTGATAAAAAACACTTCATTGAACTTAAAAAGCAACAATAAAGTCGTTTAATAACTAGTTTTTATTCCATAATAGTGCCCTTTAATGGAATAACCTAAAAAAATATTACCTCAGTCCTAAAATCACTCAATTCTTTCTATCATTAGTTACAAGCAATACCGTCTCTATTTTTATCCAAGCGATGGTCTCCAAAGCCAGCTGCCTTTGATTCTTTCATAAATTCAGTTGCTTCAGAAGCGCTACTAAAATCAGAACAATCCCTATCTTCTTTAAAAATGTAAATTGGAGTAGATGAGACATTGGCTTTTTCAGCTTTTTTAGATTCGTCTTCTTCTACTTTTCTTTTAGCATGTTCTTCCTCTGTTTCTTCTTGAGCTCTCTTCATATCTTCTTCCATTTCTTTTGCGTACTTTTTACCTTCAATTTCTCTTTGTTTTTCTTCTAACTTTGTTTTCTTCATTTCAGCTATATGTCGTTCGTAAACACAGGGGCCAATAGACCAAATTAAAAATAATAATATTATTATTAGGAAAAGGACTCCTTTGGCATATGTTTTTTCTTTTTTCTTTCTATAATAGCACCATAAAACTGTAAGAATAATTGCAAGAAATAATATGAGATTCCAAATTGAACCTACAATACATTCTAATATAAGCATAAACAAGTATAGGCATCCAAGTATAAGCAACAATTTAATTACTTTAATAATATCCTTGTCCTTCATTTTGTTCCTCCGTTAATATTCTAGTCAATTAGCACTAATCAATTTTAGTTGTAAACACATGATAAGTAAATTAAAAATTTGGTCCGAGAAAAAAAGTGATGATCAGTTTGAATTAAAAGAAGGGACACTTTATCGATCATTAATACTTTTACTTAGCTTAAGTACAATTTTTAACAATCTTTTCCATCTTCTTCATCTGAACTCTTGATGAAAATTTTAATTATCCCCTTTTCCTGTCCAGGAAAATCCTCACGCTCCTTTTCTTTCATAATCGTCTCTCCTTTGTAGTTGTTCTAGGAAACTATGAACAAGGAATGGTGATAAATGCCCTTCTAATTCAAGCTTCTTAATTTTCTCAGCTAAGTTTGTAGGATGACTTAAGGGATGAGTAGTTGAAAATCTTTCAGGCTGATCAGGATGTACCGTACTTGTGAATATCTCTTTGGTTGAATCATAAAAAATCAAGCACTTTCACGACCTTTACTCTGATTAGGAAGTTCTTTATTTACTTGTGGCTGGTTAGTATTTATTAAGCTCTCTAGTTCTGCTACTAAGAGGTCCCGGATAATATTTTGTACATCTGCATTTTCTGATGAAGCGTAGTAAAAAATAACTTTCAATTATGCAATCTCCTTTGTTTGTTTGAATTTATTTAATAGTAGGAAAATAATCATCACTGAATTCTAGATTTGAGATAGGAAGCTATAGCATTCGTTTAATTACATCCAACTTTTTCGTCTTGAATTTTTACAAACGAATTATATTCTTTGAATCTTTTTAAAAACAAGGTTCTAAGGAAAAAGTTTAAAATTCTCTTTAATATATTAATTTCTGAAAAAAAAAGAAGAATAAAGTAAGGGTATTAAGTAGTTTTAATTCAAGCTTATTTCCTGTGAGAATGTAGTATAATTTAGATGCATATGATTTTTTATTTTGAATGGGGTGCAACTATGATTACTGGAGAATTGAAAAATAAAGTGGATAAAGTTTGGGAAACATTCTGGACGGGTGGAATTACAAATCCGTTAACTGTGATTGAGCAGTTTACGTATCTTTTATATATAAAAACACTAGATGATAATGAGAAGAAAAAAGAAATGGATGCTGAATTATTAGGCCTCGATTTTGAAGGAATTTTTCCAAAGGATAAGCCTCAGTTACGGTGGTCCATTTTCTCTAATATGGGTCCGGATGAAATGTTTAAAGTTGTAACAGAAGAAGTCTTCCCATTTATTAAAGACTTAGGTGGGAATGAGTCGGTGTATTCAAAGTTTATGAAAGATGCAATCTTTGTAATCCCCACCCCTTCCTTATTAGCAAGAGTGGTTGCCGGAATTAATGGTTTATTACAAGCTAGCAATACCAGTGGGAAAAAGGATACTTTAGGTGATCTTTATGAATATTTATTATCAAAGCTTTCCACTGCAGGAACAAATGGTCAATTTAGAACACCACGCCATATTATTGATATGATTGTACGGTTAATGAAGCCAACGCCGGAGGATATTATTGTGGATCCGGCAGCAGGATCAGCAGGCTTTCTTGTTGCTTCAGGTGATTATTTAAAAGAAACTCATAATGATATGTTCTTAATCCAAAGTTTAAGAGAACATTTCAATCAAAAAATGTTCCACGGATTTGAAATGGATGGGACAATGCTTCGAATTGGAGCGATGAATATGATGCTTCACGGAGTAGATAATCCAAATATTGCTTATCGTGATAGTTTATCGGAACAAAACAAAGATACGGAACAATATACACTGGTCCTTGCTAACCCACCATTTAAAGGATCATTAGACTATGATTCAGTTTCAGATGATTTATTAAAGATAACTAAAACAAAGAAAACAGAGCTACTATTTTTAGCATTATTTTTAAGAATGCTAAAAAAGGGAGGAAGAGCTGCGGTAATTGTTCCTGATGGTGTTCTTTTCGGGAGCTCTAATGCTCATAATTCCATTCGTAAAGAAATTATTGATAATAACAAATTAGAAGCCATCATTTCAATGCCTTCGGGTGTCTTCAAACCGTATGCAGGAGTTTCTACTGCAATAATTATCTTTACAAAAACAGGTGCTGGTGGTACTGATAACGTTTGGTTTTATGATATGAAAGCAGACGGATATTCTCTAGATGACAAACGGAATAAAATTGAAGCAAATGATATTCCAGATATTTTAACTAGATTTAATGATTTAGGTGAGGAAACCGACAGAAAACGTACTGAAAAATCGTTTTTTGTACCAGTGGGAGAAATTCGTGATAATGGGTACGATTTGTCGATTAATAAATATAAAGAGATTGAGTATGATGAAGTGGAGTATGAGAAGCCTGAAATAATACTAAGCAATATTAAGGTTTTAGAAGAGCAAATTATGAATGGAATAAATGAAATTGAAAAGTTGATAAAAAGATAGGTGATTTTAATGAAAATAAATCAATTTCAAAATAGCTCTCTCCTACACAAGGCAGAACAAAATTCTTGGCATTTAATTCCTTTTAATAAAGTATTAATAGATGAAACAAGGTTAGCAAGTAAAATAAAAAAAGAAGACTACTTAGCAGCTGGAAAGTATCCAATAATTGATCAAGGGAAAAAACTTGTTGGTGGTTATAGTAATGAAATTAAAGGGTTATATAATAATAAGCCTTATATTATTTTTGGGGATCACACAAGAATATTAAAATATATTGATTTTCCTACCTTTATAGGTGCAGATGGTGTTAAGTTATTGAAAAATATTAAATCGGAAGAAGAAGTACTTACAAAATATCTTTATTATTTCTTAGAGACCATTGATATTCCTAATACAGGATATAATCGACATTTCAAATTTTTAAAAGAGGTTATTATACCTATCCCTAGTATAAAAGTGCAGATGAAAATTGTAGAAGTATTAGATAAGGCATATGAATTAATTGAAAAACGTAAAGCCCAAATAGAAGCATTATCCTCCCTCACACAAAGTGTGTTTTTAGAGATGTTTGAGGATCCAATTACGAACCCGAAAAATTGGAGTGTTAAACCATTAGGTGATTTTTTAAATAAAATTGATAGTGGTTGGAGTCCTAAGAGTGAGTCAATTCCTGCAATGGAAGGTGAAAAAGGAGTACTTAAATTAAGTGCAGTAACAAAAGGGGTGTATCGACACTCAGAAAATAAAGCACTCTTTGCTGATACACCATTTAAAGAGGCATTCGAAGTTAAAAATGGTGATCTACTTGTTACTAGGAAAAATACTAGAGAATTAGTAGGGGCTTGTGCATTTGTTTTTAATACACCCACAAATCTTATGTTACCAGATACTATTTTTAGACTGGTGTTTAAACCTACTCAAGATAATATTCATCCTATTTACCTTTGGAGATTACTCAACAATAATAGATTTAGGTTAAGGGTAACTGATTTAGCTGAAGGAAGTGCAGGTTCAATGCCTAATATCTCAAAGAAAAATTTATTGAAATTAGGTATAGTTGTACCACCAATGGAATTACAAAAGCAGTTTTCAGAGGGAATTATAAAAATTGAAGGACAAAAAGAATTGCTAAAGAATGGTTTATTAATTTTTGAAAACAACTTCCAATCCCTTATGCAACAAGCATTCAATGGTGAATTATTCAACGATTAATCGCCACATTTATATAACTCTAAACCACTGATTAGGAGGGATCCATTTGTTAAATAATTTTGAGTTTTTACAGAAGAAAGCTCAATTTAGCAGTTTTGCCAATGCTTGCTTGGAGGCAGAGAAAAGCCTACAGGTAAGTCCTGCAACTTGCTCTATTTTGACTCGACGTGCACTGGAGCTTGCTGTGAAATGGTTATACGCTTCAGACAGTGATTTGAAAATACCATATCAGGATAACATATCAAGTTTAATTCACGAGCGGACTTTTATGTCAATTATAGATGAAAATCTTTTCCCTTTAATGAAATATATTATTAAATTAGGGAATGTAGCAGTTCATACAAATTCAATGATTTCAAGAGATGAAGCGGTGTTAGGGTTACATAACCTTCACCAATTCATCGATTGGTTGGACTATTGTTATTCAGAAGATTACTCAGAATCGGAATTTAAAGAGGAAGTTCTTCTGAATGGAGAAGAACCACGAAAAAGACCGGAAGAATATAAAAAATTGTACGAAAAGTTAAGTTCGAAGGATCGAAAGCTTGAAGATTTGATGAAAGAAAACGCAGAGCTTCGTAAGGGCTTAACAGAAATAAGAATTGAAAATACAGAACAATATGATTTTCAAGTAGATGAGCTCTCTGAGTTTAATACGAGAAAAATTTACATAGACTTGGAACTTAAATTAGCAGGTTGGGAATTTAAAAAAGATGTTCTTGAAGAATATCAAGTATCTGGAATGCCAAATAGTCAAGGGATTGGATTTGTAGATTATGTGTTGCTTAGTGACAATGGTAAGCCAATAGCTGTGGTCGAAGCGAAGAGAACATCATATGATGCCAACAAAGGGAAGCAGCAAGCCAAATTATATGCGGACTGTATTGAACAAATGCACGGTCAACGTCCAGTAATCTTCTATACAAATGGGTTTGATATACGTATTTGGGATGATTTAAATTATCCAGAACGAAAAGTATCCGGATTTTATACTAAGGCAGATCTTCAACTCTTAATTGATCGACGCACGATTAAAAGGCCTTTAACAGATATAGAAATAAATAATGATATCACAAATCGTTACTATCAAAAGGAAGCTATTCTGTCTGTATGTGAGGCAATCCAAGCGAAGCAAAGAAAAACTCTTTTGGTAATGGCAACGGGAAGTGGGAAAACCAGGACAGCTATTTCTATAGTTGATGTACTTGTACGACATAACTGGGTAAAAAATGTTCTATTTTTAGCAGATAGAACCGCTCTTGTTTTACAAGCAAAGAAAAACTTTAATAACCTTCTTCCTAGTATGACTTTATGTAATCTATTAGATAACAAGGATAATCCAGAATTAAGTCGGATGGTCTTCTCTACGTATCCAACGATGATGAACGCAATTGATGATACGAAGCGGAAAGATGGCAATAAACTATTCACAGTTGGACATTTTGATTTAATTATTGTTGATGAAAGTCACCGGAGTATTTATAAGAAATATCGAGCTATATTTGATTATTTTGATGGGATAGTATTAGGACTGACTGCTACCCCAAAAGATGAAATTGATAAAAATACGTATGATATTTTCGGTTTGGAAACAGGTGCTCCAACGTATGCTTATGAACTTGAAAAAGCAATATCCGATGAGTTTCTTGTTGAATATCGTACAATTGAATCCTCTTCTAAAATTCTGGATGATGGGTTACGTTATGATAAACTATCCGATGAAGAAAAGGAACAATATGAAGATACCTTTGACGATGAACAAGGTGAAGAAATAAGTAATTCTGCAGTTAATCAGTGGTTATTTAATGACAATACTATAGATCAAGTATTAAATGACTTAATGGAGAATGGGATAAAAGTTGAAGGTGGCGATAAGCTAGGAAAAACAATTATCTTTGCCAATAATTCGAAGCACGCCAAACGTATTGTTGAACGATTTGATCACATTTATCCAGAGTATAATGGGAACTTCGCACGCCAAATTGATTATAAAGTTGACTATGTCCAAACGCTTATTAATGATTTTTCAACAAAAGATAAGTTTCCACAAATTGCAGTATCCGTGGATATGCTGGATACAGGTGTAGACATTCCTGAAGTCGTCAATCTCGTATTCTTTAAAAAGGTTCGTTCTAAATCGAAATTTTGGCAAATGATTGGTCGTGGTACCCGCCTCTGTCCCAATCTGTTTGGAATAGGTGAGGATAAAAAGTACTTTTTAATATTTGACTATTTGCGAAATTTTGAGTTTTTTCGTGAGAATGAAAAAGGAATTGAGGGTACTGTTTCCGTAGGATTAACCGAACGGATTTTTAATTTAAAGGTAGACATTATAAAAGAACTACAAGCCTTAGATTATCAAGAAGAGCCGTACATAAGACATCGAAACGAATTAATCGATGAAGTCTATCAAGAACTTCATCGTCTAAATGATGAAAATTTCCAAGTAAGAATGCATTTACAGTTTGTCCACAAATATAAAAACCGTACGAATTGGCAAGCACTTAATGTCACGTATGTAAGTGAGATTCAAGAGCATATTTCTCCGTTGATAATTTCTATTGTGGATGATGAACTTGCAAAACGCTTTGATAGTGTAATGTATTCGATTGAACTTGCCAAACTTACAGCAAAGAATGCCACTAGACCAATAAAAAGTGTGGTTCAAACAGCGGAGGAATTATCTAAACTGAGTACCATTCCGCAGATTAATGCGAAGCGAGATATATTACTTAAAGTTCAATCCCAGGCTTTTTGGGAGGATTCAAATATATTTGAACTTGAAGAAGTTCGGGAAGCAATTCGTGAGCTTGTTAAGTTTTTAGAAAAAGAAAAGCAGAAAGATTATTATACGAATTTTAAAGACATTTTCACGATGATTGGCAAAGAAGAATCGGCATTTTATGGATCTAATGACCTGAAAAACTACCGCAAAAAGGTCAATCAATACTTAAAAGAACATCAAGATCAAACTGCCATCTATAAACTACGTCATAACAAACCATTAACTCATCAAGACGTGCAAAAACTTGAAGAAATCTTGTGGAACGACTTAGGAACACCAGAGGATTATATAAAGGAATTCGGCGACACTCCGGTTACCAAGCTAGTGAGACAAGTTATAGGCTTAGATCAAAAAGCAGCAAATGAGGCATTTTCAGAATTCCTAAATAAAGAAAAACTAAACGTACAGCAACTTCGATTTGTCAAACTCATCATCGATTATGTGGTGAAAAACGGAACTCTGGAAAAGAAAGTCTTGCAAGAAGATCCATTCCGTTCTTTAGGAAGTGTAACTGATTTATTTAGGGATAATTTAGACAATGTACGTGGAATTATACGGGTCATTGATATGATTAATAGGAATACTGAGGAGTTTGAAGGGGCTTAAGAAAATAAAGCCCTTTTACTAAGGGATCCGTTGAACTGTTATTTTCTATTATTTATAATTTTATTGCAACCCAAATAACAGTATATTATTTCTTTTTCCTGTTATTTGGGTGGATTTATAGTAGCTTAAATATTTTATTACATTGCAATCATCTTTGAGTTCTTTATCAAAGTCTTTTACAAACTTATTTCATATCTATAATAATTGGTTCATCATAGTTTTCAACTAGTGAATCTTGAATAAAAAGCATATTAGCAACTTTACCTACCGTATTTGTTGCCACAGCATCAATTGTGCCGCCAATTATTCCTCCCGCAAAAGGAACCATCTTACCTAAATTAATAACTCCTTTTTCACCAAACTTAGTTAATAGACGAAATCCTACAGCCTGATTTATTTTTTTTATCACTTCAAAAGGTACCTTTTTAATACCTGATACTACGAGCTTCTTTCCTATTTGAATACCTGCATTTTTAAGGATATCTTTCGCTCCATTGCCGGCTAAACAAGCATAAACAAAACATTTTACCTGATCATCTTTAAGGTCATATCCTCCCATATGGGCAATAGCAGCTATCATTCTCATTTGAACCAATAACACGCTGGTAATATTAGCTGGAATAGCAACAGGTAAAGTTATAATTCCTCCAAGTCCTGATAGGAAACCACTAGTCGCACTTTTAGAATTTTGCCAAAGAATTAGACTTTTAACTTTTTCGTCTAGCGTACCATTCTTCTTTAAGTAACTGTCTGCTAATTCTATGGCTGTATCCATTCCAGGAACACCACCATTAATAGCCATATCATATGACCAATCTAAAGCCTTCATTATTGTTTCCTGTGTTAAGGATTTTCCCTTAGACATTATCTCCTCACCCTACCTTTTTTGTTATGGTAATATTATACTATACCCACTCATACATATGGTAAATAATTGAATGAGAAATGAATAATGTTAACCACTTATAAAGAAATCTACCTCTTTAAAAGAAATAATTTAAGTAAAATATCCTATAAAGTACTATAATAAATTTATATTCTATTTTTATACTATTTTGGATAGGGGAGGTAATTGCAAATGAAAAAAAAGCTACAAGTTTTTATTTCTTCTACTTTTACTGATATGGTTAAAGAAAGACAAGCAGCTGTTGAAGCAATATTAAATGCAGGACATATACCAACTGGGATGGAGCAATTTAATCCGGGAGATGAACCTCAGAAAAAATTAATTAGTCGTTGGATTAATGAAGCTGATGTTTATTTATTAATACTTGGGGGTCGGTATGGTTCCATCGACAGTGAAACAGGTAATAGCTTTACACATTGGGAGTATAACTATGCTGGAGAAACTGGTTTGCCACGATTTGCATTGGTAATGGAAGAAGATGCTATCGAAGAAAAAGCCCGGTCTATTGGAATTTGGACGACAGAACGTGAGAACTACCCTAAATATCGAGAATTTAGAACACAAGTTTTAGAGAAAATATCAAGAATGTTTAGTGACACAAAGGACATTCAACTTGCTGTTACTCAAAAGTTAGCTGAACTAGAAAAAGATAAACATTTAAATGGGTGGATTCCTGCTAAGGATATACCAAATGTCACTGAATTAGAAATGGAATTATCCAAATTAAAAACTGAAAATGAACAACTAAAGATAATGCTAAAGACCTTTCAAGCAACTCCTACAATTCAACCAAATAGAGTTAAAGGGGACTACTTAAAATTTTTAATTCAATTATTTAGAGTTACAAAGGGTCGCCTTAATACAATAGTTAGTATGTAGGAACTAGGAAGCGAAGTCGGATTTGAAAAGGAAAAAATTTCACGAGTTACAGAGTACTTAAAACAGGAAGGCTTACTTAAATTTATGGCTATAGGTGGCCATATTGCGATCACGCATCAAGGAGTAAAATTAATTGATGATATAAGGGGGGAATATCCTCCACTAAGTGAAGTAGAGAAAGCCGTGTTGAAATTTTTATTTGACAGAGATAATATGTTGACAGAAGAAAACTACCCCAATGTAAAAGATCATATTACTGAGGGAAACTTTGAACTTGCCTTTTATGTTAAACGTTTAGAGGAAAATAATTTATTAAGAATAGAGGGCAATTCATTTACAAATGGTGGGCGTATGAATTCAAAATACCAAAATAATGTTTTAATGGTAGATTTCAATAAAATTAAAATTACTAATTCAGGGATTATTGCTCTCCAATTTCTTGAACATAATACTATATAAGGAGAGTAAAATATGAATAATAATTTAAAGTATCTTCCTATAAATACGGGAGTACGTCCGGCTAAAGTCGTTATCTTAGTAAATATAAACTCAGAGTATTGGGAGTCAGACTGCTTAGCGATATTAGCAATGTTTAACAGAACTTGGGGAGGGGATTATCATTTAATAGTTCCAACAGATGGAAATACCATAGCTCCCTCTTTTTTAGATATAATGAGTAAGTATGACCCAGATTACATATATTATTATGTCAGTTCAGTGCATCAGTTAAAACTTTTTGATAGCCCTCAGTTCGAAAAATTTGTAGAGAAATTCATAAATGAAAGTCCCGTTACAAATCAACCTTTAACTATTGAAAAATTAGAAAAACGCTCTGACTTTTTGAGTATGACAATAAGTGATTTCCAGATTAGCGAACAATTAATGGACACATTGCAAAAGAATTTACTCTTGTTTAGTAATCAACCCAAGGAAATAATTCTCCCCTTTAAGTACGATGAGAGGATTTCATATCCACTAACTGATATGAAGGATATAATAAAATATTCCGGCATTGAAAACGTTGTGGCACTAAAATATAGCGAACCTACACTTTTAACAAGCTTATTATTACATTCAAATTTTGGACTTGTTGACCCTTATTTAGAGGAAGTCTTAAGAACGGAGAATATTTCGCTAAAATACAATAAAGTGAAATATGAACAAGATTTATATTGGCTCTTAGATTCAATTTATGATTTAAATAATACATTTAATAGAAGAAGTTATGGGTTCAAAATCCCGAGTATTCATATTGAGTACTATATCAATTTAGACGTAAATACAGAACAATATGATCCTATTATGATTTTAGGTAACACGCTTTCTGATTTCTGTTTATACTACTGTTTATCAAGAATAAACAATCAAGTATTCTGGTTACCTACACATTCTGAATTTAATGAAGAGGTACATCATATTATTAATTCTAAACGTCAATTGACGAGATATTTTAACAAAATTAATTTAGTATCAACATCTTTAAATGCTGAAGACATAGAAAAGATTATGGGTGCTATGGAAGCTATTGAAGCAAAAAAGCAGATACCCTCAGAAATGCTCCCGTATGCTATAAAAGAAAGTATACATTATCTATTAAAGAATATATTATACACGTATTGTAAGGACAATGATATAAATGAACAAGTTCTTTTATTTGATACTGAAACTAATCAAAGTATTTACCCTATTGATACTCCTATACCCCTTTACTTTTCTAAAGTGTTACCATATGGACACTTTTGGATAACAGATATTTTTGTCAAAGATATTATATTTCCTAAAAATCAAAACCTTGTTAATGAACTACTCACAGTACGTCATTATAATAGTCGAAATATACGGATTACGAATAAAGGTGTTAGCTACTTCTCTCCTAATTATATATATGTATCTGCAATGGGTGAAAATATTAAATTAACAAAAGTTAATCCCAACTTTAAGTTACCAAATACCTATAATTTATTTGAGAAGCTTTTTCAAGCCTCAGGTTATTTTATAAAGAACTCTGATAAAGGGAATTTTGAAAAAGTATTTATTGATAAGTTTGACGGTCTTGATAACTTAGCCGAAACCTTATTATCAGATGGTTATAGGGGAATTTTAAATAAATTTATAGACAAATCCAAAAACCAAACGGGAAACTATACCAATGGGGTCGTTGTAAATCAAAGGCGGCATTTGGATTACGATACAATTTTTGAAATAATTAAGGATACAGATTTAGTCTCAAACATAATTAATAATCTTTTAGAAAAGGGAGTTATTGAACGAGGATTTATTTTTAAATGCCATAGCTGTCGTAACGCAGATTGGTATGACATTTCAGTTGTCAGCAATACTTTCAAATGTACTCGTTGCGATAAAGTTCAAAACTATACACCTGATACCTTACAATTACAGTCAGATTTGAATAGAGTCCAGCCTATTTGGTATTACAAATTAAATGAAATGATTTATCAAGCCTATTTGAATAACTCATTGGTCCCTATTTTAACACTTGCCAAACTCAAAAGATTATCTACTACTAGTTTTGATTATATTCCTGAAATTGAGCTTAGGCAGGATAAACAATCTTCAAAACCTGATATGGAAATAGATATTTGTTGTGTCGTGGACGGAGATATTATAATTGGAGAATGCAAGAATGCAACCTCCTTAAAGGATAATAAGAAAAATACTGATGAAATTGTAGTAAAAAAATACATAAGACTCGCTGAAAAAGTTCAAGCCCACAAAGTAGTCTTCAGTACTATATGTCAATGGAGTGAAGGTACATTAACGGTATTAAAAAAATATCAAAGTAACACAAAAAACATTGAAATTGTAATCCTTCAGAACGAGGATATAGACAGCCGTTCTTCATTTATGTAAGTTAACTAATAAAGATTTTATTTTTAGATCGGATTGGTTTGAAAACCAATCTGTTTTTAGAGAAACAGATAATTTATTTGATGATTATGAAAATTGCTATTTATTTAAATCAAACTAAGATTTGATATATTCCCAGAAAAATTAATGAAGAAGTTTCATACTACTTAGCATTAAACTTGGATTATACCTTACAAATTAAGAGCCTTCGAATAAATGATTTCGATAATTATATCGATATAATTTAGTCTTGATTTCAATTTGGTTTAACTATAATGGATGTTGAAATCATTGTAATATATTATAAAAAATGCCATCTGTATAGGCGTTTCAACAATTACTTCTGATAACCGCTGTACGTGGGGGTTATCTTTTAAAGGGGATAGATAATTTGGAATTAAAAACTGATTATGCAATCCTAAAACAGGATTATGAATGTTTTAAACCATATTTTGAGATGCATAGACAATCTATTGAGAAGCTATTCTACCATTATTTAAACCAAGGTAATTCAAAAGATCTTAATGTATTTCTTGAGAGGAATACTGATAAGGAAATCACTAACGAATTCAAACAAAAATTTATATACAATAGCACAGTGTGTTTTTATAGGTCATTTGATTTGTTTTTAGCATTAATAACTTTAGAGTCAAGAAAATTTAACACTTGGTCTGAAGTAACTGCATATTATAGTAAATTTTATATTATTAAAGCAATATGTTTTCTCTTCCAAAGAGGTTATATAGTAATGAAGTCGTATGACAAGGAGCCTTTAAAAGATAAAAATGATAAGAAGTTTTTTTTCTATTTTGATACAAAACTGCAATTGTTTAATCAAAAAAATACAGAATATAATGAGTTATTTAAAAATGGCATTGGTTCACATCAAGTTTGGTGGGCATTATTAAACTCATTAAAAGGAGTAGATGGTATAAAGAATGAACGTTTTAATTTTGTGTTAGATCAATACTTAACTAATCCTTCAATTAGAAACGAAGTTAATTATTCGTTAGAATATTTAGAAGGTTTTCACGAATTAGAGTGGTTTGATTCAAATATTCAGGAAAGGTTTAATAGGATTAATTACCCTACATCTAATATTAGAGATTTTACTTCAAAGGAACGTTACTATCAAAATACTCACCCTGAAGAAATTGATGAAGGTGATTACTATACTGATATAAGAGTCTATATTTGGGAATCACTTCTCTGCTATCTTGAAGTTTTTAGAGATTTATTAGGAGATAACTTTTTATTAAGAAAAGAAAATATTGAGTATTTACTAGAAGTACATCGTATTAAGGAGATTAACTCTTCATTAGAAATTAATATAAAGTCAGATTTAGAAAGAATTTTTGCACAAACCATCTTATAAAAAGGGTGAAAGAATTATTAAGTTTAGTAAACAACTTATTTAGGAGGATTATTATGCAATCATTACTAGAAGCTGTTGAATGGAATAATGAAAATATCGTTAGCATAATCAAACATCTTGAAGAAGGAAGTATTGTGACATTTTCTACTACCCGTCTTGGCCAATTTATTGCTGCAAAGGAGGATAATGATATATATATTTTAGGAGAATACTCCGGAATAGGCATTAATAGTGTACCGAAATATACTGAATATAAATTTGTAATTGAGTTATACAAGGTTGCCCCATTTTTAAATTCTAGACCAAATCTTTTTGGCGGAACCTTAGAGCAGTTAAGATAGCCAAGGGAATAATTGTGAGTTATTTTTTTGTTGAAGGCCTAGACGAAATAGATATTTCATTTTAAGATAACAGGTGCGATTCTTCAATTATGAAGAATCGCTTTTTCATTATTGAAGTTACTGGGCATATTGTTTAAAGACATCTGATTTACCATTAGAAGATCCAGATGGAGATTAAACCGGGAATGAGAGGAAGAAAAATTCAACTTGGTGGATGTTCAATTGTGCTTTAGCTTGAACTAATAGAAAAAGCAATAGGCTTTGCTAGGGAGCAATCATAACTCTACAGTGAATCTTTTTTTAACTCGTACAAAATTTATATAGTATATTTCGTCGTATATCCCCTCCAAAAGTAAAGAGAATAAGGGGAGATAGTGACAACTATTCTATATCTTCAATATCGAAAGGCCGCTTTTTCCTTATTCGACTAACGGAGTGGCTTAGTTGAAGTGATAAATTGCTTTTGTATTTGTTGGGCTATATAAGGGGTCATTAGGTTGATAAGTATACGGTTGTGAAGAAATTGTTCGCCAACAATAAAAGGAATTTATCTTTATCTGTCGAATATTAGCAGAAAAGGAGATGGAAAATATGTCAAAATACTATAATGTCTTAGTTTATGTAGATGATGATATGCCTGAATATATGGATGGGTTAATAAGAATTGCAGATTTAAACTTTTTTAAAGAGGACGGTCAACAGATTGAGCTAGAAGAACACGAAGAATTTGGAATCAATTTAAATGTTGGTGAAATGATAAATGCCGAATATCATTCTGCTAATGAATTAATTAAAGATGTGGCAGCAAGATTAGGAATTGAACCTAGCCAAGTGGATTTCGAATGAAATTGGGAAAAATGTTATGCAATAGTGGAGGAAGGTAAAGGGAGCTTTTGTTTAACAGGTGCCAACATCTTAAGTAGCATCCTTTAGAAAATGATGGTCTAAGTGTTATGGCCATAAGAATGTTGATAAACCCACCAACATCCATTGTGTTGTCAATTACATTCCACACATATTGTTTATGGTTCAGGCACCCTCAAAAAAGTTTAGAAGAGATAAAAACTAACCAAGTTGATATAAGTTATGTATCACAGTAAATGCAGAACAGATGTTATTATGTGTAATCCAAATAGTGAGCCCCATTCAGATAAAAAAATACTTAATTGTAATGATAATCCTGTTTCCTAACTGGTCAGTATGTGAAAATTAAACGATTAGTCACAATGATAATTATAGCAGACCACCTGCTCACCATCTTGCTCACACATTTGCTAACATAATTATTTCATTGAGCTTTATTTATTTTACTGAGCTGATATCAAGACCCTACTAAACATTGAGAAATCAACCTTCTTTACACTTATTTAATTCAGTTAAACCAGTTTGATTATATGAAACAAAATTGACAAGGAAGGGGTCGTGGGTTCGAATCCCTCATAGGTCATCTTAAAGTAGAAGCCCCTGCTATGACTGGTTTTTGATCATCTTCCTAACTTTTGACATTATGCAGTACCCGCGCAATAATAGAGTAGAGCTTTAAGGGTTCTTTATTTATTACACAATTTTTATAGTTTACATAACATATATTATGAGCTCTTTGTAAAGAATTATTCATAGCAATTAATACGGATAATTAGCAACTATTTATTTGGCCTTACCAAGTGATAGAAGCATAGATTGTTTCTTATGTTTTCATGTCTATTCACAAAAAAAAGAGAAGACTAGAAAATCTTCTCCTTTTTTTATTTAGTCATTTCCAAGAAGATTAATTCTTCTCTCTCCCAGCTGTTTCGCAGCCTTTTCAGCCTTCTCCTGTTCAGGAGTAGTTTAGAGGGCAGCAGCTGTTGTGGTATAACAACAATCCGGTTCCTGCCAACAAACGAACAGGTGCCTAGGAAATCCAACGCAGTACAGAAATCCTCGAATAGATATCCGGAGAAACAGCGTTGCGAGGCTGACCATCACTCTCTCCCCAGAAAGACAAATCCAAGGACAAAGTAACGAACCCTAGTTCAGCCATTTTAGTGGCAAACAGATTCGCACTTTGACATTACCATTCAGGATATTGCAGGCAGAGCAAATGTTAATCGATGAACCATCTATCTTCATTACTTAGAATACTTTCGTAATCAGTTCCTTAAGTTTAATATCGAAAAGTTCAAGAATGATATGGACTTAACAAGAGGAGAAAATTACGATCAAAGTGAAGATGTAATTGTTCAATTTCTTGCAAATACTTTTGTTCTCTAGGTATGTCCTTTTTGATCAATAGTTTATTTTATCCCTGAATAATAAAAAGAAAGAAAATGTTTAAGAAGGCTTTTAATATGGTAAATGGTGAAGAAACAGTATTTTGGGGCTAAAAATATGAGTGTTTTATTATTTGAGGTGACTTTTACTTTATGACCTTAACTAAAGAGTATCTCCCTATATTGGTAGCAATTGTTGCAGCATCATAAGCATATTTATATGCAAAAAGAAATAATAAACTTAATAATTTTTATGCTCAGGCAAAAGAGAGCTTGGAGGGCATATTAGGATCAATGTATTTTGACTTAAGAATTATTCTCCAAATTGAGGATGAGTTTGAAAAAAACTATGAAATACAAAAATGGTTTAATAAGCATAGTCGTCTTGAGATGACTCTTTTTAAATTGGGTGACCTTAATTTGATAAATTCTTATTTAGATTTAGAAAAGGGTTATAGGAAACTCAGAAACAGAACATATAAAGATCAAAAAGAGTTTTATATTAACTTGGAGCAATTTTACAGCAAGTTAGATAAACACTATTGGAATTCTTTCCAATCTTTATATAATGATTATAACTGGTTTAATACAGTTTTAAATAGACCTTTTCCTGTTAAAATAGCTTTGGAAATAGGGAAACACTTACAGAACTTTAGTGAACTAATATTTTACATAAGTGCTGATACCATATTTTTTGGAATTTACTTTTGGCCGCGATTTCCATTAGTTTAATTGCATTTATAAGTATATTTTTACCTGGCCACTCTAAAAGGAATGAAGTATTCGAAAAAGTCGCGAATTTCATATTATCCCCAGTAAGAAAGTTAATTAAGATATTAAAAAAAGAAAAAATGTAATTAATTGCTTTTATTCAGTTGCATTAGAGTCTGTACTTTAGTAACAAAAAGTTGAGTGTTCTCTGCAGCTTGACTTTTATTTATTGCCAGATTAATGATTTTGGAGAATTTTGTAGAAAAATAATGAGAGAAGTGTTAACACAGGTATGCAAATCTTCAAATACTAGACAGGGGGACTATAATGTCAATATCAGTGGCTAATATGGGCTTCATTCTTCCTATAATACTGTTGCTTCCATTTTTTATCTTGATTAATCGTCATCCTAATAGAATTATTCGTATGGGCTCAAAGATGTTTCTTTTATTGTCAGCAATAGTGGCAATTATTGTTATTCCTCTAGTCGGTATTTTTCAGTTAGGAATAAAGGGTCTCGTTATTCCGCTTGTCCCCTTTTTAAGTCGAGGGGTTACTTGGATACTCGAAAAAACAAATTTATTTAATACTAACTATATGGTTGTTGTCAGAAAAGTACTTCAGCTATCTATTTTTTCTGTTGGTCTGGGGTTAATAGCCATAGCATATGAACAACCGTTAAAGCCAATTGTTGCAACCATTGTAGTAATGACGTTTATTCTATTTGTTAATATTGGAAAATATATAATATCGGGTAATTTGTTTGGCATTGTACTAGCAGTATTTATGATCTCGCAATCGACGGACGCGATGTATACAGTAGTGTTCATTTTTATTGTTGTTATGCTTATTCTTAGATTTTTCGATAAAGTACTTTCTTTTAGTGATCAGGTAAGATCAAGTACAGAAAGTACAGCGGCGATTATTGTTCTTCTTGCATCATATCCGTTAATAATTAAGGGAGGGCTTCAGTTACAATTTGAAGACTTCTTTATCCAGATAGTGGTATTTGTAGGACTTCTTTTTATTTATCTAGGAACAACGTTTTTAATTAATAAAACTAGGATTCCGGGCACGTTGCAGCACTATATTCCCACAGGAATTTCGTTAGCACTTGTATTATTAATTTTGGAATCTATAAAAAACTCAAATATTGCGAATAGTTTCGGAATAATATTCTACTTTTTAATTTCAATTTTTTTAGGGTTAACATTTCTACGAATATTGTCCCCACTAGATAAACTATTACATGTTACAAGTTTACTTAATTCAGCCAATATACTAGAGGCCTTACAATTTTACTTTGGAAAAAAGTTCGGTCAGCTACTATTTATATTTCTGTACGGAAAAAGTCCTCAGTCAATAAAGCCCATCTTCACTTTTATTATGTTGGGAGTCCATATAGTAGGTATATTCTTAATCATTAAACAATTACCCCCTGCAGTAAGCAGTTCTAGTTCACTTAATAATGACTATTTTTACTACACGATGTTATCGGTTTTTTCATCTTTTAGCTTTGTCTTTTCAATTTCAAGGGCAAATGATAAAGAAAAATTAAATACAGGAATGGGCAATGAAGAAGCAATGAACTGTAGCACAGCCATTGCTCTTAATTATTTTTTTACTCTTGTTCCATTCTTGCTAATCGGATACAATTACTTAAACGAAATAGGGTTAGCGGGCATTATCTTTGGAATAGTCTATATCTTTATGATTATTATTAATACTAACTTCGCGTTATGGAGGGATTTTTCAAAGCCTCAGTATAATAATTTTGCAATATCAAGAGGATACCTGTCATTCGCTATTTTAGTACTTCCTCATATTGCTCTAGCAGGTGCTTTTTATTATTTTTTTGATGTAATAAATCCATTAGAAAGTCTTAAGGGAATAATGGGAGTATTTCTTGTGGTTAGTCTAGTTTCCGCAATTGTTGCAAGAGCGATGTCTTATGATAATTTTTTAGGAAGCAAAAAGTTCCGGAAAATATCATTCTGGATTTTAGTTCTATTAATTATTGGGTTAAAACCGCTAACTATGGCCAATGCTGTGTTTTTTCTTTTGATGGGGTTCAGCCGTGAACTAGCTATGCAACTTACATTTTATTTTGAAGTTTCTTTCTTAATGGATATAGTTACTCTGATAATAATTGTTTTGTTGCCGTCTTCAAATGATGAATATAGGAATGTAACGACTCTTGTAAAAGAGTGGAGAAATGAATTGAGGAATCTTAAGAACGTTTAGTTGGAGTTGAGGACTATGAGAATAATCGATTTAATTTATCAAGAAGAGCAAGTATTAATAGAATCTCAACGCAATTTCGGTTTTTGGAAAAAGCAGAAGGAAAGATACAATTACGATAACAGAAGTTGTCAAAGGAGTTAGCGGGATATCAAAGTTTTTACAAACAAACATTGGGGGACTTTGAGTGATCTTGTTTTTGTAAAAAGAGATAACAAACAATTGACTGAAAACACATTGATGTTAGTTTTTAAATATCTAGGGCAGAAAATGAATTTCAAAGATATTCGAGTATCTGCACACACGTTTCGCCATACATTTTGCCATCGGTTTGCAATGTCTGGCATGCTTTATGGATGGTCGGTGGAGCTTTTTACTTTTTTCCCATCAAAAGCTATTAACTTTTGTTCAACTACTAAGGGATTTTTCTTTCATACGCTATTCTGAGACACTCTTCCAGAATAGGGCGCAATTCTTGAATAAGGATTGAAAAAACGCTTGGTTTATCCAAGCGTTTTCTAATATACAATTAGTTCTTATGCTAAATCTATTACGATTTAACAAAGTAATTCTACTGTTATTTTAACTTTTCTCCACCATATTGGAACTACTATTGTATGACAAATACCTTTTAACTTTGACCACATTTTGACCACGAAACATATATAAAGGGATATTATTTATAATTACCTATTCGATTCAAATTAGAAATATAATTTAGTTATGGAAAAAAATATAAAACAATTCAGGAGTTTAATTAATGCGAATAGAAGACGATATAGAGTTGTGTGTAGTAAAAAAAAAATTGGATGAATTTTCAGTTCAGCGAAAACAATTTGTTAAAGATGTAGAGCATAATGATATCTTAATGGTTATTCTAAAAACACATTTATACATTGAAAAAGAAATGATTGAATTAACTGAGGAATTTTTTAAGTTTCCTAAAAAGTTGTCAGAGTATAAGTTTAAAGCTAGACTTAATCTGCTTTATTCACTTGGGATTATTGAAAAACAACTTTATGAACCTATCTCCTCGATAAATGACATTAGGAATAAATTTGCTCATAATTTAACTTATGAATTTACTAAAAAGGATTATAAAAGAATTAAAGACACGTTAAGTAAGGAAACTTTGACGGAATTTAAGAAGGATAAAGATTTTTATAGTACTTTTAATAAAGACATGACTTATATCGATGAAGCTAAAATATTACTTACAAACATATGGGTATCTCTTAAATCAGATGTTCTAATGTCTTTTAAGCATAAACAAATGTTGGCTTCAGAATATTATGAGCACTACTATGATGAAATAAAGAAATACAATTGTGAAGTTGATAGTTCCAAAACAATCTAATTTCACTATCTATTTAAAAGATGGTACAGCATATGAAATCTCCTTATACAAGTGTCAGGCATTGTAAGATAGTTCTAAGCAACACATTGAGAAGGTACATTATGTACCTTCTTTTTTCATGTCTTTATTCTTTCAAATATGAATGTAGAGAGGTTACCCCATTTCCCAAATTACATACCTCCAATTTGAAGTTATATTCTAATACCTAGATTTATTATTTAGTAGGTTTATAAAAACGTTTTTGGCGTAACAATAGGGAACATCTCACAAAAAAAATTTCTGTACACCAAGAGGTGTTATTCATTTTTATTCAAAAAATAGTACAGGAAACATGGGGTAAATCAGATATTATCTAGGGAGTGGATTATCAAATGAGAGAACTTGTAGATTTTCTATTAGAAGACATAGATAACCTTTTGGCAAGGGTTGAACGGCAGGTGGGTGACCCTGCATATGATGACTGTGTTTTGAATGAACTGAACAGCATACTTACCATTATGAAATTAGATATTATTGAATTGGATACATTAGATGATCCCAGTTCAATATTGGAACTTAAAGAAAGCCTGAATAAAATGATTAAAGAAATGGAAAGTGTTATTGCTGATGATTTATATTCACCATTCAGAACTTTAATTTGGGGAATGCAACAAATTATTGATCTAATAAGAACTAACTGACACCCTTATACCTAAAGGTCCATAGCAGGGTTAACCCTGCCAAATCCTCTAGGATAAACTATTTATTATTCTTCACTATCTAGAATACGGAGAGTGGTCTTCATAGCTTCAGTGTTATCTCCTTTTCGTAATTTATCAATAAAATCCATGTAGAGAAGTTCAATGACTCGTTCAATGGCATTGCCATGATTTGGGTGGTCTTCTTCCAAATCAGCAAGCAAGACTTCACCACGCAGGGCATATTTTCGTCTCTTTCTTATATCTAGAATTTCTTATTCTTGATGTTGATTCTTATGAATGAGTTTAAAAATGGAATCCGTTTGTTTTTCCAATACCGTATCTTTACCAGATTCCCGTTCCAGAGTTGTAAGCATTTTAAACATTTTCTTTGGGTTGGATTCTTTTTTGCAAAGTAAAGAAAATCTTCATATAGAAGCTTCATTAAATCGTTTTGTGAAAATGGCATTTCTGATATGTCTTGAATATCTTCGCAGAATATTTCTGCTCTTAAATAACTGTTTAGGGGAACATGTACGGATAATAAGATCACGGATGTTTTATTCATTTTATGTAGCATTTTACCGATAAAGTTAGTTGATCTTATCAGGGATAGTTCTTCATCTATAAGATTCGCTTGGCTATATTTCCCCATTGGTTATGACTCCTAGTTGTTTCTTCTTATAAGCCTCCATAAAGATTCGGTGAGCTGCCTTTCTTATACTGCATCTCCATTCGGTTGCATGTTCTCCTATCTTTTGATAAGTAGCATGATCCACCTTGTAATGGACAGTAGAAAGGAAGTTGGAATAGGTGACGTCAGGCTAAATGAAAAGATTTTCAAGACCAAATAAAAGTACTTCCGTTCCTATTGTAGTTTTAGATCCTTTCCATTGTTTTCGAGATTCACGCAAAATGATTGTTTCGATAAGATCTGTAACTGGAATTTTTATGTCATGAAGCTTATCAGACCGAATTTTTCTTTGTTGAGGTGCCTGGTTTCTTTTTTTAGTATTGGACAGGACCGGGTTTATATGTTTATCTTTTAAATTTCATATAAAAAAACACAAATGATATATAATGATATTGTATAAATAAAAAAATAAATACTGAAACCTTAATTATAAAATGAGGGACTGGAGAATTGTAAGGATGGTATTAGGAAACCCAGAAAGATATAATTTTTATAAATTGGAAAATGAATTAAAAAAAGGTAAAGATAAATTTATTAAATATTTAGATGAAATTTTAATTTCTAATGGAGTCGACAGTGTTATAACTTCATTAAAGGCTTCAGGTCTATCAGTAAATTTTTTTAATAATAGTAAACACAAATCACTTTTTAATGAAATATTGAACCATATTTTAATTCAGCTTGAAAGTGACGATATAAAAAAAATTGAAGATTTTAGAAGGGAAACTTTAATTTTTGATCTTGTATTTAAACAATTCGACCAATTAAGAACAAGTTTTTTTGATAAATATGAAACTATAGATGATAAATATAAAGTGGTTTCTTACTTAATTTCTTTAGAATTATATTTAAAAGGACTAACTGATAAGTCCTTTATATTTGGTGAAAATGCATTGGTGGACGTGTCTAAAAAGAATAAGAATAATTATAGAGAAAAATCAGCTTTATTCGATTCTGCTATTGAGTCTACTGGTATGATACTAAAATATTTTATGCATAAGGAAAATGAATTTAAGGGTAGTAAAAGAAATATATCACCAAGAATTCTAGATGCTTCTTTGACTCATGTAACCTTTAGTGAATATTGGTACCAGTTAAACGATATATTGGAATATTGGAAATACTCAGATGTGAATGTTTCAGTAAAAGATGATGGTAAAGTTTTTTTTGAAATTGTAGATGATAAATTTGAATTGAATAATTTAATTTCCAATGAGAGGTTTAATAATCTTCGTCAAGGTTGGCAAATGAGTGAAATAGGTGAAATGCAAAAAATGCATTATGGAAGAAATGATACACCTTTTGATACCATACTGCCACAAATAACTACACGTCTTAATTATTTGTTTTCAACTTTATACTTTGGTTCTCCACTATTGGAGGAAAAAATAAATAGAATTGAAATAAAACAATGGATTCGTGCATATCAGATATTAATTGATGAAAGTAAGAGGTTTTTAAAGCGACAGAGAACTTTAAATGTGTACAATCTTGATAAAGTTTGCATAAGTAAATCTATCTATAAATGGAAGAAATTCTTCCAACAAAATGGATTTTCAATCGAAGAATCAGAAACAATTATTGAATATTTTACATTTGATAAAAAATCATTAGATTTAATTGATTGTCCATTTGTTAAAATTGATGATAGCTTAATAATCCTACCCTCTTTAACATCTCAAGCAGATGCTTCTAGAGCACTAGCATCTAATTTCCTTAATAAGAATATTAATTTGGATTTTAAGGGTATAGGTTTTGAGGAAAGAAGTAAAGTAGGGTTAGAGATGAATGGTATAAAGAATTCAGGATTATATAAGAAGATTGATAAAACTGAATATGAATGTGATATAGCATTTATTTTAAATAATGATTTAGTCTTTGTAGAGTGTAAAGCACATGTGCAGCCTTATACAACAAGGCAACATGCAAGTCATTTATATAAATTATATAAAGAGACCTCTCAATTAAATAGAATAGCTGATTTTTTCGAGGAAAACTTATCTATTGTAAGAGAGCAACTCAAATTGGATGAGGGTTTTGTTCCAAACAAAGTACATCGAATCTTATTGACTACTTCCATGATAGGAACACCCTTATATGTTAATGGGGTGCATATTATTGACGAATCATCTTTTACTATGTTTATAGATAGGGTTCCGCCATCATTAGAATATTTTGAGAAGGGTTCTTATATAAAGTATCCTAGTACAAAATTTGATATTTACAAGGGAGAACTAACAGCGCAAAAAATGAAAGATTTCTTGAGTTCTCCACCCCAGATAAAAATAACAGAAGAATTGTACCAACAAAAAGAATTATCCCTTGACTTTTTTGATTTTAGGCGAAATCTTAAAGTCAATCATACATTGAATATAGGTGTTAATTTAAATGATTTCGATCGGTCACTTATAGAACAGTATTATTAATTTAATTAGTGTTTTAAAGATAGGAGTGTGAGGAATTCATATGTCCAAAATACCTGCTAAGCCAATTATTGAATTTACGAAAACTGCTGCTCCAAAATTTATTGATTTTGTTAAAAAAAATCCAAAGGAAGTTATAGCCGGATTAGGGGGCGCTGCAAAATTAGGTCAGGAATGGGTAAATGGTAAAGAAGTACGAGTACAAAAAAAACAAAAAAGTGGAAAAGTTCATTATAGAAAAACACAATACTTAAAATATTACAATGAGATATTGCCAAAACTAGATTCATATTCATATATACAATTAAATTCATACACACAAGAAATAGACAATTTTATAAAGCAAATCCATCAAGAAGAAGCAAATGAATTAGTTATTAATAAACCTCTACATTCAAGACGTTCTAAAACATGGAGACAAATCCAAATTCAAATTGAAGATAAAATTAAAACTAAAAACTATGAAGAACTCTTTAAAGCTTATAACTCTCCCTCTTACGAAAGTAATTACTTTGGTGCTAAAGTTATTAATCATATGCGTAATATAGAAAATAAAAATGAGTTATATAAATATATTCATCGGTATACCGAAAGAGATATGAAAGATATAGAGAGAGACTTCTTCTAACTTATTAAAGTAACGGATAACTTTAGTGAAACCAGAACCAAAGAAGCGATTTCATTCTTATTGTAGGGAAAATCGCTTTTTTACATCCAAAAATTGTCTTAGCGTATATTATCTGCGTTTTGACGGTAGAACCTCTTTAAGGTTTTAAAATAACTTTATTGCCTTTTTCAATGGAAAAATCCATTCTCGTAAATAGCCATTTTTCTCCACCTTTCATAAGAACGCTAGTTTGTATATGATAAATGAAAAGGAGAGATCTTTCTAATGGGTACAATTCGTGATAGAGGAATCATTAAATGGCAAGCAGCATTGATGTTACCTGAACATAAAGCATTATATTAAAGAAAGGATAAGGACGATTATTTCTTAAATAAAAAACCTGCCCTAGATGAATACCAAGTTGAAGAATTTGAAAACAACATTCACTATGCGATGGAATATCATTTACCTATAAGTTTTAGATTGCATAACGAGGGAAATCCAATTGAACTGCATGGATACTGTGTGTATATTGATCCTGTCACGAAAGAGCTACGTATTCAGAAAAAAGATAGTTCCTTTGAGAAAATTAAATTTAATGAAGTTATTAATGTAATTTGAGGATTAAAAAAAGCCCTTCTTAAAATTCAGGAGGACTTTGCAGTGTTTTTATTTATATATATGTCTTGTCTATACACGCTTCGATATAATGGTTGTAGATTTATGTTAACAGTCGGGGTCATCACTTTTAATGCGAAACAACAGTCAAAAGTACAAGATGTGATTGAAGCTGTAGCAGCAGAAGATGAAGAATTTAGAACCCTTTATAATGAACTAATGGCACGTGATCTAGATGAACGGCTATTTGTCAAAAACATTGAAAACGTACAAGGAAACGAGCGAGATATCATTATTTTCTCCATTGGCTATGCAAAAAATGAAGAAGGCAAAGTGTACAACCGTTTCGGTTCGCTTAACCAAAGAGGCGGAGAAAATCGATTAAACGTAGCGTTTACACGTGCAAAAGAAGGAATCATCGTGGTTTCTAGTATCGAACCAGAAGACCTAAATATAGCCAACACGTCCGAACACGGGCCGAAGCTATAAAAGTCTTACTTGAAATATGCAAGAGCCGTTTGTTAAAAGCCATTAAATGCCTATCAACCTTTGTGACAGTCCAACATTTAATAAAGAAACAAGAATTATTATGAATAGGAATGATGGGGAATGGCAAAAAGAAACCGAGGAAAATCAATCAGCTACTTGCCTTCAAATGGCAGAGGGACATGCCCACTGTGTGAAAGAACAGGAGTAAAGCTTCTCTACCCGCACAAAACTGAAACAAACCAAACCATCAAAGTCTGCAAAAACTGCCGCCATAAATAAAAATCTCATAGTATAAAAAATCACATTCAGCAATTGACCGTAAAAATGAAACCATGGAAATGGAAGCTATTAATATGGTAAAAGCGCTACAAGCAAGTAACAACCGCACAGAAGCAGAATCAGCTATGGCGAAGGAGAACCTATACTTGGCTCGTCTGCAGAGAGATATTCTCGAGCTTGCGATAACAGATTTAATCGAGAAATATAGTAAATAAAAAACGCCAACATCCATTGGGTGCTGGCGTTACATCTATACGGTAATTCTACAGCAGATAGGAAAGGGACAGGTTGCCAGGCGTTCTGATGGTACGAATATTGAAAATATACGTTCACTGGTACTGTTTACTCGAGAAACCTTTGGGTCAATTGACATTTTGGTTAATAATGCAGGTGGTCCTCCTGGAGGGAATTTTGAACAGATTTCTGATGATGATTGGCAGAAATCCTTCGAATTGAACCTCCTTCGCTATATTCGAATTATTCGAGAAGTGCTCCCGGATATGAAGAAGAGAGGAGGAAGAATTATTAATATTGCTTCCACCTCTATTAAACAGCCGATTCCAGGACTCATTCTTTCTAACACAATCCGTTTGGGGATCGTTGGTCTTACGAAAACGCTTTCTGTAGAATTGGCCCCTTATAATATTTTAGTTAATACGGTTGCGCCGGGCAGAATTGCAACAGAAAGAACGGACCATCTTGATCAGATAAATGCTGATAGACAGGGGATTTCCCGAGAAGAAGTGGTGATTTTATAGGTTTATCACAAAAAAAGTGAAAAACTTTAAAAGAGCAAATTGACTTGAATTATAGAATTAACCTTTTTTCATTAACTCCGTAATATTAATATCCTCATTATAAATCACCTGATCAATACGAAAATCCTCGCTAGCAGCAAAGCTAATTTTGATTTGTTGAATCCATTCATATGCCGTAACGGCAGCAGCCCGATCTGGATCCTTCTTATAATCAGAATTAGGAACAGGGAAGCTCCCACTCTGTAAAAATTTAGTTCCCTTCGAATGTAAATAAACTTTGATATTAATGTTCATTCTTACACCTCATAAGATTCCAGAAGAAAAACTAATTAATTTCCGATGAATTACTGGACGTTAATTTCGAATAATCATAATCTTCATTTGTGGTTAATTATCAATATTTTATAGTAACTACGCAATTTTTCAAAAAGTATATAAGGAGTGTTCCCGATGAAAGTAACAATTATCAAAGGACCATACACAGATCAAAATATTTTTCGTTGTTATAATTATTTAGTAGAACTGTATAAAAGAAAGCATTTAGTTAAGGAGCCAAATCCACGTTCTCTATCCTTGGGCAACTTGGACTACAATAATCCTAAAGACCGGAAGGGCAACGATGGAAGTAACGGACAAGCCAATAGCTCCTCTAGAAGCGAGTGTCTCGTTAGGTATAGGGGATAGTACATTAAGGAAGTGGTGTCTTGCTATTGAACATCATGGATACAATTTCCCAAGAACGGATAATAACAGTAGGGTGTTCTTCGAGAAGGACATGGTTGTACTTCGCCAGTTGAGACAGTTGGTTCGAGTTCAGAATTTAAGCTTGGAGAACGCTTCATTAATTGTTAACAAAGGTTAATGAAGATGCGTCCGAGGAAAAGAACACCGAGATCGCTTTTCCTTCAAACCGTTATGGAGATTAAGTCATACAAGATTTGTTGGATCATATAGAACGGCAAGAAGAGTTTAATAAAAAGCTTTTGCAACGATTAGACGAACAGCAACAATACATAGAAGACGATTAGATAAGCGTGAACAACTTATTCAAGAGAATATAAAGGAATCCCAAGAAACAAAAAAACTCCTCCTGGAAGCCAAGGAAGAGAAAAAGCAGCGTAAAGGCTTTATGAAATTGTTTAGCAAGGATAAAAGGATCTCTCCAAAAAGGGGTACCGCCACATGCCCATCAAGCTAACACCAATGAGTACTTAAAGTAGATCTATTTCTATAAGATAATCGTTCATGCAATTAAAGAAAGACATGCCAAATAAGCCTCCGATAGGTCATTTTTTTGCGCTATGCTGCACTCTTGTGACACATGGTATACTGATAGACAACACCCAATATATCAAAGACTGTCTTTTTCTTATAACGGTGGGATTTTCGCCCGTTTTTCTGTAGGAGGACAAACAGCGAAGTAGAATCTTTGATAGCTCTTGGTGCTTTTTTGTATCGCTTGAAACAGCAGTAAAGAATAGTCTTTGATGATATAAATAGCTTTATATTCACTAAGTACTCGTTTTTCTGGATGAGGAGTAGTTGTCGCATTTGAAGCATGGTAGAAAAACAGAGAAGAATGCTAATCAGTTGACCATAGAGATGACATTCTAATCGTTCTTTTTTGATCTCTTTACAATCATCTATTTCAAAGAAGGATTTCCAAGTTTTAAAGAGTAATTCGATTTGCCAACGTAAGGAATAAAGATCGTGAACATGTTCCGTTGGAACATCTTCGGGTAGAGCATTGGTTATGTATACATTCATAGCACTAATCGTTTACAGCGTTCTTTCATGACAATCCCTTTCTTTTTCTCCTTTAGGGCTTGATTTTCCCACCGTTTTCGGGTTTGTTCTTCCGTAAGTCGGTGGATAATGACTCTAGTCGGCAACTTTTTATACTGGCCAATGTAAACGTCAGAGATCTCATAGGTTTGTCCTGGTTTTAATTGATGCATAATCTTTTCAATATCCATTTGTTTTTTTGACCGTTCCATTTTTGAAGTATTCGGGATTAGAATTTCGCAGATAATTCCGAGAGTTTTAATTTTAAGCGAGAGATATAAAAGGCTCCTTTCTTATCAATTTGATAGAGATCTTTCAAGTCAAAATAACCTAAATCACGTATACATAAGTCACCCATTTCTACCGTTTGTAAGCACGTAGAACCGTAGATTTTATCATTTTGTTTACCAGGTCCTGAGTGAACGTGCAGGAATTGACCACTGAGGAGATCATATTTTAATTGAACCTTTTCGCCAGCTGTATGACTACTGCCTCCAGATCCTTGATAGGCTGAGGCAAACATATCTGGGAGTGATATTACAGAAAGGATAGGGTTTTTTTCGCTTTTGGGGTATTTATTTGCCCTTAGCTTGAAGGGCATGTGACGCTACCCCAATTAGCACTTATTTTTTCGGTGCGAAAGTTGTGTGAATAACAAACATTAATACGCAATTCACACAAATATTACGCATGCGACCAAAATAAAAAAGCAGAGACTTCTCTCTACTCCAATCAAGTGTCTACAAAGTAAGGCTTCTTTGAAAGGTTAATTTGTGTTTTTAGTTTCTCAAAACATGAGTTAGATCGTGCTGGGGGGTACGGTCTAAAAAGCGTGTCTGCACAAGTATAATTAACTGGATTAGCAGTTAACTTAAAGAGGATAACGAGCATACTATCCTCTCTGATTCTGGTTCAAGTTGATTGTTTTACGAAATTTACAAAAAATGGATTTTGTCAGCCGTTTTCAACAAGGAAGCTGAAAAACTAGACCTTTTATTAGTCTCAGCCTTCCTCCTTTGTCTCATTTTTGCATCAGTTTTGGAAAAGTGCATCAAAAAATGCAGAATAATCACGATTTATAGTATTAAATCGAATTAAAAATGTTGGCATGAATATTGCAATAAATACATTGAGAAAGTAAATAAGGAGGATAAAAATGGATAAAGGTAAAGTGGTTGGATTTATTCATAGTGGAATTACTGTAAAAAATTTAGAACGCGCACTAGATTTTTATGTAAATATATTAGGTTTTGAACTTTTATCAACTCAAGTTGCGAATAGTGACTACATTTTTGACATTGTTGAAATCCCCGGATTAAAAGAAATTAATATTGCTTTTGTTCAGATTCCTGGTGGGCATGTAATTGAACTATTAGAATATGTAGGAATTGATACTTATTCAGGAAGTTCACGTTCGTGCGATTACGGAACAGGACATATTTGTTTATTGGTTGAAAATTTGGAAGAAATGTTTAGTGAATTAAAAGCAAAAGGGGTTCAATTTAAGTCAAAAAAAGTAGCCCATATTACAGTGGGTGCTAATACAGGATCGAAGGCTGTTTATATGCTTGATCCGGATGGCTACATTCTTGAGTTAATGGAAAAATAAAAATCACTGTAAAAATTAGAAGCGGAAACAATGAGAGGTGTAATAAATGAAAGATTTGTATGGTAAAAAGGCAATTGTAACGGGTGCAGCACAAGGATTAGGTTTAGCAATGGCGGAAGGGCTTTGTTCACATGGTGTAAAAGTTTGTATTTTAGATATTTCGCCAAATTTGGATCAAACAGTAGAGGATTTAAGAAAAAAAGACTTTATTGTAGTAGGGCTGCATGCTGATTTATCTGATCAAGAACAGATCACCAATGTGTTTAATAAAGCTGTGGAATTATTAGACGGTGAGTTAGATATTTTAGTCAATAATGCTGGTATCCATAAACCAATGCCGGCTGTGGAGTTGCCAGCCAAAGATTTTCAGAGAATATTGGATGTGAATGTAACGACGGTTTTCCAATTATGCAGACTTGCAGCGGAGGAAATGAAAAAGAAAGGAAAGGGAAAAATTATTAATATTGCATCTGTATTAAGTTTTATGGGTGGATTTAATGCGGCTGCATATTCAGCTAGTAAAGGTGCTGTAGCACAATTGACAAAATCGTTATCGAATGAATGGGCAAGTGAGGGAATTAATGTAAATGCGATTGCACCGGGCTATTATGTAACAGAATTAAATCGCCATATTCTTGATGATAAAGAAAGATTGGATTCCTTGGTGAGCCGTATACCTGCAGGACGATTGGGCAATCCAGAAGAACTAGCTGGAACCGTACAAT
Organism: Peribacillus sp. NPDC094092; assembly: GCF_050279365.1. Lineage (NCBI taxonomy): Bacteria > Bacillati > Bacillota > Bacilli > Caryophanales > Bacillaceae > Peribacillus > Peribacillus sp. NPDC094092. The sequence continues at coordinate 125,848 of NZ_JBNNUC010000007.1, read as the reverse complement.
TCCTATCTTCAAACTTATCTAATTATATTAACGGAGCAATTATTCCGGTAGATGGTGGATTTCTCGGAAGATAGGTCAGTTTTCTTTCATTAAAATCAATTCTTTTAAATCATTATCTATATAGTGAAACGAATCTAAAAAATGAGTGAAGGACAATTAATTTTCAACTCTTATTATTTGTAAATTTGCATCATTTATTGTAAAAATGCATCAAAAAAATGAATTCTTACGTAAAATATCATTTAAAATCAGGAAATAAGATTGGCATGAATTTTGCAAAGATTAAGAATGCAAACAAATTATTAAGGAGGTAAATAAAATTGAGTTTGCTGATAGGGGAAAACTGGTGAATTTTATTGTTAATAATGTAAGCGAATTCATCTGAGATGGGAAAAAAATTTTTATAGTAAAAAAGCAAGAGTATTATATTTTGTAAAATAATTCTTTTAATAGGTTTTTGTAAATCAACAAAGGGGGACTTACTTTGGGGAAAAAAAAGCTAAAGTTAATTTTTTTAGCGCTCGTTTCCACATTTTTTATTCTTTCAGGGTGCAGTGCTGGAAAAGAGGCTGGAACGGTTGGTGAAGATGGTGAAAAAGTTATCATTAGAATGGCGAATCTGGTGACAGACAATAACTTTCTCCATACTGGTTATAAAAAATTTAAAGAGGTTGCAGAAGCAGAAAGCAATGGACAAATTGAAGTGCAAATTTACAACAATGGAACCTTAACCCCTTCAGAAGATATGGAATATGAAATGCTTCAAACGGGAGTAATAGACGTTGTAACAAATGCAGGTTTCGTCGTAGCAAGTAACGCACAAGCACCTTCCTTTAACATTTTTGATGTGCCATTTTTATTTTCAAACGAGGAAGAAATGTATAAATTAACAGATGGTGAGTATGGAGAAATCCTAAAAGAAGAATTAGAAAATAACTCAAACGGCTATTATTTAGGAGCATTCAGTATCGGTTCTTTTGCTATTGCAAATAATAAGCAGGAGGTACGCGAACCTTCAGATTTAGAAGGTCTAAAGATTAGAAGTACTACTACACCTCTTCAAGCAAGTACAATTGCTGCAATGGGGGCAAATCCAACGCCAATTTCATATGGAGAAATCTTCACTTCTTTACAACAGGGGACAATCGATGGCGTTCAGACGACTACTCCGTTAATTCATGCGGATCGATTTTATGAAGTTGCAGAGCAATTGACGCTTACAAGACATTTCCCGTTACCTCACATTATGATGGTCAATAAAGATTTTTATAATGGATTAACAGATGAACTGAAAAAAGTAGTAGATAAAGCGGCAAAGGAACAAATCAAATATGCGAGAGAATTAGCGGTTAAAGCTGAAAAAGAAGCGAGTGAGGGAATGAAAGAAGAAGGTGTTAAGGTCGTAGAACCGACGCCGGAAGAGTTGGAATTATTCAAAAAAGCTGTTCAGCCTGCAATCGATAATAACATTGATAAAGTAGGAGAGGAAAACTATGAAATGGCTTTGGAGTTTTTGGGGAAAACCAAATAACTCGACTATAGCAGGACTCAATAAAGAAACTTGAGGTGAGCAATATGAAAGAGGAGAAGACTAAAATTGCAATAGAAGGTTTATTTTGTGTTCTTTTAATGGTCGTAATGACTGCTCTAATGTTTGTAGAGGTTGTAAGCAGATATATTTTTGGTTCATCATTTATATGGGTTGAGGAACTGACAAGATATTTATTTATCTGGCTTACTTTTATAAGTGCTGCTTATGTAACAGCTACAAAGTCTCATATAAAGGTGGATGCGGCAATATCTCTATTTCCAAAAAACATACAACCATTAATTAAAAAAATAGGACTACTTATTTGGTTAGTTTTTTCATTTGTGATTACTTATATTGGATTTAACTATTCGTTATCCATGTTAGAATTTGGTGGAAATTCACCGGCATTAGGACTAGCAAAAGGAATCATCTATCTAGGTATTCCAATCGGTTATTTGATCATGTCTATCAGATTAATAATAATACTTTTCAAAAAAAATTCTAATTCAATCAATCAAGAGATAAAGGTGTAAAGGAGGGGAAGGATTCATGGGTACAGTTACACTGATGTTATTTGGTTTATTAATTCTTTTGGTTTTACTTCAGGTTCCAATCGCTATTGCTTTAGCTGCAGCAAGTCTATTGGTTGTATTAATTGAAGGAACCGTTCCGTTAACATTGTTTATTCAGACGTCATTTAGTTCAATGGATTCATTCCCTTTAGTAGCGATCCCGTTCTTTATTTTAGCGGGTGATATTATGAGCAGAGGCGGCATGGCCAGAAGGTTAGTTGAATTTATACAAAGCTTTGTCGGTTCATTAACAGGGAGTCTAGGTATTATTACGATCTTTGCCAGCTTTATTTTTGCGGCAATTTCAGGATCAGGAGCTGCAACAGTAGCAAGTATTGGGGCTATTCTTATTCCTTACATGCTGAAGAATGGCTACGCTCCTGGTTATGCAGCATCGATAGCTGCCAGTGCTGGGGCATTAGGTCCTATTGTTCCCCCAAGTATTGTCTTTATCCTTTATGGAGTAATGTCAAATTCATCAATTAGTGATTTGTTTATTGCAGGGATTATCCCGGGTATTTTAGTTGCTATCGCATTAGTGATTGTTAATTACATTATTTGTAAAAGGGATGGGTTCGGCGTAGTTGATAAGAAGGCTCTTTTAGAATTGGCAGCAACTGTAGCAGAAAATGAAAAGGTCAGCTTTTGGAAAGCACTAAATGAAGCAAAATGGGCATTGTTGGCTCCAATTTTGATACTCGGCGGGATTTACGGTGGAATCGTAACACCTACTGAAGCAGCTGTTGTTGCCGTTGTATATAGTTTAATTATTTGTACTCTCATCTATCGGGAAATTAATATGAAAAATTTGTTGGATATCTTCTTACAATCAGCTCGTACAACAGGATCTGTTTTAATCTTTGTTAGTGCAGCCTCATTTTTTGGACAAGTATTATCAATTGAGCGAATTCCGCAATTTTTAGCAGAATCCATTCAGGGCTTAACAACGAATCCGATTATTATTTTACTATTAATAAATATTTTCCTATTAATTGTTGGGATGTTCATGGAAACCGTAGCAGCGGTATTAATATTCGTGCCGTTATTGCTTCCTATAATTATTCCTTTAGGGATTGATCCTGTTCATTTCGGTATGATCATTTGCTTGAATTTAAGTTTAGGATTAATTACTCCGCCTTTAGGAATCAATTTATTCATTGGCAGTAATATTGCCAATATCCCATTCGAAAAGACATTTAAATATGTTGCGCCGATTTTTGGTGCTTTATTGGTTGTATTATTGATTATAACTTATGTGCCATCTATTACATTATTTCTTCCAAATTTATTTGGAGGTTGATGAAGAAAAAGAACATCGTCCATTATCGACGATGTTCTTTTTCTATTTTTCAATTTTATACTTTTGCATTTTCCTCACTAGTGTTGATTGATCAACTTTCAATGCTGTTGCAGCTTTCCGAATACTAGGGAAGCTATTGATGGCGTCCCTAATAATCTCCGCTTCAAATGATTCTAAGCGATTTTTTAATGGCTCCAGATTTGATCTATTAGAAGGTGACTCAGATGGTGCTGTATTCACGTTAAATTGCAGACCATCATTAAATTGTAATTCCTTTTGTAAATCATCAAGATCTATTTCGGGGTTTAAACTCATTAAAGCAATTCTCTCCACTAAATTTTGTAATTCACGTACATTTCCCGGCCAATCATAATGTGTAAAGGCATTTAAAGCATCGTTTGAAAATTTTCGGTTAATGCCATATTTATGGTTAATCCCATTTAAGAAATGATAAATCAGTGGAATAATATCATCTTTTCTTTCTTTCAAAGGAGGTATTTTAATAGGGATGACATTTAAACGATAATATAAATCTTCTCTAAATTGGCCATTTATTATCATTTCTGATATATCACGATGTGTTGCTGCAATAATTCGAATATCAACAGGGATGGGTTTTATTCCACCCACACGTGTGATTTCATGTTCTTGTAAAACTCGCAATAATTTAACCTGTAAATGGAGCGGCATTTCACCGATTTCATCTAAAAAGATGGTGCCGTGATTAGCTGCTTCAAATAATCCTGCTTTTCCTTTTTGATTGGCACCTGTGAAAGAGCCGGATTCATAGCCGAACAGTTCCGACTCTAATAATGATTCTGGTATCGCACCACAATTAATTTTAATTAATGGATAATCTCTTCTAAAACTATGACGATGGATTAATTCAACTATCTTTTCCTTACCTACCCCTGAAGCTCCTTGAATGAGAACGATGGAATCAATTTGCGCTACTCTTAATGCCCGGTCCAATACCTCTTTCATGATATCTGAATAGGCAATAATAGATAGCTTTGGATCGTTTTGTTCTTTTAATAACTCTAATTCTTCGTGAATTTGTTGATTTTGTTGCTCTAATTGCTGGATTTCTGATTCAAGCATATTTAAATGGGTTAAGTCTCTTACATTATTAACCACTTTATCGATTTCACCATTTTTATTTCGAATCGGAGCAGCCGAAACTAGGACGGTAGATCCTGTGCTGATTTTTTGTATGATAGTGACTTCTTTATTTTCTTTTAAAGCTCTTAAAGAAGCTGAAGCATCAATTACGCCTTCATCTTCAAGCTCTTTTAAACTTCTACCAATACAATCTTTGGCGGATAAACCTGTAATTTGTTCATAAGATGGATTTTGATGAATGATAATACCCTCATTATCGCAAATAACAATACCATCAAAAGAGGAATTAATAACTTCGTTTAATTCATTTCTTAAACTTTGTAAAGATTCTTTTTCATTCTTTAATCTGACTAACTCATGCATCGGATTAATTAAAACAACAAATTGATTATTGTTAATAAAAGTTGTGACTTCTGCTGGATAATTTATCAAGGTGAAAGATTGGGCGCCTTTCAAAGTCGTCTCAATAATATTTTCAAAATAGTAGTTATATTTTTTTGCTATGGAATTTGAAAACAGGATTTCTCCTTGTTTATTTAATATAAGAATACCAATGATGTTGATTTTAGACAGTATGTTCTCCATAATTCTACCTCCTTGCATCACTATTAAAATCGATGAAATTTTGCATCAATTTAATCAATTATACATCATTTTTTGCAAAAAAATAGAATTACCAAGGAAAATAAGCGTTTAAGAGTTGGCATGTAAATTGCAATAAAATAAATGAGAGGGCTTTCATATAAAATTTAGGAGGTATGAATATATGTCTAACTTAATAAAAGAAGCTTCTTTTTCACCAGCAAAATTAAAAACGATGTTATACGACATGATGGTAATCAGAAGTTTTGAAGAAACAGTGGAAAAATTATTTCAACAAGGGAAAATTCATGGAACGATGCATTTATGTATTGGGCAAGAAGCAACGGCAGTGGGTGCGTGTGTACCGTTAACAAACGAGGATAAAATCACAAGTACTCATCGCGGTCATGGCCATAGTATTGCAAAAGGAACAAAAGTTAAGGGAATGATGGCTGAATTACTTGGCAAAGAAACAGGCTATTGTAAAGGTAAGGGTGGCTCGATGCATATTGCTGACCTAGATGTAGGAAATTTAGGTGCGAATGGTATTGTTGCAGCTGGTTTACCTTTAGGAACAGGTGCAGCCTTAACGTCAAAAATGAAAAATTTAGGCTACGTCGTTGTATGCTTCTTCGGGGATGGTTCTACAAATGAGGGCGCTTTCCATGAATCACTTAACTTAGCATCCATTTGGGACTTACCCGTTGTTTTCTTCTGTGAAAACAATTTATACGGTATGTCAGGGTCGATAAAAGAAATGACAAATATTGAAAATATCGCAGAACGTGGCGCAGCATATGGTATTCCAAGTGAAACGATTAATGGCAACGATGTATTAGAAGTTGTGAAAGCAACAGAAAAGGCAGTTGAAAGAGCAAGAAAAGGTGAAGGGCCAACTTTAATTGAAGCCCACACTTATAGATGGAGAGGGCATTCGCGAAGTGATGCAAGAAAGTATAGAACAAGAGACGAGGAAAAAGAATGGAAGAAAACTAGAGATCCAATTGCTTTATTTAAAGAGCAATTAATTGCAGAAAACGTGATAACAGAAGAAGAATTTATCGAGTTGGATAAACAAGTTCAAGCTGAAATGGACGAAGCAGTAGAATTTGCTGAGAATAGCAAAGCACCAGGTTTAGAAACGTTAGAAACAGACATTTATGCATAATTGAAAGGTGATGAATGAAGTGAGAGAAATTACTTATTTAGAAGCAATTAGAGAATCCATGAGTCAAGAGATGCGCAATGATCAAGATGTTTTTATCATGGGGGAAGATATTGGTATTTATGGAGGGGCTTTCGGATTAACGAACGGTATGATTGAAGAATTTGGCCCGGAACGAGTAAGAAATACCCCTATTTCTGAGGCTGCAATTAGTGGATGTGCAGTTGGTGCAGCTATGACAGGTATGAGACCTATTTTAGAAATTCAGTTTTCAGATTTCGTTATGATTGCGATGGATAATATCGTGAACCAAGCTGCAAAAATGCGATATATGTTTGGGGGAAAAACAAAAGTTCCTGTTGTTGTTAGGCTTCCAGGCGGTTCTGGTGCAGGATTTGCTGCACAGCATTCACAAAGCTTAGAAGCATGGATGACGCATGTTCCTGGCTTGAAAGTGGTACAACCTTCAAATGCTTACGATGCAAAAGGTTTAATGAAAGCAGCGATTAAAGATGATAATCCAGTTTTATTTTATGAGCATAAACTTCTTTACAATACTAAAGGAGAAGTGCCGGAAGAAGACTATGAGATTCCACTAGGTCAAGCGGATGTTAAAAAGGAAGGTACTGATATCACAATCGTAGCGACAGCGATCATGGTTAATAGAGCACTTGAAGCAGCTGAGGAACTTGAAAAAGAAGGTATTAGCGTGGAAGTGATTGATCCTCGTACTTTAGTACCGTTAGATACAGAAACCATTTTAGAATCTGTCAAGAAAACGAGTCGAGTCCTAGTTGTTTATGAAGCGGTAAAAAGAGGCGGATACGGTGCTGAAATTGCCAGTATGATTGCGGAAAGCGATGTCTTTGACTACTTAGATGCTCCAATTAGACGCTTAGGTGGAGTAGCTACGCCTATTCCATATAATCCAGAATTAGAAAAAGCAGCAGTTCCACAGGTGAATGACATTGTTCAAGAATGTAGAAAATTGATGAATAAGTAAGGAGGTGCCACAATGGCATCAGCAGTAGTCATGCCTAAACTAGGCGCAACAATGGAGGAAGGGACAATTGCTTCCTGGTTAGTTCAAATTGGAGAAATAGTAGAAGAAGGTGACCCGATTGCTGAAATTCAAACGGATAAAATCTTGATGGAGATTGAAGCAGAGACGACGGGTGTTTTGCTAAAAACAGTCTACGATGTAGACTCGGTGGTAAAAGTACATGAGGTTATTGCCTATTTAGGTGAAGAAGGCGAAAGTGTAGAAGGCATAGAAAAACATCCATCAAATGCTTCTGATGAACCTGTTGAAGAGAAGAAACAAACGCCGACTGAAGAAGAACCGACAGTTAATGGCAATAAAATCAGAAGAACACCAGCTGCAAGAAAGCTTGCTGAAGATCATCAAATTAATTTAAGCAACATTGTGGGATCCGGCCCACTTGGATGTATTCAAAAAATGGACGTTGAAAATTATTTAGAGAAGCATGCTAAGAAAATCACGCCATTAGCGAAGAAAATTGCTGATGATCAAGGTATCGATTACAACGATATTAAGGGAACAGGCTCATATGGGAAAATTCTTAAGGACGATCTTGTTTCATCAAATTCTACAAGTGAAAAAGATGAGAATTCAATGAACAATCAAGTCAACAAACGAGTGCCATTTAAAGGTATGCGCAAAGTCATAGCAGATCGGATTTCTGAAAGTGCCTATACAGCTCCGCATGTAACACTGTTATCAGAGATAGATATGACTAATTGTGTGTCTCTTCGTCAAGATTTATTACCTGTTATTGAAAAAGCAGAAGGTTTAAGAATATCTTTCAATGAAATTTTGATTAAAGCAACAGCCTTTGCTTTAAAGCAAAATCCAAGCATTAATATTTCATTAGAGGAAAAAGAGATTGTCTATCATTCGAATATAAATATCGGTATGGCTGTGGCAGTACCAGATGGCTTGGTCGTTCCAGTTCTTAGAGATGTAGACCAAAAAGGTCTAGCAGTTATTACAAAGGAAGCTAAAAGTATTGGAAAACAAGCTCGTGATGGACAACTTTCTCCTGACGATATGCAGGGAAGCACGTTTACAATCAGCAATTTAGGGATGTTTGCTGTTGATGGCTTCACACCGATTATTAATAGTCCAAATGCTGCTATTTTAGGCGTAGGACGTATTCAGAAAAAGCCAGTTATCGTGAATGATGAAGTAGCCGTTCGATCAATGATGAGCTTAAGCTTATCTTTTGACCATCGCATTATTGATGGTGCTCCGGCAGCAGCGTTCTTAACTGATTTAAAAGATGTACTAGAAAATCCATTCAAATTAATGATATAAGGTGGTGACAACATGATGTCGTATGATGTAGTAATTGTCGGTGGCGGTCCAGGAGGATACGTTGCCGCGCTTAGGGCTGCCAAAAACGGTAAGCGGACAGCGCTTGTGGAAGCGGATTATTTAGGTGGTACTTGTTTAAATAGAGGCTGTATTCCTTCCAAAACTTTATTAAAACATGCAGAAATTATCGAAGAAATTGAAAAGGCGAAAAACTGGGGAATTAAAATAGATAATCTGAGCTTTTCATTGAAAGACATGTTTGCACGGAAAGATAAAGTGATTACGACTCTAAGAAGAGGCATTGAACATTTATTAAGTGCGGGGAAGATCGATGTCTACAAAGGATACGGTACCATTCACGCTGATAAGAAAGTAACAGTTCAAACCGGAAATGAGACGAAACAAATTACGGGTGGAAAAATTATTATTGCGACAGGCAGCCAACCTGTCGTGCCGCCAATTGATGGCCTTGATTCTGTGAATTATCAAACAACAGATTCGATTTTTGATATTACAGAGATCCCTCAATCCATTGTGATTGTTGGTGGAGGGGTCATAGGGGTAGAATTTGCTAACATTTTCGCTAGTTTAAAAACAGAAGTTACTATTGTTGAACTCGGTGATCGAATTATCCCAACAGAAGATGAAGATGCTTCGAAGGCTTTACTCAAAAGCTTAAAGAAAAAAGGAATTAAAGTTTTAACGAAATATCAAGTGACATCCATTAAAGAAAGTAAGAATGAAAAAGAGTTAAGTATCACCTCGCAGCAAGGTAAAACAGAGACCCTTATAGCAGATGAAATACTGCTGGCTGTTGGCCGTAAACCTAACCTCTCTGCTGTTTCTGAACTGGATCTTAAAATGAATGGCAAACATATCGCAGTCAATGATTATCTAGAAACGAGCAAAAAAGGTTATTTTGCTGTAGGTGATGTGATTGGAGGGCTACAATTAGCGCATGTCGCTAGCGCTGAAGGTTTAACGGTTGTTGAGAATCTAGATGAAGAAAAAGAAAAGATGAATTACAAAGTGATGCCTCGCTGTATTTATACATCCCCACAAGTCGCTAGTGTGGGGATGAGTGAAGCGGAACTGAAAGAAAAGTCAATTAAGTATAAGGTCAATAAATATTCTTTTTCGGGTAATGGAAAAGCTTTGACAATGGGTGAAACAGAAGGATTTTCTAAAGTGATGATTGATGAGAAATATGGCGAAATCTTAGGCGTTGTTATGGTAGGCGCTCATGTAACTGAAATGATTGGTCAATCCTCTGCTTATATGTATCTAGAAGGGACGGTTGATGAGCTTGCGCAAATGGTACAACCTCATCCATCCCTCTCTGAAGTATTAATGGAATCTGCCAATGCACTTATTGGAAAAGGGATTCATTCTTAACGATTAATTAGGAAGGATGAAATTATGTTTAATTTACATGGAAAAAAGGCGATTATAACGGGTGGTGCTCAAGGATTAGGATTTTCAATGGTAGAGGCTTTTCATAATGCGGGTGTTGAAGTTGCTGTGATCGATATTTCTGATGAAATAGTTAATATTTCCAATAAATTAGAAGCTGGGGATGCAAAAGTTCATGGTGTTAAAGGGAATTTATTAGACATGGACAGCTTAAGACAGTCTTTTAAAGAGGCTTTAGAGAAACTAGGCGGCACAGTTGATATTTTAATTAACAGCGCTGGGTTAATTGAGAGAAAACCTGCATTAGAATTTTCGCTCGAAAGTTGGAATAGAATTCTAGGGCTGAACGTAACTTCTGTTTTTGAATTGTCTAGATTAGCTGCGGTTGAAATGAAGAAGCAGGGATCAGGGAAAATCATTAATATGGGATCTATCCTTTCAGTATTAGGTGGTTTTAATGCAGCTGCTTATTCGACTAGTAAAGGGGCAGTCTTACAATTAACAAAGTCTTTATCGAATGAGTGGGCGGAATTCGGTATTCAAGTGAATGCCATTGCACCAGGCTATATGTTAACGACGATGAATACGGATTTGATGAACGATGCAGTAAGAGGACCACAAGTGGAAGCTAGAATTCCTGCTAAAAGATGGGGAACACCTGAAGATGTTGCTGGCGTTGCTTTGTTTTTAGCTGCTCCTGCTTCTAATTATGTGACAGGCACATTAATTCCTGTAGATGGTGGCGTATTAGGAAGGTAAATAGAATTTAGAGGGAGTGTGAGATGGATTGAAAAAGAAATTATTTATTAATGGTGAATGGATTGAATCTGAACAATATGCAGATTTATTTTCTCCTTATTCGGAAGAGAAAATTGCAGAGATCCCTCAAGCATCAGAAAAACAAGTAGATGCTGCTATTGATGCTGCCTATAATAATCGAGAAGTAATGGCAAAGTTAACAGCATATGAAAAGGCTGAAATACTAGAGAAATTAGTCAGTTTGTTAAAAGAAAACAGATTAAAGGCTGCTCAAATTATTTCTATGGAATCTTCCAAGCCTTTAAAGTTCTCTTTAGGTGAAGTAGACAGAACGATTGAAACATATAAGTTCGCAGCAGAAGAAGCTAAACGCATTCATGGTGAAATGGTTCCTTTAGATGCCGCAAAAAACGGTGCGAATAGACTAGGATATACGTTAAGAGAGCCGATTGGCGTCGTCGCTGCCATTACACCATTTAATTTTCCGATGAATCTAGTTGCTCATAAAGTGGGACCAGCCATAGCAGCTGGGAATACAATTGTCTTAAAACCAGCATCTCAAACTCCTATATCAGCTTATTTTCTTGCCGAGTTATTGGAAGAAGCAGGAGTACCAAAGGGTGCCTTTAATGTTGTGACTGGAAGTGGACGTTTAGTTGGGGATAGACTAGTAACAAGTGATAAGGTCAGCATGGTTACTTTTACTGGTAGTCCAGAAGTAGGGATAGGTATTAGAAATAAAGCGGGTTTAAAGAAAGTAGCATTAGAACTAGGTTCTAATGCTGGTCTTATCATAGATGAGGGAGTGGATGTAGATAAGATCATCCCGAAATGTGTACTAGGTGCTTTTTCTAACCAAGGACAAGTCTGTATCTCTCTTCAAAGAATTTATATTCATGAACATTTACTTGAGACATTTACGGCAAAATTTAAAGAGGCAACAGAGAAACTTGTATTGGGAGATCCGTTAGCTGAAAACACAGATTTATCATCGCTTATTTCTAGAGAAGAACAAGAAAGAGGGAAAGCTTGGATTGATGAAGCTGTAAAAGATGGTGGGCAGGTCATTACAGGTGGTGCAATTGAAAATAATATTCTTTTACCGACTATCATCGTTGGTGTAGAATCCCATTCAAAAGTTTCTTGCCAAGAAGTGTTTGCACCGATTGTCACGATTAATCCTATTAAAAATGTAGATGAAGGCATTGACTACATCAACGATTCAAGATATGGGCTACAGGCAGGAATTTTCACAAAGGATATTCACACGGCTTTGCATGCTTCTAAGAAACTTGAAGTAGGTGGCGTTATGATTAATGATATCCCAACGTATCGAGTAGACCAAATGCCATATGGTGGTGTTAAAGAAAGTGGTAATGCGCGTGAAGGGTTGAAATATACGATTGAAGAAATGACAGAAATGAAATTAGTCGTTTGGAATCAAGAATAATATATTTTGTTTAGTGAGGAATTTACATGAGCGAATTATTTGGCATAATAGGAAACCCGATAGCGCACTCTCTGTCACCCTTAATTCAAAATGAAGCCTATAAATTAAATAAAATGAATGCTCATTTTCAAGCTTTTCACGTAGAGCATGAAGATTTAGAGACAGCCATAAAGGGAATGAAAGCGATTGGCATAAAAGGATTTTTGGTAACAGTCCCTTTTAAAGCTAAAGTGATCCCGTTTTTAGATGAAATAGACCCAATAGCCGAAAGAACGCAGGCAGTGAATGTTGTCCAATTGATTGATGAAAAGTATGTTGGATACAACTTTGATGGAGAAGCATGTCTTAAAGCTATTTTAGAAGATATGGGCAAACCAAGCTTAATGAAGGAAAATATCCTCATTTTAGGTGCTGGGGGTGCTGCCCAATCCATTTATTATACGCTATCACAATTTGAAGATGTACGTATCGATATTGCTAATCGAACGCTTGAGAAAGCGGATGCAGTAAAAAAATTAAGGGCACATCACAAACATACACATGCTATTTCTCTTGAGGAAGCCGAAAACAAGCAAGACCAGTATGATATTATTATTCAAACAACATCGATTGGGATGTGGCCAAAAACAGACCAATCGCCTATTAACATAACTCATTTAAAAAAAGATGCATTTGTTTCGGATATCATTTATAATCCTGCAGAAACGAAAATATTAAAACGAGCTCGCGAAAATGGAGCACGGACACAAAATGGTATAAAGATGCTAGCTTCACAAAATGCACTCTCGATTGAAAAATGGACTGGCCATAAAGTAAATGATCAAAAGATGATCGAGTCACTTGAAGAAGCTTTAAGTTAAGTGTCTTTTATTTTAGATAAAAAGCAAAAAGGATGAATGTGTGTAGGACTGTGCGGTGGAGGAATTGCCCTTTATCTTTAAACGGGAGTGGGCCCCCTTGAAGGGGTGATGATCTATTTCGCATAGAGAAAGAGTTTATCGATTAAAATTGGGACAGGCTGACCACAGAATTGTTCTATGATATGTTCATTTTGCTGATACAACTGTTCAGGAAAAACATGCAAGTCATGGGTTCTTTGGCTCTGAAAATATAATTAGTCGAAAACGTGATAACAAGCGAACTAAATAATCAGAGAAACGGACACCGTAACCAATGTACGGTGTCTTTGTTTTCCTGTAACTTAAAAAGACAGTTCCGTTTCATCATCTGATGAATCATCTGAAGTGGCGGCTATTTCATCTGATATTCCATCCAACTCAGCCACGACATTTTCCAATTTAGGAATGAGCAATCGCAGTTTATCAATATCATCAATCGTGGCTTTTAGAAAGTCTCCACCTATGCCAAAATATTTGTCTGAAATTTCATTAGCAATTGACATTTTATTCGCTAAATAAAGTTCTTTTCAATCGAACTGCGAAGTGTACTGTGCATAGTCGGCCAATATGCAGTCTTGATGCAAAAAACGAAATTCCTCCGAGAAAAGATGTTAACAGGAAGGTTGTATTCTATTCGTACCATTAAGCGGTGATAGTGCCTATTGTTACTCCAATCACGTTTGTAAGAGTAAAGCCACGAATGATATAACAAGTCCACGTTTAGCGATCGGCATGGTTTCACTTGCAACAACCATGCAAGTGAAATTAAAACTCCTGTTACAATCGCAATCATTCGAAAAGCGAGTAGCATGATCTAGCTCGTCGAAATCACTCACAAAGCATTTAGGATAATGAACAAACCTATCAAAAACAACATACACTCATTGGAAAAAGGCTTGTTGCCGACATCACGAGTGGTGTGGAAATGGCAAACACAATCGAAGTGACAAAGGCAGAACTTGAAAAAGAATTTCAAAAGACTAATAAAGAAGTGGAGACATGGAGAAGAGGCGGATGCAATATATATCACTATAGATAAAGCAGATCACCATCAACAGAAGAAGTACAATAATAAGAATATCTTTTTTGTCTCAACTGTTCTTTACATTGAGGAGTTACAGGTTAATACATCTGACATCTAGATAAAAAAATTCCAATAGATTAAAAAATTGGGAAGATTATTTGTGAAACATGGTAGAATAATATTCTAGTAAAAATGTCATAGGGGGAATTTAATGATGAAAAAACACTTAATGGCAGCAAGTGCTTTTTTGGGGGTACTATGTCTCATCTTGGTTAGCGGAGCCTTGAAGGTTTCAGCAAACGTTGGACAGGAAACCATGCAAACAGCAAAGCCCATTAATGTAAATGCTGTTAATCATGCAATTCTTAATGGAAATGGAGATTACGAAGATTATTGGAAATTCACGCTGACAAAACCGGGGCAAGTCACCTTTAACATGAATAACTATCCGGGATATGCATGGGATTTTGAAATCCTAGATGGTAGTGGAAATGAGTTTACAGATGGAACAACAGATGACAGCAATAAAGCCATGGGTGTGACGGCAAGGAAAATAGGATTGCCAGCTGGTACATATTACGTACATATTGAAGATGATTGGAATTCTATTAACAAAACCTATTATTTTGCTGTTAATTTTGCTGAAAATGCAAATGTGGAATACGAATTCAACGATAGTTCAAGTGCAGCAAATAAAATTAAATTAAATACACCTTACGTGGGTGAGATACAAAATTATAATGATGAGGATTATTATAGATTCACCCTTCCTGAAAGTGGAGCTGTCACTCTCAATATGAGTCAGAAGTCTGGTAACGGATGGAATGCGAGTATTTTAAATTTAGAGGGTGAAGTGCTTAGTGAGTTGACGACAGAAAGTTCTTCGAACGTCACAAAACCGACGGAACGGACGGTCGGGCTACCTAAAGGTGATTACTTAATCCATATTGAAGACAGTTGGGGTTCAACTTACCAGCCCTATGCCTTTACCGTGAAGTTCGCAAAGTCAACTACCTATGAAAAAGAATTCAATAACAACGCCCAGCAGGCAAACAGTATTGGGTTGGGCAAAAACTATTATGGAAATCTCCAAGATTACAATGACACTGATTATTTTACGTTTTTCCTATCAAAACCATCAAGTGTATCTCTAGAGATGGGAAGGAAGCCATCTGTTAGTTGGTATATGAACCTCTATAATTCAAATGGTGATGAAGTGGGATCCTTTAATACGAAGTATGACCAGTTTGCAAGGGGGATAGAATCGAAGAAGTATTCCCTTCCTGCAGGGCGGTACTATATATCGGTGGATGATTATTCAAACACTCGTAATTATAAATACCAACTGGCTGTAAAAGTTCAAACGCCGTCTATTAGCAGTAAGTCGGTACAAATAACAAATTATGTAGGCAAATCGGATAGCGTGAAAGTGAGTACCCTGGCTAAAGGCGATGTAGTGAAGTTGTTCGATTCGAAAGGAAAGCTATTTGCTACATCTAAACCAGTTTCAGGTTCCTCTACAACTTTTAGCATCAAACAATTAGGAAAGAATGCTGGTTTTATCTATGTGTCAAACACACGAAGTGGAATGCTTGAGAGTTCTAGAGTAAAGGTATCGTTTAAAGCAGAACCGAAGACACCTAAGCCAAGCGCTTCCAACATTACGATTAAGAATAATAAGGGTAAATCAGATACAGTAATAGTCAAAGGATTGAAAAAAAGCGATGTTGTAAAACTCTATTCATCCTCCGGGAAGTATCTATCTAGTAAAACATCCACTTCTTCCTCTGCTACCATTACGGTCAAGCAGTTAGGTAAGGGCTCAGGTTCTGTATATGTAACAGCGACACGCCCTGGAATGAATGAAAGCGACAAAGTGAAGAAAACTTTCAAAGCAGAATAATGCATATTAGAGTTCGGAAAAGGGGGCGGCACTCAAATTGAGAGCCGTCTTTTTAGTATAAAGAAGGGAATTAGTCATTCTTAAATAGGATGGCAAATTTGTATTGGAATTATGGATCATCTCATTTTTTTCGTCTCATAAGTTAAGATTATTTTTTGCAATGAGATTCAATAAAAAAAACCTCTATAAGAATGAGCTTAGAGGCTTTTTCTGAATGTGACTGATCCTGGACAATCGTATTCAGAGATCAAAATAAATCCCCTAATAGTTATCTATTAGGAACTGGTCTTTCAAATGTTTTAAGAATGTTTTAGTGGATTTCTTAATCATTCTTTCTTTCAATCTTACCCATCCTATGGATAATGATGTATTGGAATATTGTGATAACTCAATCGGAATAACTTTCCCCGATGATACATAAGGATTGTTTCTTAAGAATATGTCAGATGTAACGCATATGGCTAATCCTTCTGCAACGTATTGTCTAATCAAATTAACATTATTTGTAACACACAATACATTCAATTCCCCGTATTTTTTAAAAAAATTATGCATTTCCTCTATCATTTCTTTTGAATCATATAAAATGATAGACTGATTGAGCAAATTTTGGGGCGTCAAGTATTCTTTAGAAGCCAATGGAGAGTCTTTGCTTACACAAATTTTCGCTTTACTATTTAATAGCACTTCAGATTCTAATTCCTCATCCTCTAGTATCTGTTTAGTGATATACGTAAGCCCGATATCTACCGACTTCTTTTTGATTTTTTCAATAATGATTTGTGAAGGAGCTTCTTTTATTTCAATTTGGATGTGTGGGTTATCCTCAGTAAAGGACGAAAGGTTTTTAAATATAGATTCTATAAGAAGTGGATATACGGATATTTTCAGATCTCTAAGCGCTTGAAACGATTGTGTTTTTGCTGTTTTCCTGAATTCTTGAAGTTTGATTATTACCTCATACGCTTTTTCAATTACAGCTTTTCCTTCCTTAGTTGGTAATGCTCCTGACCGTGACCGGTTAAATATTTTGATCCCTAATTCCTCTTCAAGCTTTCCGATTGATTTACTGATACCTGATTGGGTTACATGAAGGTTTTCTGCCGCAACAGAAAATGAACCGGTTTTTGCTATTTCTACGATATATTCCAATTGCTCAATATGCATGGATCATTCCCTGTATCCTTATATATATTTTATTATGAATCCTTCCATAAATAGATCCCGTTCAATCAGATAACGCTCCTAAATGTAATCGTTTACTCATAATTAAATACTACAACCAAGTGGTATCATAGTCAATTTTAATTTAGAAAATTGAAATAATTAAACATAGTAGAGAGCAGCTCCCTGATACATCTTCGACTTCTCTATAAAAGTCTAGAAGACTTGTCAGACCTTCTAGTTTATGTGATGGATGGACGGTCTGTATTCCCAATTATGGAAGAAACCAAAACCTTTGAGCGGGTCAGAAGAAATGGTGCAGATGGGTTTGCAGGAAATTATGATACTGCCCATTACTTGCATTCTATATGATTGTTAGTCATGTTTATCATGACTAACAACTGTTTTATCAGAAAGAAATTAATTGGTACACTACACTCAAGAATATATTGAATATTCTAAAAATATAAAGGGTAGGAGGTTTTCACTCCCAATATAATATTCTTTTCGCTTAAAGTAGCTAAGAGAGAAAAAGCCTAAAAACAAATGGGAAGAGGGGAATATTAATGAAAATTACAAATAACATACTAGCGTCTAATTATGTTGATCCGAAGGAGTTGCCTTGGGTTCCGACTGGATTAGGTGGTATGGAAACAAAATTATGTAAGGTAAACCCAATAACAGGTCAATATATTGTACTTACTAAAAGCCCTGGGGGTGATCAAGACGTTCCTGCCCACCTCCACCATGGCACTGTTATTGTCTATACTATTCAAGGTAAATGGAAGTATATTGAAGATGGATGGGTATCGGGACCAGGGGACGTTGTATTTGAACCTGCTGGTTCACTGCATAGGCCAGTGGCTATGTCTCAAGATGAAGATATAATAACATTTGTTGTTATAGATGGCGCACTGGAATTTAAAGATGAAAACGGTAACACCTTATTTACCAGTAATTCGCAAACAGTATTGGAGAAATACCACGAATATTGTTCAGAAAACGGTATCAAACCGGTTGATGTAACAATATATTAATTCAATTCTTATCCGGATGCTAGTGTCTTTCATCACACAGGGCAATCGTCCAAACCGTAGATGGTCTGCAATCACAGTCGAAGAGGGCGTTCTTAGGGAGAAATACTACTTTTTTAAAAGAACAAAGTTGGTAACAATACACGATTTTTGAAGGCCTAAATGTCATGCCTTCAAAAGTCGTGTACCAGAAAGCGCGGGATGTGTACTATATATGCAAAACCAACCAGACAATAGAAAAGGCCAGGTGGTTCCTTTCCAAATCAATATAAAGAACTATACATAAGGACAAGAATATAATACTTTCATCATTTGGTTAATCTTCAAAATTATTCAGAACAAGGTGTAAATAGGACCTTTGAAAAGGAGATTGAAAGTATGGAATATATGAATATAACTGTTGCTGGTAGTGGTGTTTTAGGAAGTCAGATTGCCTTTCAAACGGCATTTAAGGGATTCAATGTAACAGTATATGATATTAATGATGAAGCTATAGAACGTGCAAAGGTTAGAATCAGAAATTTAAAACAGCGTTATCAAGAAGATTTAGGGGCTCTAGAGGAAGAAGTGAATTCGGCTTATAATCGCATTTCTTTTTGCAGTGATTTATCAGAAGCAGTATCCAATGCTGACCTCTTGATTGAAGCCGTTTCTGAAGTAGTTCAAATTAAAGTTAATTTTTATAAGGAGTTAGGGAGAGTAGCACCTGAGAAGACCACTTTCGTGACAAACTCTTCTACATTATTACCAAGTCAATTTGCGGAAGCGACAGGACGCCCAGAAAAATTCTTGGCTTTACATTTTGCAAATGAAATTTGGAAAAACAATACGGCTGAAATAATGAAACACGAGGAAACCGACATGAATGTGTTCGATGATGTGATTGAATTTGCAAAAGCGATTGGTATGGTGGCCATACCCCTATACAAAGAACAACCAGGGTATATTCTAAATACTTTATTAGGTCCGTTTTTGGAGGCTGCTACGTACTTGGTGATGAATGGAATTGCTGATCCAGAAACGGTTGATAAAACTTGGATGATAGCTTCTGGTTCTCCGATAGGTCCGTTTGGTGTTTATGATGTTATTGGTTTTAATACTCCATACAATGCCCTTCTTGTAAAAGCAAAAGGTGGTAACTATAAAGCTGCTGAAGTTGCGGAGTGGTTAAAAACAGAGTTTATCGAAAAGGGGAAATTCGGAAGAGAATCTGGAGAAGGCTTCTACAAATATCCTAACCCTAAATACATGAAACCAGATTTCTTGAAAAATTAAATGCTAGACTCATATACTTTCTGACTAGTTAGTATTGGTTTATTAATTGACCCTACTGTGGATATTTCCGTAATTCCAAGGTATCTACCGCCTAAATGGAGTGTGAATTTATATTTTAACTCCCTTCTATTAATAGAAAATGTTACTTTTTCCTTTTTTATCTGCTGTTAAGTGTACTTTCCGCCATTTCGATGTGTATTACCGGCATCGTTCGGCTGTCCTCTCAACTGAGCAAAAACCAATAGAATTTAATTTTTTTCCTGTACTTAATTTTATGCAACTATTTGTAAGCTGAAAAAAGTGCTCAAAGTTAAATAGTGCAACATATTTCTTAGATGTGGTTTTTATAATATCTTGTTCCATAGGCGTTTCTCCTA
Organism: Peribacillus sp. NPDC094092; assembly: GCF_050279365.1. Classification (NCBI taxonomy): domain Bacteria; kingdom Bacillati; phylum Bacillota; class Bacilli; order Caryophanales; family Bacillaceae; genus Peribacillus; species Peribacillus sp. NPDC094092. Next base: position 105,940 of record NZ_JBNNUC010000007.1, on the reverse strand, counting down.
ATATTGAGTTTTATGGAGAGGGGCTAACTGTACACTATCGGGGTGTATTGTATGGAATTAACTCTTGGTAAATGTAATGCAATGCTAGTGTTATTGTATAAAATATTTTCTAGGAGAGATGGTTATGTTAGTAAAAGAAGATAGCGAGAAACCACTTAATTTAGAATTAGAAAAACCAAGAATAAAAGAAATGTGGGCATATGGCCTGGCTTCTTATGGTATTTTTTCTATCTGGACACTTATTGGTACATTTCTAACCTTTTACTACACAGAAATTGTTGGATTGACCGGGGTTGTAGTAGGAACGCTCATGTTAGTCACACGAATTTTTGATGGGGTAACCGACATAGGAATGGGAGTAATCGTTGATAAAACGAATTCAAAACATGGAAAAGCCCGTCCTTGGTTACTTTGGATGGCCTTTCCATTTGGGGTTTCAACCGTATTTTTGTTTAGTGTCCCAAATATTGAAGTGGAAGGAAAGATCCTTTATGCCTATGTAACTTATATGTTGTTTGTAATGGCTTATACTGCTGTATCCATCCCATATAAAACATTATTAGGACTGATGACTCAACACCAACATAGTCGGTCTTTATCTAACGTTTATTCATCCGTTCTAACTCTAGCTGGAACACTCTTCGTAGTTATTTTAACCCAACCAATATCAGAAGCAATAGGGTGGCCCGCTCTTGTTTCAATTTATGCATTATTATCAATGATCACCATCTATGGTACCTTCCGTTCAACAAAGGAAAGGGTAGGATCGACTACATCTCAAGAAGAAAAGGTATCGATATTAGCAGGAGTGAAATCATTATTTAAAAATAAGTACTGGCTTATTATCTCTGCATATGGTTTTATTTACTATGCCATGCATGCAGTTATTACTGGTGTTGCTTTATATTACGCTACCTGGATTTTAAAAGATGGTGACGTATTCCCACTCCTTGCCTTTACTTTGATGGTACCAATGCTATTAGGTGTTTTCATAGTTGGTAGGTTAGTTTCTAGAGTAGGGAAGCGAAACACAGTTATGATTGGTAATATTCTTTTAATTATTAGTTTGTTTGTCAAAATGATTGACCCATACGATCTAACAACATTTTTAATCGGTAATATCGTCACAGGTCTTGGTTTCGCTCCAACCTCTGCGTTATTATTCGCAATGACTAACGACACAGTTGAGTACGGAGAATATAAAACGGGGCAAAGAACAATTGGTTTAGTAAACAGTGGTTTAAGTTTTGGAATAAAAGTCGGATCAGGACTTGGGCTTGCACTAATTGGTTGGTTATTGGGATATGGAGGATATGTTGGAGGGGCAAGTGAACAGACGTCATTAGCACTTCAAATGATAATAGCCCTAAACATATATGTTCCCATAGCATTAGCCATTATTACGATCCTGCTTTTGCTAATATTTAATCTTGATAAACAATATTCAACGATATTAGCGGAACTTCATAAAAGAAAATCCAAATCTTTATAAAGTAATTTTAAACAACCTAATCGCAGTTCATTTTTCCTTTCATAAAATCTATATTCAATGCATAGTAATTTTACCTCAATTATAATCCATTGTTTGGATTTTTCATTATAAGTTAAAGCTAACCAATAAAAAAAGAGAAGACTAGAAAATCTTCTCTTTTAATCCCTTTCACGATAATTGGTTCTTCTCTCACCCAGCTTTTTCGCAGCCTTTTTAGCCTTCTCCTGTTCAGGGTTTGTATAGAGGGCAGCCGTTGTGGTCGACGTATGACCCAGTTGAGTCATCAGCAAATGAATATCTCCTGACTGCTCCATTAAATTCGTCCCATAGGTATGCCTCAGTTTGTGTGGGGACATGGATTTATTGGACTTAAAGGCCTTCGTGTATTTCTTTACTAACGCCTCGATGGCGCGGTTGGAAAGGGGGGTGGCTCCATCATTCACCCTAGTCAAGAATACATAGGCCGCATCATCGTTTGATCCCCTATAACGTTCCGATCGCACAGCTAGGTAATCTTTTATGTCCTGCATGGACGGAGGGGAGACTGCCACTACATCCTTTTTTCCACCCTTACGTAATACATGTATCTGTTTTTCCTCGAAATCCAAGTCTCGTAGCCTTAAGTTGGATAACTCATTCACCCGGATGCCACTTCCTAAGAAGAGGGATAAGATCGCAAAATCACGTTCCTTGTCCCTTTTAAAGTATATGAGTTTCCTGGACTTTTCAGGTAGCTCTCGTTCATAGTCATGCTTCACGAATTCAAGAAACCGTGCATCCTCATCATTGTGGAAAATCTTCGTCGATATTCTGGAAGCACGCGCCCCCAAAGTTTCCTTCACTTTATTCACTTCAATTTTCAACATGACATTCCGATAGAAGTAAGGTTCGCCGTCTTCATTTTCCGTCTGGGTCGTTAAATACTTGAAAAGGGAACGTAGTGCTGAAATTTTCCGATTGACGGAAACCTTTTCCGCTTTTTTTGTTTCCTGCTTATTGATGGGAATATTTCTTCGTTCCAAAAATTTGATAAAGGATTGAGCTTCGATCAACTTCAACTTTTCCAGCACGGACAGGGGGATATCCTTAATAAGCTCCTGCTCAGCAATGCCTTCCGCAATCAGCCACTCCAAGAATAATTTATAATCAAGAACGTAATTCAAGAGGGTGGAAGGGGACCGGGTATCCAATTTATTGTCAACATATTCAACGATATAGAAAGGCATGGACTTAACCAGCTGTTCCAATTTCTGCTCATGGACTTGATGTTGTCTGGTATTGGCCATTTTTGACTCCTTTTTAAATTTAATTTATGCGTAAAATTCAATTTTTACGAATAGTTGTTTACATAATAATATTATGTTCAAGCTAATATACTAACGTTATAGGTCCTGAACAGAAGGGTAGGACTGAAATAATTAACTTTTCACAGGAACTTTTACATACTCATATTTTTCTGGGTTTTGGAGTTTATGGTTTTCGATAGCAGCTTCAGCAGCATCTTTCGTTTCAAAGATTTTATCTACCTTGATTGTTTCTTTATTTGTACCGAGATCGTAAACACGGATTTTGTAATTCATCATAAAACTCCTTTATTAAAATTTGAGGATTTGTTTTGTATAGTCTGTGAAATCCTCAAGATGGTTCGCAACAATTTGCTGTAAAATGTCTAGATTCACCGTCTGGTAATCATGAACGGCTATGTTTCTGAAACCCACCATGGCCTTTAATCGTTTGACCGTATTTTCGTCAATAATTAAGGCCTCATGAAGCATATCAAAAGCATCTCTGCTGGTTTGGGGCAATCCTAATTTCCGTTCAGCTACAATATGCATAGCCAAGTCGATTGACGCTTCGCAGGCCCTTTGTATATTGAGGATGATGGAGTCTTGTTTTGTATAGTCCTTTAGGTTTTCTGGATTGTTTTCGTATACAACCTTAACCCGATTCATACAGCGTTCTATCACACTGATTTTGTTCAATATCACATCATTCTTCATAGATGGTCCCACTTTCTCCAATTTTTTTTAAGATATTTTCGCGTTCCTCGTTCAATTTAGCGTACATGCTTAGTGCAGTCATTTGGAGGTTTTTAAGAAGAGTGTCATTCGCTGAATATATAATGGTACCGGTACTATATATCTGGGCTTTAAATACTGTGGATGCTGTACGGATATTGACCAAATCCACCTCGATTTTCAGAATATCTGCCAATTCCTGTCCTAGCTGAAAAACTTCATATGTAGTAAGCGATTGATTTTCACTGTAGAAAGCAATATCGATATCACTGTCTTTATGTGTAGATTTTTTGGCATAAGAACCAAAGATAATAATGAAAACGGGATCTATTTTTTTTATGAGAGTATCTTGAATGGTTTGAAACATCTCTGTATACATAAGACACGCTCCCTTAATTATTATAAGAAGATTATACCAAACATTCATTCTCACGTCCATTTATTCGTAAAACTGAAATTTTACGCATAATTAAGGAAGTCTGATTCTCTTCCCCAAAACGAAGTCTGAAAAAAAGCAACTGTCAAAATCAATACATAAAGACGTCTGTAAATATAAATCCTTATATTTACCGTTTTGCCCCTGTCCTGTTTTTTATAATTTTATAGAGTGAAAGCCAATTTTTGTTGTGTACATTTTAGAAATAAATGCTGCCGAAGGATTTTTGATACAAAAATAAAAGAATGCCTCGTAATGATTAAAAGTCACGTGAGAGCATTCTTATATCTCTTGAAATAGCTTTTTAGTTAAGTTAAATAAACATGGTGACTTGATTACGGTAGTCCTGCCCCATCTTTATTTGCAGTCGCAATTCGTTTTGGCTTGATTTCACAAAGGATAGCTTAACTGTATACTGCTGGTTGTGGTATCATGACAGATTCCTCTTCTCATTCAGAACTGATCTCGCTCCAGCCTGATGCGTCGTTAAGGAGCCTTCTTATGGGAGGCTACGCTGATCGTTATGGGCGTCGTGCCGTGCTTACGCTTTCCATCACCGCTATGGCCGGTGGTTCTCTGATCATTGCTTTAACCCCAAGATATAATACCATTGGTGTGTTGGCTCCCATTATTCTGGTTCTAGCACGGCTGCCCCGCTATGTGGAGAGTATGGAACCTCGGCAACGCACCTGTCCGAGAGTGCAAGCAGTGGCCGACGCGGCTTCTACTCGAGTTTTCAGTATGTCACACTTGTTGCCGGACAACTGTTTATTCGAATTTTGATATTACAGAATAAAAAACTGAACTTTTTATTGACCCATCTATTGCATCATCTTTAATCAACAGACTCACATTTTAGTTCATTAAGATTAATCCTTTTTTCAGTAATATAGATTAATATAGATTAATCTAGATTAATCTATATTACTCATTTAATTCTCAGTATAGATTTGATTTTCACCCCAAAAAGGTCGGAATCAGTATCTTATTGGGGTGAAAATCAACAAAATATAGCTCTACTCAAAATTCTAATCTAGAGTAGATTTCCTTAAGGTTATCAGGAGAAAATTGGAGTTGATATGGAGAATGTGTCTCCCAGACATGGTGCTTTTCACCACTCAACATTTTTTATGAGATTTTTAATCGTGAGCATCTTTTTGCTAATGCCCACATCTTTTAAAAGAGCCCTTCCCTACTAACCAATGTTTCTTTGTAAATCATATATTCTATCGAGGTGTATACTGTAATACATAGTAAGTAATATGTTTATCAAACTAGTTACTTAAAGTAAAACATTTAATATATTCAATGCTTACTACGTTCATTGTCATCCGTTCCTTGGTTCTAACAAATTGCAGTGCCATTAACCTTATTCTTAAGATTGAAGTTAAGGTATTATTCTGTAATTATTTCTACAACAAAGTGTAAATTCAAAAAATGAAGCAGCTCTTAAAACAACTGCTTCACTCATTGACAGTCTAGCTTATTAACTACTTTAGCGAGAATTTTTATGTAATGTAACATAAAAAAAATAGGTAGGATATTGAACAAAGAATAATGAACAGCATTAGACACAACAGCAACGAGGTTTCCCTTCATTTATAATCATATATTCTGTCGTCCTCCTTTTTTATTTCTAAAAAAGGTTCTGCAACTCCTGGTGAATAAGCTAACCTTAAATCACTCATATTTTGTACGGTGACTTTATAGTATTTAATTTTGACGTTGATTTAATAGATTTTCGAAAAATAAACCCTATCTTTATTTAATATGTGATTAACAATTTCCTGTTTATTATCCAATTCATTCTCCTCATTCCCTATATAACAATTACAGGTATAAGTACCTTATATATTTAAAAACGAAACCTATTTATGGAAATCTATATTGGGTAATACAAATAGAATCTATGTCACAGTACGAAAACACTGCGCTTATTGAACTAACCTGCCCCTTTAGTTGAACAAGAAAAAAGGATTGCCGCAGCAATCCATTCTAGAGAAAAAGTTCCAATTAGCAGCTAGTCAACTTCTCATTCATTCGCCTTCCAACTGTTTTGCAGTTTCCTAATATAAATTATTTGACCGATATGATATGCATTATGGGTAGTTGCATTTCCAAGAATTTGCCACCACTTAACATTTTCAGGAAAACCTATAACATCATTTTCTATTTTTTCATTAGTTAATAACTCTTCCCACTTTAAAAGGACTTCTAATAAGATTTTTTTCAAATCTTTAAAGGACATATATTCAGGACTTAAAAAGCTCCGATTATTATCTCCGATTGAAGATACAGCGTCTACGTTGGATTTTTCGTACCTGGTTTGCCAAGTTTGATTCCAATAAATCAGATGTTGTACAATTTCAGCTATACTGTTACTATCTTTGCTTGGCTTCCATAAAGCCTGTTCTTCCGTCAAATTTTCAACTGATTCTGAAAATGGCTTGTACCAACTAGGGTCATTAGCATTCGCTAAGAACTGGTCAGAAATAATATCTTTTACGTTGGTCATTCTATTCACTCCTCAATTCTAATTTGAATATAGATCCCTAAATTAAGTACAACAGGCATCCTCCCTAATGTTAAAATGATTTTCCTAATCATTTAGTTTCGAGACAACCACTACAAAAACCTTTTACTTGTTCAACTAATCTGCCCCTATAGTTCCATATGAAAAAGCTGCCTTATAGACCTCCGATCTTCAGATAACGCACCCGTTAGTTTAAGTACAATCCTTCACAATCTATTAGTAGGACTCTCCCCAAAAAACTATCTAAAGAAATTTTTGATTGCTTCAATGCGTATTTTATGAGCACAATCATCGCAACAAAAAGTCCTACTCTTTCTTTCCTTAAATTGTTTATATTTTAGTGAACCTTCGTATACTCTGAATATTTTTTTACAACTATAACAAAGTACCTCATAGTAAATCATTGTTATCCTCCTATGTGACACATTACTTTTTAGTTGATTTATCGAAGATTGTAACCAGTTCTCTAGTATACTCCTGAACATCTAAATGTGGTTTTCTCATTAATTCAATGGTGAACCCGTCAACGGCATTTCTTATTGTTAACGCCATCACCCTTGCCGATGGTCTTGTAAATTCTCGGAAAATTCCTTCTTGCATCCCTAGGGTGAGAATATTTTCAATTGGAAGTAAAATAGTTTCATCATGGTCTGCTGCAAACCGAAGTTTACCATCAGCAGTTCTCTGATTAGAAACCGTTTCTATAACAGCGAAAACATGCTTCCGATTTTCATCTACGAATGTAAGATTGGATTCAATATACACCCGAAGCATTTCTTTAGGAGATTTTTGAGCTTCTATTCGTGGAACAATATATGATTGCCAAGCCATATAGTATTCAATAGGTATTTGCTCCAATAATTCCTCTTTATTTGCAAAGTGATATGAAATAACCCCCTTACTGATTTTTGCACGTTTTGCAATTTGTCCTAAAGAGGCTTGAGCGTAACCTACTTCTGCGATTGTTTCAATCGCACATTCCACAATTTGAGCTCTACGAGCTTTTTCGATGAATGACATTTGTTTTTGGTTAGTTGGATTATTTTTTTTACTCATGTTCTTATTTTAGTACAGTCGTACAAAAAATCAACCAAAAAACATTTAGGTGAAGATTATCTAAATGTTTTTGAACCCCTTTATACAACTATCCTGCCCCTTTAGTGCAATAAGAAAAAGCTGTCTTAAAGACAGCTCCGATCTTCAGCAAACGCACCCGTTAGTTAAGTAAGTCCGTCATACAGAGTAGGAAAAGATTTTTTCAAGGGGAATATTGTATGGATCGCCCAGGTGTGTGATCTGGAAATTGTGCAAAGACCGTATTTTTTTTCTTGTTAAAAGTGGCAGTTTCTACTGTTGCAGTCAGCTCGACTGTTTCAGGCTCCACCTCTTCAGTAGTTGCTTCCGTTCCTATATCCGTAAACATGACGGCTATGATAAATAGGATCAATGATACAAGCATAAGTCCAAACATCATAAGAGCTTTCTTGAATTTCTTCTCCACCAAGAAAACAATCGCCGTCACAAGAAGAGCGACTGCTCCCCAAAAAATAAAAATGCTAACTGCCATTCTCTTTTCCCCCTAGGCTCTATCCAAAACAACTCATTTTACCATCACAGCAAGAGGTTAGAGAGTGATTAACAAAAATACAAATATGTAAAATTATAGGTGACTCGATAGAGTTAAGTCCGAATTAATCAATGAATGTTTACGAATCGTATTTAAGTCGAAGGACTTACTATAAGGTGGTGTTTTAAGGCCCTAGTAAGCCGTATAACAAGTGTTAGCGTTTTACTCAATAAAAAAAAGTTCACAAAACTATTAAACGGTCTGTATGACCGAAATACTCGAAGATTTTTGTGTTCCTTAATGAAGAGTTGACACATACTGTGCAGTAAAAAACTTGGGGTAAGATTTTAAAGTATATCCTTAATTGCCAAATGTAAACTTGAAGATGTTTTTTCAGTAAGTTTAATATTTAATTTAACCATTGTTTGGGCAATTTCTGGACGAATGCCAGATAATCGGGTTTCTATACCAATAAGCCGTAAAGAATCAATGACTTTAAATATTTGATCTGCGACCATTGTGTCAAGTATAGGTACACCCGACAAGTCAATAACAATATAGTTTAAATTAAATTTGGTTCCTATTTCAAGTGCTTGACTCATTAGATGACTGGCTCTTTGTGTGTCAAGAACACCTATGAGTGGAATTACACCTATCTCGGTAGTTATTCTTACGACAGGGATGGAAAGATCATAAGCTGTTGTTTCTGCTAGAGTTATTCTTGCTGAATAGCTTCTAGAATATGAAATACTGAGCCAATGAATCGCTCTATCTATCACAGAATCAAAGGCTGATAGAATATTATAAAAGTCATCAATTGTCATTGAAAAATCCTTAGCCATATCTTTTATAATTTCGCCAATTGTATCTCGATAAAAACGAACTTCTTCAATAGCCAAATCAAGAGGCAAATTGAGATTAACCAGTAAGTCAACTGTTTCCATACCCCATGTTTTTAATATCTTATAAATCTCTTTCTGATCTTGATTAATAGACATTGCATATATATCAATAAGATTTTCTCTCCAAATTTTAATCTGACTAGCAACATCGCTTGTATATGTGTTTGAATCGAACTCAAAACGTTGTAGGGCGAGCTTTTCTTTTATAAATAAAATATGATTTGAAATCTCTTTAATTCTTGAATTTAAGATGCTTTCGGTGTTTTCCAAAAGAATTAACCTCCTAAATTATTATACTCTTTACTGAGATTATGGCTGCAGACCGAATAACAGAGCAGGAGATACTGTAAGGGGAATTAATTAAAAACAATGGGTGAATGGGCATGTACTAATGTTCAAATGGCTACAGGTTTATCAGTGCATAAACTCTAGATAAATGATTATAACACATTTTCTATTAGTAAATTGTTTAGCGAACAGTTCGAAGACACTATGCTTGTTGAACTATCCTGCCCCTTTAGTTCCACAAGAAAAAGCTGCCTTAAAGACTGCTCCGATCTTCAGCTAAAGCACAGAAACCTTTATTTTTCAAATCTCACTAACGTTTTTTCTGGTATTTCAATCTGGTCAATATCAAAGTTATTGATTTGGAAAGTTATCTCACCCTCTCGCTTATTAGTTTCATCTCCAACCCAACAGCTATACAGTTCAAAATAATCCCCTTTTTCAAGATAGCTGTCCATTCTTTTACAAAGTTCTAACAGTTTTACTTTTGATTCAGCACAGGTTTCTTGATTCATATATTCCGAAATCTCAATTCCCCAATGACTTGATACCTCGTAAACATAAGGGGTAGTAAACTGATATTTTTTTACATTTTGCAGTTCGCTATCTCCTGCAAAACATCTTCCAATGTAAAAAGAATCATCTGAATATTCATCATGGTTAATTGGTAATTCTATATTACAGCCAATGTAGGAAGCTAAACTCATTCTTACCGACTCCTTTGATAATCCTTTTTAAACTATTCTGCCCCGATAGTTCCATAAAGAAAAAGCTTCCTTAAAGACAGCTCTGATTTTCGGCTAACGCACCCGTTAGTTCTTTAACTGGAGGCACACCCATTTGAAAAATTAATCAAAATAGACAGGTTCTTGTGGATATGTTAATGCTTAAAAGCCAATTCAATTTGTGATTCTGTATTTCTAGCTATTGATAATGATGGTAGTTCATTTTCAGCAAAAAACTCAACTGCACTCGTTTTTAGTCCTTCTTTAGGTTGTCCCCCAATTACTTCACATAGGATAGACATTTTATAAACGTGATAAAGTGAAGGAGGGTGTGGGATGACACTTCTTATCAAGGACACCTAACAATTTAATCGCTTAACATCAAACCCTGATTCTCCCTTACTTCTTTGACTGCAACTTCACTGGGAGCTAATCCTATGTCGCCCCAACCTCCTGGTAAAGACCAACCTCCATCAGTGTTTTCTCTAACCATTAAAATCTTATTATCTCTAAAGACAACCGACCTAATCCTGAAAGATATTAGAGTATTAACCCATTCATTTTATCATCACGTCAATCCAGATGAACTCGATATGTATCAGCGAATACCCATTATGTTGAAAGTGTATTTGTTATCTCGACCAGTTCTTGTCGTCCAATTGCAAATCTGCTAAGCATTGATAAAGCTGCCACTGCTGGCGGAATCTCAATGAACCTTTATGGGCAAAAACGTTCCAAATGATGTGCTCATTGCAGAAATGGAAAGAAACAAAAAAAGGACAAAATCCACCATGAAATGGTAAATTATGTCCAAAACATTTAATCAAGCCCGATTCGCTGAAATAAATAATTACGGAACTCTTTGACCAATCCCTTTGTAATATACTCTTTTTTCTGCACGATCCACAAGTTCCTTTTAAAGTCTATGCCCTCGATTGATAAAGCCTTTAATGAACCCTCTCTTATTTCTTTTTCTAGTGTGAGCTTAGATAAAATGGATATCCCTAAGTTCTCTTCGACTGCCCCTTTGATTGCTTGTGTACTTCCGAATTCCATATAAATCTTTAATTGTTCAAACACTTGAATGTTCTTAAGTATATCTTCTACAACTATTCTGATTCCAGAATTCTCTTCCCGCCAGATAATTTTTTCAGCCATTACTTCTTCTATACATACTTTTTCCCAATCCTTCCACTTATGATTAGCGGAACAAACAACCACAACCTCATCTTCGGCAAACCTTTTTACTTTATATTCTCCGCCTTCCACTTCTCCTTCAACTAAGGCAATTTGGATTTCATCCCTTTTTAATTGTTTGAGTATTGATGGTGTACTTCCAATTTTTAATGTTACCTCAATTTCGGGAAATTCCGTTTTAAATTCCCCTAGTATTTTAGGTAATAAATATTCCCCTATTGTTAGAGAAGCACCAATATTCAAAGCAAAACTACCCTTTTCTTTTGACTCATTAACAATAGCCAAGGATTGGTCAAAATCATTCACGATTTTTTTGGCAATTGGATATAACACTTTTCCGCTTTCTGATAAAGTTAGTTTTCCGTACTCTCTTTCAAATAATAAAGTATCATAGACTTTTTCTATTTGATGAATCTGTCTAGTAACAGCTGGTTGAGTAAGATATTTTTTTCTTGAAGCCTTATTAATGCTCCCTTCCTCTACAACAAGACAAAAAACCTCTAGATTTTCTATCTTCATTTAATCACCACTTTATATCTTCAGAGTTCTTAATAATATGGTAGATTTCCTATGTTATTCAATATCTGCAGCACACCGGAAACCCAAATTTCCTGATGAACTATCAGGGGTATTGGAGCTTCGGGCAGCCACACGATATCGGTTACAATATGATTTATGACATAGATAAGACCCACCTTTCATCACACGTGTTGTCCCTTTTTCAGGTCCAATGGGGTTTTGGCAGAACTTTGCCTGAGTATGTACTTTGGAAAACCAATCCGAACACCACTCCCATACATTTCCTGATACATTATATAAACCAAACCCATTCTGTGAGAATGCATCAACTGGAGCAGTTGAAAGATAGCTATCCTCCCCTGTATTTTCTATCGGAAACCTGCCTTGCCAAATATTACAGCGGTGTTCTCCTTTATAGGTAAGTTTATTCCCCCAAGGATATTTCTTCTTCACTAATCCTCCACGAGCAGCGTATTCCCATTCTGCTTCTGTAGGTAGCCTTTTGCCCGCCCACTTACAATAAGCCATCGCATCGTTCCATGAAATGTGGATAACAGGGTGATTCATCCTATCAACAATAGAAGAATCAGGACCTTCAGGGTACTTCCAGTAAGCCCCCTCTACCGCAAACCACCATGGAGTTTCCTTTGGTGAATGAGTTACCCGTTTCTTCACTTCCTCAGATAGAAATAAGTGAAACACAAATGACCACCTATAACGTTCTGCATCTGTAATATACCCAGTATCCTCCACAAACTCCTTGAATTGTGCATTTGTGACAGCATAACGGTCAATGGCAAAAGGTTTTAAGTATACTTTTCGAATCGGTCCTTCCCCATCATCGGGAAAGCTTTCTTGTTCATCCGTCCCCATTAAAAATTCTCCACCAGGTAATTTAATAAGATTTTCTTCATGTCGTGTTAACTTTGTTGGTGTTAACTCATAAACTGCTTCGCATAGTGAGATACTGCTTCCTAATCCATTTTCCCTCTTCGCAGTACAACAGTTTTTTTTAGACAATCCTTTTCCCCCCAATCGGATGAATATTTTCAGTTAAAATTAGTGTAGTCCCATCGGATGAAAGAATGGATAGGCATTCTTTCTTTTTTCTTTTTCCATGGCAGATAGTTCAAGCCCCGGAGTAACAGCTGTTAGTTTGTTATCAAAAACAGCTGGATCATTTTCACGGTTAGATATAATTTCCACTAACTTACTTCTCCATTCATCTACTAATTGAGGCTGCTTCAAGGTTAAGTTGTTCATTTCATCCGAATCCTTCTGAATGTTAAAAAGCAGCTCTGTTCCATCTTCTTCATACCAGATATATTTCCATTCGCCATTGGTTATCATAAAAGAGCGTTTCCCTGTAGCCCCAAATTCCCCCAGTATGACTTCCCTTACAGATTTAGAGGAATCATTTACAAGCGCTATCAAACTCTTTCCATCAATATTGTTTGGAATTATTGCGCCACCTAGTTCACAGCATGTTGGAAGAATATCCTGTAAACCTACAACCGAATGATTAACCGTACCCGGAAGCCATTCTGAATGAAGTTCATTTGAACTATCTCCTCTTCCTACTAGCGGAGGAGTTATGATTAACGGAATATTACAAGATCCCTTCAAGAAGTTCGTTTTTTGCCAGAGATGGTGATCACCTAGATTATCTCCATGATCGGATGTGAAAATAAACCATGTATTATCAAGGATGCCCTCTTCACGAAGAGTGCCAATGATTCTATTAATTTGCCTATCCACTTGAGTAACCAATGCAAAGTAGGCACGATACGCCAGGTCAATTTGCTTGTCAGTCATCGTCTCTCCAAAGGATAATCCTAATTCATGAAAGACCGAATGATTCTCAGCCCAATCACCAATAACGGGGCGAGGCATTTCATCTCGATCGTACATATAGAGATCCTTTAATAAAGGGGCTAAAGGTGGATGAGGAGCAGTAAATGATGCCCAAATGAATAATGGACTGGTCCAATCTCGCCGTTTAATTTGTTTACACGTTTCATAGCCAATCCACTCAGTCGGATGTAAATGATCCGGCAAATGCCATGGTGTCATGGTGTATCCGTTTATTGACATACCATGACCAAATGCCATGCCAGGATATCCTTGTTCCGCTAACCATTGTTCATAGTCTCCATACCCTCTTTTTTCTCCATTTGGAGCCCCGAATGGACGTCCTTCTTCCCAAAGAATCATATTGTTAAACCCATAATGGCGACGTTCTGGATATGTATGCATTTTACCAACTACCATCGTTTGATAACCAGCATCACTTAATTGTTTAGGAAGGGTTTCTTGTACAGGTAGTTCAACGCCTTCCCGATATTCCGTTAGTCCTAAGCTGTTACCCTCAAGCCCTGTCATGATAGTTGCTCGAGCCGGGATACAAATAGGTGTAGTGGAGTATGCTTGGGTAAAACGAACTCCTTTTTTTGCTAACATATCAATATGAGGGGTTTGAATTAGGTCATGACCTGTACATCCCAATAAGTCCGCTCTTAAATGATCACATGAAATCATCACAATATTAGGTTGATTATTCTTCATCATTGTTGCCTCCTATTATATAAACTAATGATGTCAATGGTTCACAAAATCTTTTAAACTTTTATTCACTACAGTAAACATAATTCTCTCCTAATGCACCCACACTTATTTGTTACAAAAATCGCCTTTAATTTAACACGGCAATTAAATCAATATTAGCGACTTTTTTAAATCTAAAGACTTATATAAATACGAAAAAAAGGGAGATAAATTGTCCCTTTTTTTATTTCCAATGTTGGGAAGGCCTATTAAAGTTCATAGGCTAAACTCTTTTCCTTCATCAGTAATCCTTAACGAAGAAAACAACTGTTTTACATTACCACTTCCCTTTCATCAGGTTCAGATTGAGAAATTGAATCAGTCCCCTTTTCGGGATAAGTTTTATTCACAATGCTGATTCCGGTGTAACCATAAATTAGATTAATCAAAGGGATTAAGAAAGAAAAGAAAATAAATGGGATAAACTCTGTAGGACTAACTCCAAGGACTTTTGCAGCAAATAAAGCATTTACACTCCAAGGTACTAGATTAATTCCAACCGTACCGGCGGCCTCTATACAACGTGATAGATTTTTAGTATCTAAACCACGTTGCTTATATGCTCCTACAAAAGCTCGGGCAGGAAGGATGATCGCAAGATATTGAGCCCCACTAGCAAACCCAATGACTAAGGTTGACAGAATAGTTGAAAATATCAAAGAGCCAGTCGTACGAGCTTTGTTTATAAATGAATTAAGGACCGTCTTAAGTACCCCCGTACCTTCAAGTATACCCCCAAATGCAGTAGCCAGTATTACGAGTGCAATTAATTCGAACATTGATTTCATTCCACCTTGATTAAGTAAGGAATCTAGTAATTCAAGACCAGATTGACTGGTGTAACCATTTGTAATGGACTGAATCACTTGGCTCAATGAGCTTCCTTGGAAAGCAATAGCCGTTATGCCGCCAAGGACACTAACAAGTAAAAGAGAAGGAATGGCTGGAAACTTTCTAGTCACTATATAAATCGTTAGTACAGGCAATAAAAGTAATACAGGATTAATATTGAACGTTTGATTTAAAGCGTCCATGATGGCGCTTACTTTCTCAAGGTTAATAGAATTTCCTGAATATTGCATACCAAAGAAGTAGTAAAGAACAAGACAAATCGCAAATGCTGGAATAGAATCCCATAACATATGTTTTATATGGCTAAAGAGGTCGGTATCGACCATTGCAGGTGTCAAGTTAGTCGTGTCAGATAATGCTGACAACTTATCACCAAATAGTGCACCAGAAATGATCGTCCCTGCAACGAGAGCAGGTGGAAAACCTATTCCCTGCCCAACAGCCATAAATGCTAGTCCAATTGTAGCAATAGCTGTAAAGGAACTTCCTGTTGCAAGACCCAAAATGGCAGTGGTAATCGCAACGGTGGGCAGGAAAATATCTGGGCTTAAAATATCCAAACCATAGTAGATCAGAGTTGGAATAACCCCACTTAGAATCCATGTACCAATAATGGAGCCTATGATGAAAAGCATAAAAATTGCAGTCAAAGCCCTGGAAACACCGTCGCTCAAAAATTTTTCTAAATCGCTCCATTTATACCCAAGATACAGACCAAGTAATGCTGTAGTAACAATACCAGTTAATAAAGGGACAAACATTCCTGCGTTCCAACGGAGAATCGAAAAAGCAGCTGAAATAACAATTATTAGCAGCGGTAAAATAGCTTGTAATAAACTGGGTTGTTTCACATTTGACATTCTATGCACCTCTTTTTAATAATATTGTAATGCTATATCCGAGCCACTATATATACTCCGAAACCCAGCTCTAGATAGTGAAAACATCATAGAGTAGAATATAATTGACTGTTCATAGCCGAAAGTGCAGCAATAAGAACAACAAAGTTCATTATTCCAGCCGCTCCAGGGATATAGAGTGTATCCATAACGTTAACAAGCGGACTTTCATTTCCACTTCCCTCATTCCAAGGCACAATCATTAGCATTAGAGAAAGTGTTAACAAATAAAATAAGATTAATCGAACAACCGCGGATCGAAGTGCACAGGGAACAGCTTTTTCAGGTTCTTTGGCTTCTCCAGCACTAACTGCAATCATTTCTTTACTAAAATAACTAAAAAGAGAAATGAAAACTCCAATCCACATACCCCATACTCCATTTGGTTAAAATCCTAAGTTGTGTTGTTTCCAATCCCTTATTTAATCCATTCTCCCTTTCCATAATATCTTGGAATGGATCTTTTTCTTTCATTTAATCCCCTCCTGATATAGAACCCTATTTCTGTTTCACTTTTCCACTTCATCTCCCTTACTTCTAAACTCATTCATAGTAAATCCACACGTCCCCCAATGTGTATCAGGGATTTCAGTGACCAATACCCTTACTTGCTCGGACTTTACACGAAGGTTCTTCATCGCAGCCTTTGTTACATCTGCAATCAAGCCTTTAATTTGTTCGTTATCTCTGCCTTTTAAAATTTGAATTTGAATGACCGGCATAGAAAACCTCCAAATCTAGTATTATTTACAAAAGAAAGATACACTGCCTAATCCATCAAATTGGGCAATAATAGAGTCTCCCGCTTCAAACGCGATAGCTTCTGATAAAGCACCAGTTAGAACAATATCACCCTTTTTTAAGCCTTCATTTCTTTGTCCAAGTTTATTGACTGCCCAAGCAACAGCTGTTGCAGGATGACCCAAAACGGCAGCGCCCGCTCCAACTGTCGCAACCTCACCATTCTTAGACATGACCATTCCTACATTGGCTAAATCGAGTTTCTCTGGCTTCACCCACTTGCTTCCTACTACAAAACGTGCAGAAGAACAGTTATCAGCCACCACATCAGGAAGCGTAAATTTGAAATTCAAATAACGACTGTCAATGATTTCAAGAGCTGGCGCCACATATTTGACTGCCTTTAAAACATCTTCCGATGTTACATTCGTCCCTTGAAGATCCTCTCCTATTAAAAATGCAATTTCCGGTTCTGCTTTTGGATGAATCAATTCTTTACTGTCTATCGGTTCCCATTCGGTTGAGAGCATATCATTTAATAGATAACCATAGATGGCTTCATTGATTCCCATCATTTCTTGCTTCGCTTTGCTTGTCAGGCCAAGCTTCACACCCACATGCTTGGCACCTTCTTTTATTTTCCGCTCAATCAACTGCTGTTGTAGGTTATATGCCATTTCCATCGTTAATTCCGGATAACGTTCTGTTACTTTTATCACTTCCCGGACTTCCTTCTCAGCTGAAAGAAGATATTCGACAATTTCAATATCCGCACCTTTTGTTAATGTCATTCCTTTACACCCCCGCTTTAGTCTTGCTCAGCTCCGCAGCTACATCTAAAATCATATCTTCCTGCCCACCCACGGCTTTTCTTCTTCCAAGTTCCATCAAAATATCTCTGGGATCTAGGCCGAATCGTTTTCCGGCACGCTCTGCATGTAGTAAAAAACTAGAATATACACCCGCATATCCCATAACAAGACTTCCTTTACGGATTTCTTGGGAACCCGGTAAAATCGGTCCAACCACATCTTCAGCTAAATCCATCATTTTATATAAATCAATCCCTGTATCCATTCCCATTCTATTAAGTACAGCAAGCAGGGCTTCCGTTTGCGTGTTGCCTGCCCCGGCGCCCAGGCAGCGTACGCTTCCGTCTATTCTCGTCGCTCCCTCTTCAATCGCCACAAGAGTGTTGGCAACCGCAAGCGATAAATTATTATGTGCGTGGAACCCGACCTCAACCTCAAGAGATTCGCGGAGAGCCTTTACACGTTCGCGAACTTCGTGCGGCAAAAGTGCGCCAGCGGAATCTGTTATGTAGACGCCCTGTGCCCCGTAGCTTTCCATTAATTTCGCCTTTTCCACCAGCTTTTCAACCGGGGCAGAATGGGACATCATCAAGAAACCAAACGTTTCCATTCCAAGGTCCCGGGCCTTTTGGATATGCTGTGCGGATACATCTGCCTCCGTTACATGCGTAGCAACGCGCACCAAACCCGCACCAAGTTTATGCGCCTCCTTCAATTCATGAACGGTTCCGATTCCCGGAATTAAAAGAACAGCTACAGTCGCTTGTTTGCATTCATCCGCTGCTGCCTCAATAAGCGTCATTTCATTGACAAGAGATTTTCCATACTGGAGGGTGGATCCCCCCAATCCATCGCCATGACTCACTTCAATATAATGCATACCTGCATCATCCAGTGCTCTAGCAACATTCCGCACTTGTTCCTTTGTAAACTGATGCCTGACTACATGGCTTCCATCCCTTAAACTGACTTCCGTGATTTGAATCGGCTTATCACTATTTCTTCTCATGTGCCACAGTCCTTTCCTTTTCTATTTGTTCTGTCGATGTCATTCCCAACATGTGGCGGGCATAGTCTTCCGCGACTTTTGCTGCGGCAGCCGTCATGATATCCAGATTCCCGGCATAAGAAGGGAAATAATCACCTGCTCCCGTTACTTCTAAGAAAACCGTCACTTGATTGCCGTCAAACAGAGGTTCTTGCTTTAAACGATACCCTGGAACATATTCCTGAACTTTTTGGACCATATTGTAAATAGACTGGCGAATAGCCTCTTCATCCATCTTTTTCACTTCACAATACACCGTGTCACGCATCAAAATTGGTGGATCAGCAGGATTTAAGATAATGATGGCCTTTCCACGGTCAGCTCCTCCCACTTCCTCAATCCCTCTTCTTGTCGTAATCGTAAATTCATCAATATTCGCTCGTGTACCCGGACCGGCACTAAGGCTCGCAATAGTCGCCACAATCTCTCCATACGTCACATCCGCTACCTTATTGATGGCATTGACAATCGGAATCGTAGCCTGACCGCCGCAAGTAATCATATTTACGTTTTCGGCATCAAGGTTTTCTCCAAGATTAACCGCCGGGGAGACAAATGGTCCTCTCGCTGCGGGAGTTAAATCAATCGCTGTTTTCCCTAAATCTTTTAAAATCTTAGCGTGTCTTACATGTGCTTTTGCTGAAGTGGCATCAAACACAATATCCGCTAAATCCGGGTTGTCAACGAGAGCTTGTATTCCATTGTTAAATGTTTGATAACCAGCCTTTTCCGCTCTTTTTAATCCATCCGATTCCGGATCAATTCCAATTAACGCCGTTAATTCAATGACATCACTGCGCTCCAGTTTGTACATTAAATCTGTACCGATATTTCCCGAACCGACAATGGCCGCTTTTATTTTTTTCACGTCTATCCACCTTCTTTCTATAATCATTCAAACCGAACAGATACCGAACCGAGAGAGCCGAATTCAGCTGTGACCGTATCTCCACTCGATACTAGAATCGCTGCAGATAAAGCCCCAGGTAAAATCAATTCTCCTGCTTTCAGCGAAATATTGAATTCAGAAAGCTTATTTGCCAACCATGCCACAGCATGAGCAGGGTGTCCAAGAGCCGCTGCGCCCGCACCTGCCGCAATCAATTCTTCATTTTTGTAAAGAACCATGCTAGCGCTACGTAAATCGATTTGATCAATCGTTGATAACTTCTCCCCTACAACCACTTTGGCGGATGAACCATTATCTGCAATCGTATCGACCAGCTTAATTTTCCAATCGGCAATGCGGCTGTCAATGATTTCAATCGTCGGAACGACATATTTCGTTGCCATCATGACATCTAAATATGTCAAATTAGGACCTGTTAAATCTTCTCCCAAAATAAAGCCGATTTCCGCTTCGATTTTAGGTGCGACCATCAAATCGATTTTGACTGTTTCTCCATTTTCCACCTTCATATCATCAAATAAATGTCCATAATCAGGTTCGTCGACGCCTAACATATTTTGCATAGCTTTGCTTGTCAGCCCCACTTTTTTTCCGATAATCGTTCTCCCTGCCTCAAGCTTCCTTTTTACAACCTCCAGCTGAATGTGATAAGAGTCAGCAACGGATAATGTATTATGACGATCGGTAATTGGAGCGATTGGCTGATTGGTCCGTTCCGCTTCCAAAAGCTCTTCCGCCAAATTTTCTAATAACATTTGCATAGATTGAGCCACCCCTTCTTTTAAAATGGAGGATAACTCAAAAAGTATAAGATCTATACATTTAGAGTTATCTTCTTGAAAGGAACCATCGTAAAATTCTAAAGAAGACTTTTCATCATGATCCTTTCAATAAGTACCGCGATAAGATTATTTTGTAAAATTATAGTTTCATCGTGACCGTTTTTGCTTCTGTGTAGAATTCAAAACTATGACGGCCTCCTTCACGGCCGATACCGCTTGCTTTCGCCCCGCCAAACGGCGTTCTTAAGTCACGGATATACCAACAATTAACCCACATTAATCCCGCATTCACTTCAGAAACGATCCGTTGTGCTCGCCTTAAATCATTTGTCCAAACGACGCCTGCTAGGCCGTAGATTGAATCATTTGCAATACGGATGGCATCTTCCTCTGTTTTAAATGGAATGATCACAATAACAGGACCGAAAATTTCTTCTTGGGCTACACGCATCTTATTGTTCACATCATAAAGAACGGTTGGCTCATAGAAATTTCCTTTTTCAAATCCGGCTACTCGTTTTCCTCCCTGAGCAAGTTTGGCTCCTTCAGAAATTCCGATTTGCACATATTGATCGACTGTCTCTAGATGTCCCTTCGATACAAGGGCTCCCATGTCCGTATTTTCATCAGTCGGATCTCCCACTTTAATCTTCTTTACGGCTTCTGTGAACTTTTCTAAAAATTGATCATAAACGCTTTCTTGGACGAGCAATCGCGAACCCGCTAAGCAAATTTCCCCCTGGTTACGATAAATGGCCTCAATAGATCCTTTTACTGCTTCATCTAAATCCGCATCTTCAAATACGATGTTGGCTGATTTCCCTCCTAACTCTAAGGAAACTGGAATTAAGTTATTCGCGGCATTTCTCATCACGTTTTTGCCAGTATTGCTTTCCCCGACAAATGAAATGCGGCGGACATACGGATGTGTCGACATAGTCGTACCAACCGTACTTCCTGGACCTGTGATGATATTTAACACCCCAGGTGGCAATCCAGCTTCATTAGCGATTTCTCCGAGCATGACGGCACTTAACGGGGTATAGGATGCCGGTTTTACCACAACAGTATTCCCGGAAGCCATAGCAGCAGAAGCTTTCCATGTCATTTGCATGAACGGTAAATTCCAAGGGATAATTAAGCTTGTAACACCAGCCGGTGCGTATTTGGCATAGGACATAACATTGTGCTTATCATAATGTTCATGCACCATATACTTGGCCATCTCTGCAAAAAAGCGGAAGTTTTGAGCGGCACGTGGAATGTCAAATCCACGGCTTTCTTTAATCGGCTTCCCAACGTCAAGCGTTTCCACATAAGCGAGTTCATCCACTCTTTCCATGATCAAATCCGACATTTTGCAAAGAATATCAGATCTTTCCTCAATCGGCATCTTGCTCCAAACGCCACTTTCAAATGTACGCTGTGCTGCCTCGATGGCGCGTTTTGCGTCTTCCTCGCTTCCATCGGCAACAGTTGCAAGCTTCGCATTGGTAGCAGGATTAAGGGTATCAAAGGTTTTACCTGAAAGAGCCTCTACATATTCTCCATCAATAAACAGCTTGGCATCTTTTACTTTTGTTTTTTCGACTAATGCTTCTTTACTCATCATGCACCCTCCTCATCCTCAATTTCTAAAGTCATTTCAATTTCAACAGCTGTATTGTTTGGCAACTGGGCCATCCCCACTGCGGACCGACCATGCTTACCTTTTTCCCCGAATACTTCCACTAGCAAGTCAGAAGCCCCATCCATCACTTTAGGCTGGGCCGTAAAATCTTCCATACTGTTCACAAAACCAAGAATTTTGACAACGCGCTTCACCTTGCTTAACCCACCCAGCTCATGGCTGACAGCACTCAATACATTCAGCATCGATTGACGGGCGGCTTGATAACCTTCCTCGATTGTCAAATCTCTTCCCAATTTCCCGTGATATTGATCAACGCCTTGTCCAGCTGTAAACAATAAATTCCCTGTCCGTACACAGCTAACATAATTCCCTACAGAAGGGCGAACAGGTGATAAGGTTAATCCCATTTCCTTCAATCTACTCTCCGGTGTTTGCACTGTTGGCATAGACGGCACCTCTTTTCTTCTTTTCAATATTCAGGAACCTAGCAGCATTTTCGCCAAGCATATCTGCCCTTTGTTGTTCAGTTAATTCAACAGTTTCATCAATCACTTTTCCAGGGTCGATTTCACGGAGCAAGAATGGATAATCTGATCCCATAAAAATTTTCTCGTGTCCAAATCGCTCAATCATATACTTAATGTTTATTGGATCATAATTTAACGAATCAAAATAAAATTGCTTTGCATAGTAGCTAGGAGGATGAGTCGTCAACCGCAAATGAGGCCATACTTCCCATCCTTTATCTAGTCGGGGAAGGATATATGGGAAGGATCCGCCTCCATGTGCAAAGCAAACTTTCAATCTCGGAAACTTCTCCATAATACCGCTCCATATTAACGTCGCTGCAGCAAGTGCCGTTTCACTAGGCATTCCTACCGTATACATAAAATTATGGTTTGCCATTCGATCACGACCCAATGTTTCCCACGGATGAATGAAAAGGGGCACCTCCCATTTCTCGGCCATTTGGAAAAATTCAATGAAGGAAGGATCATCTAAATTTTTGCCATTCACATTCGTTCCGATTTCAATCCCATGCAGCTGTAATTCATTAATACAGCGATCCATCTCCTTTACGGCGGTTGGACCATCCTGCATCGGAACCGTTCCTAGTCCGACGAAACGGTCTGGATACTTAGCTACGGTCTCTGCAATGAAATTGTTTTGGATTTTTGCCATTTCCTCGGCATGCTGCGGTTTTGCCCAATACGAGAAGGTAACAGGAATCGGAGATAGAACTTGGATGTCCACTCCTTCACGGTCCATGTCTGCTATGCGTTTTTCAGGAGACCATACTTGGTCGGTTACGTCTCGGAAACTCTTTCCCCCTACCATAATGGATGCTCCACATGTGCAGGTTCGCTCCAGCACAGGCCAGCGTTCACCACCATACTTTTCGGCAAAGTCCGGAAAGCTTTCAGGAATGATATGTGTATGAAAATCTATTCGCATTTCCATTCCTCCACTTCCTCCGGCATCACATGGCTGCAATTTTTACATACTCTAATTTCCTTATTTGAATTGAAACTATGAATCGCATTTTTCACTTGTGTTTCAATATCACATAGTTGAACGGTTACGCGATGCATTTCAACATTACATTCGTCACAGAACCAGACGAAATCTTCCATCTCCCCTTGATCCCGCTTCCGTTCGATTACAAGTCCGTATGTATCGGCGACCCGGTGTGGTGAATGCGGTACCATTGCGGGAAGCATAAACACTTCTCCCTCTTTCACCGTTATAACTTTACGCTCCCCCTCTTCCGTAATGCACTCCACAAAACAATCACCTTTAATCTGATAAAAGAACTCATCGGACGGGTCAACATGGAAGTCACGTCTTCTATTCGGTCCACCAAGAATCATGGCAATAAATTCAGAATCTTCCCAAATGACCTTATTATTTACAGGTGGTTTTAATAAGTCCTTATTTTCTTCGATCCATTTGTTTAAATTAAAAGAAACCAAGCTTTTTGTATTCATTATTTTTTCCTCCTCAATAACTGTAGTTAATGAATCTCTTATAACGCTTTCATAAATCACTAATCTAGAAAATTATTAGCCCATTTATCGCCCTCTAACTTTTCTGTAAATTCTTATAATTCGGATTATAATATCAAACCGACATCATGTCCATAACATTTTTCGACTTGCCATCTAACCTTTTTGTGAATTTAAATAGCTTATATCTATTGTAATTGAGATATCGTTCTATTTTAGAATATTGAAAAATAAAAGTTATAGACATGGAGTCGTATTTATTTTATAGTTGTATTTACATTTTAAACTAATTGAAAGGTGTGAATATTATGAACAGTAATTGTTTTAATCCTTCTTTGGAGCATGCACTTGAACTAGATAAGCGAGATGATCTATCCATATTTCGAAATGAGTTTTATATACCAGAGGATAAGATTTATCTTGATGGAAATTCCCTCGGTTTAATGTCCAAACGATCCGAAAAAAGCTTATTAGAGCTTATGGAATCTTGGAGGCGTTCTCAGATAGAAGGTTGGACTGAAGGTAGTTATCCATGGTTTTATTTATCGGAAAAATTAGGTGAAAAGATGGCACCAATCGTTGGTGCTAATCCATCTGAGGTCATCGTTACAGGTTCTACATCATCAAATTTACATCAAGTTGTATCCACCTTTTATCAGCCTGAAGGAAATAGAACCAAAATTATAGCGACAGCACTTGATTTTCCAACTGATATTTATGCACTACAAAGCCAAATACGGTTACATGGTTATAATCCAGATGAACATCTCATTCGTTTGGAAAGCAGGGATGGGAGATTAATAGAAGAAGAAGATGTGGTTGCTGCTATGACTGATGAAGTGGCCCTCATACTATTACCTACAGTACTTTATCGCAGTGGGCAATTATTAGACATAAAAATGTTAACTGAGGAAGCACATAAACGTGGTATTTTAATTGGGTTTGACGCATGTCATTCCGCTGGTGTTATCCCGCATTCTTTTAGTGAATGGGATGTAGACTTTGGCATTTGGTGCAACTATAAATATTTAAACGCTGGTCCTGGGAGTGTTGGGTCCATATATATTAATAAAAAGCACTTTGGAAAATTGCCTGGTTTAACCGGTTGGTATAGTTCCAACAAAGAAAAGCAGTTTGATATGGAACATGTTCTAACTCTTGAACATTCAGCAGGTGCCTATCAAATCGGGACCCCACATATCTTTAGTTTGGCTCCATTAATCGGATCTTTAGAAATCTTTTCAGAAGCATCTATCAATAGAATTTATAGAAAGTCTCGTCAAATTACTAGATATATGATGGACTTAATCATTACTGAATTAGATAATATGGGATTTATCATCGCTAACCCTAATGATGACTCGCGTCGAGGGGGACATGTTAGTCTGGAGCATAAAGAGGCTGTTCGTATTTGTAAGGCACTTAAAGAAAATAATATTACTCCAGACTTCCGCGCACCAAATATCATTCGCCTTGCGCCAATAGCGCTTTACACTTCATATGAAGATGTTTGGCGTACTATAAACACATTGAGAAAAATAATGGTAGAGAAACAATATGAAAAGTTCGATTCTCAGCGAAATGTAGTAGCTTAAAATTTAACGACTCTTGCAATTGCGTAATATAATAAAAATTGGCCAAATGCTTTCGAAAAAGAGCATTGGCCTTTTTTTGTGTGAAAGGGCGATCTCGCTTATTATTAGTTAGTCAGTCCTATTACCTGACAAACATACCATAATTGGAAGAGATTTTAACTCATGTTCGTTTTTTGATCCAACTCTTTCCTTTTAATAGAATATTTATGAGGAAGAGGTTTATAAATAAATTGCGTCTACATACATCGTTGTTAATGTTAAGGCTATTTCTTCAAGGGGACTATTATTTTTATTAAAAACGATTTCCCATTGGTACATTTCATTAGAAAAAAACCAGCTGCGAGCTACTAATTCAGCTTTTAAGTCTGTGCGAGCCAGTCCTTTTACTTGCGAATAAGTAATATCCTTAGTAATACTTTGAATAAACCCTTGTCTAATTTCTTCCCACTTGTCGTTAACAGTAGTTGAAATACCAATGCCTTCTGAAAAAACTTTCATTATTTCTCTTTCAGTGTCTGCTATTTTTAAAAATTCGAATACCTGATCCAAGATAATTCCTTTTGCTTCTTCTTTTGTTGAAGGAAAAAAGGGGATATGTGCTACATTAAAAAACTTATCCATTACATCATCCATTACTATAATTAACAAGTCATCTTTTCCCTTAAAATGACCATAAGCTGTTCCATACCCTGTTTTTGCTTGTTCTATAATTTGTTTAATCGTTGTCTGTTGAAACCCTTCCCTTAAAAAGACATGATGGGCAGCGTTAATTATTTTGTATCTCGTTTTCATTGACCTTAAATGCCTTCCATCTTCTGGGTTATTTTGCTCTCTCATAATCGAAATCCCCCTGCTCTTTACCTTCCTTTAATTAAAAAGACTCCGAACCTCTGTCATAGTCCTCATTTTAATATTTTCTAGCACAAGTTCACATCAGCAGCTTCAAAAGCATTCATCTTATTCTACCAACAACTTTCCATGTGAGCCAGTATGGAATGGAAATGGAAAACAACAATTTGATATGACAATAAATTAAAATTATCATCAAATTCAGAGACTGCTTCAACCCTATGGCTATATAAAAGTCTTTCTATATACTTGTCCATAAATGTTCATGCCTCTATTATGGGATAACATTACTTGTGTCCATAAACGGCTAAATGAAACATCTTTATTTTTATACAACAGTTCCATGAAAAATCCCTGAATCCAAAGGCTTTCAGGTGCTTTATGATTGTTTCTAATGAGTATTATGTAGACCAAATATTTTTGAATCTTACTTTGACAATAAAAGCGGAGTCTATAAATTAAACTGTACCCATTGTAAAGGACAATCTTAAAAAAGAGAACATCCCCTCTAAAAGGAAATCACATAAAGGATTTAAACACCAAAAAACATTTGCACTTAAAATTGAAATTTAACGAATAATTGGATTCCAATACCCTATATCGAATACAGGGGCTGCTCTCTTCAATAATACTTATTTTCGGGAATAGCAAATAGGTCCAGTACCAGCGTTCGTGTAACCAGGGGCAAAGGACAATAATCATGCAGTATCTATACTTTGCCATGTTCATTATTTATTGTCTGCGTTACCTTCCTGTATCTTCTGGTACAGAATCATACGAGATACCGCCTTTTCACAGCATCCGTACGACTCATCCCTTGACCTATTAGATATAAGGCATAATTCATCTTTCCTCATCGGTTTTCGCTCTTCCAAGATGTTTCCCTCGTTTCCTTGCGGCCTAAATCCCTTCCTTTGTCCTTCCAGAAGTTAAATCTCTTTTAAATTGAGCAAATAAGTTCGACTTTAAAGTATGTTTAAAATCTCCAAGTAAAGCCAAAAATGCTTATAGATCACAAGAGGGTGAGAATCTAAATGAACTATGGATTTTTGTTAAATAAAGAAGGTGGAAAATAGATGCTGGAAACCGAAAAAATATCAGCGCGCCAATTCAGAACACTAGTGACATTTTTTACGATTGGTACAACAATTATCACTGTTCCGACAACAATGGCTGCCGAGGCGAAACAGGATGGTTGGATTGCAGCTGTTTTAGGCGTAGCTGTTGGGTTAATTATCATCTGGTTATACAGCAAGCTTGGGCTGTTGTTTCCTGGTAAAACGTTTGTAGAAATGCATGAAAATCTGTTTGGAAAATGGATCGGTAAAATAATTTCTCTTTTTTTTCTTTCAATGATATTTTTATATGGATCTGAACTTTTGTTCTATGCAGGAAAATTCATTAGTATACAATTTTTCCCACAGACACCTATAGCTGCAATTCATATTTCAATGGCCACTATTGTAATCATGAGTGTTCGTCTTGGATTAGAGACGTTTACCCGTAGCGCTGAAATTTTCATTGTGTTTTTCTTCATTCTTTTTATCATTTTGATAGTTTTTATTGCTCCTCAAATCAATCTTGAAAACCTTCAGCCTGTATTTGAGGTAGAAACTAAACCATTGTTGAGGGCAATCTTTTTCTTTGTAGAATTCTCTACAGTTACTTCCGTAGTATTGTTAATGATTTTTCCGGCATTTGTGAATCAACCAAAAGCCGCAAGTAAATCTTTCATGATTGGATACCTAATCGGCGGTATTGTAATGATTCTCGTCATCTTCTTAACTATATCTGTACTTGGAACTGATAGTACTGCTAGGCATACTTATCCCACTTATGCACTAGCGAGAAAAATTAATATAGGAAATTTTGTACAACGTATTGAAGCAGTATTAGCTATCATGTGGATTCTTTCGATTTATATGAAAATGACAATTTATTTATATGCAGTTACTATCGGTATCGCACAAATCTTTAATTTAAAAAATCATCGACCTTTAACATTACCTTTGGGGGGAGTTAGTTTGACCCTTTCACTCGTAATGTTTTCAAATGTCATTGAGCAACAAACTTGGGATCAAGAATTTGCAGTACTTTTTTCATATACCGTTGGGTTTCTTTTACCTTTAATCATGATTTGCATTGCGGTGTTTCGGAAAATGACGGATTGATTTCGAGGAAAAAATAGATATGAAGTAACCTGCTTTGGTTTGATTTATGAGACTTGTCTTCTGAGATTAGCCCAGCTTGGAAAGCCTTTTGAAGAGACACTGAGGAATAATGAATCGTGATCAGTTACAGTTAGTATTCAAGAAAACGAAGCGATTGCTGAACAATAAGCAGTTGCTGCAGTTGCTTTTTTTACTAAACAGATTAGAATAGTTCTATAAATGATTTGATGTAAATTATTAAGAAACCCAGCTTATCTTCTTATGTGAAGGTAGCTGGGCTTTTAAAGTTGGATGTGTAAAATAACACTTAAAATAAGCGCAAATTATTCGGTCAAAGTGACAGGTATAGGGATAGTCACCAGCTTTATTAACCTGGTAAGGCTCTTGTGCTAGCATACATACCTACCAGTTACCTTTTTTATCATAAAAGTTCATCATAAAGGATTTATTACGAATAAAACTGAAGCATTATTAATTAAAGTTCATTTAATTTTGCCCTATTTTTTTGCACCAGAATCATTTTTCGATTCTTACTACATACTATTTTCCTTCCAATTATATGATTTCATTTCTTTTAGTACTGAAAGGAAGTATTTCCAATTATTCATCGTAGAATGTATATTCAAATGTTCATCGGGAGTATGAACATTGTACATATCAGGACCAATAGAGATAGCATCTAATCCAGGAATTTTCTCGATAAAGATACCACACTCAATTCCAGCATGAACTGCGATAATCTCAATATCCGTACCATGTTTCTGCTTGTGAATTTTTTCAAATAACTTTCGAATGTTTGAGTTGGGATTATATGGCCATTCTGGATAATTGCACTCGGTAGTAAATTGGCACCCAAGTGTATCTGCTACTATTTTGGCTTTACTAACTATATTGTACTTTAGACTTTTCACCGAACTTCTCGTATCACTTTCAAACTTTATCTCTGTATCTAATGTTGTAACAACTCCTAAGTTAGTCGAGCTTTCGACCAACCCTTCTATCTCCATACTCATGCTTTGAATACCGTTTGGAATTAACATCAGAGAGGTAATTGCCTTACGCATTGTTTCTTCCGAAAAAACCTTGGTAAAATCAAACTTGATGTTTTCAAGGCTTATATATACATCTGGGTCAGAAGTTTGCAGCTCGTTTTTAAAAATAACATTCCACTCGTCAATTTTATTTTCTAGTTTCTCAACAGAGTCTGAATGAAGCAAAATAATTGCATCAGCTTCACGTGGAATTGCATTTACTGCTACGCCACCATTGATTTGTTGAATAAAATAAGGGAATTCAGCTAACAAATCATATAATAATCGACCTATTATCTTATTGGAATTCCCCCTTCCCTTATTGATAGATATACCAGAGTGTCCTCCCTTTAATCCTCTTACGCTAATACAATAAGCCGATACATCCTTAGGGATATCTTGCCAAACTATCGGAAGAGTTTGGATTACTTTTATCCCACCTGCACTGCTTACCAATAACTTGTTATCTTCTTCTGAATCAATATTAATGAAAATTTTACCGTTTAGGTTAGCAGGATCAACAGCTAATGCTCCCCCCATAGTGGTTTCTTCTTCTGTTGTGATAACAACCTCAAGGGAGGGATGGGGGATTTCATCTGAATCTAATAAAGCAAGAGCATAGGCAACTGCAATTCCATTATCAGCACCTAATGTTGTATCTGTTGCATATAGCATATCTCCTACAATCCTTAATAGAAGCGGATCTTTTTCAAAATCATGAAGAGTCCCTTTATTCTTTTCACAAACCATATCCATATGCCCTTGGATAATGACGGTTGGTATATTCTCATATCCAGGTGTAGCTTTCTTTTTTATAATGACATTCAATGCCTCATCCTGTATGACCTCTAAATGACGTTCTTTTCCAAAGCGAACCAAATAGTCGCTGATCGCTTTCTCATTGCCAGAACCCCTAGGGATATTTGATATTTCTGAAAAATAGTAAAATACTCGATGTTTTTTTAATTCTTCTAAACTTTTATACAAGTAGACCATCCCTTTCACCGTTCAATTACTGTCCATAATCAATAGCTACTGCAATGATGACAAATATGATCTCCAAGCTTAGAATTGAAAGGAAAAGCGGCCATAAAAATTTATACCAACGATCAATTGGTATGCAGGCAATCCCGCATATAACAGCAACAGTATGAGGCCAAAACATATTTGCAAATCCGTCTCCAAATTGGAAAGCCAGAACGGCAATTTGGCGATTCAGACCGACAAGATCCGCTAGCGGCGTCATAATGGGCATTGAAATCGCTGCCGCGGCAGATGCTGAAGGAATAAATAAATTAAGTAAGGTTTGTCCAATGACCATAGAGCTTGCAGAAATCATCGGCGATAGGTCCTTTATAACATACGCCATAGCATGCACAATTGTATCTATAATGTGCCCTTCTTGAAAAACAACTAATATAGCATTAGCTAGGCCAATAATGAGAGCAGCAAATACCATGGTTTTACATGCCTCTATAAATGTATCTGCAATTTGTGCAAAAGTAAGCTTGTTTACTAAACCTATGACAATCATCATCATAATGAGGACAGCTGATAATTCTGGAAGATGCCATTTAAATTTAACCGTTCCCATAATTAAAGTTAGAATGGTACCTACAAACAATATTATGCTAATTTTATGCCGTGTAGTAAATTTTTGCTCTGATAGCACCCCTTTTCTTATATCTGAAAGAAAGGGAAACTCTATGTCTTTTACAAGGCTTGCATCCGGGTTTTTTTTCACTTTATTTGCATAGTGCATAACATAAAAAATTGACAGGGACATAAAGGCTATAAAAGCTATAATGCGAAACCCAGTTCCAGAAAACAAAGGGATTTTTGCAATGCTCTGAGCTATTCCAATGGTAAATGGGTTTGTTATGGATGCTGAAAAACCCGTAGTTATGCCCACATAAACAATGGCAACACCAACCAATGCATCATATCCAAGGGCAACAGCAATCCCCATCATTAGGGGAATGTATCCATAGCTTTCTTCATACATTCCAAAGGTTGCACCCATAAGTCCAAAGACAAGCATAAAAATAGGGGCAATGAAATTTTCTTTTCCCTTCATTTTCTTTAACAGTGCCCCAATGCCGCAATTAAAGGCTCCAGTTTTTGTTAGCATAAAAATAAAACCATAGGAAAAAAGGACATAAAAAATGATTTCCGCTGCATTTATCATTCCTCTTTGAATGCTCAAAAACAAATCAAAAAAACTAACTGGTGATTGTTCAATAAGCTTATAAGAATCAGGTACGACAACTATTCTGTCAGTAGCCGGATCTTCCACTCTATTAAATTCACCTGCAGGTACAATGTATGTTAAAATCCCAGCTAAGAAAATCATCATTCCCATAAAAACATAACTATGGGGCATTGTGAAGTTAATTCTTTTCCTCTTTATAACTTGCTTGTTCGATTCTTGATTATTTGATTCAATCGCAGTTTTCCCCATTATCTATCCAGCTCCTGGTTAAAAGTTATGGTGACAAAAACGTTTGTTTGTCGTATCTTAAAAATCTCGTTCGACAAAATGCTTCTGCCTTTTGCATTGAGTTAGGGGTGTATTTTCCATGAAATCATTGACCCAGCTGAGATACATAATTTCCCTTTTATATAAAGGTTAAATTCGCTAAAATTATCACTAATTTACACACCTTGGTTATCAAGTGCAATGTAAAAATTTTAAGAGAGTTAGAATCATTCTTTAAAAATTTATCGTAATCAAGCATTAAGGTAAAAACCACCAGTTCAATCCCGCAAACTTTCTCCCAAATGCTTTCCTTACAGGTGATCTACTATCCTATAGAAGGTTAACCTACCTTTTTTGCCGCAAATAAATCCCTATTCAAAAACAAAGTTTGGAGTCATTGAAAGCTCATTTTGGGAATAGCACGATTGACTCATCAGAACAATCTCAAATCATTATAAGTCCACAAAACTTTTTGCTCTTTAACCCAACATCGCCATCGCCCAGATTTTATTACTTCGGCTATTAGTATACCTTTTTGGTGATTATTGAATAATCAAGAATAACGTGACCTACTTACAAATATCATATTTGAGTTAAGCTTACTTTAAGTGTTTTGACGATAAAGGCAAAGTCGTCATCTGTAATACTTAAGGGGGGAGAAAGCTGCAATATATTATTGTATCCCGCAACGGTGTCACCATTCTTACCAATAATTAAACCTCTTTCTTTACAAGCACTAATAACTTTGTTCACCTTTTCAATGGACGCAGGTTCTTTTGTTTGTTTATCTTCTACCAGTTCAATACCAAGAAGTAGGCCTTTTCCGCGTACATCCCCCACATTTGGATGTGTCTTTACATCCTCTAGTTCACGTAATAGGCGTTCCCCCAATTCTTCGGAGCGTTCGATGAGATTTTCATTTTCTAAAATCCTTAAATTTTCCAAAGCTAAGGCGCAAGCGGCAGGGCTTCCCCCGAACGTATTCACATGACGGAAACGATCATAATCCTCACTGCCTAAGTAAGCATCGTAAATCTCTCTTTTGACTGCCGTTGCCGATAACGGAAGGTAAGCACTAGTAATTCCTTTCGCCATCGTAATGATATCAGGCTTGACTCCATAGTTCATAAATCCGAATGGTTTCCCTGTCCGACCGAACCCGCATATGACCTCATCACAAATCAGCAAGGCGCCATGATTCTCACAAATCGCTTTTACTTTCGCCATGTATCTATCAGGGGGCATTAAAATTCCTCCCCCAGTAATAATCGGCTCCATAATTACCCCGGCCACCGTTTCACTTAACTCCCAAGTCATGACACGATTAATTTCTTCGGCACTTTTTAGTGTATGAACATCATCTGGATTGCGATACGTATCAGGTGGTGCAACATGCAGAAACCCCTGCCCTAATGGTTCATATTTGTACTTTCGTTGTGCTTGACCTGTTGATGCAAGCGCACCCATTGAATTACCGTGATAACTGCGATAGCGAGAAATAAATTTGTAGCGTCCGTGATCCCCTTTTTGTTGGTGATATTGGCGAGCAATTTTAAACGCGGCTTCATTCGCTTCTGATCCACTGTTCGAGAAGAAAATAACGTAATCGCCCCCAAGCCATTCATTCAACTTTTTTGCCAATTTAATCGCGGGAACATGACTCTGGGTTAATGGGAAGTACGGCATTTCTACAAGCTGCTCATAAGCCGCTTTCGCGAGCTCTTTTCGCCCATACCCAACATTCACGCACCAAAGACCAGACATACCATCTAAATAACGATTTCCATCAATATCCGTTACCCATGCTCCTTCTGCTTTTGTGATAACTAAATTGGATGGGCTAGGATTCGCCCCTCTCATTGAATGCCAAAGATATTTTTCATCTAATTTTTGCAAATTTTGTGTTTGGGTTAGCACCACAACCGACCTCCAATCATTTTTTTATTTCATCACTATTTTTAATAACGAGCAGTAAGCATTTTCTTACGGGTATAGAATTCTACTCCATCTTTTCCATTTGCATGGAGATCGCCATAGAAGGATTTCTTATAACCAGAGAAAGGGAAGAATGCCATAGGAGCGGGTACTCCAAGATTGATACCTAGCATACCTGCATCGATTTCTTCACGGAATTCACGGATTGCTTTAGCACTGTCAGTATATAAGCATGCCCCATTTGCAAAATCGGACTTATTTGTCATTTCAATGGCTTCCTCTAAGGTATCAACTCGAACAATCGATAACACTGGAGCAAAAATTTCATCCTGCCAAATTTTCATTTCAGGTTGGACGTTGTCGAAGATCGTAGGGCCAACAAAATATCCTTGCTCATTCACTACATCTTTTCTTCCATCCCGGATCAAAGAAGCTCCCTCTTTTTCACCCATTTCAATATAATGAATCGTACGTTTTTGGTGTGACTCACGAATGACTGGCCCAAGGAACACGCCTTCATCCATACCATTTCCAATTGTAATGCCATCAGTTGCTAATTTGATTCGACTTATTAATTCATCAGCAACGTTTCCTACTGCAACAACAACGGAAGCTGCCATACAACGTTCACCTGCAGATCCAAATGCCGCATTGATGATATTGTTTACAGCGTTGTCTAAATCAGCACCCGGCATGACAATGGAATGATTCTTTGCACCTGCAAGAGCTTGGACACGTTTGCCGTTAGCAGCTGCAGTTTTGTAGATATACTCAGCAACAGGTTGAGAACCAACAAAGGATACGGCCTTCACATCCTCATTGTCCAGAATGCCATTAACAACGTCATGTGCACCATGCACAATATTTAATACGCCATCAGGCAGACCTGCTTCTTTAATCAATTCAGCTAAGCGATTAACCAACAAAGGGGTTCTTTCAGATGGTTTTAATACAAACGTGTTTCCACATGCAATCGCCAGAGGGAACATCCAGCATGGAACCATCATCGGAAAGTTAAATGGTGTGATTCCTCCGATTACTCCGATTGGGTAACGATACATACCAGATTCAATATCAGTAGCAATATCCGGAAGTTGCTGACCCATCATTAAAGTTGGTGCACCTGCGGCAAATTCAACACATTCAATCCCACGTTGGACTTCACCGTAAGCTTCTTCATAACTTTTTCCGTTTTCTAGCGTAATCAGGTTAGCTAACTCTTCCCAGTTTTCGACCAATAATTGTTGATAACGGAAGAGAATACGAGCACGGCGAGGAACAGCCACTTTTCTCCATTTTTTAAATGCTTCTTTAGCCGTTGCAACAGCCTCATCTAATTCTTTTCTATTTGAAAGTGGTACACGAGCAATAATCTCTCCCGTAGCTGGATTAGGTATTTCTTCAATCTGTTTGCTTGTAGATTCTATCCACTCTCCTCCAATAAAGTTTTTTAACGTTTGTACATTTTGGGTTACTACCATAGTAAAACCTCCTGGATTGAAATTATCTTTCTATGAATTTATTCTATCCACTTATGAAAACGCATTCAGTAGACAGTATGTAAATTTGATTGCAAAATTTTCACGACATTCTGGTAATTTCAAGTATGACCATTTACAAATAGTCTAAAATAACAGGATCATGGTATTAACTTATGATTTAGGAGAAGATACATATTCATAGGCGGTGATAGCAAATTCTATCGCTTGTCGTTTATGGAATTCCATAAAATTTTCACCTAATAGATCATTTAATTTTTGAAGTCGTTGGTAAAGAGTCTGACGAACGATATATAATTTATTTGCGGTTTCCTGCTTTGACCCATTACATTTAAGATAAGTTTTTAATGTTTCCATTAGTTTTCCATTGTTTTGCTGATCATATTGAAGGACAGGGTTTAAATAATCAAAGATAAAATCATCAAGTGCACCTTGTTCATTGACTATAGACACTAATCGAAAAATAAATAATTCTTCATAAAAATAACTAAAGCATGCTTTCGGTATTTTCTCTTGAATGATAAATGTCTCTTGTGCCGTGTGATAACTCTTTTTTATTTCGCTTAGATGTTCCATAAACTTTCCAATACAAAAATTAATTTGAACAAATTTCCGATCCTCTATCAATGCTTGTTGTATATGGTGTATTCCAACTTCAATTCTATGTTTCCAATCATTGTTTTTTCGCTTATTTACTAATATAAAAATGATTTTATTTTCTCTTATAGTAGATAAAAGGAAGAAACCCTGTGATAGGAAAACAGAACGAAAAAGTATTTTTAAGTATGTAATTTCTGGATTTCCCTCATCTAACTGATCGATCTTAAACAGTAAAACGACACATCCGTTTGGTTCAAGACCAGGGTCCAAACCTGAGAGGAATCTGCTTATTTGATCCTCACTATGTGCTCCTTCTAACCATTTTTGAATCCATTCCGTTACTTCCGTCCTTCTTCTTTCTTCCGCGTATAACACACGTAATATATATTGTGCTAATGCTGTAGCGCTTCTGTCTAAAATGAGTGATTCAAATTCTGAAATCGGACCTGATTCGGATATAATAAATAAATCGGCAAATTTCTGATTCAATGCTTGAATAGACTGATGAGCGACATTCATGTGTTTTTGTATATTTTCCTCTTTCAATTGTTGAAGAATTTGCTTCTGTTCTTTCGATGATTTGTTGGATACAATATAGGTTTCACCTTGATTTTGAATAAAGCAAACTGACATATTCACATATTTATGTAGTAAATTCAAGATTTTTTGTTGTGGGTTAGATTTTAGAAGTAATTGATTTAACTGATGTGAATAATCTTCTAAATCTGAAATCATTTGATAATGTTTTTTGATTAAGAGAGTATGCAAATCTTGTGTAATATCAACAAATCGTACTTTTTCGTAAAAAACAATTAAGGGAAAATGATGCTGGTTGGCTAATTCTATAATTTCTTCTGGGATACTAGCCATATATGTTCCTAATTCAATACACAGTCCAGCAGCATTGGAATCAATAAGCTGTTTGAAGAATGTAATGAAAATCTCTTTACTTTCTTTCAATCCCATTCCTGTTGATAGGATTAGTTCACTTCCGTTAAGGAGTTGTTCAATTTGAGTTACTTCCATAACATGAATCCATTTAACCGTTCTATACAATCCACCTGTGCCTGCGATCACTTTTGCATTTCTAAAATTTCTCTTCTCTAATATTTCTTGTACAGATAATTTAACATCAGAGTACATATTTATTTCGCCCCTCTCCATAAGGAATCCAGTTTCAGCAAGTATAATCATTCCATAGCAAACTGTACATAAATTTTCCGCGCTACCCAAAATAATAAAAGATTCAGGCAAAACAATTATATTAATATATAGAAATACTGAGATATTAACCATTGGTAGAACATTATCTTATTAGGGATCCTGCCACCAAAACGCGGAAAACTTACGCTAAGAGAAATTTAGGATTAAAGAAGCCGATTTTCCCAACGCTAAGGGAGTAACATCAGGAAAAATTCAGATTTACAACAGGAAGGAAATCCACATATTAAAAAGCCTAATTACTCGCTTTTAACACCGAGAAATTAGGCTTTGTGTTATTTGAACTCTATAGGCTGTATAGTTTCTATGAATAAATAGTTGATAAGATTGTTGAGACTAAAAAGAGGGTCAATATAGACTCCAGGCAAGAAGGGTTTTCTATCCCAGTTTTCCACTTGCCTCTACAATTTGATTAAGAAACTGTTCAACCTCTTCTTGACTTTTTCCAAGTTTACTTACAAAGCGGTTCAGTTCCTTCCCTTCTTTAAAAGCAATAAAGCTTGGAATTCCGTACACTTCCAGCTCCTCTAATACCTCTGGGAAATGTTCACGATTTACTGCAAACATATCTACTCTTTCTCTATACGCTTCTTCCAAGATAGGCATAAATAAATCGGTATGCTGACAGTCTGGGCAATATTCGGCATAGAATTTGGCCAAAACTGGTTTTGTTGATAAAATCGCCTCTTCAAACTCTTGCTTTGTTTTAATCTCTTTCATTATTAAAATCCTCCCCATATTTGGTTCTCTTTGATAGATTGATTGTTTTCACTACATAATTCACTTGCATCAAGATATTTTTCGCAATCCAGAGCAGCCATACAACCACTTCCCGCAGCTGTAATGGCCTGGCGGTATTTATGATCTTGAACATCCCCGCAGGCAAATACACCTGGGATATTCGTTTCGGTTGTACCAGGATTCACCATGATATATCCCATATCGTCTGTTTTGATTTGATTGTCTAAAAATGCTGTATTCGGTTTGTGCCCAATGGCTATAAAAATACCATCAGTTTCCAGAACTTCCTCTTTTCCTGTTTCGCTGTTTTTTACTTTCAAGCCAGTAACGTGTCGATCCCCTGCGATCACTTCTTCAGGAATGGAATTTAAGCTCCACGTAATTTTTGGATTCTTTTTGGCACGGTCTTGCATAATTTGGGAAGCGCGAAGCTCCTTTCTGCGGTGAACAACCTGAACCTCAGAAGCAAACTTCGTTAAAAAATTTGCCTCTTCCATAGCAGAATCTCCGCCCCCGACAACGATAATTTTCTTTCCTCTAAAGAAAAATCCATCGCATGTTGCACAGGTGCTTACCCCACGCCCAATATTTTTTCTTTCCCCTGGAATCTCCAAAAGTTTTGCTGAGGCTCCCGTTGAAATGATTAAAGATTGCGTTTTAAGCTCCCCTATTCCTTCCACCGTTAAGGTAAAAGGGTTATTGGAAAAATCGACTTTTTTAACCCAGCCTCTTTTAAACTTTGCTCCAAAAAACTCAGCTTGCTTTCGCATGTTCTGCATCAACTCTCGTCCCATAATCCCTTCAGGGAAACCAGGAAAATTCTCGACATCTGTTGTCAATGTCAATTGCCCCCCTGGTTCAGGCCCTTCAATGACCAAAGAACTTATGTTAGCACGTGCTAAATAGATTGCTGCGGTTAACCCAGCAGGTCCAGTTCCTAGAATAACGGCTTTATACATCGCTTACCTCCTTATCTCCTATCATGAATATTAATTTGCAATATTCGTGCCAATCTTTAATTCCTTGCAAAATCACTATTTTTTCAGCCTCTTATAGGATAATCATTCCTATTTTCTATCACGTTTGAGAAAAATTTTTTTCAAGACCAAGAAAACATGTACCAACTCAAATTTCAAACGATGGATTAAAAGCCAAGAAAGTTATAAAGGAAAGATACAAGATAGTTGTTGTAACACTTGAACAATATTTGCAAATCCATTGGCACCACTAAAGAACTAAGAACCCTAGATTATTCCAGCATTCCCGTTACACACATGGCTAAAAGGACAACAAGGAATGAGCTCATTAAACAGTAGAGCCTGCCTCATCTTTGGATGTAAGGACAGACCGGACCACACTTTTACTATTTATCCGATTCTAAGCAGGGGAGTATTCAACCCGCTTTTCTTTTGCAAGATATAGCCCCTCTTCGTCTAAAGGGGTGAATACACGAAATTTTCTCAATTGCTTTCCATAAACATGGATCGTGATAGCTGGTTTATTACCTACCCCCTCCAAGATATGACAATCTGCTGGTGGCAGTAGCTTTCCTGTATTCTGCTCGTTTACAATGATAGTATCAGTATGCTGTAACTTAACAATATTGCCCCCAGATAATTCCTCTAATCGTATATAATTAGTCACTTTAACCTTACCCGCGACAACCCCTTCTGCTCCCCATGTATCATCGTGATCATGAAGAGTGGTCTTCTGACCGGGCTTCCAGACTAGCGCAATCACTTCGAAACGATCCTCTGGGTCACAATACAACGGATGCCGCGAGTACCCTTCCTCACTTGGTCCAATTTTCTCAGAAGGAAGCCATGACTGGGATTGAATTAATTTACCAACTAACCTTTCTGCTTCCACAACACATTCGTTATCATTCTGACTCCGTTCCACCATAACCGTCATATCATGAACAAAATTTTTGAAATCATATTCATTCGTGTGTTCCATTTTAATTCCTCCCCAATATTCCTTATGTTTTACTTTCCTGTTTGGGAAAGTTGCTTGACTGCTTGTTCTAACTGAAGTAGAGCTTTTTCCATAGTAGAGCGGGGACATGCGATATTCATTCTCATAAAGCCTTCTCCCCCTAGACCATGTGAGCTCTTCTCGTGTCCAGACCTTTCCTTTCCCACCGGATTATGCGGGCTGCAAAGGATTAACATTTTAACGGAAGAATCATTCTGAGCCTCTAAAACTGCAAAATCCATCGTGTATCGTTCCGTACTAGTTTTCGATTCCCAAGTTTGAAAATATTTTCATAAATATTCAAAAAAAGATTGCAATTGAAATTTGCAATCCCAGGGTAAAACTTTTAAGATTCTGTCGTCCTAACCTGCGGGAAAGTGCCGAGTAACGAGTTTTCTATTCCTCCGCAGCTTGGGGTACCTGCCCTTACTATGAACAAAGTCTATTTAAAAATTGTAATGTCCGTTCATGCCCTGTATTTTCAAAAATTTGTTGAGGTGTTCCTTCTTCAACGATTACACCTTTATCAATAAATACGACTTTATCCGCTGCTTCACGCGCAAAATTCATTTCATGTGTCACTACAACCATGGTCATTCCTTCTTTAGCAAGTTCTTTCATGACCTTTAGAACCTCACCAACTAACTCAGGATCTAACGCGGATGTAGGTTCATCAAAAAGCAAAACTTCGGGTTCCATAGCCATCGCCCGTGCAATTCCTACACGTTGTTGTTGTCCACCGGATAGCTGGGATGGATAGTGGTTCGCCCGTTCTGATAATCCTACCTTTTTCAGCAATTGAAGAGCCTTCGTATGAGAGGATTCCTTGTCTTGTTTACGAACGTAAACAAGACCTTCCATAACATTTTCAAGGGCAGTCATATGAGGGAACAAATTGTAACCTTGGAAAACCATACCCGTTTGTTGACGGAATTTAATCACCGTATCTTTTGGAACTGGTTTTTTATCCTGAAAATCCAAAGAAAACTTTCCAAGCTTAATGGTCCCTTTTGTAGGCGTTTCCAATAAATTCAGGCAACGTAACAAGGTTGTTTTCCCTGAACCCGATGGACCAATAATACAAACTGTATGGCCTTCCTCAATTTTTAGATCGATTCCCTTTAAAACCTCTGTTTGTCCAAATTGTTTATGCAGGTTCTTTATTTCAATCATGTATATTTCCCCCTATCAAATTAGCCCGTCACATAACGATCGAGCCGTTTTTCCATCTGCCCTTGTGCATTCGAAAGAACGGTACTGAAAATCAAATATATAAATCCTGCTAGACAATAGAGTACCAACGGTTCATAGGTTGTTGCGGTAATTTGCTGAGCAACTCTAAACATTTCAGTCACCGTAATGGTAGCAGCCAACGATGTATCCTTTACCAAGCTAATAAAACTGTTTGCCAAAGGCGGGACAGATACCCTTGTTGCCTGAGGGAGAATAATTCTTTTTAATGCCTGCGGATAGCTCATCCCAATAGAATAAGCCGCCTCCCATTGACCTTTGGAAATGGAGAGTATAGCCGCACGAATAATCTCTGAGTTGTAGGCGCCAACACTAAGCGTAAAACCGATAATCGCAGCAGGAAGGGGGCTGATCGTAATGCCTATACTCGGAAGGCCATAGAAAATGATAAACAACTGAACAAGCAGCGGTGTTCCCCTAATCACCCATACATAAAATCTTGCAACAGCGTCTAGGAGTTTAATTCCCGAGATTCGAGCCAATGCCGTAAGTAAAGCAAGAAGGAGCCCCAGTAAAAAGGATACTAATGTCAAGGGAACCGTAAACGCAACCCCAGCTTTTAACATCGGGAAAAAGGAATTTACAATGATGTCAACAAT
Source organism: Peribacillus sp. NPDC094092 (assembly GCF_050279365.1). Taxonomy (NCBI): domain Bacteria; kingdom Bacillati; phylum Bacillota; class Bacilli; order Caryophanales; family Bacillaceae; genus Peribacillus; species Peribacillus sp. NPDC094092. Next base: position 64,031 of record NZ_JBNNUC010000007.1, on the reverse strand, counting down.
TTGGTCCATTCTATCATCAGCAAACATGTAGAACCCTCCCTATTTTGAAACATCTTTTCCAAAATATTTTTGTGAAATACTTAAATATTTACCATCCTTCATCATGTCGGAAAGCGCTTTATTTACGGCCTCTTCCAATTCTTTGTCCCCTTTTCTCATCATGAACCCCATTTTTGCCGGATCATCAAGTTCTGCGACAGATTTAACCGGTGCATCAGGTTTTTGCTTTTTGAAATCTAGGTAGGATAGTCCGTCATTTACAACCGCATCCGCACGTTTTGAAAGTAATAAATCAATGGATTGATTAAAACCTTCCACTCCAACGATCTCAACACCATAAGATGCTGCTATATCTTTATAGTTACTAGTTAATGTCTGAGCTGATTTTTTTCCTTTCAAATCTTCAAATGATTTAATCGTATTATTATCCTTGTTAACAATTAAGAAAGGTTTTGACATAATATACGGCACTGAAAAATCGTATTTTTTCTGGCGGTCAGGAGTAATTCCTACATTATTAGCAATAATATCGAACCGCTTTGAATCGAGTCCTGCGAACATACCGTCCCATTGGGTTTCAATGAATTCTGGTTTCACACCAAGTCTTTTTGCTACTTCCTCCGCGATTTCAACATCAAAACCGGTTAACTTCCCAGAAGAATCATGGTAGCTAAAAGGTGCAAAGGTTCCTTCTGTTCCAATTTTAATGGTCCCACTCGATTTAATTTGCTCTAGCCCATCTGCCTGTTTGCCTGGTTGACTTGCTGCCTGATTTTCGGCCTTTCCGCATGCAGATAATATAAGTGATACGAGTATCGAAAAAGCGATGATGATGAAAATTTTTTTCATAAATAATTCCCCCTAAGTAACGTCGTATAAATAGTGCCATAATTTTCAGTTTAATTATTCTTTCTGTTTGGAGCCAAAAGGTAAATACCTTATAAAAGGTGGTAATGTCCATTTGGTAAATAGAACACTAGTGTTCCCTCCTTTATTTTTTTAAAAATGGATGATTTGTGGAAATTCACTCATTATTCTTTATAATTCTAATATTCCGAAAATTTAGTCTATATTTCCCAAATAGACTCCACCTCCTCCTTTTCGTTATCATATTATGCAAAAGTTGTGCCAAAATAAAACCCTTGTTATTTCAACATTCCTACTATCGAACCAGTTGAGAAATTCCCATTTCCGCGACGAATATAGTGATAACCTACCGCTCCGTACCGTTTTTTGGTTCCCAAATTTGGAAAGAATAATTCCAAATTTGGGAACCCCCCCCACGGAGACGAAAAAAGATTGCAAATAAAATTTGCAATCTTAGGTAAAGTGGATCAAACTTTTAGATTTTATCATTCTAGCTTACAATAAAGTGTCGATAAACTCCCTTTCCCTTTTTTATACATCACTTGCATCCTTGCTTCGCTAATCTTTTAAATATGAATATTAATTTGCAATATTCATGCCAGCATTATTATTCCTTTAACCGCAATGAAATTGACAAATCCTCCAGCCGTACCGTTATTCTAATGCCATTTCGAGATCCTTCCATATATCTTCTACATCTTCAATTCCAACCGAAAAACGAACGAGTCCATCATAAAGGCCTGCTTTTTCTCTTTCTTCTTTAGGGATTATCGCATGTGTCATCGAAGCTGGATGTTGAATTAATGTACCTACATCTCCTAGGGAAACTGCTAAAGTACTCAGTTTTACAGAATTCATAACTTTAACACCTGTTTCGTATCCTCCCTTCAAGACAAAAGAAATCATTGCTCCAGGACCTTTCATTTGTTTCTCCATGATATTTTTATCCTCAAAACTTGCTAGCCCTGGAAAATAAACTTTCTCTATAGCCTTATGTTTTTCCAAGCGTTCAGCCAAAATTTGTGCATTTTCTTGTGAGCGATCCATGCGAATGTGCAATGTACGTATTCCTTGAAAAAGAAGCCATGCATCCATAGGGGCCAAATTTGCTCCCATAGTCTTCTGCACTTCTTTTCTCATCGGATCAATAATTTCCTTGCTGGAAATCACTAGTCCGCCAATAAGATACCCATGACCCGACAAATATTTCGTTGCACTGTGGACAACAATATCAATGCCGCATAGAATAGGATTTTGTAAATATGGGGACAAAAACGTATTATCAACAATAGTCAAGATACCCTTTTGCTTGGCGATCGCCGCTACACTCTTCATATCCACTAAGGAAAGCGTGGGATTAGAAGGAGTTTCAAAGTAGACCACTTTCGTTCTATCTGTAATGTGTGGTTCAAGCTCTTCCCCTGTCTTAAACGGTACAAATGTTACATCAATTCCAAATTTCTTTACCGTTTTGGATAGAAATGCGTGCGTCGCCCCATACAACGCTGTGTGTGCAACAACGTGATCTCCTGCCTGCAAAACACCCAAAAGGCAGCCAGTTATGGCAGCCATTCCAGATGAGAAAGCCAAACAACCTTCACCAAATTCCAATGCCGCTACCTTCTCTTCCAGTTCTCTTACATTTGGATTTCCCAGGCGTGAATACATAAAACCTGGATCTTCTCCTGCGAAGCGTTGTGCTCCTACTTCTGCATTATCAAAAACAAATGTTGAAGTCATATAAACAGGGGAGATGTGTGAGCCATGCCCTGGATCTTTATTTACTTTTACTAGCTTTGATGAATAGTTCATTATTTAATGCCTCCTAATTTTAGTAAACTGAATTGCTGCCGTTTTTATTTTATTTCTTCCCTTAGTTGTATGCAAATCTTTATATGCAAAAATTATGCCAATTCTGTCAACCTTATAAAATCTACAGTTTTAATATTAAAATTCTTTATTTATTTTCATTTTTGGCAAGGTGCACTGCAAAACATAGTAATTATCGAACTTACCAATTTATCAAAATTGATAATATTTTTCTAAAATTGAAAAGAATTTAGGTAGCCTTCTAACTTCTTCGTATTTCAGTTTGCAAACAAGTCACGGTTCCTTCTCCAGCACTACCTAAGAAAAGGAACCATGCTCAAATATCAGCATGGTCCATTGTTGTTATTATTCTGTATTTAAAAAAACTACTCGCCTTTTGCACACCCGTTAGTTTAAGTGTCTCAAATATTGTGTTTAATTTTTAGTAAGGTATTGTTTTACCCTATTCGCATCTTCAGAGGGGTATTGATATTCGAGAATACTAGCTACTTCAATAGCTACTTGCTCAAACAAGTCAATTGTTTCAAACAACGAATTCCAAACTTGTTCGTAATCTCCATTAGGATATGTTTTCATTAATCTTCCCCAAATGTCGTTATCAAGGTAGCACTTTAGGTACTTGCTGTTTTTTCCTACACTCAATGAAAAATTGGTTTCTATACCAACTTTCCACTCAAGCATTGTTAGTAACATTTCCCTTACACTACTTAAATGGTCATAAGCGTAAAGTATTTCTTGTCTCCATAACCCTTTTGCTACATAAGTTGAAACCCACCAAAATTCATTACAACAATCAGCAAAAAATTCAGCAGAAGGCTTTTTTACCCAGTAATCTTTATCTGTTGGTTCAGAAAGCTTAGGCATATTCCCATCCTTATCTAATAAAATTACTGTTAATCCATCTTCAGTACAATAAATATCTTTTTCCTCAATCGGAATCAGCATTAAATCAATTCTATTACCATCCTCAAATAACATTAGATAGGTGAATCTCCCACCCAATTCAGGTGGAAACATTGCCATATCTTCTGGTGTTTGCATTATTATTCTTTTCCCAAAAACATTTACCCAATCAGGATTGATTAGAAACGATTGAAAGTCAGATACAAGATAAACAATATCATAATCTCTGAAAGTATCTTTAGGTACATTAAAATTCGTTCGAGAACCATTCATTGCAACAGCTCGTACTCTCTCTTCTTTCTCGGCAACTCGTAATATCAATTCCATCATTTCTTTTTCTGAACGCATTTTCTCTCCTCCTGAATAGTTAATTTCTTAATTCTTATTTCTATTAGGAGGTCCTCTAATTAGTAATAAACAACGTTATATAAAATGATCTATTATGGACATCCTAACTCCTCCAATTATTTTAAGATTAAAACTCAAATGTATAAAAGTTGTTTTTAATTATCTCACTATCCTGCCCCTTTAGCATTCCTGTAGAGCGTTAAATATCAGCTTTGAAAAAAACAGAGCCCCTCAGTATGATGAGAGTACACACAAACCAAAACTCATCTTTAGGAGGAAGCTCTACTATGAATTTTAAAATGCAAAACAAACAAAATCAACTAATTGAAAGAATCACAAATCGTCATCATGTTGTAGGAATAGATATTGCACAACAATTTCATGTTGCTCGAGTTGTTAATTATTGAGGAATTGTTATCGGTCATCCTCTAACCTTTGAAAATAACGATGAGGGATTTACTAAATTACTAGGTTGGATTAAAGAACTTAAACGAATAAACCGTTTGGAAAAAGCCATCGTGGGCATGGAACCTACCAGTCATTACTGGTTGAATCTATCAAGCCTGTAGACAAATTAAGATAAAGGTGGTTGCAATTTTTATATTCTATCGAGGTTTTTGGTAAAATACCAAAATATAGATTATCACTTTTGATTGCGTTTTTAGGCTATCCATAAAAGAAAGCCCTGAACTTTTAGTAAAGGTCCAATATAATCATATGGAATGTTAAAACAATGCTCCCTTACACAACAGTCATTAGGTTTCACTTTCTTATTTATTCCTATAAATGTAAGACATGGAATCTATTTGAGATCCTCCAAGCATTCTAAGACCACTTAAAATAAAAAATGGATCAGCAAATTAAGTAGCATGCCCTGATCCATCTTTTCTTAAGTGAGGAGTCATCTTTTTTTATTAAGTTCTGTTTGTATTTTATATTGTCCGTTTTAATTCATTTGTTAACCGGATAAAGTCTTCCTTATTACGGTTTTTCAATGAGTCGTCGATTTGTTTTTCAATTTGGGCTTTCCTGTAATCGGCAAGGGCTCTTTTTAGTACCATTCCAGCGGTCACTTCAGGTTCCAGTATCGTTTCAGGCAATTGCTTTTCCATAAGAAACCAACTCCTTTACCTTTTTTCTATTATACTGAGTATCTTGAGGATTATTATTACTTTGTAAAGTGCTTGTCTTGCTCCTTCCATTTTCATCGGAATTATCACAGCGGGCAAAAGATCAAAAGGATAGTTGTGAAACTATCCTTTCTGTGCCTGATTTCTTTGACCTCTTATCAAAAGTAATCCTCCAAGTTCAATAAAATAGCCTTCATGGCTTGGCTTGAGGTTCCCTTTTCTTTACCATGAACACTCACCAGTAAATCCTTAACCTTCAACTCTTCATCTAATATGGGGAAATGTCATGCGGGAATACTTCACCAACTGACTATTCCCCTAAGCAGGTGGGGGGGATTGTCTTCAGATATTTTGAAGTTTTGCGCCACAACTTTATTGAATATTCTGAATATTATTGTTAGAATTGTATAACACCTAAGCCGTCATGACGTCACGATGTCATGATATCTTAATTCAAATACAGAAAGGTGTATCTTGTGTACATCTCATCCTTACACTTTTTTGTAAATGAATTCTCATCTTAGCTCTTAATTAAGATTTAACATACCAGGAGGGGATTGATATGTAATGAAATGTAAGAGCAAAAAACCTCACCCGCGAGACACACACTACTTTTCTCTTCTTAGATATCAGCAGAAAATAATTGCAGATATTACCCTACAAAACCTATCTAATACCATTCACAACTAAAAGAGTCGACACCAGGATTCATTCTTTCTAAGTTCCCACCCATTAAAGTTCGATGATTTTAAGAATATTGGGATTACATCCCTTATTTTCTTATTTGAAAATATCCACCTTTGGTAACCTACCACAGTTTTGTCAATAAAAAAATAAAAGATTATTAAAGGGAGGCTTGGAATGAAAACAATTAAAAAAAATTTTTATATTGGGATCATTTTGCTATTCGTACTCGGTTTGTTAGCGGGCTGTGGGTCAAATGAGGACGCAACCTCAACTGAAAAGAGCGATGGAAGTCATTCAGTAAAAATTGGTTGGCAGCCTAGTGTTGAAACTCAGTTCTATATTGCTCAAAATGAAAAATTGTTCGAGAAAAATAGCATTAAGCCCGCATATACAAAATTCACGGCAGGTCCACCAATGTTTGCTGCTTTCAATAGCGGAAGTATCGATGTGGCATATATGGGAAACCCGCCCGCTATCATTGCTATGGCGGAAAACCTTCCCGTTAGCGTTATTGCAGTAGAAGTAGACTCATCAAATGGAGAAGGATTGGTTGTAAATGAAAAGAGCGGGATTAATAAACTTGAAGACATTAAAGGTAAGAAGATATCAGTATTAAGAGGAAGTTCAGCCGAATATGCCATGATGCATGCTTTAAAAAAGGTCGGGTTAACAGAAAAAGATCTAACAATAATCAACCTAGATATTACCACAATTATCCCCGCATTTGAAAAAGGAGATGTTGACGGGGTATGGGTATGGGATCCGTGGGTAAGCAAACTCGTAACCGCGGGTGGAAAAGTAATTGCCCGGGATGCGGATGTAGGAGTCGGAGCTTCAGGTGTGTGGATGGCAAGAAATGATTGGGTTGAGAAAAATCCAGAATCGGTAGAATCTTTTCTAAAGAGTTTAGCTGATGCGAACACGATTATCAGTGAAGATAAGGAAAAATCAGAAAAGGCACTGCAAGATGCACTAGCACTAGAGAAACAAGAAGCGAAGTCTGTTTTAAGTAACTCTGAGTATCCAACATACAAGGAATTATGGGACCCTAGTTATAAATTATCGATGAATCCGGAAGCAATCAAAAAAAATGAGGGTTTAGCAAAGGTTCTAAATGACTTAGCGGATTTCTTGGATGAAAATGATAAAATCACCCAAAAACCTAACATAGAAGAGCATATAAACGGTTCGTTTGTTGAAAAGCTTCAAAATTAAAGTATCCATGGGAGTGATCTTATAAGATGAGCCGAACGACAGTCCAGCCTAACTCTGCAATCCCAGTTAAAGTGAAAAGGCGTAAAAAATTGTCACCAGAACGAATCGTAAGCGTTTGTACTCCTCTGGTTATGCTCATATTGTGGTGGATGATTTCCTTAGCCGTAGGAGAAAAGTATCTCACTTCTCCAGGGAAAATCGTTACCACTATTGGGGTATTATTTACTGATGGATACGTAGGGACCAACTTAACTACACATATTGTTGCAAGTCTTTTCCGTACGATTGGAGGATACGTATTAGCTATATTGCTAGCTATCCCAATCGGGTTATGGATGGGCATGAATAAATATGTTTCAGCCATATTAAGTCCAGTATTCGCTGTTATCCGCCCGATACCGGCAATTGCCTTCTTACCACTGTTTATTATGTGGTTTGGCATTGGTGAAGTCGCAAGAGTTATGCTTATTTTCATGTCAGCCTTTTTGTACATCGTCTTAAATACGTATAGCGGTGTTAAGACAATCCCCAATGGGCTTATCCAGGCAGCTAAGAACCTTGGGGCAAATCGGATTCAATTATTTAGCAAAGTTATCTTTCCAGCCACTCTGCCATCAATAATGACGGGATTAAAAGCTGGATTAGCCGTCAGTTGGGCGATTGTAGTAGCTGCGGAATTAATGGCTGCACAAGAAGGGCTAGGCTATATGATCATGGATGCTGCTACTTTCTTTAGAATGCCTGTTGTTTATGTTGGCATAGTTCTTATTGGATTAATTGGCTTAATCCTTGAAAATATCATCTCCATCATTGAAAAGAAAAGCTGCCATTGGAGCGGAAAATAAAAAGGGGGAGGATTTATGCCATCGCAAATTATCATGCAAAATATCGATATGATCTTTACTTCGGATCGTAAACAGACTCATGTTCTTGATGATATTAATTTAACCATAAACAAAGGGGAAATCTATTGCCTCTTAGGTCCGAGTGGTTGCGGGAAAAGCACCATACTTAAATTGCTTGCGGGTTTTGAAAGACCAACTAGAGGCAATGTTACAGTTAATCAAGAAATTGTAAAAAGTATCGGGCCAGATCGAGCGGTTGTATTTCAAACTCCTAATCTATTTCCTTGGTTAACAGTATATGAAAACGTCGTATTTGGACTAAGAATGAAAAGATCCTCCCCTGATGAACTGGAAGAAAAGTCTTCTAAATTCATCGAGGCAGTTGGGTTGAAGGGATTTGAAAAACATTATCCACACGAACTATCTGGAGGGATGCAACAACGCGCTGCGATTGCAAGAGCTTTAGTCAATGATCCGACCGTTTTGCTTATGGACGAACCTTTTGCTGCTCTGGATGCCCAAACAAGGTCTTTAATGCAGGAATTAGTGATGAATGTATGGGAGCAATTCCATACAACCATACTTTTTATCACCCATGATATTGATGAAGCAATTTTTATAGGTGATAGAATCGGCGTGATGTCGCGTAATCCTGGCCTCATTAAAAAGGAGTATGCAATTGAACTTCCGCGACCACGAACAATTGATGTAATTACAACATTTGAATTCCTGGATTATAAAGCAGCTATTTTAAAACAAATTCAAGAAGAAGTAAAGACATCCCATTAGCACCTATTAGCTTAAGAGGTTGATTCCTTCCAAGGCATGATTTTCAACTCTAGGGGCCTCATCCCCTCCTAAGGTTGAAAATCATGCCGCCCAAGTAAGATCATCTTGTTATCAGTTAACATTTCTATTTATTCAAGTAGGTCGTGTGATTATTTCCAGCTCCACACGGCTCTTTATTTCAAATGTCGATGTTCGAATATTCAATTCTCTAACAACCCACTATTCTTCTAAAGGAGTCATTAAAATGAATATTGATCTGATTATAAAGAATGCCAATATCTTAACTTTGGATGAAAGCGACACTATTGCAAAATCCCTAATTGCATCAAATGGAGATATTGTAAAAATCTTTTCTGAAACAGAACCAGACACAGCAGGCTATTCAATTAATTCAGATACACAAGTAATTGATTTAAACGGAGCGACCCTTCTACCAGGATTCATTGATACACATAGCCATTTATTTATGTTTGGGGAAATGTTGAATTTTATCGATTGCCGTTCACCTGAAAATAAAAACATTGAAAACATTACACAAAAAGTACATGAAAAGGCTAGCCAAAGTACGCCGGGTCAATGGATTATGGGCTGGGGATACGATGATACATTATTGGATGAAAAAAGGCATCCAATGAAATCTGATTTGGATAAAGTGGCACCAGACAACCCTGTTTATATCAGACATATCTCTGGACACTTCGCTACTGTAAACTCTAAAGCATTAGAAATTTCTGGCATTACAGAAGCTACGGTAGACCCTCCCGGCGGCTTTTTTGGGCGGGATGAGGAAGGCATATTGGATGGAGTGATCCATGAAATCCCAGCATTAGAGATGATTAATCCTTTTTTACCTATCCCAAGCAAAGAAGAAAGTATCGAAAACATTGCCAAAGGAGCAAAAGTTTATTTAGCCCAAGGGATTACAACTTGCACAGACGCCGGAGTAGGACTGGATAAAGGGTTATTTGAACTTGATGCCCATATAGATGCGGTCAATACGGGTAAAAACCCATTAAAAATGCGGTTGATGATCATGAATCATTTATTACGTGAAGATGGACCCTTTGCTAATTACACGGTCGAACAACTGCAGGAAGAGTTCGACAAAAGGTCAGAAAAACGCATCCGGCTTGATAGCGCCAAACATTTCCAGGATGGTTCCATTCAAGGATATACAGCCGCGCTTAGGGAACCTTATTCCAGCAAAGGCTCGGAGTATGGTGAACTCTTAAACGAACAAGAAGCTTTCAATGAAGAAATATTAGACTTGCATAATCGAGGCTTCCGCATCGCCATACATGGGAATGGAGACCGAGCGATTGAATCTAATATTAAAGCTCTGGGGTCAGCCATAAAGGGCAGCCCTAGAGACGATCATCGCCATAGAATCGAACACGTTCAGACAGCAAAATTTAATGACTTACAGACCATGAAGGAATTAGGAATTGCTGCTTCTTTCTTTATTAATCACGTTTATTATTGGGGAGATCGACATCGAGATATATTTTTAGGACAAGAGCGCGCTGCACGAATAAATCCATTAGCCGAAGCGCTTGATCTAGATTTATTGTATACATTGCATTCCGACTGTCCAATCACCCCAATCTCACCGCTATTTTCTGTTTGGGCAGCTGTGAACCGAATTACCAGGAACGGAAGTGTATTAGGAGAAGAGCAAAAGATTGATGTGTTAACAGCACTAAAATCAATGACTATTTATGGAGCCAAACTTAATTTTGAAGAAAATGAAAAAGGGACAATAGAAGTAGGCAAAAAAGCAGACTTTGCTGTATTGGCCAAGGATCCATTAACTTGCCCTCCAAAAGAGATAAAGGACATTCCCGTGTTAGCCACCATTATAGACGGCAATGTTGTTTGGGAAAACAAATCAAAAATTTTGTCATAAATGAAACTGCTGGTAATAAGGGAAGCCTTCCTGACAGGGGCTTTCCCCTATTCCCGGTTCATTACTGGTTGCTGAAATTTATATAAAGGGGAAATATATCTCTAAAGAAAGTAATCAAAGGAAAAGGTTCTTCCCACCCTATTCTTCATTTTGTGTACAAAGAAGGCATGGTCATTTCCATTAAAACCCTCCCTCTTTAAATGGCTCATACTGTCCTCTTTATACTTTTGTATTCTTCTTATCTACTTAGATATAACTATGTAGGCGTTAGCCTTACAGTCCGTGGTTATCGGGGACACGTACTGGATTCCCTTTTCCCATCAGACCGTAGTGCAGCCGCCCGAATCGGCTGTCGTTTGAACGGTAATGGGGATGGGGATGGGGATGGGGAAACGGATTATACACTAGTACTAGCAAAGCAAAATGGCTATGAGCTGCGAGAAGATATTGTTGAACTGATACCAGCTCCCTTTTTTGCTACATATAGTTTTAATTTAACTACTTTGTTTCTGCAGCCTTAGTCTTTTTTGCAAATGACCTATCCATGTACATTTTAGGTCCATATCTTCTAGGGATAAAAAGAGGAGTGTTACTGTAAGTAACAGTAACACCATTTTCGATAACATTATCTTTTAGATTCTCTATAACCAGCTGACTTTGCTTCTCCTTTAGTGAGATGTTTGGGTTCGTCTAATCACAGTTTACTTCCAATGTAGACAAAAAGCGCATTTGATATTATAGTTTATTAGGTTTTTTATACTATTCCCTCTCTACTTAATAATTTCAATATATTGATCTGAATCACCATGAGAATCGATTTGATTCTTACTTCCTCGATTTTTTATATAGTATAGGAGATAGCATAAAGCAATGAATGGTATTCCACAATACAGTGCAATTCGTTGGCTCGAATCGAAAGCAAGACCCACAATAGAAGCGAAACATAAAACAAAAGCAGCAATGGGCACATAAGGGTAAAGTGGTGTACGAAATTTTAAATCTCTAATATCGCCACCTGCTTTAAGATAATGTTTACGGAACACATACTGTGATAAAGCTATTCCCATCCAAACTGCCACAACTGCAAATCCAGATATAGCCACAAGCACCATATAAACCGTATCTGGTGCTACTACACTAGAGAATAATGACAAGCAGGCTACTGCCATACTTACAATCAAAGCATTAAACGGAACTCCTTTTGACGTTACCTTACCTAAGATAGGACTTATCATCTTCTCATTTGAAAGAGACCATAACATACGGGTAGATGCATAGAGACCAGAATTTGCTACTGACAGTAGAGCTGTAATAATAACAAAGTTCATGATATCCGCTGCATAGGGTACCCCTATGCTATCAAAAACCATAACGAACGGACTTTCAATGACTCCCGCTTCTTTCCAGGAGATTAATCCAGATAGCACAAAAATGGCACCAACAAAGAAGAACATAGTTCGCCAAATTACATTTCTAATGGTTAGAGGTATGTCTTTTTCGGGGTTTTCACTTTCTCCAGCAGTAATGCCGATAAGCTCTGTTCCTGAAAAGGCAAAATTCACGGAAATCATTGTTATAAATATCGGAAGGAGTCCATTTGGAAAAAGGCCTCCTTCCCCGGTGAAATTAGAAAGCATCGGAGCAGCTGCACTGCCGTTCATTGGAATGAAGCCAAACATCGCTGCTCCACCTAATATGATAAAGAAAATAATAGTAATTACTTTAATGCCGGCAAACCAAAATTCAGTTTCCGCGAAAAATTTTACAGAAAAGGCGTTCAGCAGAAAAAGTATGATCGCGAAGAGTGCGCTCCACATCCAGACGGAAGTTTCAGGGAACCATCTCTTCATTAAAAGACCGGATGCAGTAAATTCTGAACCTACCGTAACTACCCATGTAAGCCAGTAGAGCCAACCAATGGTAAATCCGGTAGCAGGACCCACAAACCTCGTAGCATATGACTGAAACGACCCGGTTACAGGCATAGCTACAGTTAATTCGCCAAGGCATAGCATGACAAGATACATGATCAGCCCACCAACCAAATAAGCGAGAATCGTTCCTCCCGGTCCAGCCTGATTAATCGTATAACCTGTACTAAGAAAAAGACCCGTTCCAATTACCCCACCTAGCGAAATCATGAACAAGTGCCTGCTTTTCATAGAACGCTTCAACTGATTTTGATCGGTACTATTGGCGTCTATCATCCAGTCTCCCCCTTTATATATATGATGCAGTACCTTACTTGTAGCGCGAAGATTGACCTCGGGTCGATTCCTATAAAGCTATCATTATCACATTTTACCTTTTCTATCACCTTTTGCTCGAAACTTTAAAACAAACCACTTTTGTTTCAGTCATTTCTTGAAGTGCAAACTTAATTCCTTCACGACCTAAACCAGAACCCTTCACTCCCCCGAAAGGCATGGCATCTATACGATAATCAGAGCTGTCATTTACCATAACCCCGCCTACATCCAATTTACGTATAGCTCCAAACGCCCTATCTAAGTCACGAGTGAATATACCTGCTTGCAAGCCGAAATCCACATTGTTAGATTGGAAAATAGCGGTATCCAGATCGGGCACGCTGTGAATGGTAACAACTGGTCCGAAAACTTCTTCAGTTGCCAGCTTACAATGTGCTGGAACATTCTCTAAAACAGTTGGATAATAAAAAGAACCTTGACGTTTGCCGCCACACAGCAAGTTTGCGCCTTTCTCAACAGCTTCATTTACCCAACTCTCAACTCGCTTTGCTTCTTTCTCTGAAATCATAGGCCCCATGTCGGTTTCCTCTGAGAGTTTATTGCCTACTCGATATTGTTGAGTACGGTTAACAAACTTTCCAATAAAGTCCCTATAAACATCTTCTTGAACATATACTCTTTGCACTCCTAGGCAATTTTGACCTGCAGCCCAAAAGGCGCCGGATACAGTCGATTCAACCGCTTCTTCTAAGTCAGCGTCTTCCAGTACGATAACCGGTGAGTTCGATCCTAGCTCCATATTCATCTTTTTCAGACCTGCCTTTTGCATAATCGCTTGGCCAGTGGCGAGTCCTCCTGTGAAAGAAATCATTCGTATGGCTGAATGAGTAATCAGGCTCTCGCCCATATCACTCGGATACCCTGTAATGACGGACAATATTTTAGGCGGTAAACCTGCTTTTTCAAAGGCTTCTGCCAATAAAAGAGCACTTAAAGGTGTGGCAGGTGCTGGTTTTACGATGATGGCATTTCCAGAAGCAATAGCAGGTCCCACTTTATGGGCAACAAGGTTTAATGGATCGTTGAAAGGCGTTATAGCTACAATAATCCCAACAGGAAAACGATAATAATATCCCATTCGATCTTCGCTTCCCGGCATTTGGTCAAACGAAATCGTTTCTCCATTAATTCGCCTTGCTTCTTCTGCGCTAATTCGAAGTGTTTCAATACAACGCACTACCTCTTTTCTCGCCTCTTTAATGGTCTTACTTCCCTCACGGGCAATGGTCATTGCATATTTTTCCTTATGCTCATAAATCCAATCGGCGGCACGATTTAGTATAGCGATTCTTTCATGTGTTGGCATGTCCGCGGCTATTTTCGCTCCCTTTTTTGCCTCTTCTATGGAATGAAGTACATCCTTCTCATTAGCAGCAGGAACGGTTGCAATTAAACTATTATCCTGTGGATCGAGAATTTCAATTTTTTTGTCGCCGGATACCCATTTTCCAGCAAGAAACATCTTATATTTATTTGTAAGCGCTTCAATAATTGTCATCGATAATCACCCCGTATAAGTAATTTTCCAGCTTATTACTTGAATGGTGTACAAGATCATAATTGCCCACGGCTCATATTGATTAAATCAATCAGAATAGAGAATCCTGTTTCTTTGCGACCAGCTCCGGCACCAATCAACGTAATCGGACCGGCTAAGTCACAGTTATACGTAATAGCGTTTTGTGCTCCCAGAACTCCAGCTAGAGGATCTGTAAGAGGGATAGCTTCAGGGCCTACCTTTGCGAATACTTTATCACCATCCTTTTTACATTTAGCAATAAGCTTCCACCTTTTCCCTTCAGATTTTGCCCATTGAATGTCTTGCTGTGTAAGATGACTAATTCCTTCACATTCTACTTCCTCTCGTTTCATCGGAATATCCATTACAACATTAGCAAGAATAGTAGCTTTATACTGAGAATCATATCCCTCTACATCGCTGGTAGGATCTGCCTCTGCATAGCCAAGAGCTTGTGCCTCAATTAATGCTTCCTTATAGCTCAATCCTTCTTCCATTTTGGTCAGAATATAATTAGTCGTTCCATTTAAAATCCCCCGCAATTCGAAAATATTATTTCCTGCCAATGAAACGAGAGGCATTTTCAACGCTGGTGTTCCACTCATTACAGTTCCTTCAAAGCCCCATCTTACTTCATTCTTTTTGGCTAACTCAGCTAGTTCTTGGTAGGCTAAAGAAACGGGACCTTTATTGCTCATTACTACGTTCTTTTTACTTTCAAATGCCGTCTTACAATGATCGATAGCGGGTTGTCCAGTTTTTACATCAGTAAAAGTAATCTCCACAATGGTATCCGCATTACTCTCCAGGATTGTCTTAAAGCTGTCCCATCCCCTTATCAACCCAGGGGTTTCAGGGTAACTCTCCAGCTTTCCCGTTTCCTTTACAGCTTGTAATACTTGAGAGATATCCAACCCTTCAGGGTGATAAAGAGAGCCCTTCATGACATCGGAAATAGCAACAATTTTAGCATCAAAGCCAAGTTCACTGCGTAAAGACTCACCTTTATCTTGTAAAATTTCTGCCAATCCTTGGCCGACTACACCAAATCCAAGCAATGCAATTTTTTGTGTCATATCCCCATACCTCTTCCATTATTAATATCTTTATTTGCAGCTACCGATACTGGTAGTTGTGATTCCAAATGAGCAAAAGCTTGCTCTAAATCAGAAATAAGATCTTCCGTATCCTCAATTCCTACGGAGATACGAACCAAACCTTCCGGAATACCAAGAGCTTTGCGTTCTTCAAGAGTACATTCCACATGACTAGTAGTTCTTGCGGGTCCATATATAGTTTCTACAGCTCCAAGATTTCCGGCTTTGTTTGCATATTGTAATTTTGGCAATAAAATTTTTATTGCGTCCATCTCCCCTTTCAATACAAAACTTAATATTCCGCCGAAACCTCTCATCTGTTTCTTTGCAATATGGTGATGCGGATGCGTTTCTAACCCAGGATAATTGACCACTTCTACAAGCTTTTGCTTTTGCAGATACTTTGCGATTTCCATTGCGCTCTTTTCTTGCTGACGTATCCGAAGTTTTAACGTTTTCATCCCTCTTAAGATAAGATAGGCTGACCAGGGATCCATCGTCGCTCCATTGATTTCTCGATAATGATAGACTTTTTTCATCAGTTCTTTGGAGCCGCATACCACACCGCCTAATGCATCAGCATGTCCGCTTAAGAATTTAGTGGCACTATGAATTACAATGTCAACTCCTAATTGAATCGGATTTTGATTAATGGGAGTAGCAAAAGTATTGTCTATGATGACCAATGCCCCCACCGATTTTCCGGCTCTTACCATTCTCTCAATATCAGTAATCTTCATCGTAGGATTGGTAGGAGACTCCAAATATAAAACCTTGCAGCCTTTAGTCACTTCAGCTTCAATTTCTTCATGATTTCCTGTGTTGCATAACTGCACATCGACATCGAGATTCGGTAAGAATTCTGTAAAGATTTTATTGGTTCCCCCATATGTGTCTTTAACCGATATAACCCGGTCTCCCGGTCTTAAAAATGTATATAGCGTACTACTAATAGCTGCCATTCCTGATGAGAAACCAATTGCTGCTTCAGCTCCCTCGAGGATTCTTACTTTTTCCTCTAGAGCTTGAACAGTAGGATTTGCCATGCGGTTGTATATATACCCATGCTTATTTCCAATGGCCACTTCATGCCACTCGTCTATGTCATCGTAATTGTAGGCTACACTTAGCACCACGGGAACTTGAGTTGCATTGTAAGCAAGAGATTCTTTTTCTCCTGCCCATACAGCCTTGGTACCGTCTCGTATATCGTTTGGCTTCCTCATGTTCTCTCACCTCTAATTTTCATAGTTTTTTCAGCTACATCTCTTTGTTGTTCGTATTTATACAATATATTGTATATTGTATATTGAATAGTTACCTACATTTCCGTACTTGTTATTTCTCCTTTTTTTATTGCTTAAATTTATTCTTTGCCATTTTTAAAATGATGCTTTATTAGCAACTTATAACAAAATTTTATTATATTATATATTGTATATTGTATATTTAATGTTCCCTCCTTTTCTTTATACTTGTCACCACTACCTTTTTTTACTTACTTAAAATTACTTTTCACTATTTTTAATATGAAGGTATTTAGTTAAAAAAGCTAATAACTCAGCATATTTTTTAGTTATATTATATATTGTATAATGTGCTGAATAATCAGAAATATCATTCATATTATGAAATATAATACACTGGACTCTTCGCCATTTCAATGTTTTATTAATTTAATTTTAAAAATACCTTCAAATTAAAACAACTAGTTTTTATAATGCTCCATATTCTATATACATGTAGCAGTCTTAAATGATCGCCTTCGCCTTCACCCTCATTCCTTAAATTCATTTGAAATGAAAAATTCTTATACTCGGTTCCATTCGCTTCATGTTTCAACTTAGAAACTGATAGTAATGAAAGTAATAGTGAGTTACTATATTACAAAACAGTAGTCCTATGAAGAATTTAGAAGCCGACGCTAATTTAAAAATCAAGAATTTTCAATTTTATATTGTATATTGTATAATAGATGGTATCAACTTTTAGCATAGGAGAGAAGGACTATCAAAAAGAGATACCAATCACTTAAAGACATTGTATATAATCATATAGCTGAAGAAATTCAGAATGGAACATTGCTTCCTAAGCATAAAATAAATGAAGTAGCACTAAGCGAGAAATTAGAAGTGAGCAGAACTCCCGTAAGGGAAGCTTTGATACAATTAGCCTCAGAAAATTTACTTGAGTATTTCCCTCGAAAAGGATTTATCGTTAAAGAACTTGATACAAATAAAAAGCTTGATGTTTTTCAAGTTGTTGGTGTGCTGGACGCCTTAGCAGCCTCATTATCTATAGCGCATATTACAGAAAGTGATATAGATCTAATGGAAAAGTTGGTTAAAAAAATTGACCTGTCAATTTCACAAAAAAATTATTCAGATTATCAAAAATACCAAAATCAATTCCATAAAGTTTATATTGATAAGTGTAAAAACGATACATTAATAGACCTTCTTAATTCTTTGCAAAACAGTTTTGTTAGACAAATTTATTTGAGTAAAGACGAAGAAAAACTTTTTGCCGTATTAGAACAAATGAATGAACAGCATAAACAAATTATCCATTACTTTAAAAAAAGAGACAAAGAAAATTTAGAGCAACTTATTAAGAATGAGCATTGGAAAATATCTCATATTGATATGATATAGGTTATATGGTTTCGATGCAAAAATGATTTATTGAAGAAAAAGTGGTAACTTTCCTATCAACTTACGGATTATATCAGTGGCTGCTGAACTTCCATCGTTTTTTTGAACAACCGCTTATATAAACTAATAATCGCGATGCACCTAGGCCTCCTAAGCCAGGTGTACCGCGATTATTTCACAATCCGAAACAAAAACAATGAAGACTAAATCTTATATATATCCTCTTCGTTTGGTAGAGAAGAAATCGCTCCTACCTTCGCACCTACTTTATTTGCAAAAAGAATGCTCTCTTTAAGCTTACTAAAAACACTAAGAGTTGTGTCATAGGACTCAAGATTTTCAAATTGAAATAAAGCAGCACCGACAAATGCATCACCTGCACCAGTTGGGTCAATTGTATTTACTTCGACGCTGTTTATTACACTCATTCCACTTCTATTTGAAAGAAGAGTGCCTTCATAAATATTCTACCAAGGTTTTTGATAAAATACCAAAACATAGATTATCACTTTTGATTGCGTTTTTAGGCTATCCATAAAAGAAAGCCCTGAACTTTTAGTAAAGGTTCAAGATAATCATATTGAATGTTAAAACAATCCCTTACACAACAGTCATTAGGTTTCATTTTCTTATTTATTCCTATAAATGGAAGACACGGAATCTACTTGAGGTCCTCCAAGCATTTTAAGACCACTTAAAATAAAGGATGGATCAGGAAAGTATCTATATAATAAATGGAATTCAGTTGTTTGACTAAATATCACTAGGTAAGGTAGCCGAATTGTTGATAGTTCATCATACTTTAAGTTGATGGACTTATCAGCTTTACATATTTTCTATTCGATATTTTTCAAGTAAACTTTTAATTGCTTTTCCAATTTTAATTCTTCTTTGATTGACTATTTTTTCACGCTGACTTTCAGCTTCAATCCAATCTATGCAGCATTAACATCTGCATAGAGTATCTTTTTTTATCAAGACTTATTCATGATCATAGTAGCTCTTTCTGCCTTGTATGTAAGAATTGGCAAGGTCCAATGCTTTTTGAACGGCACCAATTCGGTTATAGAAGTGGAAGAGTTTTTTTTCGTAGTGTTCAATAAACATGGTGAAGCCCATATTTTTAAAAAAAGGAAGGGCTGTAGTCTCAATAAAATGATAGTAATCGTCTTCTTCATGATTAAGCTGATAAAGGTGTAATTCAAAAAAAATCCAGTTATACGATTTTGTCGATTTTGCTATTCTAAGGCCTTTATGTGCTAATTCCAATAAAGTCTCGTTTGAAAGTAGTTTTCCTTTATAACAAGTATTAATATAACCATCTAATGCAGTTAAATAATGAGGAACCTTTTCATCCATTAGTTTCATGGCTTCTTTGTATATTTCGGATGCTTCTTTGTATTTTTTTCTTCTGTAAAGTTCAAATGCAAGATTATTAAGGAGCTTTGATTTACGGTCTATTTCATTAATGGTATCACAGGTACGTATTAATTGTTCGTAACGTTCTTTCGTCTCTTCAAAATCATGAAGCTCCTTTGCATTTAATTGTAATAACATGATCGTCTCTGTATCAATTATTCGGATGACATTTAACGTTTTTTGAAAATAGTCAAGAACTTTCTCTGCATAATAATACGATATTATATTAGAATGAATAAGATGATAGGCTAGTGCCAAATGGTAATAATATTCAAATTGATTATATTGACTTTGATCAATCGATATTAAAATTTGAATACAATCTCGATACTGTCCGTTGTAAAAATAATACATACCTAGAACATGCTTTAACATATTGCGGTCTTGCAGAGAAAAAGATGATTCATTTTTTTGCAGGTTTTGAATAATTAATAACGCTGTTTCTAATTGATTATTAGATAAATAATACCTTGCAGAGAGTAATTGATAGAAAACTTGAAAATCTGGCAATTGAATCAGTGTTTCTTTTTCGATTTCATCTTTTAAAATTTCTGATTCTTTGCTTTGTTGCATAACGAACGTGTTGTGCCATAACTTTAGTTTCTGTTGAAGATTATGATACCGCACAAATTCATCATCAAGACAGATATTCAATCTTTGGGATAATAAGTGAGTAATTTCCCCTGAATATTCTGTTATCTCTCGTTCTATCTTACTAAGATGTGTAACCGAACAAATCCCTTCACAAAGCTGCCCCTGCGTCAACCCCGCTCTTTCACGATAAAACTTGATAAGTTTCCCCTCAATCATAGCTTCACCTCTAGGTTGTAATTTTATCTAGTATATATAGAAAAAATGAATATATAATCTATATATTCTAGTAAAATTAAGAAAAGCGCAAGACTACTTTAATACCCTTCCTCTATTTATTAGCTTTTTCAATATTCACTATTGTTTCCTTTTTTACGAATTCCCAACCACCTCAATATTTTATTCAAAAGAAAATCCAAATAACGCAACCTTATTGGAATACTCTTTCTTTATAAATACTTTTGGAAAGTTTTATACTTTATTTAAAAGTTAAAACACGATGAAATTAAGCTTTCATCGTGTTTTTTAATATTTATGGCTGTATTCCCAACTCAACTAAAATTGATTCTAATGTCTTACCTTTATACTTCTTCTTTGGTTTTGGGGCATCCACAACATGCTCATTTTGCTTGAGATAGTTTGTTTGAACATATTTCATATCTTTGGCATCAACCATTCCATCAAAGGTGATATCCGCTGCACGCTTCTTTGTTTTCCAAGCATTTTGAATTTCGATCGCATCTAGAACATCAATGACATTGTCCTGGTTCACATCACCTGCTGTAATATCAAGGGCAGGTATCCAGCGATTTTGACCGTATAACTCACCATTGTGCTCAAAACCTATACCAGAATTTAGTTTTTCTTTCGTGACAAAGTGGCCTGGGATTTTCATTTCAATCGTGAAGTCATTTGTGCTTAACGGCAGCTTGTTGAATACATATTGTCCATTTTCTTCTACCGTTGATGTCGCATCGAACTCATTTCCTTCTGAATCAAAGATTTTCACTGTACCGCCAACCTTGCTCCAATCCCTTTTCTCTGTAACAGTACCATCTTCATTTTTAAATCCTTGCGGAGTGACATAACCCCTAGCCATTGAGAATTGAGGGTTAACCTTCCAACTTAAATCAGATTTTAACACACTGCTTGTCTGATTATTAGCATCAGTTACGCTCACAATCGGTTTAATGGCTGCTCCAAGGGTATATTGATCATCCTGCACCTTTAAGGTAACCTCAACGACTTTTGCATGGTCTAATGCTTTACTCTCTTCATTAAATTGGACAGTAACGACATTATCTTTAATCGTTAAAGAGGCTTTGTCCGAGAATTCACTGTGAAGCTTGGCATCAACTAACTCTACGCTATCTAAACCACTGTCATTGCCTCCGTCATCATTAAAGTTCCATTCCGCTTTTGACACTGCGTTAAGGTTATCTAATGATAGCGTTGCTTTTACCGTATCGCCTGTTTTCACCTCATATTTTTCGCCAATAGCATACGCGACAGGTGTACCTTCTTTTACAAAGTAATATTGCTTTGTTGCCGGTTTGTTTCCTGCCATATCATATCCATTCATGCGGAATTGAAGTGCTGGGATGGATTCATCCAGGGCGATTTCTTCGACAAACTTTCCTTCTTTATCCATTGGAATTGGCGTAGAAGGGAAACCACCTTGACCCCAGTAATACACCATCGAGTTCGATGATTGATCGATATTTACGCCCAATTTCTTTAGTTCATCAATGGTTGGATCTGTGATTTGAATTTCGAATGGATATGTTTCTTGACCTGGCTTATATTCAATAAATGGAGACTTTCCATCAAGTGAACTTTTGAAGCTCGGTGCATCGAGATCGATGAGCAAATGCTGCGTTTCAGTTGTAACCTTCCCGGAAGAACCTGTACCAATGAATTTCAACTTGTAATGTCCCCGTTTTTTCACATAACTTGCTTCTTCCGAAATGGGCTGTCTTGAGTTTCCTGTAAACTCATAATAAGCTCCATTAAATGCATTTAATCCATAATCTACATTGTCATAAGCGCTTTCTAAATTTATTGTTCCGACCAACCCGAGGTCCTTTCCTGTTTTGCCGTCTTGAAGAATGACATCCATTTTTTCCATTGGTGCACGAAGGTTAAAATCAGCAAATACAAATGGAGTACGCATAGGATCCCATGCCACTTGGTTTAAATGGCTTGGGGAATAGGCAGGGTTTAGTAGTCCAACCTTATTAAACCCATCTTCCATTGTCCGGAAGCTGAAAGGAATCCGATACTGCTCTGATGAATTTGCATTGTTTGTTAATGTAATATAGCCTTCGTAAATTCCATCCTTTGCTTTCTTAGGGATAAGCAAACGTGGTGTTACTTTTTTGAAGTCTTCACTTTTTACAGAAATTTTGCTTGGAATATCCAGCTTCACTCCATTTTCCTTCAAGCTGTTTGAACCATTCGATTCAGTTACAGATACACTGAAAGTTTTGTTTACTTTATCATGGTTTTCAATAGTGATTGATTTTTTTAGATTTAGTTTTTTATCTGCATAGTGAACGTCAAAGCTGAGTCCGCCCGTCAATTCTTTTACCTTGATTAATTCCTCAGCACCTGGAACAAATGTTTTATCATTAATTTTGAAGCTTGTTCCACTATACACAGCCTGGTATGGATCAACTCTTCCTGCTCCAACTTCAAATACACTATAGTCTCCGTTGAGAGGATCTGCCGTATTCATTAGAACAGCTTTAATATCTTCCGGCTCTAATTGCGGATTCGCTTGAAGCATGAGTGCTGCAATCCCCGCTGTATGAGGAGTAGCCATAGATGTTCCAGAATATCTTGAATATGCATATTGATAGTTTTCTTGATGTTCAGCGTCCACCATATAAGAAGGGATTGTTGAGAGAACACTTACTCCCGGTGCCGTCACTTCTGGCTTCATATCGTATGTTTCTCTTGCCGGGCCTCTTGAGCTAAAGTCCGCTAAGTGGTCACCTTCTGTCTGTTTATCCGCGTATTTGGAGAAAGTAAAATTCGCTTCACCTGCTTGAATCTGTGCTTTAATGCTTTCTCCCGCTTCTTTTGTTAAAGAAAATGACGGCACAAAGTCAACGGACTCTCCAAGATTGGCATTAATTTGCCCTTCCACATTGTTATAGAGAAGAACGGCGGCTGCTCCATTTTGTTTTGCATTGCTGACCTTTTCCGCCAAGGCGAATTCTCCGCGTTCCACAAGTGCTATTTTCCCTTTTACATCCTTGCCGGAATAATCAGAGCTATTTCCTAAACCGACATTCACTACCTCATAGGATTTCCCTTCCCATTCCTTTAAATGGTCTGAATAGTGGCGTGCCAAACTAACAAGTTCGATCAAATCTTTATTTCCGATTTTCCCGTTGAAAGTAGAAACCGCCATCGGTACGTCACTCGCCCCGACTGTCAAAGCAAGTGCTGCTGAGCCAGGTGAACCTAATGTATAGCCATCTGATCCTGCATTTCCGGCTGCTACAACTGCTGTTACATCATTAAGGACAGCATAGTTAATGGCAGTACTGGTTGGATCATAAGGATCATTGATGTCCGATCCGAGGGAAAGGTTGATAACATCCATGCCATCGTTTACAGCTTTTTCTATACCTGCAATGACCCCTTCAGATGATCCTGATCCATATGGTCCAAGAACACGATACGCGTATAATCCCACATCAGGAGCCACACCTTTCACAGAAACCTCTGCATTCGTTCCTTGTCCAGCAATGGTACCTGCAACATGTGTTCCATGGGAAGTATAATAGGAAGAACCGGACCAGCTAAATTCTGATTGCCCCGACGCTTGCCAATCCTTGTACGTTGCCTCCATTGGATCATTATCTTGATCAACTAAATCGTAACCGCCCTTATATGCACCCTTCAGATCAGGGTGGTTGTAATCAATCCCTGTATCAAGAACCCCAACTTTGATTCCTTTTCCTGTAATACCTTCATTGTGCAGCTGGTCAATTTTTAAATATGGAATACTTTCAACGGATGTACCAGGGGCTGATTTCTCTCCCATGGCGATCGGATCGACCTTAAATTCTACATCTTTATATACTGCTTTTACGACTTCGGATTGTAAAAGCTGCTCTACCTGATTAGCTGGCATCTTCATAGCTACCCCGTTATAAACGGTCTTAAAGGTAGAAGTGATTTTATGACCTGTTTTCTTGCTTTTAAGATTAGTAGATGGAAGAATCGATTGAATGTCTTTATTAAACTGAGCATGTTCCTTTTCTACTTGATCATCCGCTTGTTTTTTAGAAAGCTTCTTTCCTTTTACATTCGCATCCAAGACTGCAACTTTCCCCGGCTTTGATTTAAACTGGACAATGACCGAGATTTCTTTCTCCTTTTTTAACTCTGCCATTTTAAATCCTTGCAATCCGACATTATCCGTCATTTCAAGTTGATTTAATGCTTTTCGTTGTTCACTGGTCAACGAAGCCAAGACGTCTTCTGCCTTTATGTTCGCTGCATTTGCATAAGGAATGAAAGGCGTGTTTGCTGATGATAGCAGCAAGCCAGCTGACAGCGTAATCGCCGCTGTTCGTTTAATGAATGAATAAATTTTCATATGTTCCCTACTTTCTTAGTTAATAGAAGATTTACGGAAAAATATATCTTTCTAAAAATTCAAAAGATTTATATAATAATATTAATTGCCTTTCTATTGAATTGCTATTGGGGTTATTTCACATTTCTTTCTACCTATCTTTCTTTTGAATGATCTAAAAAAAAGCATTCCTCATGCGAATTTTAGTAAAAATGACTTAAATACATTTTATAAATTGGGGTTTTTTTAGTAAAATAAGAAAATATGAATTTCATTGAGATGGTTGAGGAGGGAAGGTCTATACTCATGTTGCAAAAAAGTTAATTCCCCAAAATATCCAAATTAACTTCCAAGTGTTATTCTAATCTTGCCCAATTGTTGAACTTACCTGCCCCTTTAGTTCCATAAGAAAAGAGCTGCCTTAAAGCCAGCTCCACGCTTCTGTTAGTTCATTAAAAACCCAATATGGAACCTAAGCTAAAATGACTTCATCTAATGTCTTTCTCAACTTAACAACCAACCTCCTGCAACTTTCGTCGTCATAAGAATAACAGCCATTCATCGATATCCGATTAATCGAGGTTTTAATATATAATAAACTTTTAGATTATTAATCTAAGCCTAATAGGAGGTTCTATAAGTATCTTGGAAAATGTTTTTCATTGAAAATACGTGGGAAAATTCTTGGTTATATCCTTTTGGAAACAATACGCCTAAACCGTATGAATGTTTAAACTCAATAAAATGATATCGAGTTTTCAATTGTTCCCAAAGTAAATGAACCCCAAAGTCACCGCGTTTAACAGCAATATCATGAAATAGAATCACACCTCGTTCCGCTAACTTTGGCAGCCAAGTTTCAAAATCATGGGAAACAGATTCGTAGGTGTGATACCCGTCGATGTGAAGTAAGTCAATCGAAGACTCTTCAAACCTATTCAGGGCTTCATCAAACCTGCAGCGAATTAAGGAAGAATTAGTTGAATAATATTTCTCTGCTATTTCGGAAACGACCTGGTATACATTATCTTCATAAAAGCCAGCATGTGGGTCTCCTTCCCATGTATCTACTGCGTAACACTTCGTGTCCAACCCTTGATCCTTTACAGCTTGAAGAAAACTAAAAAAGGAGACTCCCCAATGAGTTCCTAATTCTACTATCGTCCTAGGCTTCATAAACCTTACTAAATCATAGGCAAAACGTTGATGACCAACCCATGCAGATCCCTGAACAATAGACGGATGATCTAATTCAAAATCAAATTCAGGTATATGAAAAATCCAGTTGTTCTCTAATTCCGGTTTCTGTTTTTTTAATAACTCCTCAAAAAATTGTTTGTTGTACAATACTTTTTCATCATTCGGATTATACATTCGTGCTATTT
Organism: Peribacillus sp. NPDC094092; assembly: GCF_050279365.1. NCBI lineage: Bacteria > Bacillati > Bacillota > Bacilli > Caryophanales > Bacillaceae > Peribacillus > Peribacillus sp. NPDC094092. Next base: position 37,982 of record NZ_JBNNUC010000007.1, on the reverse strand, counting down.
CGTTGTGGTAATAAGCTTTTTTATAGTCGCTTAAATGATAATAGCATAAACAAAGTTGTATATGTGGCAGCCATGTCCAGCAAGCTTTGTTAATAAATCCCCAGTTATCTTTCGGTTTTTCCAATTCAGTGGCTGTTTTGTACCAATATATTGCGGAGTGAAAATCATTTTTCTTTAAAAACTGAAAGCCAATCCTACAGCAAAATTCTGCACGAGGAACACCATATTCAAATGACTTGAATGTATATTCCCTTTCTTTTGCTTCATTACCCAGATGATAATATATATCTGCTAATTTTCCACATGCAGAAATATTATCTTCTACCCAACCCTTATTAGAATTTAAAAATTCAAGGTAGTAATCAATGGCTTTTTCGTATTGTTGATGATCCAGCAGTTCGTTCGCAAAATAATATAAGTCCCTGGGAGTAAACTCTTTTCCTTTGGCGATTCGTTGTTCGAAGATTTGTAAATTCCGTTTAGAATTATGATGAATGCCTTTATGAGTAACAATAACCTCACTGTTTATAATATATCCGTCGACTTCCAGGTACTCATGAACAGCCCCATGCCACTGGAAATTTTTGATTCTTTTTACAAGCCGATTCCGTCTATAGCTAAGAACTGGGTTTCCAGATTCATCTTTACCCAAATGGTATAGCATCGTTACCGAATCCACAGTGGGGTCTAGGGTACGTTTTAACTCAAGAAGCTTCATCTGATCAGCCTCTAAAAGAACATCGTCTGCATCTAACCAAAGAATATAGTCTTTGGTTGATTTACTAAAGGCAAAATTACGTGCTGCTGAGAAATCGTCGATCCAATCAAAATCAAAAATTAAGTCTGTATATGTTCTAACGATTTCTTTCGTATGATCAGTAGATCCTGTATCCACTATGATAATTTCATCAACGATATCTTTTACACAGTCAAGGCACCTTGAAATTGTATCTTCCTCATTTTTAACGATCATACATAAACTAATTGAGATGTTTTTTTCAAATTCCAATAGTAAAGAATAAATGTCTTTTCCCCACTTTTCTTGAGCTTTCTCTCTATTTTCATTGAGTAATCTATTCAAGTCTACTTCAGAGTTATTAAACGTTGAATGGCCTTCATGATGTACATAGGAATCCAGGGCAATCATAAGCTCAAAGCCTTTTATTCTAGCGCGGAGACATAAATCATCATCTTCGAAATTTCCCAAACCGAATCGTTCGTCAAATAACCCAATTTCATCTAATACGTTTTTTTTAACGAGTAAACAAAATCCTGTTAAGCGGTTACTAGGCATCGAAAGTCCTTCGTTCTGGATGCAATATTTTCGCGCAAAATCATCCAGTTGACTATCATCTTGATAGGACACAGCAATTTGTTGCGGATATCCGCAATAATTGCTAACTGGTCCCACCATTCCTATTTTTTCATTAATATAGAGAACCCGAAGCATGTTCCTTAACCAATTTTCCGTTACGACGGTATCGTTATTCAAATAAAGAATATTGTCACCAGTCGCAATTTCTGTCCCTTGGTTGCAACCTTTCGGGAAACCCAAATTCTCCTGATTAAAAATCGCCTTCACATCCGGTTGGACTTTCAAATAATCGACTGTTCCATCCTTTGATGCGTTATCTACAACGATTAGCTCATACTCATTCGGCGTATATTTCCGTATACTTTCCAGACACCGTTTTGTTAATTCCAATTGATTGTGAGTTAAAATGATGATGCTGGTTTTCATAAATCCCCCACCTAACCTCATTTTCCAAATTTAAATTATACTACTTAGATGATAAAGGAAAGATACAAAAAATATTCCCGTTTGAAACAAAAAACGGCCAATGTATAATCGGCCGGTTTTTTATCTTAATTTAACTTCATAATATGCACCGAAGCGTCCACAGTTGGTTCCGTTCCCCCAACGGGTGTATTTAAAGTAACGGTACCCGTTTGGGATATGAAGTTTCTTAAAGTTAGTGTCGCTGGAGCAGAGGTTACGTTAACAATAACTCTCCCATTCAATTGGGGAGTATTATTGGTGCCGTATATCGAACCAGGAACCAAATTATTATTTAGGAATAAAGCAAATTGTTTACCAGTTCCCACTACAGTTGTAACCCCGAAAAGTACAGAATAATGACCCGTTGTTGGCAGAATAATTTGCGTTGTCCCGGGTGTATGGGTAATACCAACTAGAGGTCCGTTTGTGTCAAAGATTACATCTGACCCTACAGGTACATTCTGTATCGACTGGTTATAAACATAACCAAACGTCGATAATCCTGCTGTACCCGTTGGCCCCGTCGGACCCGTAGCTCCCGTTGGACCCGTAGCTCCCGTCGGACCCGTAGCTCCCGTCGGACCCGTAGCTCCCGTCGGACCGGTGGCTCCCGTCGGACCGGTGGCTCCCGTCGGACCCGTAGCTCCCGTCGGACCGGTGGCTCCCGTCGGACCCGTAGCTCCCGTCGGACCCGTAGCTCCCGTCGGACCGGTGGCTCCCGTCGGACCCGTAGCTCCCGTCGGACCGGTGGCTCCCGTC
>NZ_JBNNUC010000007.1:0-35348 GCF_050279365.1 Peribacillus sp. NPDC094092 | reverse complement strand
TCCCGTTGGGCCGGTAGCTCCCGTTGGGCCAGTATCTCCGGTTGGCCCGGTGGCTCCCGTCGATCCAGTATCTCCCGCCGGGCCGGCGGCTCCCGTTGGACCAGTGGCCCCCGTTGGGCCAGTATCCCCGATTGGCCCGGTGGCTCCCGTCGGGCCAGTATCTCCCGTCGGACCCGTAGCTCCCGTCGGACCGGTGGCTCCTGTTGGCCCCGTGGCTCCCGTCGGACCGGTGGCCCCTGTTGGCCCCGTGGCTCCCAACGATCCAGTAGCTCCCGTTGGACCCGTAGCTCCCGTCGGACCGGTGGCTCCTGTTGGCCCCGTGGCTCCCGTCGGACCGGTGGCTCCCGTCGGGCCAGTATCTCCCGTCGACCCAGTAGCTCCCGTTGGGCCGGTAGCTCCCGTTGGGCCAGTATCTCCCGCCGGGCCGGTGGCTCCCGTCGATCCAGTATCTCCCGCCGGGCCGGTGGCTCCCGTCGGGCCAGTATCTCCCGTCGGCCCGATAGCTCCGGTTGGCCCGGTGGCTCCCGTTGATCCCGTCGGACCGGTAGCTCCCGTCGGACCGGTAGCTCCCGTCGACCCAGTAGCTCCCGTCGACCCAGTAGCTCCCGTTGGGCCGGTAGCTCCCGTTGGGCCAGTATCTCCCGCCGGGCCGGTGGCTCCCGTTGGACCAGTGGCCCCCGTTGGGCCAGTTGGTCCCGCCAGCCCAGTTGCTCCCGTCGGGCCAGTTGATCCCGCCAGCCCTGTAGCTCCCGTCGGACCGGTGGCTCCCGTTGGTCCAGTTGATCCCGCCAGCCCTGTAGCTCCCGTCGGGCCGGTGGCTCCCGTTGGTCCAGTAGCTCCCGTCGGGCCTGTCGGATAGTAGTAATTAAAAGGAAAAAAATCACAACCTCGTGGTGGCTGCAGCTTTCCCGCACAAATATTGTTATCTGACTGAAATAGATCCAGGGTACGGTATCCTTTAAATGGCTTATTTTTGTTATCCATATAAAACCACCCTAAGGTAAAAGATACTTACTTAATAGCTAAGAACCTCGAAAACTAGTTGTTATTCATCTGTTATTGTATTAAAAAGAGACCTGTCTCGTTCACCATTAAAAGTTATTCTGAAAAAATAATTAATATTCATGTCCTATATATTGGATTTATAGATAAAACACCAACAGGGCGATTTTTCTTAAATGTCTTTGTCAGTATTTTGAAAAAGAAATCAATATAGAATGTACTTAAGAAGGTAAGACCATATGCTCAAAATTAGTGATGCATATCATTTCTTTTGGTTTTACTTAAGGTCCTTTAACACCAGGAGAGTCCCATTTTATGGTGTTCCCAAATTGTGAATTCACCCAAAAAATTCAAAAAGTCCTGTCAGATGCCAGAGCATTTTTTTGATCCTTCGTGATGTTTTATGGCCTTTTCATGCAAAAAAAGACGACAATCCTTAATTCGGATATGCGCCCGTTGGAACCGGTCTTATTACACAATCGCCCTTAGTTAAAGTATTTTTATCCTTTTTGTTATCTTTTAAAATAATCCTTTTTTTTTAAGGGGTACTTCTTCTAATATTTATTTACCTCTTTTATGGTCCGTTCCACTAATAATCGATAAAAATAAATATCGATTGCTAGTACAGCTGACAATATGTAAAAATGCTTAGGTCGCATTTTGTTAAATTCGAATACTCCAACTTTAGGAAAATTTTACGATAGAAATGAAAGAAGATAATTCAGTACAATATTTAATGTTAAGTACTTTATAAAACTGTAGTATGTTAATTTAATTACCCAATTAGTTGTTATAAAAATTAAAACGATAATTTGGAAATAAAGCATCATTTCTTTCACCACTTACGTATTTCAGCTATTTCGCTAAAAAAACCAGTTATTATAATGTTTTTGATCCTGAAAAGAGCAACTGTGTTGCTCTTTTCTTATTTATTCAAACATCATGACGTGACTGTATTTGTAATACTCCAAACTATGTACAACTATAAGTCCGTTACGTAATTTCACTTACCAATGAATAATCAAATAAACTTCAAAAGATAATAAAAGTTAGATTAGATGGTAATTAATATGTGGTTTTTACTTTACAAACTATTAACGGGAACTAATTACTGTTAATGAAGGGTAAAAGAAAATGATTGTGTCTATAGTCTATATTAGTGTAACTAAACAATTAAATAATCAGGTTTAATCAAGATTTTAAAGCCTTAAAAGATGAATGGAGTTTCTAAATAAATGAAAATCATGTATTTAACAATTGAACTTATAGTTGGATTTATTTTTCTATTTATTATAGTTAAGTTTGTAGGAAAAAAAATCATTAATAAAATTTCCCCTTTTACTTTTATCGCAGCTATTGTATTGGGAGAACTACTAGGAAATGCTTTATACGATCATAAAATTGGCGTATTTTATATTGTTTACTCGATGACCATTTGGGGGGGATTACTTTTTTCTGTAGAATATCTAAGTCAAAAATTTCTTTCATTCAGGGGCGTGGTTGAAGGAAAACCTTCGGCACTTATCAAAAATGGAATTGTAGATCGAGAAACATTAAGAAAAAATAGGATGAATATTAACCAGTTACAAAGTTTACTTCGTCAAAGTGAAACCTTTTCTATTCGCGAAGTTGCCTATTGTTATTTAGAGGCGAACGGGTCAATTAGTATTTTAAAAAAGTCAAAGTATCAAAAAACTACCCAGGAAGATTTCAATATGCCTTCAAAAATTGTTTCTGCTCCAGTCACTTTAATAAGAGATGGTGAAGTTTTATGGGATGAAATTTTTGATTTGGGCTTTAATGAATCTTGGTTAAAATCACAATTAAATACTCAAAATATTATTGAATACAAAGATGTTTTTATAGCTGAGTGGCTTCAAGGCGACGGTCTTTTTGTACAGCGTTTTATGGATTAAAGTGGTGTAATAGCTATTCACGAAGATTTTTGAATATTTATTTTGTTCCTTTCTTTAAATATGGGGAAATGTCATGCGGGAATACTTCACCCCGGTAAATCTCCACTTCTGAGGTCACCTCGATTTTGAAACTACGAGCTTCCTTTACCAGGGTGATACCATTTAGCAAGAATATTAAATTGCGAGGGATATCTTATGATGAAAAAGAAAAAAAGGATACGGTGATAAAGAAACTGTTTGCGAAACTAATGGTACAGGCGGCTTACAAGGCTGAGGGTAAATTGTAAAGGGAAAGATAAAGTAAGAAGCAAATGAATGTATAACATTTCGACTTTTAATACGAGAGTAGAATATTTATTCAGCAAATTGTTCCTTTAACCTGAAGGCGCTACTGTAGTTTTTAGAGATACATCAAACAACCGTCAAGCAATCACGATGCCTGCTCTAAATCGAGAAAAAAGGGATTTTTCTCCATGCGTGAATGCACCAGGACGATCCAGCCGGTGTGCCTCCTCTTATTGGTTGTTTCCTCCAGGTGCTTCAATCACTAAAGGGGGACGTGCCCCCCTTTGCTTGTCCAATTTCTTTATCAAAAATATCCCTTTGCTTTTAAGCTAACATACTTACCCGTATGGGAAACAATCAAATGGTCTAAAACTTCAATCCCCATAATTTTCCCTGCTTCCGCCAATCTCTTTGTGACTTCAATGTCTTCCATACTCGGGGTTGGGTCACCCGATGGGTGCTGATGGCTGACAATAAGGGAGGCCGCGTTGTTTAATATGGCGCATTTCAGCACGTCTCTAGGATGGACGACACTCGCATTTAGGCTTCCCACATGCGCCCGATGAAGACCTACCACCTGATTTTTCGTGTTGAGCATCATGACAAGGAACACTTCCCTGTCCTCGTTTGCGATTTGCGCGGCGGCCAATTCCCGGGCATCTTCTGCATTGCGGATTTGGAAGGCCGCAAACGGCTCAACCATTTCCCTGATTTCCTGCTTGATTCGTACCACTTCAAAAATTGGGGATAACTCCATTTTTCAAAACTCCTTTTCATTTTTTTATTTTTTGCCCTTTTGTTTTTCCATGATGGGTGTCTCTTTTCTATTTTCATTTGCCTTGCGAAGCGAATCAGTTCCCCAAAGGGGGATTATTTTTCCCCTTTGACATGGAGAACGAAAAACACGCATAGGCAATCGGTCAAGGGATTCAGCACAAAAAGTTTTGGATGTTGCGATAGCGCCCCTAATCTAAAACTTTTTTGCCCCTTGATCGATGGACTGGCCGTCTTAGCTTCCTGCCGGAAAGGTTCGGGTGTCCTACCGGCTGGAAGGTTAGCCGGCCTGCGCTGTTTTACGATTCGGAAGGCAAAGGGAAAAAATAATAAAAAAGCAGCCAGGTGGCTACTATCCTTGTGACTTTTTACTCTACTAATCCTTTAATCCCTTATTCTTACGGTTTCCGGCTCGTTCGGTATTGCGGCAGTAACCCTAGATGGTACAGAGACCTACAGAATTTAGCCGAAGCATGAGTGGTACAGTACGTTATCGAAACATTTAATGCCGAAGCGACACGTACAGAATGTTGTAGAAACGCTCCATTTATTTGCATCGTTCAAGGCGAGTATTTATGAAATATTTATTCCATCATTTTTCACTTTTATTATTCTGTATTTCTAGAATAATAAAAGTGAAAAACGATAAACCCCATGGCTCCCAAGGGGTTTATTTTGGTGTAATTTCCTCTAATGAAGATGTGATTTATTAAAAAAATAATTTAATCGATAAGAGAGAATTGATATGACTATTTTGTGGAGGTTGGTATGACGTGAATATGACCTCACTATATGAACAGGGAAAGATTTATGTTGCCTAATATTGTGAGGGATTTTTCCCGCCTGTGAAAAAAACGTGGCAAAGCTTCTAACATTTCGCTATTTTCCTTGGGACGTAAGGGTAGCCAAACAAAATAAAACCCCTGTACCAACTTTTCAGGCTGATACAAGGGCAATAGTCGCGTTTTATTGATTAAACGAATTTGTTTGGATGCAAAAAGGGTCTTTAGCCTTTACAAATCAATCCCAGGTCTTTTTTTCATTCAGGTAGTGAATTAATCATAAAAGATTAAATGCATATCACATATTGGTTTGATTCTTTTTTAAAAATTTACGATTCATGTGTAGATTGAATCCTTTTGTTAGTTCATTATGGGAGATTAATCCTTTTTTGGTCGTCGCGCTAGCATCTACTTAATTTTGTGGAGGGCTAGCCCTTCACTATCTTAACTAATTTGTTAATAATGCCATGCCTGATATTATAGATAAGAAACTTCCTCTTTGTAATATCATTTCACTAGAAGATTCCATTGTTGACAGAATAGCAGAACAAAATTCATTTCATAAGAGGATAGAGTTGTTTGGGAAAATCGGAAAATTCATTAAATTTAGAGAGATACCCAAAATTGTTGATTATTCTATAAAAAAATCCTTGATTTAGCAAAAAATTCTGCTTCATTTCCTCCATCAACAAAGTTACCAATACTCCGGAAAATACCACATTCGCCTCGATCTAAATATCTTACCCCTTATGATTGGAGGTTTTTGTTTAACGATTTACCAAACTTAAATAGATCACTCATAAGGCTCAGCATTTTTTAAAAAGCGTTTTTACTGGGTCTATTTTGTTGTGGTTTTTTCTGGATTTTGAGCATTTTTAATTTTCATGGGAGTTCAACAACGTATGATATTTATGATGTCAATTTCAAACCCACTACTGCTACTAAAATGGCCCCTATAAATAAAATTCGTTTCCAATCTTTTGATTCTCCATAAAACAACATTCCAATAATTACTCCTCCCACAGTTCCAATCCCTGTCCATACCGCATAGGAGATTCCCATAGGGAGAGTTTTCATAGCTAGACTTAGAAAACCAAAACTAAATATAAATCCCATAAATAATACTATATACGACTGTAAGTTTTTATCTTTAACAACTTTATTCATACCCGTAACACCAACCACTTCAAAAGCTCCTGCCAAGATAAGATATAACCAAGCCATTTATACTGCACCTTCTTTCTTGCTTGATTCAGTTGTGACAAGTTTTAATCCTACTACACCAGACAGAAGCAGGAGAATAAACAATATTTTTGTCCAACTGAAAGGTTCTCCAAAAACCACCATTTCCACCAAGACTGTTCCCGCTGTTCCTATTCCTGTAAAGACAGCATAGACAGTAGCAACGGGTAGCTTTTTTGTAGCTTTCATCAAAACGACAAAGGATACATAGATAAGAAAAAATGTGCCGGCCCAAGAAATCAAATTATTTGAATACTTCAACCCCATTGCCCACATTATCTCAATAATCCCGGCAATAATAACATATGCCCAATTTCGATTCATAAAATTCCCTCCAAGATCCTTTTCCTTAATTCGCTCTGACGTCATTTCATCACCATCACGAACGTTCGTAAGGTAAATTTAACTTAAGAAAGTGTTGCGGAGCAACCCTATTGTTAAACTAAAGCACCCTTCTGCAAAATAAATAGGGAGATTATTCCCGAAAGAACCTCTCCCTGTTTTTTATTTAGCGGCAGTATTTATCCCTTAATGCAAGTGCATATCTAACCGATTGCTCTGCACCTATTTCTTGATCCTCAATCATTTGTTCTAGAAGTTCTGCTGGCGGATAATAGTAATCCAATGGCTTAATTACATTTAAATCATAAGGAGGTTGTTCCACCTTAAATGCTCCTTCACCTACTGCAAAGACTCCGCCTGTACCAGGCTCTCTCTTAAAATGGATGGCATACGGGAAGCACATTTCAACGTTGATTCTAATCAACATTGAATTCTCAATCAATATTATAAAACATTCTTCCAAATCGATATTACCAGTCCCAGCAGGTACGCCACATACCCTGTAATCTTCGCCATCATGGACGATAATATGATCCTTAAAATGAGTTGTAAAGGCATATGGTGCTAATTTTCTTACAGCTTCAACCGGGTCCTCCCATGCCATCATTGCATTCCCGAAATCACAATGAGCACCAACCCAAGGGCTGTTGACTTCCTTAATGATTTGAATCACTTCATCTGTTAACTCTTCCTCGTGATTTTCAACAGCAAGCTTGATTCTATATTTCTTTAATAATGGTACAATTTGTTTAATATCTTCAGGAGCTCTTCTCAATCTGTCTGGATCATATTCTCCCATACAGGTATACGTACGAATGACATCCGCTCCAATTCTATGCGCGGCCTCAATGACCTCTGTTAGATGTTTCGGATCGGTTCCATTTGTATCGATTTCAGCGAAAAATCCATACTTTTGAATTTCTTTTTTCACCTTGTCTAAATATTCCGGTTCAAATGACTCTAACGTACCAATCCCTGGTAACTCTGGCCATGGAACAATATTGATCATGACTCCATCTAATCCCAATTCGGCTGTTTTTCTGATAAAACCGAAAATATCCATTCGACCTGTAATAAACTGCAAGTGAAAGCTTTCTGTTTCTAATCCAATTTTCATGTTTTACCCACCTTTATGTTAATTTATTGTGCCGAGAAGAAATAAAACTAAATTTTGTTCGACTTCTATTTTTATTTGAATTAATTTCTACTTAACGACTTTGCTTACGAAAGTTCTCTTAAATTAGGTAAGAACCAGCAACTAAACGACGAAACACATTCTCCCCAAAAAAGAATAATTGGTCATCTTTTTACCTCTGCCATCAATTCAATTTCAATCATTGCATTCATAGGTAATTCTGCTACCTGAATGGTACTCCTAGCTGGAAAAGGCTTCGAAAAATATTCCGCATAAATTTCATTTACAGTTTGAAAATCTGATAAATCAGTCACAAATATAGTTGTTTTCAAAACTGAATTCATTTCTAAACCTTTTTCTATTAAAATGTGCTTTAAATTTTCTAAACATTGTCTTGCTTGGTCTTCAATGCCTATAGCTAATTTATTAGTATTAGGATTTAAAGGAAGTTGCCCCGAAATATAGAGAATCCCTTTTGATAATACCGCTTGGGAATATGGTCCAATAGGTTGTGGCGCATTACTTGTTAAAACTGCTTCTTTCATAATAAAAATCTCCTTTTTATCTACGAACTTTTGACCGTTTGTACAGATTCTTTAATTTCAATATCTTTGGCCAATAACATTTGTTCTAAAAGATCATCACTTGGATAGTATGTTGTTAAAGGATCATTCAGTTTTTGATTGAAATACGGTTTTTACATCTTAAATGATCCTTTCCTTACTTCGCTTACTCCCCCCGAACCTTTAGGTCGTTTAAAAGTAGGAAACATATGGATGACACCTTTCTAAAATTATTCTGTGTAAAGTATGACTCCGTCTAATCCTAATTCAGCTGTTTTTCTGATAAAATCGAAAATATTCATTCAACCAATAAACTACAAGTGAAAGCTTTTTGTTTCTAATCCAATTTTCATTTTTTACCCAAATTTAAGCCAATTTATATATCGATAAAAAATTAACCATTCATTTAATCATTTTCCAAATATCGGTTAGTTTGTTTTTTCTTTTTTAAAATTTTAACTGAATAGTTACTTATAATAAAACCTATAGCTGCAAATGCAATCATAATCATAAATACATATCTATATCCAGTAATTCCAGGATTGTGATCCAGAATATTACCATACATGGCAAAGGCGAAAATTGAAGGAGCATAACCAACTAAACAAGCTACTGATACGGCAGCACCGCTTATTTCTTTTGGAATATCAATTTCATCTAATGGGGCAAAAAACACAGCCCGTTGAGTAAATACAATCGATCCGAAACCAAGTGTCGCAATTATTCCTATATAAATATTCATTTTGTCATGTGGAAGCATAATAAAAATTATCATTGTAATAATGGATAAGAGAAATGTAAATCTAAGGTATTTTGTCGCTGATTTAAATTTTTTATCAACTAAGAATCCACCGATGGGACCGCCTACCATTTTTAATCCGTATTGGTTTATAATCCCATATACACCTAATAACGCTACCGGCATTCCGTAAATTTCTTCCAAGAACGGAATAAAGTAAGTTAAACCTGCGTAAACCGTATAAACGCAAAATATTGTAAATGAGGAAAACCACAGTATGGGAGTTTTTATTGCTTGCATCGCACCTTTCAAAGCTACTTTATTTTTACTAAATTCTTCTCCACCCTTATCAAACGTTTCGATAATATCGTCCTCTATAAAGAAATAACTAATAATACCTACAATAATTGTAATCAAGGCAAAGAATAAAATTGCGGCTCTGAAACCTAATGACTCAGATCCTAACCACATAAATATACCTAGAGCAGAGAATGCAACGATTGTATCTACAACACCACGGCCAGCTTCAAGAAATCCAAACATCCTGCCTTGTTCGTCGGAGTCTCCAAGCAATTTAACGGTTTTTATCAATACTGGCCAAAAAGTAATCTCTGTAAATAAAGCCATTACTCCCCAAGAAGCTAAAATTCCATAATAACTTGGTATAGTAGATAAATAAATCCCAGTTGCACCTACACCAATCAATCCAATCGGAATTAACTTCCTTTTAGAAAATCTATCAGTGATATACATGGAGACTACATAACCTAACATTTGCACAATAGCATATACAGATAATGCCAAACCTATTTGGGTATGTGAAAGATGAAAATATTTTTGCATCGGAACGTAAAAAGCATCTTTTAAGGATGATAATTTAAATATTGTTCCTCCTCCCAAAATTAAGATACATAAGGTAAACCATTTTTTGACCTGCTTCTGTGCTACTGCCATAAACAATCCTCCCTCATAAACAGACGATTTCCAAAAGTCCTGCCATTATGATATATATCCATGCCATTTTATTGCCCGCTACTTCGGCATTGACACTTATTTTTGAACCTCGAAGTTCTCCATATATCGATAAATCGCATAAGCTACCCCGTTCTCATCATTTTTCAGGGTTGACGTTGTACAAACAGCTTTTATGGCATCTTTCGCATTTCCCATCGCTACGCTGTATCCAACTTTCTGGAACATGGATAAATCATTGTTGCTGTCCCCGATTGCCATAGCCTGATCTAAGGAGCCATTCATCAAAAAAGCCAATTTTTCAAGGGCCATTCCTTTTGAAGCTCTTTTACTAGTAATTTCAATGTTGTGATCAGCAGATGAAACAACCATCAACTCATCAAACTGTTCGAATTGGTTCCATGCTTCCTCTAATTTCTTTTTATCAAAAGAACATGCTAATACGTTATAGAATTCTTCCTCTTGTTTTAAGATATCATGATAGTTTTCAACTAAAACATATCCAAACTGATCAAATTGCCTTTCCGCTACTTCAACTAATTCTTTCATATCTGTATTCAAATCTGCACTTTTCAAACTTTTAATCTCATTATGGAAATGTTCTCTTCCCTTCTTAAGCGTATAAATGGCTTTATCAGTAAACACTTCGTAATAATAATTCCGTTCATCTAGCCATTGGAGAATAGATTCGACACAATCTTTAGTTATCGTAATAGAAGAAATGCACTTTCCGCTTTTGGAATGAGTGGTTGCACCATTTGTCCCGATTACAAATGGGGAAATCCCGGCTTTTTCACAAATTGTTTGAACGTCAAAATAAGCCCGTCCTGTTGAAATAACTACTTCAAAGCCTCTATCTTGGGCATATTGAATCGCCTTTATATTTTCTTCACTAATTTCATTCTGGTCGTTTAATAATGTTCCGTCTAAATCTATCGCAATGAAACTCATGCTATATAGCCCCTTTTCTCATTCAATCTATTAAATTCTCTTTCTAGCTTAGATACCTGCTCTCAATAAAAATCCAATTTTAATGTGGAATGTTTAATGTTCATTACTGTTTATTACGGTTTCATCATAATCATTCAACGTAAATCCCACATTAATCCAATGTTAAGATTTTGTAAATCAGGTCTTAATTTGTCCAATTCACCTGCTCTTTATTTCATTATTAACTAGAAAAAAGCCTCAACAGCTGACCCTAAAGAGGGGAAAGTAAAGGCAAATCTATTAAAGATAAAGTGAAAAGTTTTTTAATCAACATATCACTCTTTTCAGTTCGTCATTAAACAAAGCTCCTGGTTAGGTAAATTGCTATGATTGGAGGTATTTGTTTAACGATTTACAAACTTAAATAGACGATGCCTGGTTAAAGCATCGTTAAGACCTAAAAATACTACTTCTCAGATATTGCCTTTCCCCCTATTTCTTTATCATCAAAATGAATACGGGCAGGTTTATTTGACCATATGATAAAAAAGAACGATAAAACTTGTAACTCCAATAAACAATGTAAGAAATCCAAGATTACGAAAATCAAGAACTTCAATTTCTACAGAACTTTGACCATTACCACTTCCAAAATACAAATCGCTGTACACTAATGAGAAAGTTCAATTTGCACTAGATGGTCTTTTCTCTAAAAAACAAAAGATTTCAAACTCTTAATCTGTCGCCGATTTGTCGCTGAACACCGGCGACAACCTTCCTAATTGGTCCTACTCAAACCATAAGCCGTCAGGAAGTACCCTTAGCATAAAAGAGTTACACAAGAACATCCGTTCGTTCCAGGGATTACTGGCATCGTTGAGGTCAGAGGTTCGAGCCTATTCTCCATAATAATATTTCACCCAAAAACCTTGATAGCTCAAGTTTTTTTTTTATAGACCTCTTCACAGAGTGATATCCCTACATTAATGCTTGCAGCATATGTAATCATATGGGATTTTCAACAGATTCCCTATTTCAATCTGCCCTCATCTTATCAAAACGGTCATCTCTTTCGTTCATCTAAAGCAACCTATACCATGCGGTTTGAATTCCTGCGAATAAGCGAGTATTCGTGAGCATTATCTATTAAACTGGTACCCATAACGCCTAATGTCGGTGCAGCATATACAACTTCAGGTATTAGCTGCTTATTCTCCTGTTCTCCATACTCTATTCCTTTTATCCATAGTCAACTAATTGGACCCATTGATTAATTCATATTTATCATCGGGTCATTTACGTTTTTGCTAAATTATCTTTGAATCACTAAAAACAGATCAAAGAAATATTAAATAAATTAGTAATTTGTTTATTGCGAAACGTTCGAAATAAATATATAATTACGGACAGGACCTTTATTATCCGTAAATAAATAAGAGTATAATTCGACTTATCATCAACTGAATTATCTCAATATTAAAAAAAGGGGGCAATCATGGAGAATGTACAGATGAGCAATGGTAAACGTCATTTCATTTTTTCGTTGCTATTTCTTGGATGGATTGTTGATTCATTAACGTTGTTTGGTATGAATGTAGCCATCATACCTATTAGTGAAGAATTGCACTTATCGCAAACGCAGAGTGGTATGGTAATTAGTAGCTTCTGGTTAAGTAGTGCGTGTATGACACTTATTGCAGGGTGGTTTGCAGACAAGTTTGGTTCGAGAAAAGTTATTGTAATAGCAGTATTCATCATATCTCTATTTTCATTGTTAACAGGTATGGTTGGGTCATTTATAGCAATTTTAGCTATTCGATTGATTCTTGGATTAGGTGATGGGGGATTGCCCACAGGGAGCAGTGTTGCTATTACGGAAATTTACAAAAGAGAAGTTCGTGCAAGAGTGAAGTCAATGTTACTTGCAGCTCAGTTAATTGGTGGGGTGCTCGCTTTATATATTTCTGGGTTAATCGCAGACACTTGGGGCTGGCGAACCATGTTTTACCTTATTGGTGGGGTCGGTCTTGTCGTAACACTGTTATTAGTTAAATATTACCATCCACCGAAGGTTGTTAAAACAACACAAGATGGTAAAATCCATCCTAAAATCCCGATGAAAGACTTATATAAAAGTAAGCTACTATGGATCCTTGTCATTATGTACTTTTGTTCAAGTATTGTACATTGGGGCTTCTCTTCATGGCTACCGTCTTATTTGGAGCAAACACGTGGTTTAAATTTAAAGACAGTTGGCTCTCTCGCTATGATTCCACAAGCATTTGGATTGTTATCTGCTATTTTAACAGGCTATTTAATTGATAAATCGTTGGCAGGTAAAGAAAAGTTCATCGTATTAATTGGTGCAGTTATATCAGGCATTTTTTTATTTTTAATGTTTAAGGCACCTTCTATTCAATTAGCCATTATCTATCAAAGTATTTTCTCTTTCGGAGATTCAGCGATTGCCATGGCGATTATATCTATTCCGCTTAAATACGTATCGCAAAATGTAATTGGATCATTTATGGGAACGATGTATTTTACTGGAGGATTGGCAGGATTTATTGCCCCAACAGCAATGGGCATACTTATAGATGCATTTGAAGGATCGTTCCAAGCGGCGTTCATCTTCCTGATAGGCGTATTAGTTGTAGTATTAATTTGTACTATATTGTTTAAATTACCGAAAAATAAGACCAGCATTTATGAAAGCGCTTCACTAGAAGTAAAAGCACAAGTCCCATTAATTGTAAAAAAATCATAGTATCATGCTATCTAGGGGTGAAAGAAATGGATTATCGCAATCGATTATCAGAAATAATAGAAGAAAAGCGTGAAAAGCTTATTCAAGTGAGTGATAAAATCTGGAGTTATGCGGAAACAGGATTCGAAGAGTTTAAATCAGTAGAATTATTATGTCAAACGTTAGAAGAAGAAGGATTCACTGTTGAAAAAGGTGTGGGAAATATCGAAACTGCTTTTATTGGTAGTTTCGGAAGCGGAAAACCAATTATTGGATTTTTAGGAGAGTTTGATGCCCTTTCAGGGTTAAGTCAGGCTGGTGGTGTTCCACAATTCAATCCTGAGATAATTGGCGGTAATGGACATGGGTGTGGTCATAACTTACTAGGAACCGGTTCACTAGCTTCAGCATTAGCACTCCGTTACTATATGGAAGAAAACAAAATTAAAGGTACAGTCCGTTATTACGGTTGCCCTGGAGAGGAAATTGGTGGAGGTAAGACGTTCATGGTAAGAGAAGGATTGTTCGATGATGTAGACTTTGCATTATGTTGGCACCCTGGAACACGCAATAACGTTATGTCAATGGCATCCCTCGCTTGTTACGAAGTTTACTTCAAGTTCAAAGGAAAGAGTGCCCATGCAGCAGGCAGTCCGCATTTAGGAAGAAGCGCCCTTGATGCAGTTGAACTCATGAACGTTGGCGTGAATTATTTACGTGAACATATTATTCCAGAAGCAAGAGTACACTATGCGATTACGAATACAGGTGGTTTTTCACCAAATGTCGTCCAAGCAGATGCAGAAGTCTTATATTTTGTAAGAGCTCCTCGTGTCTCACAAACAGAGGAAGTTTACCAACGCGTTTGTGCTATTGCCAAAGGTGCAGCTCTAATGACGGGAACAGAAGTGGAAATAGATTTTGCATCAGCTCTCTCTAACGTAATACCGAATACAACATTAGAAAAAATTATGTATGATAACTTCGTTGCATTAGGTGTGCCTAAACATGATGAAGATGATCTCCAATTTGCAAGAACTATTCGTGAATCGCTTTCAGAAGCTGACAAAAAGTTAGAAGTGCAAATGAATAAAGAATTAGCTGGAAAGACTTTATCGGATGTAATTGACTCATTTATACCTGCAAATGGATCAATGACAGGTTCTACAGATGTTGGGGATGTAAGTTGGGTCGTTCCAACAGTACAATGTATGACAGTTTGTGAAGCACTAGGTACCCCATTCCATACATGGCAATTCGTTGCAACTGGAACAACTTCTATCGCTCATAAAGGAATGCTTCACGCCGGAAAAGTGATGGCGGCAACAGCAGTGGAAGTACTCAATCGCCCAGAGATACTTGAAAAGGCAAAAGCAGAGTTAGTTGAGCTTCGTGATGGTGAAGAATACGTTTCACCATTACCAGCCGAAGTTAAGAAATATAAAGTTCGTATTTTACAAAACACATAATGTAGGAGAATGGAGAGCACAAGTAGTTATGTGCTCTCTTTTGGTTGATATATACCCTCCGTGCCACGCAGACTGTCATCTGGACACAAAATACAAACTGTTGATTGCTAGGTTTATTAATTATCGATTTTTGTAATCTGTTAACTGAGTTAAAAATGTGAAATCTTATATATCTTTCGTGGTCGTCCTCGTGTATGTGGCTTCTCCTCGGCAACAACCTGCGCAAACCCTTTCTCCTCAAGTACTGTTAAAATTCTACGGGCACTCCTTGGAGTAATCTGCATATAGTTTGCAAGCTCATTTGCATTAAGTTCATCACTTGATAATTTCTTTAGAGAAGATTTCAGTTTATTTAATGTTATAACACTAAGTGATGTTTGTTGACTTATCGACTCTAATTGTTCTGATATATAGGAATAAGTAAGTTGCTCCGGCTTTCCTAACGGGCCTGCTATCTTTTTATCATCAAAGCAAACCATCCATGTGCCTTTTCCACATTCTTTCGCGTGTAATAAGGCATTTCCTGCATTAATTTCAGCATCATATACAGTCTGTCCTATCCCGATTCCACAAGTAACTGCTTCTTTACTCGCCTGATCAAAATCATGGATATCTGGAATCTGCCTAAAATTACCCGTTATATCCTGCAAGAGTCCTCTGGTGGTAAAAATAACATAACGTCCCAATCCTGAAGATTTAATCGAACCATGTACTTTTTTTGTATATGAGAGCAACTTTTCCATATACTTAATCTCAATTCTAAAAATCTCATCAGTTGAAAATGTATCCTTTATCAGTCCAACAAAAGAATCAATTTCAATTATCTGTACAGCAATCTGGGTAGACTTAAAATGTAACATTTCATAAGTGCGAAGTATATTGGTTACCACTGCCTCAACGGCCATTGATGATGGAAGAGTACGATAAGCAGGAACACCGAGACGGAGAAGTTCATCATGAATAGGATGGCCAGTGATAGCAGCTTTAGTTTGGCCACTTTTCCAAAGGTCAAAATGATATTGCACTAATCCTTCTAAAGAAATCATTTCAGATTCTACAAATCTTGGCTTATTTTTTATCCCTGCCTCCTGTAAGGCTTGTTCCCATGTAGAGACATCGCTTGAATCAAAACTGATTTCATCAACCTCGATTTTTTGTTCATATAGTACTTTCAAAACAGTTTTGTACAGAGTAGAACCTGTATATTTTACGTGAAATACAGGGGCTTCAATCCTTTTCCAGTCCTGTACTATTTTATAAGTGATTGGACCCGAACAAAGCCACATATCGACTTCTTCTAAAATAGGTGATACCTTCTTAATTAAGTCCTCTTCTGATAGACACTCAATGGGTATACAAATGATTTCCGGATATTTAATTATAACGGACTGGATAATTTCAAAGGAGTCTGCTACACCTAACAGTCCTAGACGAATTTTCAAGAATGCCCCTCCCTTTTCATGTTAAACCCTAAGTTGCTTTTGAAATTCAATTTCCAATTCTTTATTCTAATTTAATTATATCAAAAGTATATAGCAGAAAAACCTCTTTTAAAGCTTCCCCTTATCTAATGTACTAACCCTATTCATCCTCTCAGGTAAATTAAAATAAGTAAAGCTAATACAGGCATAACGTATGCTACGTGAGGGTGAAGTTTATCTAAGTCCACACTAGATTAATCGAAATTGCATAGAACTTCAAAATTGTTAGTATCCAAGAGTAAAACTCATAGTGAATGATGACAGTTTAGGAATTTGAAAAATCTACTAGAGTTTCAACTGATACTATATATCGGGAACTCAAAAGTGCAAACCTTGTAAAGGTCTGCTCTTGATGTTTTGTTAATCTTTCACATCCGTCCAATAAGGATCAGGTATCAAAATGACAATCAGCTTAAGCAGTAGATGCAGGTGACTTATTGTCTACTCTGGCATCAATAAGTATAATGTTAACTGCTTCCTTTAATCCTAGGTCCCCAAATACTTAACTTTAGTCAGTTGCTAGTCAGAGAAGTACAGGATCACTTTATCGATTTTTTCGTTTCATTCGCTTTTTCATAGATGCCGAACTGGTTATCCGGTAACTTATATTAATCAAACGATTGATTAATATATAGAAGAAATTGGTCAAAGATTATATTATTTTTTGTTTGTGTTTGAAATAAATTGGTGTTTCTAAGAATTTCTGTGATGAAATAATTTCGAATTCGATGATTAACAAGCTAATGTTTATGGAGGAATATTTTTTGATTTGCAGACTTTAAAGCCGTTTTGCGAAAGGAATAATTTGGTGTGCTACTTTCATTTGAAGACGGCTCACCAGCTGGATTAATGGAATTTATGAAAAGACCACAAAGAACTATTTGCGGAATATAAGAAGTACATTCGGTCAGAATCAAACGACTTTATTTACTTATATCGAAAATTAAAGGGATTGTAAAATAACGTAATCTGACCACAAAAGGATATTTACGAATTCCATCATTCGAGGGGTGGCCGTCATAATAAAATCGCTGAAAGTTATCTTTAGCGATTTTTTAATTTTTCTTAAGAACTTCATTTTAAAGGGACATCCAATTAATCTTATTTTACTCCTGTCCTTACTAGAACAGGGGGATGATGTTTGAAGTTTTAAAATTAAAATACTTTATTGTCACTTTACAAAAAGTGAGGTTTTTTTAGAACTGTTTTCCGTCCGAGATTTAAAGACTTCACAAACGTAAAAAGTATACAAATTAATAAAAAAAACCACTTATTTTATCAAAAATATATTGTTATATTTAAACAAATTCCAGATTATCTAAAGATTATAAAGGAAAAGGGGGGGTTAGAATAATAAAAACCGACAAGAGCATAAAATGTAAACGGTTTCGATTGAGAATTAAATTTATTGTGATATTTGTTAACCAGGTTGTTTAATTTGATGGATAGCAATTAGGTCTAAAGGGGGGAAATATGTATGAAGATTGAAAAACGAACCACTGAATTTGTTCCTGAAGAAGAGAGGCATGGTAATGTTCGGAATTTGTTTTCAATATGGTTTAGCTCAAACATGCAAATTACAACGCTTGTTACTGGTGCTTTAGCAATTGAGTTCGGCTTAAATCTGTTTTGGAGTATTGTAGCGATTATTATAGGGAATTTAGTTGGGGCTGTTTTTATGGCTTCTCATTCAGCACAGGGACCAAAGTTAGGGATTCCACAGATGATTCAAAGTCGCGCACAATTTGGGGTAATTGGTGCGGTCATTCCACTTATTATCGTAATTCTTATGTATATTGGCTTTTTTGCTGGTAGTAGTGTACTGGGGGCTCAGGCGATCAGTAGTGCGTTCTCTCTTCCTCTCAATTGGGGAATTATATTACTAAGTACGATAACCTGTGCTATAACTCTTTTCGGTCATGATTTCATTCATAGAATGGAGCGATATTTTGCAATCATATTTGCGATTGTATTTGTTTTTGTCACAGTGGAAGTTTTTCGCCTCCAATTGCCCTCCGGTAGTTGGGATCCTACCCATTTTGAACTGGCTCCATTTTTACTAACTATAAGTATTGTTGCAACATGGCAGTTGACCTATGCTCCGTATGTAGCTGATTATTCAAGATATCTTCCTAGCGATACCCCTCCTTCAAAAACTTTTGGTTATACCTATGCAGGAACGGTTGTAGGCACTGTTTGGATGATGACTTTAGGAGTTATTTTAACGGCTGCTATCCCAAAATTTCTGGACAACTCTAGCGCTGGTCTTGTTAAACTTCTTGGTCCCCAATTTGCTATTGTTATGTATATGGTCATTATTCTAGGAGTCGTGGGAGTTAACGTGCTTAACCTGTATGGTGCATTTATGTCGGTCACTACAACTTTGGAGACATTTACTCAAATAAGAGCAACGTCTAAAGCACGTTTTTGGTTAGTATTTTCCACTGCCATAGTGGGTACTTTTTTAGCGGTATGGGGACATGGGAATTTTCTCGAGAACTTCGAGAATCTTATTTTACTACTGTCTTATTTTATGGTTCCTTGGACAGCAATTAATTTGATAGATTACTATCTATTGCGTCATGGAGAATATAGTATACAGGATATTTTCGATTTGAATGGACAGTATGGAAAATTTAATTGGATTGCAATTATGTCTTACTTAATAGCAGTCATAGTTGAAATCCCCTTTGTGAATACTACAATCTTTGTTGGCCCCATTGCTAAGGCATTAAATGGGACGGATTTGGCTTGGATTGTGGGATTGATCATACCTTCCATACTGTATTATTATCCAATGAAAAAGAAAATCAACTTATCCTTCTATAATCAAGTACCAGAAGAAGAAAAGTCATTTCTCGAATTTAGAGAATGACAGAGCGGGAAAAGGAAATAATCAAGTTATCGGTATCGTCTTTTATGCTGTGAGAACAAATATGGTGAATTAGTTTAACCTGACTTCGGGCAGACTTTTCTCCTTGGAAAGTCTGTCCTTTTTTATCCATGTACATACTTCATTACGCGCATACTACGCTTCTTAAAGAATGACAAAAAGCCAAGGCTCTTTTGAAAAGCACCTGGCTGATTTTTGTTTCTATTCCTGCTCAGATAAATATCAATGGTACTTCCTTCGGAATCCAAAAATTGATAGAGGTACATCCATTGTCCTCTGGTTTTTACTTATGTATTATCCACTGTCCAAGAATCATTGGTTTCTTTCGACAAGAGAAAATATTTTTTAAAAAATATGCGTTTTTATCTCAGCCCCGCTTTGTAATTAACACAGAATTTCTAAATTGGCTTGGTGTCATTCCCGTAATTGATTTAAATACTCTACTAAAATAACGAGGAGTACTATAACCAACATCTTCTGCTATTTTGTAAATAGTGTAATCTAGGTCCATCAAAAGGGATTTAGCTTTATCAATACGTAAATGAGTGAGATACTCGATAAAAGAAAGGCCTGTTGTTTCTTTAAAAACCGTACTAAAATAGTTAGCGCTTAAATATACATGCTGAGCGACTTTTTCTAGGCTGATATCTTCAGTATAGTGTAAATTAATATAAGTCAAAGCTTTTTGAATAGATTTCAACATTTGTTCGTTATGGTTAGTGAGAACCTGTTCAAGATAACAATCTACTACCTCTTCAATCCATTGACTTATCTGTTCAATTGTTTCTGTTTTCAATAATTCTTTAGCGTATTCTAACTGGATAGGTACAACATCTTTTGGACTAGCTCCTCCATCAATTGCTGATCGAGACAATATAGATAATATGTCCAAAATTTGAAATTTGAATGTTTTTGGATTCATATTCTTCTGTGAAGAAACTCCTTTGATTATCTCGTTCCAAATTTCTTTCACACCTTCAACATCGCCCATTGTCAATTTACTTGCCATGATCTTAATTTCATCTCGTGGTAAAAAACTTGTTTCATGGTTGAACGTTTCTACATCGTGTATATGAATAACTGAATCTTTTCCTAAAAAAAGTTTATACGATTGTGCATGTAACCCCTCTTGATAGGAGAGATGTAAATTTCTTGCATCTTCATAATAACTTCCAATTCCTATCGAGACTGAATAACCAGCCGTTTGCTTAATGAGTTGCTTAATTTTTTGAGCATGAGATAACGCCAACTGCTTATACTCTAAGGAGTCATTCTGCACAGGAAGCGCTAGTAAAACAGCTATTTTTTCAGGACCGATAATAATCGATAGCATTTCTTTTATAAAATTATATTGTTTTATAGATTCGATGATTTCATTTCGAATTGATTGTTCCCATAAATTGCTTTTATCTTTTACTAATCTATGAAAGTCATCTATACAAACTACCATAGCAATGTTGGGTACTACTGATAAACCTGCAATTCGACTTTGATCCCATATTCTTTTAGCGTTTTTTACATTTCCAAATATTAAGTCATAAGCTAAACTTACTTTTATGGAAGAACGATAATGATGGTCTTCTTTTTGTAAATCGGGCAAAACAGATGGCTGTTGTTTTAATCTATTAAATTCAATAATCGTGCTATATAAACATTTTTCGCTTAACGGCTTTTTCAAACAATCGAATGCACCGTTTTTTAAAAAAAATCTCATTTCATCGTTTGTAAAGTGCTCTTTCATTAAGATATATCTATTTTGTAGCTGTTGGGACTGTAAATATTTAATGACAACCGGATATTCAACATTATCTATTTGATCAGCGTCAATCAAAATTAATGCACCCTTGCTATAACATCGCTGTAATTCTTCAAATGATGAAATAGATTCAATAGATACCTGAAAGTAATAGTCTTTTTTTATTTGTTTTAATTTTTCAACAGTACTTTCATTTCTGAAGACGAAAAAATCGATACTTTCCATTACTAACACCACCTTTCACTTTTAAAAAATCTTTAAGATTATAAAGGTTTTTTCAGACCCATGTTATTTAACATATTATTTGCTTTCTCATAACCTGCATCCGCATGTCTAATGATATTTAAACCTGGATCAACTATCAGTAAATTACTTAGTTTTTTTGCAGCATCCACACTACCATCAGCAACTGCGGTCATTCCTGAATGAATTGAATTTCCAATCCCTACCCCACCACCATGTTGAATCGATACCAATGATGCCCCTGAACTCGCGTTTAATAGGGCATTCAATATTGGCCAATCGGCAACAGCATCACTGCCATCAAGCAGCCCTTCTGTTTCTCTAGTAGGTGCTGCCATCGTGCTTCCTTCAGAATGATCTCTCGTAATCGCAACTGGAGCTGATAATTCCCCACTCGCAACCATACTATTAATTATATTTCCGATTTGCTTTCTTTCATTATAATTAAGCCAGCATGTTCGAGCGGGAAGTCCGTAAAAATATATTTTCTCTTGAACAAATCGAATCCAGCGGCAAACTCTAGCATCGTTTTTAAATTCTGATAAAAGAACTTCATCAATTTTATAAATATCACTTGGATCGCCTGATAAAGCAATCCAACGACAGGGACCTCTTCCTTCACAGTACAATGGACGTAAATACTCTGACACAAATCCTGGAAAAGAAAAAGCTGCATGATAACCTATTTTATTTGCCTGTCCTCGAATATTATTTCCATAATCAAAAACAATTGCTCCTCTATCTTTTAAAATAACCATAGAGTTTATATGAGCAACAAGTGATGCTCTAGCCATTTCAAGATATTTTTCTTGTTTTTTCGTACGTAAAAATTTTGCTTGTTCTAAAGTTACACCACTCGGAATATATCCATTAAGCAAATCATGGACAGCTGTTTGATCTGTAACAATATCTGGCGTAAATCTACACTCTACAGCTTCGCAAAATACATCTGCAGCATTCCCGACTAATGCAATCGCTAATGGCTTTTGTTGATCGGCTGCTTCTTTCGCTAATCGAATTGCTTCACCAAGTGTACTTACTTTTATATCGCAATAATTATTTACTAACCGTTTATTTATTTTCAATTCGTCTACTTCCACAACGATACACACTCCGCCGTTCATTGTAACAGAGAGCGGTTGAGCAGATCCCATTCCACCTAATCCTGATGTTAGAACGATTTTCCCTTTTAAAGAACCGTCAAAAAAACAATTGGAAATCTCACTCATCGTTTCAAATGTAGCCTGAAGAACACCTTGTACTCCAATATATGCCCAGGAGGCAGCAGTTGCCTGTCCATACATTGTTAATCCTTTTTTTTCAAGGAGAGAAAAGTCCTTATCATTCGCCCATTCTGGGACCACCATAGAGGTTGCAGATACTACTCTTGGTGAATATGGAAAAGTCCGGAAAACACCAACTGGCTTTCCGGATTGAATTAATAGTGTTTGATCGGGCTCAAGTTTTCTTAATTCATTTATAATAGCTTCCATAGATTGATGATTTCTTGCAGCCTTCCCTCTTCCACCGTATACGATCAATTCCTGACTATTCTCAGCCACTCTCGGATCCAGACTATTTAAAAATAAGCGAAGTAATGCTTCTGTTTCCCAGTTTTTACACGATATTTCATTGCCAACAGGCGAATAGATAGTTTGCAGCATTTTGAGTTCTTCCTTTCCTTGTACGGAGCTTCATTTACACTTCAGCAAGTGAATGAAACTCCGATTTTCATACTTCATCTTGGAAAATTTTCTTATGGTCGTGGCATTGGAATCGTTACGCCTTTTTTATTAGCAACTTTTATTGCTTTTTCATAACCTGCATCTGCGTGTCGAATGACTCCCATCCCTGGATCTGATACAAGCACGCGCTCAATTCGCTGACTAGCTTCTTTTGAACCATCTGCAACTAGCACTTGTCCGGCATGAAGTGAATATCCCATCCCAACACCCCCGCCTTGATGAATACTAATCCAACCAGCTCCCCCACAAGTATTAACAAGTGCGTTCAAAATTGGCCAATCAGCTATTGCATCACTTCCATCTTTCATAGCTTCTGTTTCACGATTAGGTGATGCAACTGAACCACAGTCTAAATGATCTCTCCCAAATACGACTGGAGCACTAATCTCGCCACTAGCTACCAATTCGTTTATTTTCAATGCAAATCTATGTCGGTCTCCATAACCTAACCAGCAAATTCTTGAAGGTAACCCTTGCCACTTCACCATTTTTTGTGCCATGTCAATCCAATTGATAAGTGCCTCATCTTCTTTAAACATTTCTTTCACTACTTGGTCAGTTTTGTAAATATCTTCTGGATCTCCTGATAATGCAACCCAACGGAATGGGCCTTTCCCCTCGCAAAAGAGAGGTCTAAGATAAGCGGGAACAAATCCAGGGAAATCATAAGCATTTTCTATGCCCATTTTTTTAGCGTACGCACGAATATTGTTACCGTAATCAAATGTTTCAGAACCAGCTGACTGAAAATCAAGCATCGCCTGAACATGAATAGCCATAGATTCCATTGCCCGCTGCTCATACTCTTTTGGATTTTCTTGACGTAGCTTTAATGCTTCTTCATATGACATGCCATGAGGAACATAACCATTAATTGGATCATGTGCGCTCGTTTGATCAGTTACAATATCAGGAACAATCCCTCTCTTCAAAATCTCCGGATAGATATCAACACAGTTACCTACCAAACCTATTGAGGCAGGTTCACCTTTATCTGTAAACTCTTTTACTTTACTAAGTGCTTCATCTAGTTCTTCACAAATATAGTCGCAATATCCTTCTTTTATTTTTCTTTCAATTCGTTGACGATCAACTTCTACAACGAGTATTACTGCTTTCGCCATCTTTCCTGCTAGTGGTTGAGCCCCACTCATTCCACCCATTCCACCAGTCAATATAAACTTTCCTGTTAAATCTGACGTGCCAAAAACTTTTTTTCCTGCTTCTACAAAACTTAAATAAGTTCCTTGTAAAATCCCCTGTGCGCCGATATAAATCCAGCTTCCTGCTGTCATTTGACCATACATCATTAAATCTTTCTTTTCTAGTTCATAAAAGTGATCCCAAGTTGCCCAAGCAGGAACTAAATTTGAATTAGCAATAAGGACTCTAGGTGATTGAGGATGCGTTTTAAATACTCCGACAGGTTTACCGGATTGCACAAGCAAAGTTTCATCATTTTCTAAATTCTTTAATGATTCAATAATCGCTTCATAGCACTCCCAATTGCGTGCAGCTTTTCCGATCCCCCCATAAACGACCAGTTCATCTGGATTTTCAGCTACTTCAGGATCCAAATTGTTCATCAACATCCGCATTGCTGCTTCTTGAATCCACCCTTTGCATGTCAATACGTTTCCTTTTGGTGCTCTAATTACTTTTTTATCTTTATTTTTGATCATATTTATTTTCCTTCCATTCTAATATTCTCAATTATTTATTTAAATAATTGATGTGCAATAACCATTTTTTGCACTTGTGATGTTCCTTCAAAGATCTCTAATATTCTTTGATCTCGATATAGACGTTCAACTGGATATTCTTTCATGTATCCGTAACCACCATGAATTTGTACTGCTTTATGAACAATGCGATTAGAGGCTTCAGCGGTAAATAATTTTGCAATAGCAGCTTCTTTAGATAGTCTATATTCCTTTTTATCTTTTAAACTGGCAGCGTAATAGGTATATAAACGTCCAATTTCAAGTTCTGCTGACATTTCAGCCATCATCCATTGCAATCCCTGATATTCGGAAATTAGTTTGTTAAACGCGACTCGCTCTTTTGAATAACCAATCGCCTGATCCAACGCTGCCTGAGCTAAGCCAACTGCCATTGCTGCTATCCCAATCCTTCCACGATCGACAACTGACATAGCGATTTTAAATCCTTCTCCCTCATGACCAACTAGATTTTCTTTTGGGATTCGGCAGTTCTCAAAGATTACTTCATGCGTCCTTGCACCTCTGATTCCCATCTTGTCGTCACCCGCTCCATATGTTAATCCTGGAGTTCCTTTTTCTACGATAAAGGCACTAATTCCTTTAGCTCCCTTTTCAAGATCCGTCTTTGCATAAACAACAAGTGTGTCAGCATATGCACCATTCGTAATGAAAATCTTTGAACCATTTATTATATAATCATCACCGACAAGTTTAGCTTTGGTTTTCATTGATGCTACATCTGTACCCCCATTAGGTTCAGTTAGGCAAAAAGCGAACAATTTTTCACCCTTGCATCCAGGCACTAAATATTTTTTTCTTTGCTCCTTATTTGAAGCAAGATAAAGTCCATCAATTCCTAAGTAATGTGCTGTTAATATTGAACCTGTAGCTGCACAGCTGTAAGTGATTTCTTCAACAGCAATCGCTTCTGCAATGGCATCTGCTCCGACTCCCCCATCCTCTTCGGGGTAAGCAATTCCCATCAATCCTAATTCTGCTAGCTTTGGAATATGTTCTGTAGGAAATCGGTTCTCCTCATCTATTTCAGCTGCTTTAGGCTGAAGAACCTCTTTGCTAAAATCACGCACCATTTTACGAATGCTTAACTGTTCTTCCGAATATTCAAAGTTCATTTTTTTATCCTCCCTATTGATCTCTTCTCTTAAACTATTTAATTTTTTCTATATTAAGTGTCTTTAATATTTCTACTGTATGTTCTCCTAAACTAGGACTCGGGTGCTTTATCAATGGAGGTGTTTTCGACAATTTGACCGGATTTCCCGGCACTCTCGTTTTCCCGGCAATTGGATGCTCCAATTCAATTAACATCTCCCTTGTTTCAGTATGTTCACTTTCACAAATCTCATCTATATTTAAAATTGGTGAACTCGGAACTCCACCGTGGTTAATCAGCTCAACCGCTTCTTGCACAGTGTATTCTTGTAGCCAAAATTCAATAATTTTCTTTAATTCAGCTTCATTATTATTTCTTTGAATATCAGTAATAAATCGAGGATCTTTCCCTAGTTCTGGACGATCCATTACTGCACATAGCCGGAGAAATAATGAATCATTAGCAACTGCTATCACAATATACCCATCACTTGCCACGTAAATGTCAAAAGGTGCACTAATCGGATGCTTGCTGCCTATTCGTTGAGGGACAGTTCCTTCAGACGTATATCGCATAACATTACTTTCAAGTAATGCAAAAATAGAATCAACCATTGCAACGTCAATATATTGACCTTCTCCTGTACGTTCAAGATGGAATAGTGCAACCATTATTCCATAAGCTGCATATAAAGCTGCGCTCATGTCGCCAAGCGAAGCTCCAGCACGAGTAGGCTGTTGATTGGGATGACCGGTTATGCTGGCTAATCCCCCCATTGCTTGCGCAACTAAATCATAAGCAGGCCGCTGGCTATATGGTCCGTACTGGCCGAATCCAGATATTGAAGCGTAAATAATACGAGGATTGATTTTTTGTAAACAATCATAATCCAGTCCTAATTTTTTCATTACTCCCGGTCTAAAGTTTTCAATAACTACATCAGCTTCTTTTACTAATTCTTTTACAATGTTAATTGACTCCTGCTGTTTCAGGTCTAGTGCGATACTTTTTTTGCCTCTATTAAGATACATAAAGTAACCGCTTTCATTGTTTTGGAATGGACCAAATCCCCTCGTGTCATCTCCTGTATCAGGCTTTTCAATTTTAATAACCTCTGCCCCCATGTCCGCTAACATCATAGTACAATAGGGGCCTGCTAATACTCTAGTAAAATCGAGAACTTTTACTTTGGCAAGTGGCTGTTTCATATGGTCTCCCCCTTAATGTTTTAATTGTGTGACTCAATGTTATAAATTCATTTTCGTCGGTTTACCATTTCATAACAAGAGAGATATTTTACTCTTTAGTGCACTATTTTACGATTATCCAAAAAATAATGCACATTATGATTAAGGAGTATTTTTTTTTATGATATGGTTCACTTTTATTGGTTTTAATCGTTTTTCTATCGATATTTTTTTTAGCTCACCTAAAATGATTGATATATAGTTCTTGGTGACAGAAAACGCCAATTTGAATTACTAAAAATGAAGGGGGTGCACGCTATTCCTATAAACAAGGAATTACCGAGGTAGTGTAAAAACTTTGTTTGAATTAGAACAAAAATTTTGTCTATTTAACAAATGACTTGGATGTGCTAAACATTGCTTTATGCACGTAGGAGTGTCAGCCACAACTCCATGAGAAATGCTTAGTGATGACTCTTGAAGCTGTCAACTTGCAAGGCAGTATGCTGTGGCAAAATCAATGGTTATCGTATGTTAAGATCCACTACGAGTCGATGAGTACAGCAATCTATCAAAATAAATTGGTTCCATACGTTAATAAATATTTTTGACTAGGATCCATAAAGTTTAGGAGGATGTTAAATGAACATTTTCGTGACAATCAAGCGAACATTTGATACAGAAGAGAAAATTGTAGTTATCGGCAATGAAATTGACGATAGAGGCGTTGAGTTTGTGATAAATCCATACGATGAATATGCAGTGGAGGAAGCAATTCTCCTCCGTGAAAAGCATGGCGGCTCAGTGACAGTTGTGACCGTCGGTGATGAGGAATCTGAAAAAGAACTACGCACAGCGCTGGCAATGGGCGCAGATAAAGCGGTCTTAATTGAAAAGGAAGATATTGAAGAATCTGACCAAGCTACCACAGCTCTGCTACTCGCAGCCTTTTTACAAGATCAACCGTATGATCTTATTATCGGAGGAAATGTATCGATCGATAACGGCTCAGGTCAGATTGGACCAAGAGTGGCAGAACTGTTAAACATTCCACAGGTCACAACGATAACGAACATTGACATTATAGATGAAAAAGCGACAATTGTCCGTGACGTTGAGGGGGATGAAGAAACCGTGGAAGTATCTTTACCAATACTTGTAACTGCACAGCAAGGATTAAACGAACCTCGCTATCCATCATTGCCGGGCATTATGAAAGCGAAGAAAAAACCACTCGAAAAAATCAGTTTTGAAGAGCTGGATGTGGATGAAGAGGATATACAGGCGAAAACGAAAGCGATTACTATTTTCCTGCCGCCAGCTAAAGAATCAGGGATACGCCTCAAAGGAAATCCTGAACAGCAAGTAAAAGAACTTGTAAGATTGCTAACAAAATGAAAGAAAAAATGATTTAACAAGTCGGGAGGAAGAACATGTCAAACAAAATACTCGTAGTCAGTGAAATGAAAGATAGACATTTAAGAAACGTTTCTTTTGAAGTTATTGCAGCTGGCAAAGAAGCAGCGAATGGAGGAAAAGTGGTCAGCGTCCTGCTTGGAGAAAATATAGATGATGAAGCTCAACAGTTACTTCATCATGGCGCGGATCGGGTCATCACAGTTCAACACCCAGATTTAAAAAACTATACGACTGATGCGTATCAACAAGCACTAGTCCAAGTAATTGAGTCTGAACAGCCGGATGGCATTATTATGGGTCACACGTCGATCGGAAAAGACTTGTCTCCCCGCATTGCGGTCAAGCTGGGAATTGGATTAATTTCGGATGTTGTCAAAATTGAAAAGGAAGACAATAAACCCATTTTCACAAGATCTATTTATTCTGGAAAAGCATTTGAGAAAAGAATTATCAAAGATGGACTATTTTTTGTGACTATACGCCCAAACAATATTGCACCACTTGAGACTGATGATTCAAGAACGGGAGAAACAATTTCTTTTGAAGCAGAGATTAAAGGTCTACGTACGATCATTAAGGACGTGGTCCGCAAAGCTACAGGCGGAGTTGATTTATCAGAAGCAAAAGTTGTCATAGCTGGCGGTCGCGGTGTAAAAAGTAAAGAGGGTTTTAATGGATTGAAGGAACTTGCAGATGTACTCGGAGGAGCTGTAGGTGCTTCACGAGGTGCGTGTGATGCCGACTACTGTGACTACTCCCTTCAAATTGGTCAGACGGGAAAAGTGGTAACACCTGACATGTACTTTGCGATTGGAATTTCCGGAGCTATTCAGCATTTAGCAGGCATGTCCAACTCGAAAGTCATTATTGCAATCAATAAAGATCCAGAAGCACCGATTTTCGATGTAGCTGACTATGGTATTGTGGGAGATTTGTTTGAAATTGTGCCTATGTTAACAGAAGAACTGAAAAATGAACTGAATATTACAGCGTCAGTAAATTAATTATTTTAAAAACAAAGAAGGCAGAGAAGAAGCTGCCTTCTGTTTATTTATCTACAGCCCTGATTCAATGTATTGATTTAATTTTTTCATCAGAAAGGGGAGTGCATATATAATATGAACGGATTGCTCTGGCTTAATTTAATTGCAACCATTTTTGTAATGGCTTACGCAGGTTATTTGTTTGTATATTTGCTAAAAACACGTTACGTGTACATAAAACTCGGCAAAAAAGAAGTATTCGAAGAGAGAAAAGACGAACGTTTCCGCAAAATTATGGTCAACGTTTTTGGTCAAAAAAAATTATTAAAAGATAAAAAAAGCGGCGCAATCCATGTCATGTTTTTCTATGGCTTTTTGCTCGTTCAACTTGGCGCGATTGATTTTATTATCAAGGGGATTGTGCCGGGGCTGTATCTGCAGTTCGGGCTGCTGTACGAATCGTTTAAGTTTTTCCAGGAACTTGTGACCTTAATGATTCTCGTTGCGGTCGTGTGGGCGTATTATCGCCGCTACATAGAAAAACTTGTCCGGCTGAAACGCGGATGGAAAAGCGGGTTGGTCTTGATTTTTATCGGCTCTTTAATGTTATCAGTGCTTGTCGGCAACGGCATGGACCTGATCTGGCATGAAGAAAACGTACATTTCTCCTGGATGGAACCGGTGGCGTCCTCGATTGCCATTGTGTTTGCAGGACTTGCAACACCGATTGTCGTTACGCTGTTTTATATCATGTGGTGGATTCACCTTTTTACCTTATTGGCATTCCTTGTGTATGTGCCGCAATCGAAGCATGCGCATTTAATTGCAGGACCGATAAATACGTATTTCCACCGACTTGACCGCGCTGGTACACTACGCAAAGTGGATTTTGAAGATGAAACACAGGAATCATTCGGCGTCGGAAAAGTGCAGGACTTCACGCAGACACAGATGATTGACTTTTATGCATGTGTCGAGTGTGGACGTTGCACCAATATGTGTCCGGCAACAGGTACCGGTAAAATGCTGTCGCCAATGGATTTAATCGTCAAACTGCGGGATCACCTGACGATGACTGGCGCAGCCGTAACCCATAAGCAGCCGTGGGTGCCGGCATTTGCTTTTGCCGACACTAAAGGTAACCAGATCGCGAAAGCTGCCGGAGCAGAAGTTATGACAGTGGAACAGATATATAGCCCGTCGATGATCGGTGACGTCATCACGGAAGAAGAAATCTGGGCTTGTACGACATGCCGCAACTGTGAAGACCAGTGTCCAGTCATGAACGAGCACGTTGACAAAATCATCGACATGCGCCGTTACCTTGTGCTGACAGAAGGAAAGATGAACCCGGATGCGCAGCGCGCGATGCAGAATATCGAGCGCCAGGGTAATCCGTGGGGTTTGAACCGGAAAGACAAAGAAAACTGGCGCGAGCTTCGGGGTGATGTATTGATCCCGACGATCAAAGAAGTGATAAAGTTGGGGGAAGAACCGGAGTATTTACTCTGGGTCGGATCAATGGGGGCGTTTGATAGCCGTAGCCAGAAAATTGCGCTGTCGTTTGCAAAGCTGTTAAATGAAGCCGGTGTCTCCTTCGCAATTCTCGGCAATAAAGAGAAAAACTCGGGTGATACGGCCCGCCGTCTCGGCAATGAGTTTCTGTTTCAGGACCTTGTCACGGCGAACATTGCGGAATTCGAGAAAAACGAAATCAAAAAAATCGTTACGATCGACCCGCATGCGTACAATATTTTCAAAAATGAATACCCGGACTTCGGATTTACTGCTGAAGTGTATCATCACACCGAACTTCTTAATCAGCTCGTCAATGAAGGGCGCCTGAAGCCGCAATATGAAGTAAACGAAACGATTACATTCCATGACTCGTGCTACCTCGGTCGTTACAACGACGTGTATAATCCGCCGCGTGAAATTCTAAAATCCATTCCTGGTGTCACGCTCGTCGAAATGAAACGGAACCGTCAGGACGGCATGTGCTGTGGTGCAGGTGGTGGCTTGATGTGGATGGAAGAAGACACTGGCCAACGCATCAACGTCGCACGTACCGAGCAGGCACTGGCCGTGAATCCGTCGGTCATCAGTTCCGGCTGTCCGTACTGCCTGACGATGCTGTCAGACGGTACGAAAGCGAAAGAAGTAGAAGACTCCGTAGCGACATACGATGTGGCGGAACTCCTGGAAAAAGCGATTTTTGACACGAAAACAAGTTCAACCATTTCCGTAGGTTCTGGTGCGAAAATAATGCACTAAAGCCATAGTGTCGTAATACCCTGTTAACTTTGGGATTAAGCAGCTACTACGAACAACTTATAAATGGATCTTATGGCTTTGCTTGACCAAGTGATCGCTTGGAGTGGCGCATTAAAAAATTTACGATAAAACCATTACAATTATAGGTAAATGAAATGAAGGGCGTATAATCATTTATCCCCCTTTTTTGAGTACTAGGCAGTAAAATCAAGTATTCAAAAAAAATATACGTTTCCCTTCCAACTACTAGGAAAGGTGTACAATATGTGATTGAGTAGCTACTTACATAGCTACTCTTTTTGTTATTTCCAAAATCGCCACCACTTTTTTTGTTGAGTAGCTGCAATTTCTTTTTTAGTTTCTTGTAGTTCTCTTATGGACTCTATTAGTTTCGGATCTCGTTCTTCTAGTTTGTTTTCTACATCAGCAATATGTAATATGTTTTCGCAATTCCGCAATAAAATCTTGCTGTAGATTCAGCAAGATTTTATTGTTTTGCGATCTGCGCCATAGTTAATAATTGTTTTTCCAATTTGAAACCCTCCTAATCTAGGAAATGGAACATAACATTATATTAACTTTCTACAGTAGTTCTGCAATAACCTATCATCTAATGGGAAATTAGAAATAAAAAGTACCTTGATCAAGACTGGATCTAGGCACTCTTTTTTTAACAAACTACCAAAAGTTATCAAAGCAGTGTTTTTTCTTCTTACAACAATCATTGTGTTTCTTATGATCACATTTGTTATGATGAAGATATGTGGTATCTTTAAAAGGTTTACAATGTGAAATAGGATTAAAAGGGTTTATTTTTTATACTGTTACTGTAAACGAACAATGAGCGCTTATATTCCCAGCAGCATCCGTGGCTCTACATGTCACCGTAGTTGCTCCAACAGGAAAGAACAATCCAGAAGGTAGGGAACAAACAGATGTTGCTCCAGGACAGCTGTCATTTACAGTTGAAGGTGGATAGTTCACTATCGCCCCACAAACACCAGGGTCATTATACTGAGTGATGTTACCTGAACAGATGATGGTTGGGGGTTGAGTATCAGGCGTAAAGGTAATTTCAACAATTCCATTACCTGAACGAACAGCACTTTGGTTAACTTGATTGATCCCAGTATTGAACGAAGAACCAACTCCACCAGGACCCACTCCGCCTTGGGCTCCATTATCACCAGAATGTATCCGAATTTACGAACATCCATTTTTACCCCTCTTTCTATTTCTTTCTACTATTCTGCAAAAAACGTTCGTAAAAGTTTATGTAAAACAAAGAACGTTCGTAAAGTATTTTTCAACTTAAACGAACGTTGAAATAAGATGGTTTTTGCTCGTATTTCCAAATGAAACCCTTGACATTGTAAGCGCTTTCTTTTATGATGATAGTAGGTTGGATGGCATGCGTGGCCGTCATAGTATCTGGCGTAGGTGGGGCCAATACCCGGAACAGTACATAGAATAAATTCCCTATTATATGCAACAGCTAGCTTCTTCCGAATAGGAAACAGTGATTCATCAATCATGTTATTCAAATACAAAAAAACTCTGTATTCGGTCAAATTGAGGGTTTCCCTAGCTTGAAAACTCCCCTTAAGATCCCTTATGTTTTTATTACAAATATGTATGCTAGTTTTATTGTAGAATGAGGAGGTGCTTTATGGTGAACAAAAAAAGTTCCCTTTACGATGAATTACCGTTAGAATTATTGGCAGGATTTTATTATGAAATAAATAGGAACATTGAAAAAGGAATCTTGTCTAGTGCTATGTATCATGAAATTAGATTAATGGAACAAACAGCATTAAAAAGGGGTATCTCACTTGAATACTTACATGACAAGGGTGCTTGTTTAATTGAAACCGAGAAACTACTAAGAGAAACAACCCTGCAACCCTAATTAGTAGAATAAGAAGTCCAATGATGTTTTCTAGTCTACCCTAGGTGAGGCCAATACCTGTAACAGTATATAAAATAAATCCCCTTTTATTAACCCTCTTGGCTACCAAAGGGTTGTTTTGGTGCTAACCTACATTTTTTTACTTACGTGGAAACAAGAAGGTCAGAACAAGCAAAAACGACCCTGTACCAGCTTCTTTACGGCTGATGCAAGGGCACTGGCAATAGTTGCTTTCTGATTTAACCTTTAGGTTATTAATACTATGCCACTGGATTGTATTTTTTACTCATTGTTTTTATATTTACTAAGGCAAAAGAATACCCCTGCAACCAACCCTGGGATAAGGTGGGGAGCAGAGGCCATTCATTTTTACAAACTAATTTGAGAAGATCATCTATATGAATATTCCCCAACTAAAGAATCTACAATTCAGGGTATCCAATAAAAAAGCTCTGGGGTTCTGGGAAGGATGAAAAAAGTCAAAAAAGAAAGGAAAGACATAAGGAAAAACTAAGAGAAAGGCTATTTTTCAGCAGCAAGAAATCCCCTGTGCCATTTGAAATTATAATGAAAAGGATTGGGAATACTCCCCGATATACAAGAAGTTTTCCTCCCTTATAAATTATCAAAAGTATTTTCAATGGCTGATTCCAATTCTTCTTTCCCCTCTACTATATAACGTTTGGTCATATTCAAATCTTTATGCCCCATCAATTTTGAAACGGTTTGCAGGTCTATCCCCTTATCGATTAATGTTTGGCAAAACGTATTCCGCAGCATATGGGGAGTCGCATTATATTTAGTCAGCATATATTGCACGGACCTTGGCGTGATGCGCTGGTTCACACTGGATATGAAGATGGCCTCCGTTTCCATACTTAAAAATTCCTTGTAAGCCTTGATCTTTTCACTAGCAGTCATGGAAAGTGGAATCTTCCTGTCTACATCTCCCTTTGAATCCCGGATGAGGATATATTCCCTTTCTCCCTCTTTTTGAATGTCGCTATGGTTCAAATCACAAAGTTCAGACACCCGGATCCCCGTATGAATCATTGTGTAGACAATGGCAATATTCCTGAAATGCCCAGAGGCCTCGATTTCTTTTAGGAGAGCAGCTTGCTCAAGCATGTTCAGGGCTTTTGGCGGATCTTCTTTCTTTTCCTTTGCTTTACGATCGATGTTGAGGACGATTTCGGGTTTATCAAGGAACCTGGAAAACATGGTAATGGCAGAATAATGCTTTTCAATCGTTCCTGCACTCTTGTTTGACTGTTCCATATCGTCTAAATAGGTTTGCACGTGGGATTTTTCAATCTCTACCGCTTCCCCTTTAAACCATTGAAGAAGCTGGGAGATGACTCCCACATAGGTTTTAATCGTACCATCGGATTTATTTTGACCCATTAACCATTCCGCAAAAGAATGAAGAATTTGTTTATTGTCCAGGATTTCTTCTTTACCGGTCATCGAGAAGCCCCCTACCAAAATCATGCTATTTTTAAGCCTTTCCAACGAATAGTGGAAATTATACAAAAAAACCTTAGGATAATCCTAAGGTTTAGAATGCGTAGATAGGATTTGAACCTGTTTATACGGGTTTATGAATCCTAATTGATGTGATAAACATTGCTTGGCGGCGTCCTACTCTCACAGGGGGAAACCCCCAACTACCATCGGCGCTGAAGAGCTTAACTGCCGTGTTCGGAATGGGAACGGGTGTGAC
>NZ_JBNNUC010000006.1:0-269962 GCF_050279365.1 Peribacillus sp. NPDC094092 | reverse complement strand
GTCACACCCGTTCCCATTCCGAACACGGCAGTTAAGCTCTTCAGCGCCGATGGTAGTTGGGGGTTTCCCCCTGTGAGAGTAGGACGTCGCCAAGCAGGTTTCATATGGAGGATTAGCTCAGCTGGGAGAGCATCTGCCTTACAAGCAGAGGGTCGGCGGTTCGATCCCGTCATCCTCCACCATTTTACACCTGCCGGTGTAGCTCAACTGGTAGAGCAACTGACTTGTAATCAGTAGGTTGGGGGTTCAAGTCCTCTTGCCGGCACCATTTTAAGATAGTACAAGCACGAGCCATTAGCTCAGTTGGTAGAGCATCTGACTTTTAATCAGAGGGTCGAAGGTTCGAATCCTTCATGGCTCACCATTTCATATGCGGGTGTGGCGGAATTGGCAGACGCACCAGACTTAGGATCTGGCGCCGCAAGGCGTGGGGGTTCAAGTCCCTTCACCCGCATCTTACATGCGGAAGTAGTTCAGTGGTAGAATACAACCTTGCCAAGGTTGGGGTCGCGGGTTCGAATCCCGTCTTCCGCTCCACTTATCGTATGTGCCGGGGTGGCGGAACTGGCAGACGCACAGGACTTAAAATCCTGCGGTAGGTGACTACCGTACCGGTTCGATTCCGGTCCTCGGCACCATCATAATATGCGCCCGTAGCTCAATTGGATAGAGCATCTGACTACGAATCAGAAGGTTGTAGGTTCGACTCCCGCCGGGCGCACCATGTTTTTATTGCGGGAAGTAGCTCAGCTTGGTAGAGCACTTGGTTTGGGACCAAGGGGTCGCAGGTTCGAATCCTGTCTTCCCGACCACGTGATTTTTAATGAATGGGGCCTTAGCTCAGCTGGGAGAGCGCCTGCCTTGCACGCAGGAGGTCAGCGGTTCGATCCCGCTAGGCTCCACCATTTTTCAATCAGATACTTATATTATATTGGCGGTGTAGCTCAGCTGGCTAGAGCGTACGGTTCATACCCGTGAGGTCGGGGGTTCGATCCCCTCCGCCGCTACCAATAAATATAAGGACCTTTAGCTCAGCTGGTTAGAGCAGACGGCTCATAACCGTCCGGTCGTAGGTTCGAGTCCTACAAGGTCCACCATATTCACTTTTTTAAAGCCATGGAGGTATACCCAAGTTCGGCTGAAGGGATCGGTCTTGAAAACCGACAGGGGAGTCAAATCCCGCGGGGGTTCGAATCCCTCTACCTCCTCCATTTTTTCAAAAAAGCAGCAAGTTGTTTTGAAACACCCTTACATAAAGGATGCGGACGAAACGATATACACGAAAACTTGATGCAAATCGTTTCATTATTACCGTCGCGGGGTGGAGCAGTCCGGTAGCTCGTCGGGCTCATAACCCGAAGGTCGCAGGTTCAAATCCTGTCCCCGCAATCATTAGGTCCCGTGGTGTAGCGGTTAACATGCCTGCCTGTCACGCAGGAGATCGCGGGTTCGATTCCCGTCGGGACCGCCATTCTTTAAATTCAATACATATGTGGCTCAGTAGCTCAGTCGGTAGAGCAAAGGACTGAAAATCCTTGTGTCGGCGGTTCGATTCCGTCCTGAGCCACCATATTTCAAAAAATTACGGCGATTGTGGCGAAGTGGTTAACGCACCTGATTGTGGTTCAGGCATTCGTGGGTTCGATTCCCATCAGTCGCCCCATTTCGCGGGTGTAGTTTAGTGGTAAAACCTCAGCCTTCCAAGCTGATGATGAGGGTTCGATTCCCTTCACCCGCTCCAAATATGGGCCTATAGCTCAGCTGGTTAGAGCGCACGCCTGATAAGCGTGAGGTCGATGGTTCGAGTCCATTTAGGCCCACCATATTCATTGTTCCGCAGTAGCTCAGTGGTAGAGCATTCGGCTGTTAACCGAACGGTCGTAGGTTCGAGTCCTACCTGCGGAGCCATGGGGAAGTACTCAAGAGGCTGAAGAGGCGCCCCTGCTAAGGGTGTAGGTCGCGCGAGCGGCGCGAGGGTTCAAATCCCTCCTTCTCCGCCAGTTGGCCCGTTGGTCAAGCGGTTAAGACACCGCCCTTTCACGGCGGTAACACGGGTTCGAATCCCGTACGGGTCATAACAAAAAAGGAAGCATACATTCATGTATGCTTCTTTTTTTCATTTCTTTTCATTTATATAACTATCTTTTTGTTTATAGGGAATGTCTCCAAGATTGGATTCTATTTTTTCTTCCTCCAATGTATCTTCATATTCCTTTTGCTTTTTGTTCGGTATATTCACCCTATTCTTTCCTTCGATATCATTTGCGGCAAATCCTTCATAGTCCTCTGGAAACCCGTTCGTTTCATCCTCGGTTTTATAAAGATCCTGATAATTGTCATGATCGCCTGTGTAATCGGATGGTGTTTCGGATGTACCGAATTTGGCAACTTCACCAAAGCTATCTTCTTTATCCACCATTTCGATTCCGTGACGATTTTCAAAATGATCACCCTTGGATGGAATCAGTATATCCTCTTCGGCAGGCCGGTCTTGTGAAATTGACCGTTCTGGGGCATGCTCGACACAGTAGAGGGTACTTGGAACCGCTTCAAGCCTCTCGATGGGGATTTCCTTATTGCATGTTTTACAATAGCCATACGAACCTTTCTCCATGGCTTTCAAAGCTTCATCGATTTTCTCCATTTCGGATTGTGCATGCTCATCGAGTGCTTGATTGCGTTCCATCTCGAATAATTCGGTTCCTAGGTCAGCAGGATGATTATCATAGGCTGATAATTCCCCTACGGATTCGGTCTGGCTTTTCTCCAGAACGGATTGTTCATCATTTTGAATTCTATTACTTAGTTCATTTTTTTCTTGAAGCAGTTCTTTTTTGAGTTTTTGCGTTTGTTGTTTCGTTGCCATATCGGATTCACTCCTTCTAAATTCTGCATCTCATTTTATAATGGTAGGATGGTTGTATTATCTATTACCCGAATCGGTGTATAGGAAAACAATATGAAACGGATGATAGAAAAAAAGGACTGAGCGGATGAGCTCAGTCCTCGGAGATTATATAAGATAGCTGATGAATAATCCAATGGCCATGAGTAAGCCAAAGAAGGTGTTCGTTTGGGCCGTGGCTTTCATTGCTGGCACCATCGTGATTGGCTGCGTTTTACCTACGAAGCCTTTGATTGCGGCCAGGGCTTTCGGGATGCTTAGGAAGGCAAGGAGAATCCACGCCGTTACGCTTCCGGTAAGGACTAGCCCAACTAGCCATAGATAAGAGAAGGCGAACATGATTGCCATGAAGGTCAGGGCGTTTTTCCGGCCCATGACTACCGGCATCGTTTTGCGGCCATGTGCCTTATCTCCGTCATGATCACGTAGGTTATTGGATAAGTTGATCAACCCGACCAATATTCCACTTGGAATGGCAATTAAGATGGCTGTTGAAGAAACATCACCGGTTTGAATGAAATAGGCGATCAGGATTATCAAAAAGCCCATGAACAATCCAGAAAAAAGTTCCCCGAATGGTGTATAGGAAATGGGCAGGGGGCCGCCTGTATAAAGATACCCGACAAGCATGCAAACCAGTCCTACTGCAGCAAGCCACCAAGATGATGCGGCACAGATATAGATTCCAATCATCAAGGAGATGGCATACATGCCAAGGGCCAAGTTCATGATTAGTCTAGGGGTCATCCCATGACGGACGATCCCGCCGCCGATGCCTACGGATTCTTTTGTATCCAAGCCTCTCTTGAAATCATAGTATTCATTGAATAAATTGGTTGCAGCTTGAATCAGGATACTTGCAATCATCATGGCAGCGAATAGTAACCAATTCACTCCATCTTCCAAAAGTGCAATTACAGTTCCAAGCAAGACTGGGACAAAAGCTGCGGTTAGTGTATGTGGACGAATTAACTCCCACCAAATCTTCCAAGTCCGTTTAAGGGGAAGTCCGTCGTATTCTGTTTGCATTGTTTCTCTCCTCAAAATCATTATTGGTTCTATCGAAATTATAACAAATATTGAAATGTTGCACAAAAGGTTATCCAAATTCATGCAGGAAAAGTGGGTAAGGGTGATATTTGGGATTCATGGATGATGCTTTTCCAAAATCAAGGATATTTCTCTACATTCGCTAAGATTCATATAATAAGGAAAAAAACAGGAAACAATCGTTCGGCAAAGGGGCGTTTTATTGACATGAGGTTCAAGGGAGGTGTATCTTTAAATAGGTAAAAAAGCTTTTAAAATGTACATTTGGGGGGATTTTTTTTGGCTATCTCAGAGGAAACTGAACAGTTTCAGGGACTGGCTTCAGCTATACAAAAGGCGAAGGACTTGAATCATCAAGTTCTATTCAGTCATATTAAGAAAGTTAATTACAACAACCCCCTTTCATTTTATCAAGCTGGAAGAGAACGGTACGCGGGTGAACGCTTTTTCTGGGAGGACCCTGCAAAGGAAATAACCATCACCGGTTTAGGCAATGTTAAGAAACTCAAAGCGGCATCGAATGCCGAACGTTATAGAGAAGTCGAAAAGAGCTGGATCAATCTGCAGAATGCTGCTGTCAAAACAGGAGTGACCGATGTAGAAGCGACAGGTCCTTTACTGTTTGGGGGCTTTTCTTTTGATTATGAAACTGACAGTACGCTCCTGTGGAATCAGTTCGGGGACAACCTGTTTTATATACCTGCCTTCATGCTGACAATAGTGGGGACTCAAGCTTACTTAACGACAAACTTACTTTGTTCGCCTGATGATTCAGAAAAACTCTTCATAGATATGATAAATGAACGGGAAGCTTTCCTTTTCGAAAGCTTGGATGGCAATGGATCGGGTGCTAATTCCCTGGTTGTGCAAAGGGAAGTCGAACCTGAGGAATGGAAGCGGACGGTCGAAAAAGCTGTTCAGGAGATCAAGACGACAGATCTCGACAAGATCGTTTTGGCAAGGGAGCTTCGACTTGTTTTTGAACGTTCCATCGATTCAGGAAAAGTGCTTGAACAATTGATTGCTG
This sequence comes from Peribacillus sp. NPDC094092, assembly GCF_050279365.1. Classification (NCBI taxonomy): domain Bacteria; kingdom Bacillati; phylum Bacillota; class Bacilli; order Caryophanales; family Bacillaceae; genus Peribacillus; species Peribacillus sp. NPDC094092. Next base: position 264,980 of record NZ_JBNNUC010000006.1, on the reverse strand, counting down.
AGCAGCCATTAAGCTATATTTTCAGTTTGGAGGCTGGCGGAGACTGTTTTGTAGGTGCCACTCCTGAACGTTTAATTAAGAAACAGGGAAATGAAGTTTTTTCAACCTGTCTTGCCGGATCGATGAGGCGAGGGAAAGATGAGCAGGAAGATGTTTGTCTTGGTGAAGAATTGCTTCATGACCAAAAGAATTTACAAGAGCATCAATATGTTGTATCGATGATAACCAATGCTTTTGATTCTGTATGCGAAAAGGTGATGGTTCCGGCCGAACCGACACTTATGAAAAACCGTCATATCCAGCATTTGTACACACCGGTCCGCGGTATATCCAAGGAAGGTGTCACGATTTTTGAATTCGTCGAGAACCTCCATCCAACTCCTGCTATGGGCGGTCTTCCAAAAGAAAAGGCCGTTGTCCGGATTCGGGAAATGGAAGGTCTTGAACGCGGCTTTTATGCGGGTCCTTTAGGATGGGTGGATACTTATGGAAACGGGGAATTCGCTGTAGGGATACGTTCTGCCCTCATACAGAACAATGAGGCATCCCTCTTTGCCGGATGCGGGGTAGTGGAAGATTCGACTCCCGAAAGCGAATTCCGGGAAACAGGGATTAAATTCAATCCGATGTTAAGTGCTTTAGGAGGAAATCTTAATGAATGACCAAGATGCATTGACAGCGTATGCTGCTTCATTAGTCGATGAGCTGGCACAAAATGAGGTGAAGCATGTGGTGGTGAGCCCTGGTTCACGATCCACGCCCCTGGCATTGTTGCTAGTGGAACATCCTGATATCAAAATTCATATTAATGTGGATGAGCGTTCGGCTGCTTTTTTTGCCCTTGGTTTGGCTAAGGCCTTAAAAGAACCTGTAGGACTTCTTTGTACGTCCGGTACAGCCGCAGCAAACTATTACCCAGCCGTCATTGAAGCCTTTTACTCAAGAGTGCCGCTAATTGTACTTACCGCTGACCGCCCGCATGAATTGCGTGATGTCGGAGCCCCGCAGGCGATCGATCAGATACATCTTTACGGAAGACATGTAAAATGGTTTGTCGAAATGGCACTTCCTGAAAGCACGGATGGGATGATGCGGTATGCCAGAACGGTCGGTGCAAGGGCAGTGGCCACAGCGGCAGCTGAACCTGCAGGGCCTGTACATTTGAATTTCCCGCTTCGTGAACCACTGATTCCGGATCTGGAGAAAGCAAAGGAGTACAGGCAAAATAAACTGACGCCTGCAGTGTTGATTGACAGTGGAGAACGGTCACTGTCCGCATCACAAATAGATGCTGTTGCAACTACATTGTCACAAGCTAAGCAAGGTATGATTATATGTGGCGAATTACCGCATCCAGAGATGAAGGAAGCCATCATCGCATTAGCGGAAAAACTTGCTTTCCCTATACTGGCTGATCCCCTTTCCCAGTTAAGGAGCGGAAGTCACGATAAAGCCGTCATAATCGATGCGTACGATACATTCCTGCGCGATGAAACGGCAAAAGCGGCTTTCATGCCTGACGTGATCTTGCGTTTCGGACCAATGCCTGTTTCTAAACCCTTATTGTTATTCATGAAAAAGCAAAAACAGGCAATCACTTTAGTCGTCGATGGCGGAGCAGGCTGGCGTGAACCAGCCGGATTGGCAACGAATATGATTTACAGCGAAGAGAAAGATTTTTGTTTGAAAATGGCTGATAAAATTATTTCTTCCCCTGATGATGAATGGCTTCGCTTATGGCAGACCGTCAACGCAGCGACGAAGGATGCCCTGGCCTCAGTCAGGGATGAATCGGAGTTAAGTGAAGGCAAACTGTTCGCCCTGCTTGCTGATATGATGCCATTGGAATCGACTCTTTTTGTCGGGAATAGCATGCCGATACGGGATTTGGATACGTTCTTTTTGAATAATGGGAAAGGAATCAAAACCATGGCAAATCGCGGTGCGAATGGAATCGATGGTGTCGTTTCCACTGCTCTTGGCGTAAGCACGGTATCGAAAAATACAGTGCTGGCCATCGGGGATTTAAGCTTTTTCCATGATATGAATGGCTTGCTTGCGGCAAAACTTCAAAAACAAAATATCACGATATTGCTTGTTAATAATGATGGCGGCGGCATATTCTCCTTCTTGCCGCAGGCGAATGAGAGGGAACATTTCGAAACGCTATTCGGCACGCCTCATGGGCTTGATTTTTCCCATACTTCCCAGCTTTATGGCGGTAAATACAACAAGGTGCACAGTTGGGATGAGTTTGAGAAGGCATTTACGGAGTCATTCGAAATACAAGGTCTGAAAATCATCGAAGTTCCGACAGAAAGAGAGTCCAATTTACAAAAGCACCGAAATTTGTGGAGCTTTGTTTCCCAGGAAATAAAAATGGTGTTAGACAGGGAAATATCATGAATATTGTCAGCAAGGATGTCGATTATGCTGTTGAAATAACGGGAAATGGAGATCCTCTTGTACTTTTACATGGATTTACGGGAAATCGGGATACATGGAAGTTCCTCATTCCGCTGCTGAGTGACAGGTATACCATGATAATGGTCGACATCATCGGTCATGGCATGTCTGCGTCACCAGCCGATCATCGTAGGTATGAGATGGAACGTGTGGCTGAGGATATCAAGTATATTTTGGATGTGTTACATTTCCCGAAAGCCCATATCCTTGGATACTCGATGGGCGGAAGGCTCGGATTGGGATTTGCCTGTTTGTATCCTGAGTATGTTGATACACTAATATTGGAGAGCGCTTCACCAGGCCTTTTAACAGAAGGGGAACGGGAAATCAGAAGGGAAAATGATAGGAAGCTTGCCGAACGGATTCTTTTAAATGGCGTGGAAGCGTTTGTGGATCAATGGGAAAACATCCCGCTGTTTGAAAGTCAAAAACGGTTGCCGGCCAAAAAAAGGTCGGCCATTCGGGAGCAGCGGTTGGCAAATGACCCTGCCGGCCTTTCCAATAGCCTTCTTGGTATGGGGACAGGCAGTCAGGCTTCATACTGGGAACAACTGCAAACTCTTGATTTCCCTGTGCTCCTTGTAACCGGTGAACTTGACCGTAAGTTTTGTGATATTGCGGATTCAATGATGAGAAAGCTGAAGCGGGCCGAATGGAAAATAATAAATGATGCGGGACATGCGATTCATGTGGAAGTTGGAGAAAAGTTTGGTAAAATAATAAGTGAGTTTTTAAAGAGAAATAAAAGGAGGAATTAAGATGACGATACAATGGGAAACAATACGTGAGTATGATGAAATTTTGTATGAAAAATATAATGGGATTGCAAAAGTGTCCATCAACCGACCACATGTACATAATGCATTCACGCCAAAAACGACTGCTGAAATGATTGATGCATTCGCAAGGGCCCGTGATGATTCAAGCATTGGTGTCATTATTTTAACGGGTGTAGGCGGCAAAGCATTCTGTTCAGGCGGAGATCAAAAAGTGCGCGGAAATGGCGGATATGTAGGTGAAGATAACATTCCGCGTCTAAATGTTCTTGATTTGCAACGATTGATCCGCGTAATTCCAAAACCGGTCGTAGCCATGGTTGCAGGATATGCAATTGGTGGCGGTAATGTCTTGAACGTTGTATGTGATTTGACGATTGCTGCTGACAATGCAATTTTCGGACAAACTGGACCGAATGTGGGAAGCTTTGACGCTGGTTATGGTTCTGGCTACCTTGCACGTATCGTGGGTCATAAAAAGGCGCGCGAAATCTGGTACCTATGCCGTCAATACAATGCACAGGAAGCATTGGAAATGGGATTGGTCAACACGGTTGTACCTTTGGACGAATTGGAAACGGAAACGGTTAAATGGTGTGAAGAAATGCTTGAGAAGAGCCCGACTGCACTTCGTTTCTTGAAAGCGGCAATGAACGCTGATACGGATGGCCTTGCAGGTCTTCAACAATTGGCTGGTGACGCTACACTTTTATACTATACAACAGAAGAAGCAAAAGAAGGCCGCGATGCATTCAAAGAAAAACGCACTCCGGACTTTGGGCAATTCCCTCGTTTCCCTTAATGAAACGTGTGAATCGATGAAACTGACAGCTTGGCGGAAAATCGCCGGGCTGTTTTCTATATCAAAACGGAAGAGGGTAAGCAGCAATGGCAGAAGAAAAGTTGCCGAACTGGCTGAAAAATCGGGCGCATCTTTCTCCGGATCGTCCGGCAATTGAGTTTGAAGGTCGTACGTATAGCTTTCTTGAACTGCATACATTATCGGAGAAAATGGCTGGTAAGCTGGGAAGCATTGGTCTGGGCGCTGGCGATTCATGTGCGGTTTTGCTCCGTAACCATATTGATGGTGTTGTCGTTATCCATGCACTACTTTATCTTGGTGTGAAGATTGTGATGCTGAATAATAAGCTAACGGCAAAAGAGCTGTCCTGGCAGATCGGGGATAGTGAAACTGCCTTTTTGGTTTCAGAAGGCTCCTTCTCCGGCAAACTCTCCGATATTGGTGAAATTCTCCCGGAATTGAACCTTCATTTAATGGAAGAATTGCCGGATGGCACTGCTGAAATACTACAAGAGTTTTACCTTGAGGATACCGCGACGATCATGTATACATCAGGTACGACAGGAAACCCAAAAGGGGTGCTCCAAACATTCGGCAACCATTGGTGGAGTGCCGTCGGGTCTGTTCTGAACCTTGGATTGCATGAGGAGGATTCGTGGTATTGTGCGGTTCCCATCTTTCATATTAGCGGTTTATCCATCCTTATGAAAAATGTGATTTATGGAATGAAAGTTGTTTTGGCAGAACGTTTCGATGAAAGGGAGGCAAACCGGAGCATCCAGGAAAATGGCGTGACGATCATTTCGGTCGTGACGGCGATGTTGAATAGGATGGTGCAGGAGATGGCGGGAACAAGCTATCCGAAAACGTTTCGCTGTTTTCTGTTGGGCGGCGGCCCTGCACCCGTCCATTTACTTGAGGTATGTAAAGAGAAAGGGATTCCCGTCTATCAAACATATGGGATGACCGAAACGTCTTCACAGATTGTGACGCTGGCACCGGAGTATAGCATGACAAAAATCGGATCGGCGGGAAAGCCATTGTTTCCTTCGCAGTTACGGATCGAGAAAGACGGCACGATGTGTGAACCGGGTGCAGTGGGCGAAATCGTGGTTTCAGGTCCGAATGTGACGAAAGGCTATTTTAATCGTCTGGACGCTACACAGCAGGCCATTACCGATGGCTGGCTTTATACTGGGGATCTTGGTTATCTCGATGAGGAAGGCTTTTTATATGTGCTTGACCGACGCTCGGACTTAATCATTTCCGGCGGTGAAAATGTCTACCCGGCCGAAATTGAAAATGTCCTTAGTAAGCACCCTGATGTTTTCGAAGCGGGAGTGACGGGGAGTGACGATGAAAAATGGGGACAGGTCCCACTTGCTTTTGTCGTCTTGCATCAAGGCGCAGAGCTTGGTGAGAGCGAACTGCTGGACTTTTGCAGGGGATATTTGGCATCTTATAAAATTCCCCGGAACGTGATTTTTTGTAAAGAGCTTCCCCGGAATGGCGCAGGCAAGCTTTTGAGACGGGAACTGAAGAAGGAAATGGGGGAATGGCAATGAAGCTATCCTCCATTTCCCTTAAGCTCATTAAGGCCCCTTTAAAGCGGCCATTCAAGACGCATCTCGAAACGGTAAACGAAAGGGAAGTCATCATTGTCGAAGCCATGGATGATGACGGATTGATTGGATACGGGGAAGCTGTCCCTTTTACAAGTCCTTGGTATACAGAGGAAACGATCAAGACATGCTTTCATATGTTGGATGACTTCTTAATCCCGCTGACATTGGCCAGTCAGATCAGTCACCCTGATGAGCTGCCGGACTTATGGAGCGGAATCAGACGCAATGCGATGGCGAAGTCAGCTTTAGAGCAGGCAATCCTCGATTTATATGCGAAGCAGAAAGGAGTTTACCTCGGACGTCTGTTTGGCGGCGACCGAAGTGAAGTGGCCGCTGGTGTAGTCATTGCATCCAATGATATAGAAGACACGATGCGCCAGATCGAGTATTTTTCCGGATCTGGTTATCAGCGTTATAAAATAAAAATCAATCCTCAAAACGACCTGGAGTTTTTAGGGGAAATACGTCGGGCCTATCCGGATATCCCGTTAATGGCAGATGCCAATTCAGCGTACAGCCTTGATGACATCCCACATCTTCAGAAGCTTGATGTGTTTAAGCTGATGATGATTGAGCAGCCGCTGGGACATGACGACATTGTGGAACATTCATTTTTGCAGAAACAGCTGCAAACACCCATTTGCCTTGATGAAAGCATAAATTCCTTTCATGATGCCAAAAGTGCGCTGTCGCTCCAGAGCTGTGGGGTGATCAACATTAAGATGGCAAAAGTCGGCGGCTGGATGGAAGCCATAAGAATCCATGATCTATGCCTGCGTAATGGTGTGCCCGTTTGGTGCGGCGGTATGATTGAATTTGGCATTTCACGTGCACATAATATCGCACTTGCCACATTACAAGGGTTCACGATTCCCGGGGATATATCATCTTCATCCCGTTATTGGGAAGAGGATATCATCGATCCCGAAGTCATTGTCGAAAATGGCATGATAAAAGTTCCCGATAAAGCTGGAATCGGTTTTGCCATCAATGAAAAGCGGCTAAAGGAATTGACTACATACAGTAAACTGTACAAGTGAAAACATGAAAAGAGGTGAAATACCGCCTCTTTTGATCAAATATTGATCATCCTCCTTTTTACCTCCCACGGTCATGTAACTCACCCAATTAGTATTTTTTTGGACAGGAATCCCACCCTTTTGGTAAATGATTTTAATAGGATAAATAACAAATATCAGTTTGAGGTTTCGCTGGGCATCCCCCGAACCATGATTTTTAAAAGGAAAATTGGGATAACTGGCTAGACCCGCGGGATTTCGAACCCTGCGTTCCAATCAACTGGAATGTTTTTTAGTCGTTTAGAGTCTGCAACTATTTTTTTATCTTCAGTTTATAAAACGGGATTTTAGAGAAGGAAAATCATTTAAATGGACGGATAAACCATTTTTTTCTCGGAAAATGGGGTTTTGTCTATTTTTTCTTTATTGGATTATTTTGTATAATGAAAAAAAGGCAACCAAGGGAAAGGAGGGGGGAGTGTATGAAAAAACCGTACCTAATTGCGGAAATTCTACTGAGAAGAGGCATGCCTGACTATGTCATAAAAGAAGTGACGGCTTTGGAGGAGTGTGAGCTGTTTCTTTTGAAGAGAAAGTGGGGCCTCTATGACCGGAAGACAGGTGCGTGAAGAATGAAAGTGAAAAGGGAACCGTTCCGAGCCGGTCCCCCGTGGATTTTAAGTTTTTTTAAGCCGGTACCTATTGACAGGGCGGCCTATGCTGCCGTACTGTACGTCAAGCTGAAGGACCTCTTCGCCATGCAAGTATTCAAGATAGCGTCTTGCTGTAACTCTGGCGATACCGATCCCATCAGCCACTTCTTCTGCAGATAGCGACCCAGGCTGGGTCTTTACGAACTTCGTCACTTGCTCAAGAGTCGCGCCATTCAATCCTTTGGGAACATCATATTTTGGACTCGCATCAGAATGTGTTTTATTTTGAAAGAGAATCCGGTCGAGCTGGGTTTGGGAAATTTGATGGTCAGGCTCAACCTCCATCCGAAAAGCAAAGTATTGTTCCAGCGTATGTTTCAGCCTATCGAATTTAAATGGCTTGATTAAATAGTCAAAAGCCCCGTTCTGCATCATTTTTCGGATCGTTTTTTGATCATTTGCCGCTGAAATGATGATGACATCCACATCAATTTGCTCTTTTCTGATTTGATAAAGTGTATCAACCCCATTTAATGAAGGCATGAAGATGTCCAAAATGACAAGGTCGGGTTTAGACTGCCTGATTTTTTCCAGACCTTCAAGCCCATTTGAAGCTGTATCAACGACTTTAAAGGCAGGCAGGCGCTCGATGAACTGTTTGTTGACCTCTTGGACCATTGGGTCGTCTTCAATTAAAAGTACACGAATTTCGTTAGTCATTTTGGTTCTCCTCTATATCGTGCATCGGAAAAGAAAGAAAAAAGCTTGTTCCTTCGTTGGGGCGTGTCGTGAATTTCATTTCGCCGTTTGCTTTTTTTACAATTTGGTCTATTAGATAAAGACCAATTCCTGATCCTTCCGCACCTTTTGTTGTGAAACCATACTCGAATATATCTTTATGAATGTCCTCGGGAATACCGGGTCCATTATCCTCAAGCACGATTTGACAATGACGTTCATCCTGGTAGATGGATAAATAAACTTGTTTTGTTTCCTCAGAACAATGCTTTAGCGCTGCGAATGAGTTTTCGATCAGGTTTCCGATTATCAAAACAAAATCGTGATGATCCAAATCAACGGGGAAGCGGTCCAATTTCGTGTGCTTGTCCATGATGAGCTCGATTCCAAGTTCCCGTCCCAATGAGATCTTGCTTAATATCAGCCCCACTAAATTATCATCGTGAATGTGCTTCGTTAAAAACCTGGTCAATTCCTCTTGTTCTTCCGTGATCTGAAAAATGTAATGCAGCGCTTCGTCAAGATTACCTAGCTGGATCAATCCGGCTATCGTATGAAGCTTGTTCATATGTTCATGGTTTTGAACACGCAGGGCTTCAACAAATGCTTTGACACTAGTCAACTCTTCCGCTAGCTTCGTCACATCGGTGCGATCCTGGAAAATGGCCACGGCACCGATCGTTTTATCCGCAATCTTTATCGGTACCCGGTTGCTTACAATATTCCTGTTTTGAACGGAGATTTCCTGATTGAAGATGGGAGATGTCCGGTCGAGCACTTCCGGTAGACGGGTGTCGTGTATAATATCATTGATATTCTTGCCTATGACTTCACCGTTGATATTGAATATTTGCTTAGCCTTTTCATTGAAAATCGTGATCGTTTCATTATTATCTATGGCGATGACCCCTTCATGCATCGCATTGAATGCGGCTGTCCTTTCAACCAACATCCGTGATATTTCATGTGGCTCAAGTTGGAAGGTCTCTTTTTTTATTCTTTTAGCCATGAGCCATGAGCCGCATACACCGAAAAGAAGTGTAAGGACCAGGATAATCGCGATTTCGCCTTTCAGATCTTTGATTAATTCTGGTATCGTTGGCAGGATATTCCCTACCAGAACGACGCCGATTTGCTCTCTATTTTTATCAAGGACCGGGACAAAGGCGCGGACGGAAATGCCAAGTTCGCCAGCCGCCTTTGAAAGATACTCGTGCTCAGCGAACGCAGCGCTTTCATCACTGCTTTTCGAAGGGGTCCCCAATTGGCTGAACACCGGATGGGAATAACGGATATGTTGATTGTTGAGTACAACGATATAATCGGCTTGATGGATTTTCCTTAAGTTTTCAATAATCGGATTGAGCTCCGTCCAGCCTTCGGGCTCACGGATTAATTTTTGCACTTCAGGGAGTTCGGCAATGGTATGGGCAGTGATCATGGAGCGTTTGCCGATTTCATCTTCCCTGACTGAAACGATGTTTCCGAATATAAAAATCCCGCCTATTAGTATCGAGAAAGCGACGATTACGAATGATAGCAGGGTGATTTTAATTTGAATGGGCATATGAAAGGATTTATCCATTGTTTTTCCTCCATTACTTCTATACTTTATAGTAACAGAATTTCTATCACATTTCGCTATTTTTTCCGCATTGTATTACGACAGTGAAAAGCTGTGATAGAATAGTGATAATGTGAAGTGAGCGGTGAGGAGTTGTCGGTATGCGTGCATTATGGGGGTACTTATTATTAATTGGCCTGGGGCTGTTGATAGCAGTGTATATATCATTTCAATCGTTCTTTACAAGCTTTGGTTTCAATTTGCCGAAGGATGAGGAGCAGGTGGGGATGAAGGATCAAATCGTGATTAAGTTCAGTCATGTCGTTGCCGAAAATACACCTAAAGGGCTAGCTGCGAACCGGTTTGCCCAACTTGTCGATGAATATACAGATCATCGTGTCAAAATTGAAGTTTATCCTAATCAGTCATTATATAGTGATCATGAAGAAATCGAAGCACTACAGGAAAACAAGGTGCAGATGATTGCTCCAACTACATCTAAAATTACGAGCCTATCAAAGAAATGGATGCTATTGGACCTTCCGTACGTCTTTCCAACGGACGCTGCCTTGCAGGAAGCATTGAATGGGGAAGTGGGGGAAGAGCTGCTTAAGCAGCTGAACACCATCGATATCGAGGGACTCGCATTTTGGTCGAATAACTATAAACAGATTACAAGCAGTAAACCGATACGGCATCCAAGTGATTTTGCAGGAAAGAATTTTAGGATCATGCCAAGTGCAGTCCTGGAAAGGCAATTCAAGCATTTTGGGGCGACAACTTCTGTACTGGAGTTTAATGAAACGTTTAAAAGCCTTGAAATCAATGAAACGGACAGCCAAGAAAATACGATCTCGAATATCTATTCCAAGAAATTATATGAGGTGCAAAAATATTTAACGATCAGTGATCATGGCTATTTAGGGTATGTCGTCATGATAAATAAGCCGTTTTGGAACAAACTCCCGTTGGACATTCAGCAGCAAGTCCAACGGGCGATGGATGATACAACGAAATGGCTATGGATCAAATCAAATGAATTGAATCAGGAACAGCTTAAGGAAATCCAGCAAAAATCGAATATCGACATCTACACACTGTCAGATGAAGAAAAGAAAGAATGGATGGATGAGATGACCGTCATCTATCCGGAATTCGAATCAACCATTGGAGCCGAATTGATGACGAAAATGGAAAAAATCCGTGAGAAGCATTTAAAGGAATAACGAATAGTGGGGGACAAAAAAAGAGCGGACCCAATGACCCGCTCTTTTTCCTATTGCAATGCAGTTTGCAGTGTCTTGATATTCTTTTCCATTAAACTGAAGTAATCTTCACCGGCTTCGATATCTTTATCCGTCAACACGGAAAGGTTATGGAGTTCAAGTGATTTCGCTCCCATTTCCTTTTGGATGATCTCGGTCAGTTTAGAACTGATATTCTGCTCAAAGATGACGTAGTTCAAGTCTTCTTTTTTAGCCATGGTTACGATTTTCCCCAGTTCCTTTTGAGAAGGTTCGTTTGAAGACGTTAGTCCTGTGACGCCAATTTGTTCCAATCCGTAGCGTTCTTCCCAATACCCATACGCAGAATGGGAAACGATGATCTTATTGGTACGGCCTGACTCGACCGTCGTCGCGAATTTTTCATCAAGTGCCTCAAGCTTTTCGGAAAGCTCGTTGAAATGATTGTTGAAATATTCTTCCTGTTCCGGCATTTTTTTCGTTAATTCGTCTTTAATGGTTTTAGCCATGTCAATGGAATAGATGGGATCTAACCACAAATGCGGATTAACGCCCCCATGGTCATGACCGTCTTCTTCATGTGCATGTTCCTCTTCATGTGCATGCTCATCTTCCTCAAGATGAACCGTTTCGCCCACAGCGATCGTACGGACGCCTTCTTTGCTTAAAATTGGTTCAGCCTTGGTTACAAAGCCTTCAAGATTATAGCCAATATAGAAAAATAGGTCTGACTCAGCCATCTTTACAATATCTTTTTGAGAGGGTTCGAATGAGTGTTCATCCGTTCCGGGAGGATAAACTGTCTCGACATTTACGTACTCCCCGCCAATGGCCTCCGTGAAGTACTGTAAAGGGTAAACCGTCGTATATATATCTAAGGCATCCTTGGTTTCTTTTTTACTCGATTCTCCCTTTGAGTTGCCGCAGGCAGACAAAAATACCGCTGTAACAAGGAAAAGTGAGAGCAATGCTCGGATTTTCATATGAAATGCTCCTTTATAATTCGTATTGATTACGATTTGAATAATATGTGGTAAAAACGAAATGATTACGATTTGACTTCTGTATGATACAAAAGATTGCAAAAGAAAGCAAGGTTTTTTTATTAGTCCTCACTTTTTTCTTTTTTTTCAGGAACAAGGTCAATGCCCCCTGGATGGAACGGATGACATTTAAGTATCCGGATGAGTGCTAACCAGCTTCCTTTTATAGGTCCGAAACGATGGATCGCTTCCAAACCATAATGGGAACAAGTTGGATAAAAACGGCAGGTAGGCGGTTTTAATGGAGAAATAGCAACTTGGTAAAAACGGATGATTCCCATTAATATTTTTTTCAACACAATGCTTTCATCTCTTTTCGAGTAAATTCACTACCCTTCATTATAACATATTTTCTGAATTTCCAATAAGGGTAAAAAAGGAATAAGGATAAAGTTAATCCGATTGATATAATAAGAATTAATTTTAAAGGATGAAATATATTGTTATTCAAGGTAAAATAGAAATGACATACAATTAAGGAGTGAATTAAATGCCTTCAGTTGAAAGCTTTGAATTAGATCATAATGCTGTTAAAGCCCCATATGTTAGACATTGCGGTGTCCATAAGGTAGGAACAGACGGTGTTGTTAATAAATTTGATATCCGTTTTTGCCAGCCGAATAAACAAGCGATGAAGCCGGATACGATCCATACTCTGGAACACTTGCTTGCATTCAATATCCGTAAGCATTCCGAGCGCTACGATCATTTTGATATAATCGATATTTCGCCAATGGGATGTCAAACAGGGTATTACCTTGTTGTCAGCGGTGAGCCGACAGTGACGGAAATCATCGATGTTCTTGAAGATACATTCAAGGATGCTGTTACAATTACTGAAATTCCAGCTGCAAACGAAAAACAATGCGGTCAAGCAAAATTGCATGATCTTGAAGGGGCTAAGAAATTAATGAATTTCTGGCTTGCACAAGATAAAGAAGATCTTCATAAAGTTTTCGGTTAATAAAAAAAGTTCCTGTCCTATTGTGACAGGAACTTTTTTCATTTTTCGGGTTCTTCTTTTTTTCCTTCATCCTCAGGCAAAGGATCGATTGGATCCACTGTATGCTTGTAGCTGTACCCTTTTCCGATTGTTAGGACCGATAAGGCCAATACAATCAGGATCACTATAATGGAGATGACTAAAACCGTAATCATGCATCACAGCTCCTAACGTTCACAATTTAGATTCATTTTAGCATAAGAACCGTATCAGATAATGTTTCAATTTTCGAATAGAGGGAATTATAAAGGTATAACCAACTTACGGAGGTAGATATTTATGGCTCAGAAAAAATTGGGAACTTTAGTGAATAAGGAAATTGCAAACTTCAGTGTTCTTTATACGAAAATTCATAATTACCACTGGTTCGTTAATGGACCGCACTTCTTTGAACTTCACCAAAAATTGGAAGAGTTATATAAAGAAGTGACATCCAACTATGATGAATTGGCTGAAAGGTTATTGGCCATTGGTGAAAAACCGGTCGCTACGCTTAAAGAGTACTTGGAATTAACGACGATCGAAGAAGCGACAGGTAATGAAAATACAGAAGATATGGTTCAAAGCTTAATCAGTGATTTTGAGAAACTTTCCGAAGAGTACCTGGAAATCATCGCAGTTGCCGAAGAAGAAGATCCCGTTACGGCTGATATGCTGACAGGCATGAAGAAAAGCCTGAACAAACATGCTTGGATGCTGCGTGCGTATTTAGGACATTAAGATATAGGAAAAGCCCTGCTTCGGCAGGGCTTTTTTTGGATTAAACAATAAAAAAGGCATCCATCAAAAGAGGGACACCGGACAAGGTATGTATTAATGAATATTCCTAGGAGGAAAATGTGTAGGTTTCGTATCATCCATACTATTTTGGGCGAACTTCCCTTTTAACGTTTCAATAATGTAAAGGCCCATTAAATTGGTCAGTTCTTGATCATCCATCTCTTGAAGCAATTCGAAAATTTCCTTGCGGTCAAGCTGTTCCAGAACCGCAAAAGTAAGCATATCAATATCTTCTTCATCACCAGTCATCTTATCGCGGTACATATTGTATAATTCTTCAATTAACTTCAAAACTCTCACCTCACATTTATTAGAATCCGTTATCTCTTTATATGTAGGTTATCAAAAAAAACTCTGGGTGCATATAAAAATCTTAAGGGATGCTTGGGCTTATTATATGTTTTACCCTTTGAAAGATACTTTAATCTATTATTTAACATCTTTGTTCTTCTGTAAACAAAATTTTCCATTGTATGAAGTAGAGAAATACGTGAAAAATAAGCGTAGGATATAGGGAAAGGGTGGATGAATGTGTCTGAAAACAGGAAAAAATATTACATTTGGCTTCCGAATGGGCAGATAACACAAGATAGGGAAAGTTCTCCATGGAATTTCGAAATCGAAGCGACAGATAATGAAATCATCAAGTTACGTGAATTATTTGATTATAATTATTCTGCAGGCGAAGAAAATTTTTACCGTGCACATGTCCCATACCTTCAATACCATTTTGACCGTGAAAATGATAAACAGGATATCACGCTCCAAAAAATTTACGAGATGATTTATGATCTAGGTACTGAAGAAGGAAGACGGCATATAGAAAGCATGGGGATTTTACAGGCGAAACCAACAGACGATGGCCTCGAATATTGAGGGTCCATCGTTTTTTTGATGTACTGCAGATTCTGGCTGGATAGTGTTTTTTTTTACCCATATAATGAGAGAAGGGACATAGCATTATTTCTTATACGGAGAGAAGGGGAAAAATGAAACATTTTCTTGATAAGAACGGATATAAGGTGGAATACTCCGAAGATCCCGTCTTTGGAGAATCTTGGCATGTTTTTGTGCTAAGCAGATATAAGGGCAGGTGGGTATTGACCAAACACAAAGAGCGGGGATTGGAGTTTCCCGGAGGAAAGCGGGAAGAAGGGGAATCGATTGAAGAAACGGCCATAAGGGAAGTGTATGAAGAAACAGGAGGCTTGGTGGGCCAGCTGCAATTTTTGGGACAATACAAAGTACATGATCCATTGAAGCCATTCGTTAAATCCATATACTTTGCTGCATTGCGTGAAATAGAGAAAAAACAGAATTACCTGGAAACGGAAGGCCCGATCTTTTTGGAAGCATTGCCGGAAGAACTCGGTGAGGAGTTTAGCTTCATCATGAAGGACGAGATTGTACCATTAAGCTTATCAAGACTCGATGAAGCCATTTTGCTGAGTAACGAGTGAATCCGCTGGAATTCACGAGTAAAAGGCCGGAATTCACGCGTAAAAGCCCGACTCACGAGTAAATCGCCCAAATTCACAAGTTAATCCGCCAAAACGCAACTAAATTCAAAGTGAAAAACTGCCGAGGCTTATCGGCAGTTTGGTTAGTCTTTGATTAATTTTCGTTCAAGCAGTTCGACTAGTTGATACATGATTGTGGCAAAGACGGCAATGATCATCAAGGCAAGCATTACGAGTGTGAAGTTGAAAACTTGAAAGCCATAAATGATGAGGTAGCCGAGTCCTTTGGCGGAAACAAGGAATTCCCCTACAATGACGCCGACCCAGGAGAGGCCGACATTCACTTTCAATGTCGAGATGATCGTTGGGAAGGAGGCGGGTAAGATGGCTTCCCGGAAGGCTTGTGCTCTTGTGGCGCCAAAAGTTTGGAGTACCTTGAGGTAGTTCGGGTCGACTTCGCGAAATGCTGTGTAGACGACGATGGTGGTGATGATGATGGAGATGATCGCCCCCATCGAGATGATGGATGGAAAGCCAGGGCCGAATGCTACGATGATGATGGGGCCGAGTGCCACTTTCGGCATGGCATTTAAAATGACGAGATAGGGGTCAAGCGTTTTGGATAATCTTGGCGACCACCAAAGCAGGGATGCTAGGATCGTTCCAAGCAGTGTCCCAATGATAAATCCGAGAACGGTCTCGAATAGCGTCACACCGGAATGGGATAGCAGTGTTCCATCCCCTAGTTTCTGTATGAAAAGATGCCATACTTTAGTTGGGGAGCTGAAGATGAGCGGATCGATCACTTCCATCCGGGATAAAAGTTCCCAACTGCTGAAAAAAACGATGAAAATCAGGATCTGATAAAAGCGGATGAGCCTGTTTTCTTTTTTTAATGAGGTTTTATATTGGTTATGAAGCTGTTCAATATTCAAGGCTCTCAAGCTCCTTCCATATCGTTTGGAATAACATCGGATACTGTGGATGGTTTCGTGCATGGAAAGGCGTGAGTTCACGCAGTTCATCGGGCACCTTGAAAATTTTGTGCACGCTTCCCGGGTTCGCGGAAAACAGATAGATGCGGTCACTCATTGCAATGGCTTCACCGATATCATGGGTGACGAGCACGGCTGTTTTTCCGAAGGATTTCAGGGTTTCAAAAACAAGGTCTTCCAGCTTCAGCTTCGTTTGATAATCAAGAGCCGAAAAGGGTTCATCAAGCAAAAGGATTTTTGGGTCGACCGCCAGTGTCCGTGCCAGTGCGGCCCTTTGCCTCATTCCTCCCGAGAGTTCGCGCGGATATGATTTTCCGGTGCCTCCCAATCCAACGTCACTTAAAAGTTTCAGCGCTTTTATTCTTTCAATGCCTTCATCTTTTTTTATCAGTTTCAATCCTAATAATATATTTTCTTCTATCGTCTTCCATGGAAATAGATAATCCTGTTGCAGCATATAGCCGATTGAAAGGTCACTGTTGGCCTTCAGCGGTTTGTTTTCGAGCAGGATTTTTCCTGCAGTGGGCGGAAATAGCCCGGCGATGATGGAAAGCAGGGTGGTTTTTCCGCAGCCGCTCGGACCTAGAAAAGAGACGAATTCACCTTTTTCAATGTCGAGGGAAATGTCCGCTAGTGCGGTCGCTGCCGTCTGATTTGAAAAATAAGTATGGTGAATGTCTTGGATTTTTAAAAAGCTCATCGGACATCCTCCTTACCTTTAGTTATGCTATTTTGTGACTTCTTCTGCAAAATCCGTATTGACCAGCTCTTCATGGCTTATACGTGAAGGCAGCTCTCCTGCTTCATCCATGATATTTTGCAGATTGTTCCATTCTTCTTCATCCAGTATGGGGTCTGTGGCAAAGGATCCTTGTTCTTTGTAGCGGTTGATAACTGTTTCCATCGTCTCGATATTGGTATCTTCAAAATACGGCTGAATGACTTCGGCAATTTCGGCAGCGTCATTTTCCTGAACCCAATCCTGTGCTTTCTTCAATGCCCTCGTGAATTTTTCGACAGTCTCTTTATCTTCTTTCAAATAGCTTTCCTTAGCCATATAAACAGTATAGGGAAGATGCCCGGACTCGGAGCCGAAAGAAGCGACGATATAGCCTTTCCCTTCCTGTTCAAACACACTTGCCGTTGGTTCGAACAGTTGAACGAAATCACCGGTTCCGGAAGCGAAGGCAGTGGCGACATTGGCAAAATCAATATTCTGGATGAGGTTCAAATCTTTTTTCGGGTCTATGTTATGTTTTTTCAATACGAACTCGCCGGCCATTTGCGGCATTCCACCTTTTCGCTGGCCTAGGAATGTAGAGTTTTTCAGCATATCCCAATTGAAGTTGTCAATTTTTTCACGTGAAACAAGAAACGTTCCGTCCGTCTGTGTTAATTGAGCGAAGTTGATGACCGGGTCGTTCGAACCCTGTGCCTGCACGTAGATCGATGTTTCAGAGCCAACGAGAGCAATATCCGCCCCACCGGACAGAAGCGCGGTCATCGTCTTGTCGCCGCCTGCCGTCGTTTTCAAATCAATGCTGAGACCTTCATCTTTAAAAAATCCTTTTTCAATCGCTACATATTGCGGTGTATAGAAAAGGGAGCGGGTTACTTCGGCAACCCTGACTTTCGTTGTTTCCTGTTCCTTGTTGCCGCATGCTCCAAGCGGGATCACCAGCATGCACAGAAGTAAAAATACGACACCTGCTTTACACCATTTTTTCAAAATTCCTTCCTCCTTGATATATAGGTATTTTGCCTACTTTATCGTATGAACGGAAGAAAAAAATGTGAATGCCTCTCAGGGGATAAAAACAAGCGGATGTTTTACAATAAGAATAAAGAGAAAGGAGAGTGGAAATTGGAGAACGGAACGATTATTTCAAAAAAGCGGTTTCCATCACCGCATCCACGAATCCATCTTTATTCAGTCACATACATATCACAAGGCCTGAAGGTAAAGGGGCTCCTAGCTGAACCGGTTGATGGCGAGATACATGACGCTTTCCTATATTTACGCGGCGGGATAAAAAATGTCGGCAAGGTGAGGCCGGCGAGGATCGTGCAGTATGCTGTAGAAGGCTTCATCGTTTTTGCCCCTTTTTACCGTGGAAATCAAGGCGGGGAGGGAGATGAGGATTTTGGGGGCGAAGATCGATTCGATGCGATAGCAGGATTCAATCTTCTTGAACAGCACCCCCGGGTGAACAAGGATCACATCCATATCCTCGGATTTTCCCGTGGCGGCATCATGGCGCTTTGGACTGGGATATACTGCAGGAATGCAGCGTCGATCGTCACTTGGGGAGGTGTGTCGGATATGTTTTTAACATATGTCGAACGTGTCGATATGCGCCGGATGATGAAGCGGGTCATTGGCGGAACACCTAAAAAATGCCCCGATCAGTATGAATACCGTACACCATTGTTTGCGATTGAAGAGTTGAATGTACCCGTTCTGATCATTCATGGTGAAAAAGATGACAATGTCGCCATTGAACACGCGTACCGGTTGGAAAAAAGGTTGAAAATGCACGACAAAGAGGTCGAAAGCTGGTATTTCCCTCAATTCACGCATTACTTCCCACCGGCCGTGAACAGAAAAGTAGTCGAAGATTTAACATCTTGGATGAAAAGTAAAACCGAAAAATGATAGAATGAAGTATATATTGGCAAGAGGAGGAGATACACATGGGCATGCCTATGGAGCTAAATACCATGATCGTAACAAAAGGGAACGAAACCCGTGAAGAAGAAAACATTTTTCGGCTGTCGAAAGATGGTTACAGGTTATACCCTATCGATATTCCAATCGATGTCCGCAAGACGATCCAATCTGACTCAAGCGGAACAGCCGTTATCCAAAAAATTGAATGGACCAGTGAAAAGACCATCATTACTTACCAACTACTATCACTGAACTCAACTAACTAAATAGACAAGCGCTTGCCGGGACTCATCTCGAAGCAAGCGCTTTTTTTTATTCGTTGCATAATTAGACAAGTTGTCCAACAAATAAACCCGGCATCTTATCCGCGCAAAATCCCTGGTGGATTCAATCAATGATTGTCATAAAAAGAATGGTAAAATGGTGTAAAGCGGATGAGGTTGGGTGATTTGATGATATTGGTGAGTTCTTGTTTAGCGGGTCTTGAGGTAAGATACAATGGTACACATAGCTTGGATGATGGCATTATGGAATTAGTGAAGGAGAAAAAGGCTATAACGGTTTGTCCAGAGCTGCTTGGCGGTTTTTCGACACCGAGGGAACCTGCTGAGATAGTTGGCGGTGAAGGTGGGGATGTCCTTGATGGAAAAGCGAAGATCATCGAAAAGTCGGGCAGGGATGTAACGGAATTGTACATAAAGGGAGCGAACCTTACGTTATTGAAAGCCCAGGAGGTAGGGGCGACGTTAGTCGTTTTAAAAGAAAATAGTCCATCCTGTGGAAGTGCCACGATTTATAATGGGGAATTCAAGGGGGAGAAGAAGGTCGGGAATGGAGTGACCGCGGCTTTGCTTAGGCGGCATGGATTCACGGTCATTTCAGAGGAAAGGTTATTCCGATGAAAAATGAGTAAGGCATTATAGATAGTGCTTTTGAAAGAAGGGGAATACATGGAGGATATCAATCTTTATACTTTGCTATTTTTAGTACTTGCGGGTTTTATTGCCGCATTCATCGATTCGGTTGTGGGCGGGGGCGGATTAATTTCCATTCCGGCTTTATTGTTCACGGGGATTTCGCCTTCAGCTGCACTTGCCACCAACAAGCTGGCGGGTACAATGGGGTCTTTAACGAGTACGATTTCATTCATTCGGGCTGGTAAAGTGGATTTCAAATTCGTCATCAAGCTGTTTCCGATTACAGTGATTGGAGCGGCGTTAGGAGCATATGT
Organism: Peribacillus sp. NPDC094092; assembly: GCF_050279365.1. Taxonomy (NCBI): domain Bacteria; kingdom Bacillati; phylum Bacillota; class Bacilli; order Caryophanales; family Bacillaceae; genus Peribacillus; species Peribacillus sp. NPDC094092. The sequence continues at coordinate 244,910 of NZ_JBNNUC010000006.1, read as the reverse complement.
TGTCCATTTCGTTTCCGCAGAGATACTGAAGCCCCTCATTTTGATTTTGCTGGTCATTGTCGCGATTTATACGTTGGTAAAAAAGGATTGGGGTAAAGATGCAAAGTATAAAGGGCTGAAAAGGAAAAAAATGATTCTTTTGATAGTCATCATATTTGCGATTGGTTTTTATGATGGTTTTCTTGGACCAGGCACAGGTTCCTTTTTATTGTTTTCATTTTTGATCATCGGGTTTGATTTTGTCCAGGCTGCCGGGAATGCAAGAATATTGAATTTCGGAAGCAATATTGCCGCACTTATTATTTTCTTATCCCTTGGGACCGTCAATTTTGCCTATGGAATTCCGATGGGTCTGGCAATGGTCGCAGGAGCATTGGTAGGAACGAACTTCGCAATTAAGAAAGGTGCTTCATATGTTCGGATATTATTCATTTGCGTCACGATCTTATTGATCGGGAAAAATATCCTTAATTATTTTCATGTGTTTTGAGGGATGGTTCCTATTAAAAATGGCCGGAGATACAAAGCGTATTTGCGGCCATTTTTACATTTGAACTTACCATACTTAGCTAGAGGGGACTAACTGTGTCATGACTATCAATTCGGCAGGGAGGTTTTATCCTCCTAATCAAAACAAGCTTCGCATACGAAGCTTCCTTCATTTCTTAAATATGCCTTTATTTCAGTCATCCCTTTCCGCTTCGGATAACGCATTTTCACAAGAACGACTTCGTCCCCCTTAATTTCTTTACCACATTTAACACACTTGGGATCCTCCCCGAACATCTAAACACCTCCCAGACAATTAAAGGTATTGAACTACCCAAACTATCACATAGGTATCTAACATTTTCAAATATAAATAGGTTGTAATTCTTGCTTGCTTTAATCTTGCTTAATAGAAAAAGCCTGCCGCGTAGGTAACAGGCTTTTTTCATTATTTTCTTGTGCTTTATCATAAAGGAAGGGGGGATTTCATTCCGCAATGCTTTAACAGGATTTCGACAATCCGCTGTGAAGCGAAACCATCTCCATATGGGTTGGAAGCTGTCGCCATTTTCCTGTAGGCCTCTTCGCTTGTAAGCAAATTATTGGTCAATTGGTAAATCCGATCTTCTTCAATCCCTGCCAATAAAAGAGTGCCAGCGTCGATTCCTTCCGGACGTTCGGTCGTATCGCGCAGCACGAGAACGGGAACTCCTAGTGATGGGGCTTCTTCCTGCACACCTCCGGAATCTGTCAGGATAAGATGTGATCGTGCCGCGAAATTATGGAAATCAATCACCTCTAAAGGTTCTATTATATGCAGCCTATCATTATCGTTGAAAATCTCATGGGCGATTTCGCGAACGACTGGGTTTTTATGAATGGGGAAAACAACTTGGATATCCCCGTGTTCATCAAGAAGCCGTTTTACGGAACGGAAGATTCCTTCCATGGGTTTTCCGATATTTTCACGGCGGTGTACGGTCATTAATAGCATTTTATCACCATTCAACCCGGAGAGAATCGGATGCATGTAGTCTTTTTGTATCGTTGTTTTCAAGGCATCGATGACAGTGTTGCCGGTAATATGGATATAATCATTGTTTTTGTTTTCCGCTAGGAGATTTTCAGCTGCCCTCTTGGTAGGCGCAAAGTGCAAGTCAGCCAAGACTCCGGTCAACTGTCGATTCATTTCTTCAGGGAACGGTGATTGCTTATTCCAAGTACGGAGACCAGCTTCAACGTGACCAATCTGTATCTTATTATAGAAAGCGGCCAAGCTTGCGATGAAAGTTGTCGTTGTATCCCCATGAACAAGGACGATATCCGGTTTTATATCTTTCATGAGCGAACTTAATTTTTCAAGCCCCCGTGTTGTAATCTCTTCTAATGTTTGTCTATCCTTCATCATATCCAAATCGTGATCTGGCTTTATTTGAAAACATTGCAAGACTTGGTCGAGCATTTCCCTATGCTGGGCGGTGACCACCACGATGGTTTCTATTTCTTCTTGATGCTTTTTCAGTTCCAAAACGACTGGTGCCATTTTGATAGCCTCTGGTCTTGTACCAAATACGGTCATGACCTTTATACGTTGTTTAGGCATGCTCTTTTCCTCCTCTTCTGAATGTCTCCCCCATTATAACGGGAAGTTCATGGGATATTTAAAAGTGAAACAATAATTAACAGAATTTTTACAATATTAATGAGGACTTTATATTTCTTTAACCTTCAGTTAATATCTGGCATTTACAATATAAAGCAGGAAGCATAGCTAAGCAGAATAGAGGTGATAGGCGACTATGAAAAGCGTCCTGATGATCGTACAAAACTTTTATCCGGAAATCGGAAGTGCGGGAAATAGAATGAAAAATATATATCTCCATTTGAAAAGAAACGGATTTGAGGTAACGGTCATCACATTGAAGCCGAGTTATCCTAATCAAAGTTTATATCAAGATACAAAGTTTTGGGATGAAGAAAGCATTGAGGAAGATGTCATCAGGATTAAACCGGACAAAGTGAAGAGGTATACAAGCAATATGGGGAAGCGGTTGCTTCATTATCTTGAAGCGATGTGGCTTTTCATTTATACAATCATCCGTCTCGAAAAAAAATATGATTATGTGTTTGCCACGACCCCGCCGATCTTCCCGACATTTGCGGCGTTGATCGCAAAGAAGAAGATGAAGGCGAAACTCATTACCGATGTCAGGGATTTATGGCCGGAATCGTTGATAGGAGTTGGGGTATTCAATAATAAGTGGGTTTTGAAAATCGCTTTCTTCCTGGAAAGGAAGCTATATCGGCATTCGGATTTTATTATCATCAATAGTCCTGGCTTCAGGGATTATATCGTTGCAAAGGGAGTCAAGGAAGAGGCCATCCAATTCATCCCTAATTCGCTTACTGCGGATGAATTGACGTTAAAGAATTTGCTTACACCCGTATCGGAAGACAAAATCAAGGTCGTTTATGCGGGGAATATCGGACTGGCTCAGGACTTGAAAAAACTGATAACCGTGGCTGAAAAGCTAAGGGCCCATAAATATATCGAGTTCTCGATGATTGGATATGGATATCGGATATCCGAAGTGGAGAAGGAGATAAGCTCTAGAGGGCTGACTAATATCAAGATGATTAATGCAATGAATCGAAGAGTGACCCTTCATGAAGTTTCAACATCCCATATTGCCTATGTGAGCTTGGTTGAAAAAGAAGTCTTCAATAAGGTTTTGCCCGGTAAAATCATCGATTATATGTGTGTCGGAAAACCGATTGTCGGTGATGTGGACGGCAGGGCCAAGAAGATGCTCAAAGAGGTGAAATGCGGGTTGGTGGCAGAGAGCAGGAATGTTGATGAAATATGTCAGCATATCTTGACCATGGCCTTAGACCCTGCCCTTCGTGAAGAACTGGGGGAAAACGGTCATCGGTATGCCAAACAACATTTTCAATGGTCTAAAAATATTAAAGGTCTCATCAATGTGATGGAAGCGTCAGGCTGAAAAATCCGGAAGTGGAGGACAACATGGCGAAGAAAGTATGTATGTTCGTGTGGAATCACTTTACAAACGATGCAAGGGTTCTAAGGGAATGCACAGCACTTACTGAAGCGGGTTATGAAGTCGATTTAATTGCCATTCATAACTGGAAGATCAAGGATATGCCCAAAAAGGAGAAACACCAAAATGGTTTCTCCGTCACAAGGGTGAATAACCGCTGGGAGGCGCTTCATAGGATTCTCAGGATCGTAGGCAAAGTGAAGAAAAAGAAGTTTGAAATCGTTCTATTGGCCTTATTGGTCTGGAATACGTTGTGGAACTTGAACTTGATCAACGGCTGGCTTGGATCGGGGATACTGTTCGGTTCCCTTGCACTCCTTGCGATGGGCACCATGATCATCACTAAAACGAAGCTGCCGACCCTATTAACGAGGAGCTATATTTTTGGTCAAATGATCTATCATGGCCGGAAAAGGAAATATGATTTTTATCATTCCAATGACTTGAATACGCTCATGCAGGGAGCGATCAGCAGTAAATGGTTGAGAAGGAAAAAGCTGATTTATGACTCACATGAGGTGCAAACGAGCAGAACGGGATATAATAGCCGAATTTACGGGATGATGGAGAAATTCCTATTAATGTTCGTCGATGAAATGATTGCCGAAAACCATACGAGAGCTAAGTATAACGAAGACTTGTATGGTCTGTATCCCAAGGTGGTCCATAACTACCCGATTCCTACCAATCCTGAGGAAAGTACGGCTGTGAATTTGCATGAGCTGCTCGATTTGCCAGCGAATGAACCGATATTGTTATACCAAGGCGGCGTGCAAATGGGAAGAGGGTTAGAGCAATTGGTTGATGCTGTACCGATGATCGAAGGTGGGACGGTAGTTTTTATCGGGGATGGAAGGATCAAGGATGAATTAATGAAAAAAGTAAGCGACATGAATCTGGAGCATCGTGTGAAGTTCCTGCCGAAGGTTCCGGTCGACGAGCTGCTCCATTATACCAAAAATGCGTATTTAGGTTTTCAGATATTGAATAATGTCTGCTTTAATCACTACTCCGCATCTTCAAATAAATTGTTTGAATACATGATGAGCGGTGTGCCTGTGGTTGCCTGCAGCTTTCCTGAAATTCAAAAGGTTGTCGATACGGAAAAAATCGGTGTGTGTGTCGATTCACATGATCCAAAATCAATTGCCGAAGGCGTCAATTACTTATTGAAACATCCTGAAAAAAGGGCGGAAATGAGCAATAACTGCCTGAAGGCGCGACAAAAGTACAATTGGAAACAAGAGAAGGAAATCTTTATCGAAATCTATCAAACAGCCTAACAAATGTGAGTGTAGCAGAAAAATAGATAGGAGTGGTTTATATGAAACTTTGTACAATCGGACTTGGTTATATAGGACTTCCAACTTCTTTAATGTTTGCGAAACACGGTGCCGATGTTGTCGGCGTGGATATCCATCCTGAGATCATTTCCAATTTGAATAGCGGCAGGCTCCATATCGAAGAACCAGGTTTGGAAGAGGTATTGCAGGAAGTGCTTATCTCCAATAAGTTCCGAGCTTCGTTAAACCCGGAACATGCGGATGTTTTCATTATCGCGGTGCCTACACCCAATAAAAAGGACATACATCAATCATGTGATTTAACTCATGTCATGGATGCAACCTCCAACATTCTTCCTTTTATCAAAAAAGGGAATGTCATCATTATCGAATCGACGATAGCGCCGAGAAGTATGGATGATCATATTAAACCGATGATCGAGAGGACGGGCCTTACCATCGGAAAAGACATTTTCCTCGTTCATTGTCCGGAACGTGTTTTACCTGGAAGGATTCTTGAAGAGTTGGTTCATAATAACCGTATCGTCGGGGGCATCACGGAAACATGCTCATATAAAGGAAGTCTTGTTTATAAAACCTTTGTTCAAGGGGAGATCATTCAGACGGATGCGAAAACGGCTGAAATGTCCAAACTGATGGAAAACACCTTCAGGGATGTCAATATCGCCCTTGCGAATGAACTGACGAAAATCTGTTTCGAGCTGGACATCAATGTTCTGGATGTCATATCGATGGCAAACAAACACCCTCGTGTCAATATACACCAACCAGGACCAGGGGTTGGCGGCCATTGTTTAGCGGTCGATCCGTATTTCGTCGTTGCAAAGGCACCAGAATATGCGAGAATCATTAAATTGGCCCGTGATACCAACGTATCGATGCCTTATTACATCGTTAATTCCGTAAGGATGATGCTAGAGGGGATCCGGAAGCCGAAAGTAGCTGTTTTCGGTCTTGCATACAAGGGAAATGTAGATGATATTCGCGAAAGTCCCGCCATTGATGTCGTCAATATCTTGATGGGGATGGACAACATGGATGTAGCCTTGCATGATCCGCATGTCCAATCTGGAAAGATGCCAGTCGTATCTGTCGAAGACGCTGTAAATGATGCCGACTTGATACTAGTCCTGACTGACCATGATGAATTTAAACAGATGGATTATGATAAGCTATCGAATCTCATGAGCAATAAATTGATTTTGGATACACGTAATTGCATTGATGCCACTAAAACGGATGTCCCTGTTGCCAACCTGGGCAATATATACCAATACAAAACGATGTCCATGAAAAAAGCCAGGAATAAAGCGATCATCTAAAAACTTGGACAAACATCGATAATGGAATAAGGATAAAAGGGGGGGCTGTCCATGACAGTGTCCCTTTTTCCAATGAAGAAAAGAACCATGCAAGAACTTGGTCCTTTTAGACTTTAGAAACGTTCCAGCTGGTTTCAGAATTCGCGCCACCCCTCTACGCCGCGGGCATCTGAAGGGGGTCCAGGCCAGCTGGTAATTCGACTGCAGATGCCGTCTTTCGCCATATCCAGCACTACAATCGACCGCGGTCGCCATTTTTCACCCACTGGCTTAGTCTTGATTTAAAATCATGGTTCGCGAAGTGACATTTCTTGTCGACAAACTGAAAGGACCAAGCAAGAGCTTGGTCCTTTTGTTTACAATTTATTATGCTGTCGGTCCGCCAAGTTCCTCGATTTCACTTGGAACGCTTTTGAATTTCTTGAAGTTTGCACGGAATTGAGCGGCAAGGGCTGTTGCTGCTTCTTCATAAGCTGCAGGATCCGCCCAGGTCTTGATTGGTTGAAGCACTTCATCAGGAACACCAGGAACATGAAGCGGGATATCCAAACCGAAGATATCATCTTTGATCGTTTCGATGTTCGCCAATTCCCCTTCAAGTGCCGCTTGTACCATTGCACGAGTGTAAGCAAGTTTCATACGGCTTCCAGTTCCGTATGCTCCGCCAGTCCAACCAGTGTTGACAAGGTATACCTTTGCATTGTGCTCGTCAATTTTATCACCAAGCATCTCGGCATAGCGTGTAGCAGGAAGCGGTAAGAATGGTGAACCGAAGCAAGTGGAGAATGTAGCTTCCGGAGAAGTTACGCCTCTTTCAGTACCAGCCAATTTACTAGTGTATCCGCTTAGGAAGTGGAACATTGCCTGTTCTTTGGAAAGCTTGCTGATTGGAGGCAGAACGCCTGAAGCATCAGCTGTCAAGAAAATGATGGTATTTGGGTGTCCTGCAATACTTGGGTTCACGATGTTATCGATCGCTTGCATTTGGTAAGCAGCACGAGTGTTTTCAGTCAATGAACTGTCATCATAGTTCGCTTCACGTGTATCCGGATCAACAACAACGTTTTCCAGTACGGCACCGAAACGGATCGCATCGAAAATTTGTGGTTCTTTTTCACGTGAAAGGTTGATCGTTTTCGCATAGCAGCCGCCTTCGATGTTGAATACGCCGTTAGAAGACCAGCCGTGCTCGTCATCGCCAATCAGTTTACGGCTAGTGTCTGCAGATAAAGTTGTTTTGCCTGTACCGGACAGTCCGAAGAATAAAGCGACGTCCCCTTCACGTCCTACGTTAGCAGAGCAATGCATTGGAAGGATTCCAGCCTCTGGAAGTAAGTAGTTCATGATCGAGAAGATCGATTTTTTCATTTCTCCTGCATATTCCGTTCCGCCAATCAGAATGGTACGGCGTTCGAACGAAACGATGATGAAAGTTTCAGATGAAGTACCATCCACTTCCGGGTCTGCTTTGAAGTTAGGTGCAGAAAGGATTGTGAATTCAGCTTCGTGACCTCTCAGTTCCTCTTCGTTTGGACGGATGAACAAAGTATGGGCGAAAAGGTTATGCCAAGCATATTCATTAACAACGCGGATAGGAAGACGTGATGATTCGTCTGCACCAGCGAAACCTTTAAAAACAAAGATCTCTTCTTTTGCTTTTAGGTAGTCAACTACTTTATTATATAGTTTATTGAACACATCTTCGGAAATTGGCTGGTTCACTGAACCCCAATCGACTTTATCTTTAACGGATGCTTCTTCCACGATATATTTATCTTTAGGTGAACGACCTGTATATTTGCCAGTTTCAGCTTTTACCGCACCGGTTGATGTTAGAACGCCTTCTTTTCTGCTTAAAACTTTTTCGACCAATTGTGGAACTGAAAGTTGAGTTTGCACATTATTTCCTGTTAATAATTGGTGTAACTCATTAGAAACGTCTACAGAATTCATATATGAGGTACCTTCCTTTGTTTAAGTTTTTAGATTACAATTAGTATAACACATTCATTTAATTAGTCTATACTATTTCTTTTAATTTGTGATTATTTTCAGATGGTTGCGTTAATCATTTTAATCCGACAGGAACCGAATCAGGATTATCGCATATACTTTCATGAAGAAAATTTTATTTTAATAGGAAGTAAGTAAGCAATATATGTCTAAAGGGAAAGTCAGGGTGTCGTTCCATTTCGGCTGCTCATTACTTTATTATTAATGGCAATTTACAACATTTCTATTCGTATTTTGCATTGTAAACCCTTCTAGGACGTTGTATCAACATGTTTTTTTAAATGAATGCCATTCTGGGTGGAGATGTTCTTTTTAGAAAAGCATTGACAAATTCCAGCCAGATACGATAATATCTTAAATTGTACGGATTCTCTTATCCCGAGTTGGTGGAGGGACAGGCCCTTTGAAACCCAGCAACCTGCCATATTGAACTTGACTCCAAGATCGATCGCCGAAAATAAAGCGAAGGTCTTCAAGGAATAGTGGTGATGGTGCTAACCTGAGCAAGGTAAAAAACCCTTGAACGATAAGAGTGAAAGGATAGAAGACAGAATGTTAAACCTTTCCTCATTTGCCAGGGAAGGTTTTTGTGTTTTTCATAAGTAATTCTGTGTCTATAGTTGAAACTAATGAGGGAAACGAGTTCCGTAAAAATCAGGCTTTTGCCTGCAACATACTAACTTCCAAGGAGGAAATATGATGTCAAAGAAACGTCTATTTACTTCTGAATCTGTTACAGAGGGCCATCCGGACAAAATTTGTGACCAGATTTCAGATTCCATTTTAGATGCTATCCTAGCTAAGGATGCAAATGCACGTGTTGCGTGTGAAACTAGCGTAACTACAGGTCTTGTACTTGTTGCTGGTGAAATTACAACGTCCGCTTACGTGGATATTCCGCGTATCGTTCGTGATACGGTTAAAGGAATAGGCTACACACGTGCGAAATACGGTTTCGATGCTGAAACTTGTGCCGTGTTGAGTTCCATTGATGAGCAGTCTGCCGATATCGCAGCCGGTGTCGATAAAGCATTGGAAGCTCGTGAAGGAAACATGTCAGAGGAAGAAATCGACGCAATCGGTGCAGGGGACCAAGGTCTTATGTTCGGATTTGCTTGTAATGAAACAGAAGAGCTTATGCCGCTTCCGATTTCATTGGCGCATAAACTTTCATTCCGCTTGACTCAAGTTCGTAAAGATGAAACTCTTGCTTACCTTCGCCCTGATGGTAAAACACAGGTAACTGTGGAATATGATGAAAATAACGTTCCTGTACGTGTAGATACGATCGTTATCTCTACACAGCATGATGCAGAAGTTACGCTTGAACAAATTCAAGCCGATCTAAAAGAACATGTGATCAAAGCTGTCGTTCCAGCTGAATTGATCGATGCCGATACTAAATACTTCATCAACCCGACTGGCCGTTTCGTAATTGGCGGACCTCAAGGGGATGCTGGTCTTACTGGACGTAAAATCATCGTTGATACTTACGGCGGATACGCTCGTCACGGCGGCGGTGCATTCTCTGGTAAGGATGCTACTAAAGTTGACCGTTCTGCTGCATACGCTGCTCGTTACGTTGCGAAAAACATCGTGGCAGCCGGCCTTGCCGACAAAGCGGAAGTTCAATTGGCATACGCAATTGGTGTGGCAAAGCCAGTATCTATCTCAATTGATACGTTTGGAACTGGTACAGTTAGCGAAGAAGTCCTTGTTGACCTAGTTCGTGCTAACTTCGACCTTCGCCCAGCAGGTATCATCAAAATGCTTGACCTTCGTCGCCCGATCTACAAACAAACAGCTGCATACGGACACTTTGGCCGTACAGATGTTGATCTTCCATGGGAACGCACGGACAAAGCAGAAACACTAAAAGCACAAGCGTAATTCATATAAAAAGAGGTGTCCCGCAATCAGCGGGGCACCTTTTTTATATGATGGATTAATTTTGCCGTCAGCGGGAATAATTCAAGAAATCCCAAATAAATTCAACAAACGTGCATTAAGCCGTGAGACGGGGGCGTTTACACGTTTGTTTGGGTCAACTACCCGTGGATACGAGCCATTTACTCGTGAGTTCGTAGCAAATACTCGTGAAATAGAGCCATTTACTCGTGAGTTTGTAACAAATACTCGTGAGTTTCAGTACAATACTCGTAACTTTCAGTCAATTGATCTTGAGTTACTTTATTCGTTCCGCCGTTTTATAGTATTGGCCTTTTTCGGCGTATTCACGTACGATGCGTTCCATATCCTGGCGATCTTCTTCGTTGATTTCGCGAATGACTTTAGCTGGACGTCCGAATGCCAGCATGTTCGGTGGGATGACTTTACCTTGGGGAACGAGACTGCCGGCACCGATGAAGGCCCCTTCGCCTATTTCGGCTTCGTCAAGTACGATCGTTCCCATGCCGATCAAAGCTCCTTTGCGGATTTTACAGCTATGTAAAATGACCTGATGGCCAATGGTCACTTCATCCTCGATGATCAATGGATTATTTGGGCTTTGGTGCAGGACGCTGTTATCCTGTATACTGACTTTTTTCCCAATGATGGTCGGGGATACATCACCGCGAATGACGGAATTGAACCAAATGGATGTTTCGTCGCCGATTTTGACATCACCTGTCACGACAGCATTTTCAGCAATATAAGCGCTTTCAGCGATTTCAGGTTCTTTGCCTTTATACGGATAAATAATCATTTTCAATCATTTCCTTTCCGAAGTGAATGTTTTTATGTATTATTTTAATATACCGTATGCAAATACACTTGGCTATTTATAATAGCAATGTACAACTTGTTAGATTTCTTTTTTGTCGAAAATCACGAATATGGTTATAATTTATATATATTATTTTGACTATCATGGATCGTACACAACAAGTGAAAAGCGAAAGGGGGATTTCGTATGTGGAAATGGGAGACAGAAGGAGACGCAAAAGGCGTCATTGTCATCATTCATGGGGCAATGGAACATCACGGACGTTATAAGTGGGTAACACAAATGTGGCTTTCAGCTGGATACCATGTCGTCATGGGCGACCTTCCTGGGCAGGGTATGACAACTCGTGCCTATCGGGGACATATCGATTCCTTTGATGAGTATTTGGACGAAGTGAAGAGCTGGATAGAAGAGGCTTACGAATATTCGCTGCCTGTCTTTTTGCTTGGACACAGCATGGGCGGTTTGATTTCGATACGCCTTCTTCAGGAAGAGGAATGGGACATTGCAGGGGTGATTCTTTCATCTCCATGCTTGGGCCTCGTGACGAAGCCGCCGAAGTTCCTTACAACCATTTCGCATGGTTTGAACATCGTGATGCCGATGTTCAGGGTAGATTCCGGATTGACACCTGAAATGGCGACGAGAAGTGCGGAAATTCGTGAATCCGATAGAAACGATACATTATATATCACAAAGGTTTCGGTTCGCTGGTATCGTGAGCTTGCACAGGCCATGAAGGATGCTTTTGAAGAGATTCCTGAATTTCAGGATGTGCCGCTTTTGGTCATGCAGGGCGGAGATGACCGGATCGTGAATAAGAAGGCGGTTCGTGAGTGGTTTAATTATAATTTGGCCAGTGAAAAGCAATATAAGGAATGGCCGAAGCTTTATCATGAAATCTTCAATGAACCAGAGCGTGATGATGTATTTCAATATGCGCTGAGTTTTGTTGAAAACCGTTTAAAGATATTAGGGTATGTCGTTTGATCGGTACATACCTTCACGATAAATGAAATGAAAAAGCTGCCGAAGTTCGTCTCGGCAGCTTTTTTTTATTTGGATCAGCCTGCGTTTTTTAGCATTTCGTTCGATTTGATGACCGGTGCCCAGAAAGAAACCGGATACATAAATTGGTTTAAATGTGTAAGTTCTTTTTTATTGGATAATGCGGTCGATAGAAGATAAATGGATTTGAAGGTCAAGTCATTGGCGAATAGGTCCAACAGCGTCGCTTTCATATTCATGACTGCTTCATGGTTTTGGGTGGAAATCATTAAATCGAGCTGTGGAAGGAACTTATCAAAATGATGATCGAATTGTTTGAGGTCCTCCGTAGTCTTTTGCTTTTCTGTCAACGAGTTAAGCGAGCTGACAAAATCCCCGTATTGCTCACTTGTATCCCTTTTGATTTTTTCAGTCAATATATCGGTCAGTATTGAAGTAGGCAAATGTTGCATTTTCTGCACCCTCTTATCTATTTTCTATCATTATAATCATAATAGGCGAAAAATTCAAAAAATTATAATTGGTAACTGCAGCTTGGGAATGAAAAAACACCGTTCGTTGCGAACGGTGTCAAAAGTCATCATCTCTTTTCAATCGCGACAATGAATGGCGGATTGTTTGCTTGGTTGATGAACCCGTATTTCAGGATATGGGCTTTCTGTTGAGGGAAGTTTTCTACAAAATCCATCAATGCATCCCGTTCTTCCGAGCCCCCCGGATGACCATGGTAAATGACGAGGATGATGATGCCTTCAGGCGCCAGCAGTTCGAACAGCTGTTCAATGGCTGATATCGTCGTGCCGGCTTGGGTGATGATTGATTTGTCTCCGCCAGGAAGGTAGCCTAGGTTGAAAATGGCACCTGTGACCTTTCCGGAATGTTCTTTCCTGATGTATTTGCTTAAATGTTCATGCCCATCGTGAATGAGGGTGCAGCGCTCTTGTAAATTCTCGGCGTTCAGTTTAGCCGCTGTGGTTTGGAGCGCTTCTTTCTGAATATCAAAACTATAGACATGTCCGTTTACACCTGTAAGCCCTGCAAGAAAGGCCGTATCAAAACCGTTGCCCATCGTGCCATCTATGGTTATATCCCCGGGGCGGACCGCTTTTTCCAGCAGAATCCTGGCGAATGGCAAAATTCGATCAAGCTTCATGATTGTACCTCCGAGTGATGATTTTTTCCTTGCCAGCTGTTGCGGCGTTTCAATTCGGCGTCAATGGCATTCAAGACATCCCATTTATTGACGCTCCACATTGGACCGATCATCAAATCGATCGGACCGTCACCCGTAATGCGGTGAACGATCATTTCTGGGGGGATTATTTCGAGCTGATCACATACAAGGCTGACATAATCGTCACGGTCAAGAAACTCGAGCAGGCCTTTTTCATATTGTTTGACCATCGGTGTCCCTTTTAATAGATGAAGCAAATGAATCTTTATCCCCTGCACATCGAGTTTGGCGACTTCACGAGCTGTTTCCATCATCATGCCGTAATCTTCCTGAGGAAGGCCATTGATGATATGGGAGCATACGCGGATACCGTGTTTTCGCAGTTTATCGACGCCTTCTTTGTAGCAATCGAAGTCATGGGCACGGTTGATCATCGTTGCGGTCTTTTCATGAACCGTCTGGAGACCAAGCTCCACCCAAAGGTAGGTGCGTTCGTTCAATTCAGCTAAATATTCGACTACATCATCTGGAAGGCAATCCGGGCGTGTCGCGATCGAGAGTCCGACGACACCTTCCTGGGTCAATACACTTTCATATTTATCACGAAGCTCTGCCACGGGTGCATGCGTATTCGTGAACGCTTGAAAATAGGCCATATATTTTCCATCTTTCCATTTATGATGCATCCGTTCGCTAATCTTCTTAAACTGGACGTCGAGGGGTTCAATCCTGTTTCCCGCAAAGTCACCAGAGCCTGAGGCACTGCAGAAGGTACAGCCGCCATGTGCGACGGTGCCATCACGGTTCGGACAGTCAAAACCGCCATCCAGGGCAACTTTAAAGACCTTATGTCCAAAATGTTCCCTAAGGTGGTAATTCCATGTATGATATCGTTTGTTATCCGTTGCATATATAAACGGGTTTGCTTGATTCAAATCAGCAACCTCCTAAATAAATTAAAGAGCAACATATATTATACAACATTCTCGCAGCTAGGTCTTTTTTTGAAAAATAAGCGTATACTGTATACTTGAAGGCTAAACATTTTGCTGCTATTTCCAGTATATCTTTGAATGACTATATCCAATCGGGAGCTGATGGACATGACCGGTCAAGTTGAAGAAGCGATTAATCAAATGAAAAAGAAATTAGCCGAAAATAATCAGGTGATCGAAGTCAATGAAGATGGGTTCATATACAAAGCCACTTGCACCTTCAATTCACCTGCTTCGGATGAACAAATTCATTCCTTTGAAAAGAAAACCGGATTGCTTCTGCCCGAGGATTATAAGGAATTTTTAAAAATAACCAATGGATGCCGTCTGTTCGATCATGTGGAATCGGGCGGGGAAAATGATTTATACAGTCTGGATGATATCATTAATTACACATATGAAAATTCTTACGAGGGATGCTATAAAGTGGCCTGCATATATCAAGATAATATCGTCATCGATGGGGAAGCCGTCGCAAAAGGCGATAAGGAGTATTTAATGGTAAAAGGCCATATCGATGATTTTGAAGAAGGAGAGAAACTCCATATGGGCTTTGCCGAATGGATCGAGCAGTTCATTTCCCATCAAGGTGAGAAGTTTTGGGATAAAGGTTGATTGCTCAAAAAAAATGATAATCCAGCCGTTATTTGCTCAAACTAGACAAGATGATTCCGAATCATCCAAATGAGACGCGAAGGAGAGGGTTTGAAATGGCAACCAGACAATCCGTCGATCATTTTTTAGAGCAATGTGAAGGGGCTCTCCATTTTGCAGAGTATGAATTTAACGAGGCCTCACGGCAGGAGCATTATGATGATGAACAATTTCAAAATTCGCAAAGGTATATCGAAGAGGCTTTGACGGATATGGAGCGATTGTATGCCAGTTCGAATGACCAGCAACGGGAAATGCTTTCGCGGATGAAGCAGCAGTTGGATCAAATGAGGAATGAAATGATTTTACTGCGACATTAGAGGGAAGCAAAGGGGGCTATGAAATTATAGCTCCCTTTTTTTGCACAATTCTTCTTGAATTCGCATATATAATGAAAAACCTGTCGATAATGTTTATGTACGGCTATTGCAATTATCGGTGAAATTGACTAGAATGAAATAAAATCAATATTCTCATAAAGACTATGATGAGGAATAGTAGCGGTTTAAACCAGTAAAGAGAGTTGACGGGTGGTGCAAGTCAACCTGGGATGGTCGTGAACTCGCCTTGGAGTCCCGGGTGTGAAGGGGAAAAGTAATGCCTGGCGTTTCAATCCATGTTACGGATGTTTTAAGCTGGGCGGATTTTAGCTATCGCCAATGTGGGTGGTACCGCGGGAAGATATACATAATCCTCTCGTCCCTATTTTGGGATGAGGGGTTTTTTATTGTTTTTTTATACGGAAATTAGGAGGAAATCATATGAGCTTTGACCATAGAAGCATAGAAACGAAATGGCAAAAGTATTGGGAAGGCAATAAGACATTCAAAACGGGTGAAGAAAGCGGCAAACGCAAATTCTACGCGCTGGATATGTTCCCGTATCCTTCTGGGGCCGGTCTTCATGTCGGGCACCCGGAAGGTTATACGGCAAGCGATATCCTGGCACGGATGAAACGGGCGCAGGGGTATAATGTATTGCACCCGATCGGCTGGGACGCTTTTGGACTTCCTGCGGAGCAATATGCGATCGATACTGGAAATGATCCGGCTGAATTCACGGAGCACAACATCAACACGTTCCGCCGCCAAATCAAATCCCTTGGTTTTTCTTATGACTGGGATCGCGAAATAAACACGACAGATCCCGACTATTACAAATGGACGCAATGGATCTTCTTGAAATTATATGAAAAGGGCCTTGCCTATATTGATGAAGTGGCCGTTAACTGGTGTCCGGCCCTTGGCACGGTGCTGGCTAACGAAGAAGTCATCGATGGGAAAAGTGAGCGCGGGGGCCATCCGGTCGAACGCCGTCCGATGAAACAGTGGATGCTTCGTATCACGGCGTATGCAGACCGCTTAATCGACGATCTGAATGATGTGGATTGGCCGGAAAACATCAAGGATATGCAGCGTAACTGGATTGGCCGTTCCGAGGGGGCGGAGGTTACATTCAATATCGATGGATTCGATGAAACATTCACGGTGTTCACGACTCGTCCGGATACGTTATTCGGTGCAACATATGCCGTATTGGCACCTGAACATCAGTTTGTCGATAAAATTACGACGGCTGATCAAAGGGCGGCAGTCGAGGCCTATTTAGATGAAGTGAAACATAAGAGCGACTTGGAAAGAACCGACTTGGCAAAGGATAAATCAGGCGTGTTCACGGGGGCTTATGCCATTAATCCGGTAAACGGCGAAAAAATGCCGATCTGGATTGCCGATTACGTGTTGATCAGCTACGGAACAGGTGCGATCATGGCCGTTCCTGCCCATGATGAGCGTGATTATGAATTTGCGGTCAAGTTCGACTTGCCGATCAAGGAAGTCGTAGCTGGCGGAGATGTGACAAGTGAAGCATACACAGGCGATGGACTTCATGTGAATTCGGAATTCCTTGATGGATTGAATAAAGAAGAAGCCATTTCCACCATGATCAAATGGCTGGAAGAAAAAGAAATCGGCACGAAGAAAATAACATACCGCCTTCGCGATTGGTTATTCAGCCGTCAGCGTTACTGGGGTGAACCGATTCCGATCATCCATTGGGAAGACGGCACGATGTCTGCGATGAAGGAAGAAGATCTTCCATTGATTTTACCGAAAACTACGGACATCAAGCCTTCAGGTACAGGAGAATCACCACTTGCGAACATATCGGAATGGGTGAATGTTACGGATGAAAACGGACGAAAAGGGCGCCGTGAGACAAATACGATGCCACAGTGGGCAGGCAGCAGCTGGTACTTCCTGCGTTATATCGATCCTGACAACAAGGAAGCACTTGCAGATCCTGAAAAACTAAAAGAATGGATGCCGGTCGACATTTATATCGGCGGTGCCGAGCATGCGGTGCTTCACTTGCTTTACGCTCGTTTCTGGCATAAATTCCTGTACGATATCGGTGTCGTGCCAACGAAGGAACCATTCCAAAACCTATTCAACCAAGGAATGATCCTTGGCGAGAATAATGAAAAAATGAGTAAATCCAAAGGGAATGTCGTGAACCCGGATGATATCGTTGAAAGCCATGGTGCCGATACGCTTCGCATGTACGAAATGTTCATGGGGCCATTGGATGCTTCGATTGCCTGGTCCACAAACGGATTGGACGGTTCTCGCAGATTCCTTGACCGTATTTGGCGTTTATTGGTCAACGATGACGGTACGATCACAGATAAGATGACAGAAACGGATGACACGGGCAAGCTCGAAAAAGTCTATCATCAAACGGTTAAAAAAGTGACCGAGAACTATGAGGAATTGAAATTCAATACGGCGATTTCACAATTGATGGTATTCATTAATGATGCTTATAAAGCGGATTCGCTTCCTAAAGTATATATCGAGGGCTTCGTAAAGCTGCTTGCACCTGTTGCACCGCACATCGCCGAGGAAATCTGGTCTAAACTGGGCCATTCCGAAAGCATCACGTACGGAACATGGCCGGCTTTCGACGAAGCGAAGTTAGTGGATAACGAAGTCGAAATCGTCATCCAAATCAATGGAAAAGTCAAAACGAAATTAATGGTGCCGACTGACACTACGAAAGAAAAGCTGGAAGAAATCGCGATGGGTGATGATTCCATCAAAGAACAAATCGATGGGAAAACCATTCGTAAAGTGATTGCCGTACCAGGCAAATTAGTCAATATCGTCGCAAACTAAATAAAAATGATTGGAAGCTGTCCCGCATACTTTTACTGCTGGGGCAGCTTTTTTTGGCAGTCATTGGCAGGCTGTAGGAACTAGGTCATGTTAGGATTTTCACCGATTTGAATCTATCGAATATTGGCAACGACTATTGTCATGGGGTGACCATCGGAACTCAAATATCTTGCTTAATTGGTACATGCGAATCATTTTCCGGCTTGATGGACAAATAAATCAAGCATTTGACATAAAAAAGGGAAAAAATTGGTTGATAAAATTTTACAGTATGATAGTTTGGTATAGTACTGTTATTTTTTAACCAATTATTGGAGGGGAAACCGTGAAAATTAAGAATGTGAGTCGAATTACGGCGTGTGTACTAATTTTTGCACTGATTTTCAGCTTGATGATTCCGCTAAATTCTCAAGCTGCATCTGTAACACCCATTGAAAATGTAAAAACGATCAAAAATGGGGACACTTTGGACGGAAAGTTTGAAAAACCGGCTGTTCAATGGTATCAAATCAGTCCCACAACAGAAGAAATACAAAAGTTCTCCCATATTGAATTCGAAGTCGATTCGGACAAAATCTTGAATATCTCCGTATATCAAGATAAAGAAAAAGCCGAAAAAGATGAGAGCAATTATATGGTCTCTTCTTATCCTGATGAAAAAGCCGTAGTCGATTTCCCTTATGCTTGGGAAGGTACATATTATGTTAAAGTTGAATATTTCGGCGATACGGATGATGAGGGAAATCCGATCCCGGATGCGGAAAATGTAGCTGAATACTCCATCAATGCGCATTCAGTAACATTGCCGCCATCTGCCGGGGACGAAGGGGAGGATCTTGAATCATGCCCGGTTGAAGTGAGTGTGAACGATAAGAAAACGGGAGAATCCATGTTGAAAACACTTCGCGTGTTTAGAGATGAAGTTCTCACGAAGTCGCCTGAGGGACGCACCCTTTCCTCTTTATACTATAAAGCTTCGCCATTCCTGGCTCTTCATCTTGCCGGGAATAAAACGGCAAGGGAAGCCGTTTATAATCACTTAGTCGAGATTAAGCCCCTTATAGAGGATCTTAATGAAAATGGAGCAAGCAGTACGGCAGTCATTAGCAACAAGCAGCAAGAAGCGATTAAGGCCTTATTCAAAAAGTCGACAGACGTCGCTCCAGCCGGTTTGAAAAAGGATATGGATGCCATTGCAAAGAAAGTCAATCTTGATAAGCTTGCGGGTGAAAGAATCATCGATATCGCAAGCAAAGCGGGAATCGAACTTCCTGCTTCGAAAAATGTAAAGAACAAATATATCGTCAAACTTAAACCAGGGAAGTCATTAAGCACTGTCCAATCCAAGATAAGTGGAAAAGGATATGGAACATTATCGGCACCTAAGCAACAAGAGGCCCTGTATGATGATATGTATGTAGTAGAGTTAAAGAACCAGGCTAAAATGAGCACAGCAGCACTATCCGGTATCGAAAAACTTCCAGAAGTGGAATATATCGAACCGGTAAAAACGTACAAAGCATTTTCTGCCGACATTCAATCACCGTATCAATGGTCTTTGGATAACGCCGGTGGGGAAGAAGGCGTAAAGGGAGCGGACATCGATAACGAAAAACTGCAGAACCTTATTAAAAAACGTAATTTAAAAGATACATTGGTAGCGGTCATCGACACGGGTGTCGATGATTCACTTGCAGATCTGCAGGGTGTCGTTAATATGGAGTCAGGTAAGAACTTCATCGATAAGAAAGAAAAAGCAATCGATGACAATGGCCATGGTACACATGTATCCGGAATCATCGCTGCCAAAGCGGATAATGGATATTCCATGCAAGGAATCAATCCGGTAGCCAAAATCATGCCTGTGAAGGTCTTGGACTCTTCAGGATTTGGAGACAATGAGAAAATTGCACTAGGCATTAAATATGCCGTGGATCACGGTGCAAAGGTCATAAACCTTAGCTTGGGCGGAGAATACAGCAGGACGATTGAATATGCCTTGAAACATGCCGCTGCCAAGAATGTAATGGTAGTCGTAGCAAGCGGTAATGATGGGATGGAGGGCCTTTCTTATCCTGCATCATCTAAATACGCTATATCCGTCGGTGCAACCAATGCGCTTGATTTAGTATCCGATTATTCCAATTATGGTTCGAAATTGGACATGGTCGCTCCAGGGACAGGCATCCCGAGCCTTGTGCCTAATGGGAATGTTACCTACATGGATGGCACATCAATGGCAACTCCGCATGTTGCGGCAGCTACTGCTCTGTTATTATCCGGAAACCCTGGGTTGAAAGTGGATGAAGTAAGGGAAATCCTTCATGAGACATCGGAATATGTCGCTTTTGAAGAAGAAGATAATGCAGACCCTTATGAGGACTATATTCCGGAAGATGGGGAAATCATAATACCTGAAGAAGAACTGCCTGCCGGAAAAGATTTAGTATCTGGATATGGAAGGCTGAATGCGTACAGCGCTCTTAGTGCCGTGGATTTACAAGCTAAAGTCAATCTTGTGATGGATACACAAACAAAACTGACTGGTTCAGCTAAAAAAGGTTCAGTTATCGAAGTGAAAAGCGGAAGCAAAACGCTCGGTAAAGGAACGGCGGCAGCTAACGGAACGTTCACCGTTACGATTCCGGTTCAAAAAGCTGCGCAGCAGCTTACTGTGATTATCTCTGATTCTTCCAAACTGGCAGTATCTTCAATCAAAGTATTCGTGAATAAGGGTGCAACCCCTAACAAACCAACTGTTAAAGCTGTAAGTGACAAAGATACGTATGTAACGGGTCAATCACAAGCGGACATGAAAATCTCAATCAAAAATAGCGCAAAAAAAGTGATCGGTTCAGGTAACACGGACAGCAAAGGGAATTTCAAAGTGAAAATCAGCAAGCAAAAAGCCGGCACTAAACTTTCAGTCACAGCTACAGACTTAGCGAAACGTGAAAGCAAGGCGGCAACCGTGACGGTTCTCGATAAAACAGCCCCAGATGCACCGAAAGTGAATGAAGTAAGCGATAAAGCTACATCAGTAACTGGTAAAGCGGAAATCGGTTCAAGTGTAACCGTGAAGTACAGCAATAAAAACATCGGAACGGCAAAAGCTGATAGTAAAGGAAACTTCTCCATTAAAATCAGCAAGAAAAAAGCAGGGTCCGCATTATACGTCTCAGCAAAAGACAAAGCGGGCAATACAGGAAAAGCGGCAAAAGTAACGGTTAAAGATAAAACCGCTCCAGGTGCACCGAAAGTGAATGAAGTAAACGACAAAGCAACAAAAGTAACTGGTAAAGCGGAAATCGGTTCAAGTGTAACCGTGAAGTACAGCAATAAAAACATCGGAACGGCAAAAGCTGACAGTAAGGGGAACTTCTCCATCAAAATCAGCAAGAAAAAAGCAGGATCCGCATTATACGTCTCAGCAAAAGACAAAGCGGGCAATACAGGTAAAGCAACAAAAGTAACCGTTAAAAAATCTAAATAATAGTGAAGGTCGTTTAACTTACATGTTAAACGGCTTTTTTTGTGGGAAAACGAATGAAAACACCGACCGATGAGCGGCGTTTTTTTCAATATTTGTCATTTCATGATTTCAGATCTGGAGTTTCGCGTTTTAATTCTGAAATAGAACGTACTCTTTTTTCTTGTACTATAAATCTTTATTAGAGAAAAGGAGAGGAGAGAATGAAAATGCAAGAAAAAACAATGGCAACGATTCTTACAGTGATAGCAATGTTGTGTTGCTGGTAAGTTCTTATTTTGCGTTTGCTTTACATAATTAAAATAACTTTGCTTAAGGCTGATTATAGGTGCAATTTACAATTAGTACCCCTTACCCCATGTAGAGAAATCAAATACCAAATTTAAGGAGGAACAATAATGATGAAAAAAGGAAGAGTAATAGCTTTAGGGACTATTTTAGCTTGCTCAATTGGGTTAGGAACGCTTTCGGTTGAGGCTGGGAATGAGAATTCGGGATATTCCTTTAACATTAAGAAAGAGCAAGGCAATGAATATACAGGTACAAAGTATCGCCAGACGACTACGGAGCGGAACACATGGAAAGTGAGAATGTATTATTCGCAAGAAGGAACTAATACCTATACGACTTATTGGCTGGAGAAAAGCAATGGAACGAATGTATCTCCTGCGGTAGATGTTAAGGCAGGGAGTAGCGGTTTAAATAGTGGGCGTAATTATTATATTAAAGGCAATTCGGGTGCTAATGCCACTGAGGTAAGATTAACGGCAGAAAATAATAATTATAGCTCTAGCACCTATTCGGTAAGCAGGTATTGGGATGAAGAGACAGGGAGAATATTACCCGGACAGTATAAAGAATTTTACACCACGGAATATAATAAATAAAAAATGATGAATATGCCATCTTGAATGATTGTTGACTCAAGGTGGCCTTATAAAGGGAGACAAAATGAATAGTTATTATTATCGATTAACAAATAATAAAAAAACAAAGATCATAGTGTTCTGTATTGTGGCGATTGTTATTATTGACATATTTATCTTGATCGGAAATGTTTCATCTTCATGGATCGTTCCCCATTTAGCCACTTTTTTGGCGGGAAGTTCTTTAGGCCATATGATGCAAATGATCCTAATATGGTTTTTGCCCATTTTTCTATTGATCTTGTGTGCCGACAGCTATATCCAAGACTATAAAACAGGCTGCCGATATATCGTAGCGACCAAAAAAGGGCGATATTCTTATTATAAAACGATGTTATTGGGAAGTATGTCATTTTCCTTTTTAGTGATGGTTGGTTGCTTGCTGTTAAATATGCTCATTGTCTATTTGGTGTTCATGAATGGTGAATTTGACAAAGGGTTGACCCCAGATTTATCCCCGGAAAATCCTTTGTATACACTAGCCAATGTAATGCCTGCTGTTAGTAATGTTGTTTATATCATCATTTTTGGTTTTTTCACTAGTTTATGCGCAGGGATGGCGACTGTCCTTAGTTGGTGTTTCCCGGATATAAAGTATACGTATCCATTAAGCTTTGTTATTTGGTTCTCACAAATTTTAGGGTTGAATCATTCATTAGCGATGATTTTTCAACCCTTTAACGAAGTGGATTTTGGGGATTTCTTTTTTATTTTCTTTAAATCTACAATCCTTTTTTTAGCGATCATAACGTTAGGGTTCATGTATAAGGTGAAAAGTGATGAAGTCTAATCAAAAAAAGGTATATGTATCACTGCTGCTTGTTCTGTTATTTGGATGTTTATGGATGACCTATAATATTCATTATTTAAAAATTAAGCAGCTAGACCCAGCGTATCTATTGATCAGTGATGTAAGTGCGAGTGTAGAAGGCTATCTCTCGGTTAAAAATTTATTGATCACATATATGATTCCTTTGTTACTATTTTATCGTTTTTTTATTGAAGATGAGCATCCACACATTATCGTTCGCTTAACATCAAGAATTGACATGCATCGGAGACGGAGCATCCAAGTTTTTATAAGTTCGTTTATCTTTGCGTTCATCATTTTATTGATTAATTTCGCAGCTGTTTTCTTATTCGATAGATTTCACTTTATATCATCAAATTATTGGAACTTATCTCTTCTTAATTTAGCGCTATTAACGTGTATTTATTTCTCGATTGGCCTGCTTTATTATTTCATTTTTGATTATTCCAATTCAATCATTGCGACGGCAGCGACCTTTTGTATCTGTTTTCTCTTATATGTGATAAAGAGTCAGCTGAATATGGATTGGGGTCCTGCCAGTTCCGCAAATGTTATCGATCCTATATTAAGCAGCGGAATTACAGGATATTATTCACTAATCATGATTGGAAAAGAATTATTTTTATCTCTCGTGATGGTTTTACTTGGGCTATTCGCGATCGAGAAAAAAGATTTCATGTCTGGTGTTTCTGATGACTAAACGAATCTTCTTAACGATGTTGATCGTCATTTTGATGCAAATTTTATTATTTGATTATTTTGATGGCTCTAAAGCCGATCTTACCGGATATATGATCGTTAGCGGAGTTCCCATCAGTAATAAGTTTGTTGTATTGGGAACATGGTATATGTTTTTTTCTGGATTGAGTTTTTTGTCGTTAGGTTATTTGCGGCAATATATTTCCGGTTATGGGGTCTGCCTGATGATCAGGGAAAAAAGCAGGGTGAAACTAGGGATTAGCAGAATCATGAAGTTAATGATCCTTATATTTGGATTATCTTTAATTCAGCTTCTTTTCTCTATCGTGTTCGCTTTTATAAATAATGTGGGTCAGGCCTTTTTTTATGATGATTTTCAATCATTGATTTGTATAGCAAGTCTTTATATGATGTCCAATTTTGTCCTTGTTTTCATTCAAATGGCACTCGAGCTTTACCTGACAGAACAAGTATCTTTATTGCTGATAAATGTTTATGTGCTTTTTTCGGTCACTTCAGGCGGAGTTCTTTTATCAGTACAAAAGCTGACGTGGATTTTATATTTTTTGATTCCCAACTTCGGAATGTATGAAAGGGTGCATGTACCTGAATCAGGTGGAATATCACCGGTACTTGCCTTTATGGTTTTAACTATAATAACAATCATTTTATGTGTTTTATCTTGTATACGATTAAAGAAAATGGATTTAACTTAATGAGGTGCACAATGACAAAAATACAAATTAGCTCTTTAAATAAAAAGATGAAGAAGAAGACGCTCTTACATGATATTAATTATGAGTTTAGCGGCGGGAAAATATATGGTTTGTATGGAAGGAATGGCTCCGGTAAAACGATGCTGCTTAGAGCGATTGCAGGATTAATCATGCCAAGCTCAGGAGAAATTGCCATAGACGAAAAAATTCTTCATAAAGATATATCCTTTCCTGCTAATATTAGTGTCATTATTGAAAACACTTCGCTGCTGCACCAATATGACGCTTATACAAATCTGAAAATATTAGCAAAAATCAGGAACATCGCTACTGATGAAGATATTAAACTGAATATAAAAAGAGTCGGCCTTGATCCGGAATCAAAAATGAAGGTTGGAAAATTTTCGTTAGGAATGAAGCAGCGTTTAAGCGTCGCCCAAGCGATATTTGAAAAACCGGACATTTTATTGTTGGATGAACCGACAAATGCCATCGATGAAGAAGGTGTTACGCTAGTTTATCAGATCTTGAAGGAAGAAAAAGAGCGCGGCGCCCTCATTCTGTTGACAAGCCATCATAAACAGGACCTGGAGGCATTAGCCGATGAGTATGTAAAGATGGATAATGGAGGTATCGTCCTTGACTCTAAATAAAAGTATGGCAGCATTAAGCTTACTAGTATTATTTGGCGGTTACCTTATATATAAAGTGTACTTTGTTTCATCAGCAATTAGTGCAGATAATAGAAATAATGAAAATAATGCAGCATCCTATAAGGTTTTGGAATCACAAAAAATCATTGTTGGTAAAGATATCGCTCCGGGCTTTTATGATATCAAAGCCCTGGATAATGAAGCGGAACATCACGGTGAGAAAATGCACAAAAATGCGGTTGTGCATGCAATACCTTTGGACCTTAATGTGAATTTCTCGATTAAAGGGAAGTTCGAATTCAATCCTTCAGAATTTGAAAAAGTAGAGAGAAAGGGTCAAAAATACATCCTTGAAAAACCTGGTTATTATGTAGTCGGTGAAGAAATACAAGCGGGGAATTATGTACTATCACGGACATCCGATAAGATCCGAGTATTTGTCGATATAAGAGATGGAACAAAAGCAGGAAGTTTGCAAACGATTCAATGGGAAATAGGTGAAAAAGTAAAGAAGCCAACTGAAGTTGAACTGAAAAATGGGTATAACGTGTATATAGAAAAAAGGGAAAAAGAAGGTTATATATCAAATGAGGGTGACCTGATATTTGAGAGGAATAATGAAAGTGATTAATTTTATGGGATTTAATACTACCTAATTTATAAGGAATCAAGCTCAAAAATGGCGGATTCCTTATTTTAAATGTATATGCCTAGGTCGGGATTTTCGAGGGTCGACATATCCGCCGTTTATTTGATGTCCGAGAGAGCTCGCAATGACTACTGCTGCGAAGAGGAGGATGATTTTCTTCAATTAAATATCTTCTTTCCGTTTTTTTATTTTTAAAGATTACACCCAAATGCCTCTTCCTTCAACCCCCTTTTTATGGATGTCGAATTAATTAACCTAATGTATCAAGGTTGTGAATTTATGGGAGTCAGCTTTTTGAGGGCTCTCATTCGCTTTTAGTTGTGAAAATTCCACCACTTCTATCTTGAATTGCTCTAGATATATGTATTTCCGTCGGCTGTAAGGCTAGGGAGATGACTGAAAGGGGAGGTCTTGATGCGGTAAATGGGGCTGAATGAAAAAAACAATGCAGGGGCAAGTTCGATTTTACTTGCCCCTGCATTTGTCAGCTCATTTAGTGAATTCACTTCTCAGGAGATAGACGACATCATATTTCTTCAACTCGTCCATATGGCTATCACTATCACCATAAAAATCATTGGAGAGTGAATGTATGCCTTCATTTCCGCTTGAATAACAAATACTCGCCAATGCAAGCTTGTTTGTGCTGTTTATTTTGAGTTTGCCAGCACTGCCCCATACGCTTGAATCCATTTCATCAATGGTTTCGGGATAAGTAGCTGTATCGGTACCATCGCCGTTTTGAATGCTGATGTTGAACATCGATCGTTTTTGATCAGCAGCCGTTTTGGAAGTCGTAAAGATGATCGTTCCCTTATCTTTGACGGCAGTTGTCATGCGTCCCATTTCAGGTTCGACAAGTTTGCCAAATTCATATTTTTCGACCCAGACGGACATCTCCTTGTATGTATCATCAACATTGAAATCGATAAGGAAGGAATGTTCACTAGAATTCTCGAGGATGGCTTTTTCCCTTGCTGTCAACTCAGGAACGGAAAGGTTATTCCCGGATATAGGCTCATCAGCCTTACAGGCGACTAACGAAAATGAGATCAGGGATAGGATGGTGGATAAAAAGATCTTTTTCATGATTTTCACCTCTTGAATACTATTTACCTAATTAAAACCAATTCTTATATATTATAACATTATAATGAAAAACGGAATCGGAACGCGGCAAAAAGGCAAGCAATCGTTATGCTTGCCTTTTTGCTGCATTTAGAATGGTTGGGAAAGAGCCTTATTGGCAACATCGACGTCATTTTGAAGCAATTGGTTCAAGTCATATGCAGGATAGAGGTTTCTTTCATAAAGGTAGTGGAATATCTTGGCATGAGTATCGATGGCTCCATTTAAATGTTTCCTAAATAATTTTCGAAGGGAAGGGGTGGCTGTTTCAGTAATGGCACCTGCATAACTTTTGATGGATGATTTTGCAAAGCCCAGCAATTCCCCGGCAGCCGCGGCCGATGCGTCATCCCTTGTTACATCGTCATCCCGGCCCGTCTTAGGCGTCAATGGGTAAAATTGCAGCAGATCCATGATGTTTTGGGTAAGGGAATCGATCGTTTGCCTATATATCGTTTTTAAAATGGGGTCTTTTATTTTCGGATAAGCTTTTTTAAATTTCATAAGGGCATGGGACTGGGCTGCGACCAATTCATGAAGCTCGAGTGTTTCATGCCAAGCAAGATGAGAATGGGTGGGTTTCATGTAGATTCCTCCTGAACGAATAATCTTGATATGTTATTCGAACAATGGGCTATAGGTAAGTTGTATAGTGAAATTGTTTGTGGAAAAGGCTGTCCCATCTTGCTTCACATTCACAGTTCAGGAGGATCGTCATGTTTTATTGATATTGCTCGAGAACAGAGAAGAACTTTTTGGCAAATTGGTAAAAAAGTTTTTCTGATGGTGCCAAGTCCCTGTTTTTGGGAGTGATGATGCCTACAGTCCGTTTGACTTCGGGTGTATCGATCGGTATTTTGACAGTCAGTCTTGGGATGACTTCATAAAAGGTACTGTCAGGGAGCAGACTGACTCCGATTCCGGCAGATACGAGCCCTTTTATGGAATCCATGTCTTCACCTTCCGAGGCGATGTTCGGTACGAAACCGGCCGCTTTGCACGCTTCGAGAGCGATAGTGTGAAAGATGTATCCTTTTGGAAACAAGACGAAGGGATCATTTCGCAAATCACTTAGACGCAGACTTTTCCTTTCGGCCAATGGGTGCGTTATCGGCAGTAAAGCGGAAATGTTTTCCGTGAACAGGATATGACCGTCGATATCTGGATCGTCTGTCGGGATCGGTCCAAGGAAGGCTAATCCGATTTCGCGACTTTTGACAGCTTCCTTTAACGAGGAATAAGATCCCTGTCTTAAGTGGAAGCCGATATTCGGCTGCTCATCTTTAAAAGCGGAAATGACGGTAGGCAGCAAATGGGTGGAAAGGCTGGTCGGGAACCCGATTTTAATGCTTCCGTGTTCAGGGTCCAAAAACTCATCAATTTGATATTTGGCATATTCTATCGCCTGTATCGCCGTTTTTGCATGGATTAAGAAAATCTTACCAATTGGAGTTAACTGGATATTCCGGCCGACTTTCTCGAATAAAAGAACGCCAAGCTCATCTTCCAGTCTGGAGATTTGCCGGCTGATTGCTGATTGTGCAATATGCAGGTGCTCCGCGGCTTCAGAGACATGTTCCCTCTCGGCGACCTCAACAAAATAACGTAATTGTCGTAGTTCCATTTATTCATCCTCCAGGCATTCATCTCAAACTGAGATAGATTCTACTAGAATTATATATTGTTTATATCGATTTGAAAACCTAGAATAAATGTAAGTGACATAACGGTGGAAGAATACGATGGGGGCGATTAATATGACATACAATCAAATACCAAAAGCACAAGGGCTCTACCATCCTGAATTTGAACATGATGCATGTGGGATCGGTTTATACGCTCATTTAAAAGGGCTTGCTACACATGACATCGTCAAACAAGGACTGAATATGCTGTGCCAATTAGATCATCGCGGCGGACAAGGCAGCGATCCCCTTACAGGAGATGGCGCAGGATTAATGGTACAGATCCCTGATGAATATTTCAGGCTGGCATGCCCGGAAATGAACTTGCCAGCAAAAGGACGCTATGGCGTAGGCATGCTCTTTTTCTCTAACAATGATGATGAACGGAATGAAATCGAAACTCGTTTGAATGCATTTATCGAACAAGAGGGCCAAACGCTATTAGGCTGGAGAACGGTTCCTGTTGATGCAACGAAAATCGGGGAGGTCGGCAAGGAGACATGTCCGACGATCCGCCAAGTGTTCATCGGGGCAAGCGAAGGACTGACAGATGATTTAGCTTTTGAGCGTAAATTGTTCATTATCAGAAAACAAGCTGAAAACTGGGCACGTGAACGCGGCAATCGCTTTTATTTTGCCAGCCTTTCAAGTGCTACGATCGTATACAAAGGTTTATTGACGCCAGAGCAGGTGGATGCTTTTTATCTTGACCTTCAGCAGGAATCTTTCGTTTCGGCTTTCGCTTTAGTGCATTCCCGCTTCAGCACGAATACTTTTCCAAGTTGGGAACGGGCACATCCAAACCGTTACCTGATCCATAATGGCGAAATCAATACGCTTAGAGGCAATGTGAATTGGATGAAAGCGCGTGAGCAGCAATTTGTATCGGAAGCATTCGGGGATGACCTGCAAAAGGTCCTGCCTATTCTCGATATAGACGGCAGTGATTCCTCGATCCTTGATAATGCACTTGAATTCTTCGTGCTTGCCGGGCGTAAACCGGCACATGCGGCGATGATGCTCATTCCCGAACCGTGGACGGAGAACCCGCATATGACGAAGGAAAAGAAGGCATTTTACGAATATCATAGCATGCTCATGGAGCCATGGGATGGTCCGACGGCCATATCCTTTACGAATGGCAAGCAAATCGGTGCCATCCTTGATCGAAATGGTTTAAGGCCGGCAAGGTATTATGTGACAAAAGATGATTACATCATTTTCTCATCCGAAGTCGGCGTGATCGATGTGGAGCCGGAGAATGTATTATATAAAGATCGTTTAAGCCCAGGCAGAATGCTTTTAATAGATTTAGAGGAAGGCCGCATTGTTTCCGATGAAGAGATCAAGTCTGAAATGGCTCAGGAAAAACCATACCAGCAATGGCTGGACGAACAGCTTGTTCAATTACGTGACGAAGAACCTGTGCTCGAAGGGGAGCCATTGAGTGATTTGTTATTCAGGCAAAAAGCGTTCGGATACACGTATGAAGATGTCCAAAAATATTTACTGCCGGTCATTAACGAAGGCAAAGATCCACTGGGCAGCATGGGGAATGACATTCCATTAGCGGTCTTATCAGATCGGCCGCAATCGCTATTCAACTATTTCAAGCAATCCTTTGCACAGGTAACCAACCCGCCAATCGATTCGCTTCGTGAACAGATCGTCACGTCAACGATGACATTTCTTGGTGCGGAAGGAGATTTGCTGAAACCGGATGAAACGAACAGCCGCCGCATCCAATTGGATTCACCTGTTTTGACGCCAGGTCAAATGCAGCAGTTGAAAGAAAATGCCTATCCTGAATTCAAGAGCAAAGTCATTCACACTCTATTTTCAGAAGATTTAGAGAGTGAGCTCGATCGCATCTGCCGTGAAGCGGAACAAGCGATCGCTGATGGTGTCAGCCTTTTGATATTATCTGACAAGGATATGAGCAAAGAAAAAGCTGCGATTCCTTCCCTGCTGGCCGCGAGTGCCCTTCATCAAGAGCTGATCCGTCATGGGAACCGTACGAAAGTGAGCATTATCGTTGAATCGGGGGAAGCAAGGGAAGTCCATCATTATGCGTCCCTGATCGGGTATGGAGTGGATGCGATTTACCCTTACCTTGCCTATGAAACATATAAGCAGGCGATATTGGAAGGCAGTTTATCCATCAGATATGAAGAAACGGTAAGGAAATATGTACGCTCGTTGACAGAAGGCATCGTAAAAGTGATGTCGAAAATGGGGATTTCAACGATTCAAAGTTATCGCGGCGCACAAATTTTCGAAGCGGTCGGAATCGGTGCTGAAGTGATCGAACGCTATTTCAGCGGTACGGCATCGCAGCTTAGTGGGATCGATTTGGAAACGATCGCAGATGAAGCGTTGATTCGCCATAGGAAGGCTGCAGCAGATTCCCTTGACCAAACTCTTGAAAGCGGAAGTGATTTTCAATGGAGAAAAACAGGGGAACATCATGCTTTCAATCCTAAAACGATCCATACACTGCAATGGGCCTGCCGGAAAGGCGACTATAATTTATTTAAGCAATATTCAAACTTGGCGAATGAAGAGAGACTCGGGTTTTTAAGGAATTTATTCTCGTTCGATCAAAAACGCCAAAGCATTTCCATAGATGAAGTGGAATCCGTGGAATCCATCGTCAGCCGATTCAAGACGGGCGCGATGTCATTCGGTTCATTGAGTCAGGAAGCACATGAAACATTAGCGATTGCGATGAACCGTTTAGGCGGAAAAAGCAATAGCGGAGAAGGCGGGGAGCATCCTAGCCGTTACCAACTGGATGAAAACGGCGATGACCGCCGCAGCGGAATTAAACAAATTGCATCCGGCCGTTTTGGAGTGAAAAGCCATTACCTTGTTAATGCAGATGAACTGCAAATCAAAATGGCGCAAGGTGCAAAGCCGGGTGAAGGCGGCCAGCTGCCAGGGAACAAAGTATATCCTTGGGTCGCTGAGGTCCGCGGTTCCACACCGGGTGTCGGCCTGATTTCACCGCCTCCGCATCATGATATCTATTCGATTGAAGATCTGGCACAGCTGATCCATGATTTGAAAAATGCGAACCGTGATGCCAGGATCAGCGTAAAGCTTGTGTCAAAAGCAGGCGTAGGCACGATTGCAGCAGGTGTGGCTAAAGGTGCCGCAGATGTCATCGTTATCAGCGGGTATGATGGCGGTACGGGGGCATCACCAAAAACAAGTATCAAACATACAGGCCTTCCTTGGGAGCTGGGCCTTGCAGAAGCACACCAAACATTGATGCTGAATGGCTTGCGCAGCCGTGTAGTTCTTGAAACGGATGGAAAGCTAATGACGGGCCGCGATGTGGTCATGGCAGCTATCCTTGGAGCGGAAGAATTCGGCTTTGCTACAGCACCGCTTGTGGTTCTTGGCTGTGTCATGATGCGTGCTTGCCATTTGGATACATGTCCAGTCGGGGTAGCTACTCAAAACCCTGAGCTTCGCGATAAATTCACTGGAGATCCGGATCATGTCGTGAATTTCATGCGCTTCATTGCTGAGGAAGTGCGGGAAACGATGGCTGAGCTTGGATTTAGAACTCTGGAAGAAATGGTCGGCCGCACTGATGTTTTACAAGTGAGCGAGCGTGCGCAAAACCATTGGAAAGCGAAGCATCTGGACTTGACGACACTTCTTTTCCAACCGGAGGGGATACGTACGTATCAACTTCCTCAAAACCATAAAATTGATGAATCCCTGGATATCCGTGAGATTTTACCGGTTGTGGAGCCTGCTTTGATTGATCAAACCCAGGTGGATGTCAGCTTCCCGATTACAAACGTGAACCGTGTGGTCGGAACGGTTGTCGGCAGTGAAGTATCCAAACGGTATGGGGAAGAAGGGCTGCCAGAAGATACGATCACACTCCGTTTTACGGGATCGGCGGGCCAGAGCTTCGGTGCGTTCATTCCAAAAGGGATGTCGATGTATTTGACTGGTGATGTCAATGACTACGTTGGGAAAGGCTTATCTGGCGGAAAGATCATTGTCACGGCACCTGCTGGCAATCAGATTGAGGCTGGGGACAATGTAATTGCCGGAAATATCGCCTTATACGGCGGAACAAGCGGTGAGGCATACATTAATGGCCGTGCAGGAGAACGATTTGCCGTACGGAACAGCGGAGTCAACGTCGTCGTTGAAGGAATTGGAGATCATGGCTGTGAGTATATGACAGGCGGACGCGTGGTCATTCTGGGTGACGTCGGCAAAAACTTTGCGGCAGGCATGTCAGGCGGCATCGCTTATGTACTTGCTGATGATGCAGAACAATTCAATGCATTATGCAATGGTGAAATGATAGAATTCGAGACGCTGGATGATATCGATGATGCAAACGAAGTAAAGGAAATGCTCTACAGCCACGTTCATTATACAGAAAGTGCCAAAGCAACGTATGTACTGGAAAACTGGGCGGATTTCGCCAATAAATTCGTAAAAGTCATTCCGAAAGATTACAAACGGATGATCAAAAGCATCAATGAGCAGAAGCGTGCAGGGCTAACGGATGAAGAAGCGATCATGAGTGCATTTCAAGCAAATGCCGTTCAAGATAAAAAAATCACTAAACAAGCTGTGATGCAATAAGGAAGGGGAGAGAAAGATGGGAAAAGCAACAGGATTTATGGATTACCCGCGAGAAAAACCAAAAGACCGGAATCCTCTCACTCGTTTAAGCGACTGGAGAGAATATACAGCTCCTTTCTCTGATGAAAAGTTAAGTACACAGGGAGCGCGGTGTATGGACTGCGCCACCCCTTTCTGCCATATGGGCATGGAATTGAACCGGGTCACAACAGGCTGTCCGATTCATAATCTGATCCCGGAGTGGAATGATTTGGTGTACCGCGGCAGATGGAAAGAAGCATTGGACCGTTTATCGAAAACGAATAATTTCCCTGAATTCACCGGGCGCGTCTGCCCGGCCCCTTGTGAAGGGTCTTGTACAGTAGGGATTAGCGATCCTGCCGTTACCATCAAGAACATTGAACGGACCATCATCGACAAAGGATTTGAAAATGGCTGGATCACGCCTCGCATCCCTGAAAGCAGGACCGGCAAGAAAATTGCTATCATCGGTTCAGGCCCTGCAGGATTGGCGAGTGCCGACCAGTTGAATCAAGCAGGTCATTCGGTCACGGTTTATGAGCGCTCAGACCGTGCAGGCGGGCTGTTGACATACGGCATCCCGAACATGAAGCTTGAAAAGGATGTCGTTGCCCGCCGAATTAAATTATTGACCCAGGAAGGCATCGATTTCATTACCAATACAGAAGTAGGCAAGGATATAACAGCCGAAGAACTGCAAGATCAATATGATGCAGTCATCCTTTGCACAGGTGCCCAAAAGCAGCGTGACTTGGTAATTGAAGGACGCGGGGCAACAGGCATTCACCTTGCAATGGATTACTTGACGACTTCGACTAAAAGCCTGTTGGACTCCAATTTTGAAGACGGCAAGTTTATAGACACTAAGGGGAAGGACGTCATCGTCATCGGCGGCGGGGATACAGGAGCTGACTGTGTCGCAACTGCCCTTCGTCAGGAATGTAAGAGCGTCGTGCAATTCGGGAAGCATCCAATTCTTCCGACGGCCCGTACATCTGATAATATGTGGCCAGCCTACCCGAATGTATTTTCCCTTGATTATGCCTATGAAGAAGCGGAAGCGAAATTCGGTGCAGATCCGCGTCAATATTCAATCCAAACAAAAAAAATCGTAGCCGATGAAAATGGCAACGTTAAAGAACTGCACACAATCTCAATGGAAAAAATCAAAGGCGAAGACGGAATGTACATTTTCAGGGAAGTTCCAGGAACTGAAAAAGTATGGCCTGCACAATTCGTTTTCATCGCAATCGGATTTGAAGGAACTGAAATGCCGCTATTAACTCAATTTGGCGTAGAAACAGTAAATCAAAAAATTGATGCCGTCTATGGCGAATACAAAACGAATGTCGAAGGGGTCTTTGCTGCCGGAGATGCAAGGAGAGGGCAAAGCCTCATCGTTTGGGCAATCAATGAAGGCCGTGAAGTGGCGCGGGAAGTGGACCGCTACTTGATGGGCGCAACGGTATTGCCTTAATAGCAAGAAAAGGAAGTGCCATAATGGCACTTCCTTTTTTTATGGTGGGAAAAATGGAATTCACGAGTAAATGGCCCGAACTCACGAGTAAAGCGCCGAATCCAGAGTAAATGTCCGAAACTCACGAGTAAATGACCCATATTCAAGTGTAAAGATACTGGTAAACAAATTAGGCGAGCAGTATATAAGTACTGTTCGCCTAATTTGTCAGCTTCTATAGTCAGCTTCTTGAAGAACGCCGAGTGATGTGTGATGCAGTTTATAGACAGCTGCTAATACTTTCTCTGTCTCTATTTCATCTCCTACGGCTTTATGCAATTTTTCTATTAGCTGGGATTTTGTTAATGGATTCCCAGGACTTCCTTTAGGTGTATCGATTCGTTTCGATAGTACATCCCCGCTCGTTGTGGTCACCGTCACAATGGTAAATCGTCCCACTGGGAGTGCCGCTTTGGAAGGCTTGATCGTTGCATCCGTCTCCCTAGTTACTTTTTGAAAGGATTCCCTCCATGAATGGGGAATGGGTTTCGATTCAAAAGAAGAAAAGGTCAGGGGTTTGCCAGTAAGCGCGAGCCATACAATATACTCAATCGAAAATCTTCCTTCTTCACCAGTCGAGGGGTTAAGGTGAATCAAAGCGGAATCACCATTTGGAGGAAAGCAAACATTCACCGATTCAATATCTTCTTCCGACAAATCGTACGTCTTATGCAAAAAGACAGCTGCATCAGCGCCATGTGCCGCAGCAGAACAGAAAGGGTACTGTTTAAACCATAATCCTGGGGTTTCGATCCGCCATGTCTTTCCCCAATTCACTGTCAAATCGGGAACTCCATTTTCTGCATATACCTCAAAGAACCCATTCTTATCATTTAAAAAGTCGGGGTTGCTATGTAATCCCATCCGAATCCAATCTGCGGAATCCACAGCGTTTTTAGCGGCAATCCCTGCATGGAGCGGCTTTATGACAGTGCCGAATTGGAGTCGTAAACCAGCCGATTGGGTAGCGGCAAGACTCATGGTTTCAGCTATTAAGCGTGGTGAGTATTCACGTAAATACGCAACCGCACCAGCTGCAGCTATTACGCCAAGTGTAGCCGTATTATGCCAACCTTTTGTATAATGATAGGGATTCATAGCTTCCCCAAAACGAGCCATGATTTCCACACCAACCACATATGCAGCTAAAAAACGTTTCCCGGTCATTTCAGGTTCTCCAACTGCTAACAATGCTGACAAAATGACTGCGCTTGGATGACCTCTTACATCTGAATGTACATCATCATAATCTAGTAAATGAGCTTGAAAGCCATTGAAGAGGGCTGCTTGGGATCTTGTTGCATGTATGTGACTCCCAATCAAGTAACTCGTCCCATTTCCGCCTTCTTCCAAAATGATTTGCTTTAAAATCGTAATTTCCTTTTCGGATTTCGTTTGATAGGAAACAGCAAGATAATCAAGAAGACCTTCGATTGCAGCCTGTAATACCTTTTCATTTACCAACGGATTGGAATGATAAATCATTTCGGATAACCTTTCCGTGTTCATGCACTTCACTTCCTTTTTTGCCCAGCAGGTCCGTCCGTTTCATCTCCCATTTGCCGTAAAAAACGCTGAGTTCGCGGATTAAGGGAATGCTCAATCACTTGTTCTGGGGTGCCTTGTTCGATAATATGTCCGTCTGCCATGAATATGACATGGTCAGCAACTTCCTTCGCAAATTGCATTTCGTGCGTCACGATCACCATTGTGGTATCCTCTTTCGCTAACTCCCGTATTACTTGTAAAACCTCATTAACCAATTCGGGATCTAGAGCGGAGGTAGGTTCATCGAATAAAATGGCATGTGGTTTCACAGCTAATGCTCTAGCGATGCTGACACGCTGCTGTTGTCCGCCGGATAAGGTAACGGGGTATTGTTTGGCTTGTGTTTCCAAGCCAACCCGTTTCAATAGATCCATGCCGATTTGAATGGCTTCTTCTTTTTTCATCTTTTTGCTGACAAGCAAAGCTTCAATCACGTTTTTTAGGGCCGTTTTATTTTTAAAAAGGTTATAGTGTTGGAATACCATCGCTGTTTGCTGCCTTAATTGGTATGCGTCTTTCTCTTTATATTTTTGGGTATCCAATTTTACATCCTTGATTTCGATGGTGCCGCTGTTGGGCTTTTCCAACAGATTCAGACAGCGTAATAACGTTGATTTTCCAGAACCTGAAGGGCCGATTATGGCGACAACTTCCCCGGTTCTTATATCCAAGTTAATATCGTTCAACACTTGTTTATCACCAAAATATTTAGATAAGTTTCTAACTTTTATCATATGATCACCTTCTAAGTGGTTTGCTGAGCCAAATTTCCAGGTATTGTTGTATCCAAGAATAAAGAATAACCAATAGCCAGTAAATCAAGCCAACCACCAAATACGTCTCGAAAAAGCGCATGTTAGCGGATGCAATAATTTTTCCCTCTGCAAATAGTTCCGTAATTCCTAACGTAAAGGCAAGGGACGTTTCTTTAATCAAAGATATGAATGTATTCCCTGTTGCTGGCAATGCATTTAAAGCAGCCTGGGGTAATATGATTCGCGAGTAAATCTGCACTCTTTTCATGCCTGTTGCAAGGCCCGCTTCCATCTGCCCTTTGTCCACGGAATTCAATCCAGCCCGGAAAATTTCTGCTAAATAAGAGGATTCTTTCAAACTGAATCCAATGATCGCCGCCGTCATTGCTTCCATCGTTGACAACGACGGGAATAACTGTGGTAAACCGTAATAAATGATGAATAATTGTACCAATGTTGGCATGCCCCGGAATAAAGAGATATATAAACCTGCCAATTGGGTGATTCCAAAAATATTGCTATTCCTTATTAAGGCTACTACAAGTCCGATAATAATGGCTAAAGCCATCGAAATGATGGCTAAAACCAGAGTGATTGGAATAAATTTTGCGATTTGCAGGGAAATTTCCAACATATATTGTAAATCAAAATTCATAATGCTTTAAAACCTCCGCTATGCTTATTCGCCGGAATTCGTGGTGATATCTTCACCAAAATATTTTTTGGACAGCTTCGCCAATGTACCATCTTCTTTAAGTTTTTTGATTTCTGCCGTGAATTCATCATTTAATTTTTTGCCTTTTTCTGTTTTGGGAAATGGATATCCTACATTTTCATAGGCCACTGGATCACCAACTAGTTTTAACGGAAGATCATTTTTCTTTATTTCTGCAACTAGGATTGGGCGGGAATTGATATATCCATCTACACGATTGTTAATGGCATCTTGCATCGCGCCATCCCGGGTTTCATAAGTTCGTATTTTGATATCGCCGTTTTTATCATATTTTTCTAGGTTTGCTACGTTATTTGACCCAAGCACACCGGAAACGGTTTTGCCTTTAAGATCATCCAAACTTTTAATATCCTCGTTTTTTGTGCTTGATACAATTTGTGCACCATAATAACTATACGGCTCTGTAAAATTAAATTGCTCTTGGCGTTCCGGTGTTATTGCAACGGCATTCGCAACGGTGTCCAATTTACCTGATCCCAATTGCCCCATTATCCCGCTGAAATCAGAAGTGACCCACTCTACCTTGTATCCTAAATTCTTGGCGATGCGTTCTGTAAGTTCTACGTCAAAACCTATTAATTTACCATCCTCTTGATAACCATTTGGATAGCTTTGGCCAGTGGACCCCACTTTAATTGTTTTTTGTTCGGAATCATTGGCAGCATTCTCTTGTTTTGAATTGCCACATGCTGCAAGCACTAATATGAAAAGTAAAGAGAGTCCAAGTGATAGAATTTTTTTCATCATTATTTTCCTCCTATTATTAAATGGTTTGTTTATGTTTTTCAGTCCAAGCTTGATATTGTCCAGGCTGTAAGACTTTCCTCAAATAGATTGTGAGATGACCTTTGCCTAAATCTTTTTGCCCGATCACTTCAAAGCCACTTTTTTCGTACATTTCCTTTAGCCATGGATGATTATCCGCGGTTCCGAGCGTCACAGCGGGGGCTCTCAGCTGCTTCTTCAAAATTTCTTCTTCGAGCCATGACAGCACTTTTTTGCCGATGCCTTGGCGTTTATATGCAGGATTTGTAGCGAACCAGCCTATGTGTGGCAATACGAGCGGGCCAGGATTAGGGCCCCAAGGCAACCGAATCGATACGGTCGAAATGAATGTTCCATTTTCCTCCAGGACATATACCTTATTTTCGGATATATGCTTAATCGCTTCCTCTCTCGTGGCGGTTGCCGCAGAGAAGTGAATATCCAGCTCTCTTATACTCGCATAAGCATCCAATGTTAATTGGAGGAATTTATCCACATCTTCTATACATACTTCACGAAATATTTGACTCATCTTGCGCCTCCTATACTCTATCGAGTTCATTCATCATCGGATGGTGATTCCGTTTTTGAAAACTATCAGCCAGTTGTAAGGTGTTTAAAGCTTATGGGAATATTGGTTGGCCGGTTTATTAAGGCCAAGGTTCCCTCGTAATGTGTTACTTTCATATTTCGTACGGAAAATTCCTTTTGATTGCAGTTCAGGGACAACCAGTTCTACAAAATCCGTTAAAGAATCAGGCAGGAGGGCCGGCATGATATTAAAGCCGTCAGCCGCATTTCCATTCACCCAATCTTCAATCTTATCGGCAATCTGCGTAGGTGTTCCAATTGCGATATGATGTCCGCGTGATCCTGCAACCCACTGATATGTCTGACGTAACGTCAAATTTTCATTGATCGCCCGTTTAACGATCAAATCATATTTACTTTGGATGCCATCTACTTGTTCTGGTAGCGAAATATCAGCAAACGGCGTATCCAAAGGAATGTTCGAAAAATCCACATTTCCAAAATACCTACCCATAACAGCCAATCCTATTTCGGGAATGATCAGCTCCTGCAATGCCTCGTACTTTTCTTGGGCTTCCTTCTCGGTCTGTCCCACAATCGGGAACAAACCAGGCATGATGCTCAAGCTGCTTTTCTCCCGGTTATAAGCGGCCAATTGCCCTTTTAACTCATGGTAAAAGGAAACCGCGTCCTCCTTGTTCTCCTGGGCAGTAAAGACAACCTCTGCGTGCTTTGCTGCAAGCAATTGCCCAGCACCAGAAGAGCCTGCTTGTACAATGACCGGATGCCCCTGAGGGGAGCGGGAAATATTCAATGGTCCTTTTACGTTGAAAAACTCACCTTGATGATTGATTTCATGAAACTTGCTTTCATCAATGAATTGGCCTGTTCCTTTATCGATGACCAATGTATCGTCTTCCCATGAGTCCCACAACTTCTTGGTAACTTCAACAAATTCAGTAGCCCTTTTATAACGTAGACCATGTTCTAAATGTTCTGATTTATTGAAGTTTACTGCAGTGGAGGCAAGGGACGTCGTGACTACGTTCCAGCCAGCACGGCCGGAGGTAATATGATCTAAAGAAGCGAATTTCCTAGCAACATTAAAGGGTTCTTCGTAAGTGGTGGAGGCCGTTGAAACCAAACCAATATTGGAAGTCGCCGAGGCTAGGTAAGATAACAAGGTCAATGGCTCGAAGCGAGTCAGAATATTAGGATGCGAGTCCTTTGCAACTGACAAACTATCTGCCAAAAATAATAAATCAAATAAACCTTTTTCGGCAGTTCGGGCCAACCCCTTAAAATAATCGATGCTCATATTAGCTTTAGGATTGGCGTTAGGATGCCTCCAAGAAGCAACGTGATGTCCCGTTCCGGCCAAAAATACACCAAGCTTTACTGTTTTCTTTTTCATGTGTCAATTGCTCCTTTATGTCTTCACTTTTAAACGCAGGGGATTTATAATGTAAATATCCTTACTGGTTTACTATGAATTAATGCTGAAATAAAACCCGCTTCCAGTTAAGAAGAGGGTTCCTTCCGACCATGTATTTCCGTACTTTTTCTATTAGAAATTGAATCCTTTGTTGGATTGGTACGTTAATAGAATATAGAAATTAAATCAAATGGTAGCATCTAATATAATAATTTGTCAATGTTAAATATTCGGAATAAACACACTCTTCATTCATTGTTATGATGCCATGAATCTACCTGAAATGGAACGCATTCTTTATACGTTTATCGAATAGCTTATTTGATAGCCGCTTCACTATTCGGATTTTTAAGGAGATGGACAACCGTTGAACATAAGCAATGCAGAATTGGAAAAATATCTATTGGAATTCAGGCGCGATCTTCATATGACACCTGAATTATCAAACCAAGAATTTGAAACGACTAAAAAAATTAAAGAAGCGCTTCAATCGCAAGATATTAAAATACTTGATTTTCCATTGGAAACTGGTGTCGTAGCTGAGATAAAAGGGAGTAAGCCGGGGCCTACGATAGCACTTCGCTCCGACATTGATGCTTTACCGATTTTAGAGCAATCTGAAGTGGACTTTCCTTCAAGGCACATCGGCGTGATGCATGCATGTGGTCATGACTTTCACACTTCCGTCATTTTGGGGACTGCTTTTTTATTAAAAAAAGAAGAAAGGGACCTTTCCGGTACGATTCTCTTGATTTTTCAGCCTGCGGAGGAAACGGGACATGGTGCAAGTGCTTTAATGGAAACCGGTGTGCTGAATGATGTGGATGTGATTTTTGGCCTTCATAATGATCCGACATTGCAAGTTGGGGAATTAGGGACAAAACATGGCGCACTGACAGCGGGAGTCGATCGCTTTGAAGTGCATGTAAAAGCAACTGGTTCACATGCGGCCAAACCGGAAGAGGGAAATGATCCGATTATCATAACGGGACATATTATCTCAACGTTGCAAACCATCATCAGCCGCAATGTGGCACCAAAAGAGTCCGCGGTTTTGAGCATCACTCAAATTCATAGCGGCTCAACGTGGAATGTTATCCCGGATCGTGCATATTTGGAAGGAACCGTCCGCACTTTCAGTAAAATTCAACGAGAGTTCATCCAGAAACGTATGGAACAGGTCCTGCATGGTATAAGTGAAACTTTCAATGCAAATGTTGAATTATCCTGGCATCCCGGCCCCCCATCAGTTGATAATACGCCTGAATGGGCAGATTTGGCGCTTCAGGTTGGAGAAACAGCAGGTTACACGACAAAGATCCTGGAAGCTAGCTCCATAGGGGAAGACTTCGCATTTTACCAAGAAAAAATACCAGGTGCATTCGTAATGATAGGGTCTGGCGGTCCGTATGACCTGCATCATCCTAAGTTTATAGTTGATGAAACGGCACTTTTTTCAGCTGCATCTTATTTCCGCTTATTGGCTTTAGAAGTGTTAAAAAAAATCCCTGAATGAAATATTGGAAGAGAAGGGATTCGATACCATCGTGGCGGGAAGCATCCCTATTCCGATGATGAAGACGGAATTTTAAAAGTGGTTAGCCCGTGTAGGATGTGCCGGGAATTAATTTCGGATTATGCAAATGAGTGCTTTGTCATACTGAATGTTAATGGGAAAACGGTCAAGGTGAAAATCGGTGAATTACTGCCGTATAAATACATGAGGGATTCATGATATAAATGCAAAGGAAAACAACACGCTTAGGAGAAATCATAAGCGTGTTGTTTATTATTTCATACCAGATGGCAAGTATTGTTCAAAGAAATGATAATTTTTTAAAAGGACCGCTTCGGTGCTTTTCCTTATTATTTCAGCCGCTCGATTAGGTCGGTCATTTTATCCAAGGTGGTTACGTTCTGGTTGCATTTCATACTGTCCAGACAAATATAATTCCCTTTTTTAATGAATGTCCCTTGGACGGTTCCTTTTGTTTCAGACATGAACATCCCTACTTCTTCAAAGCGGCTGCAGATGGCACAGATCCCTTTTTTGTTGGCAGGTTTAATGGTTCCATGCAATCCGGTGAGTTTATTATGATGGGGTGCAATGATGAATTTCTTTCCGGAACCGACATCATCCCATCCCAGGTATGAAATCTCCCTCAAATCAATGTTTTCCAGCAAAGGGGCTTTTAATTTCTTTGCTTTAGGAAATAA
This sequence comes from Peribacillus sp. NPDC094092, assembly GCF_050279365.1. Lineage (NCBI taxonomy): Bacteria > Bacillati > Bacillota > Bacilli > Caryophanales > Bacillaceae > Peribacillus > Peribacillus sp. NPDC094092. The sequence goes on along the minus strand of NZ_JBNNUC010000006.1, from coordinate 202,081 downwards.
TTTTTTTATCGTTTTTTCGTTTACTTCCTTAAATGGGATCACAAATGGCTTCACCTGTAAGAGAAAGACCTCGGCTTGTGCGGGCTCTTTAATGGTATCCACTGGGTCAAGCAGTTGTTTTTGCTCTTCGCTCAAGTCACTGAACAAGCTTAATACTCGTTCTTTGGCGACTGTTTTCAGGGTGTTGATCACATCCTTATCGTTGGCCGTCGCGTGTCCATTTATGAGGATCTGTGTTTGGGATTTTATGAAGTTATACTGCTCGCTCCTGATAAAAGGTTCCATTTTCTTCACTCCTGTTTCTGTTGCTCGTTACTTGTCACATGATACCGTTTCTCTTTACTTTACAGAAATCGCATCTGCTTTAAAAGGGGGAAAACGACTAAGAAACATACTCGGCATACAAATAGCACTGATATCATTATCAGTGCTACCCATGAAATCTTATTTGGAATAAACGATTTTCTTGATGGTTTCCGCAGAGAGAAAATGTTCCTCGGCTAATTGATGGATGGTATGACCGTCTTTGAATGCATACTTTATAGAGGCATTGCGGTCATCGATCAATTCCCTTGATCCCGAACGGGTTCCCCATTTGTGATGGGCCTTTTCAGGTTTAGGGATATATATGGTTTCACCTTGCACATACTTTTGAATTTCAACGATCAGTTTTTCAGGCAAAACGGACGTCGCTTTTACATATTTCATTTCTGCCAGCCCCTTATTCTTTTTTAAATGAAATAAGGTGCAAAGCCGAATATTAGAAATGATAAGGCGGGCGATTAGTTTAGCTTAATTCAACCCCATGCAAAGTATCGCCTCCAATACTAGGCTTTGCATGAGATGCTGCAGAAGGTGGCATTAACATTCTTATTGCCATCTTTTACACCTCCCCGTTGTGTCCCTGAAGAACAGGTATTGTTCTTATTATAAAATATATAAGGGTGGTTGCCAAACTTTTTCCAATGTTAAAGAAGACTCGGCGGGCTGATTGTTTGATAATGTACAGAGTCCATGAAATAATTTGAATGGAAACCAAACTAACCATTATGGGAGCTGACCTTTATGAAAGTATTCGTAGTTGGGGCAAATGGGCAGATCGGTAAATATCTTGTGGATTTATTAAAAGATAGTCCGGAACATAGTGTACGGGCAATGGTTCGTAAAGAGGAACAAAGTAAGCATTTAGAGAAAAATGGAATTGAATCTGCCGTCGTGAGCTTAACTGGATCGGTGGAAGAGATTGCGAGTGCGGCAAAAGGCTGCGATGCCATCGTGTTTACAGCAGGATCCGGAGGAAGCACAGGTGCTGATCAAACGCTGTTGATCGATTTGGATGGTGCTGTCAAAACGGTCGAAGCGGCAGAAAACTTGGGAATCAACCGATTCATCATGGTAAGCGCATTTCAGGCCAATAATCGTGAAAACTGGAATGAAGCCATCAAACCGTATTATGTGGCCAAGCACTATGCGGACAGGGCATTGTTACAAAGCGATTTAAATTATACGATCATTAGGCCAGGCGGTTTGGTGAATGAACCGGGGACGGGCAAAGTGGCCGCCGCCGAAGAATTGGAAAGGGGTCAGATCGCACGTGAAGATGTGGCTCGGACGATCCTTGCTTCCTTAAGCGAAGAAAGTACCTACAAGCGTTCATTTGATTTAATCTCTGGTGAAACTGCAATCGAGGAAGCATTAAGGAAAATTTAACGAAAAAAGGAGGCAGGGCCACTCAGGGGGGAGTGGGTCCTGCCTTATTTAAGTCCTTCAATATGCTTGATGACCTTCGCTGGGTTTCCACCGACAACAACGCCTTCAGGAACATCCTTTGTTACGACTGCCCCAGAAGCGACGACGGAATGATTCCCAATCGTTACGCCAGGATTGATGATGGCCCCGCCGCCAATCCAAACATGATCACCGATCGTAACCGGTTTTCCATATTCCACTCCAGAACTGCGTTCAAAGGGATCCAGCGGATGTGTGGCTGTATAGATATGCACTCCTGGAGCCAACATGCAGTCCCTGCCAATTTTCACTTCACAAACATCCAAAATGACACAATCGAAATTAGCATAAAAATTTTCCCCGACAGAAATGTTGTATCCATAATCACAACGGAAAGTGGGTTCCATATATACATTTAGCCCAGTGGAACCTAAAAGCTGTTTCAGCAGGGCAGTTCGTACATCTCCTTCGGTTTCCGTTGTCTGGTTGTATAACCGGGTCAACCTTCTGGCATTTTCCCTATCTCGAACTAATTCCGGATCAGCGGCCATGTAGGGTTCCCCGCTCACCATTTTTTCTTTTTCCGTATTCATGTTAATTCCTCCTATTTTCTTGGTTTTTAGAAGATTTTATCTGATATTAAAATATTTTTCCTGCAAAATAAATTGCAGTACTTTTTACTCAACATTTCTATTAAATCAGGATGCCTAGCTTATTTTCTAAAAAAAGAAGTAAGAAAAGAAAGATTTTTCCGAATAATTAATGAAATAACTTTGACAAACTTTCCGCCTGATTTTATAGTAAGGAGAGTTATAGATGATTGATAGTTTCATGAAGGTACATGTTAACAGATAGGTAGAATGCGTTCCTCAGTTCTTGTCACTTTTTTACGGGAAATTGATGGACAACTCTTTTCTTCGTTAAGATAATCAACACAATGGAGGGCTCTATATGACACAGAAAGCACCACTTTCTTTTATCATTGTAACAGGGTTAATGCTTTTTGCTTTGTTTTTTGGTGCAGGTAACTTAATTTTCCCTGCCATGCTCGGACAATCAGCCGGGACTAATTTATGGTCAGCCAGTTTAGGATTCATCATTACTGGGGTGGGTTTGCCATTCATTACAATATTGGCATTTGGTTTTTCGGGAAAAAATGATGTTCAATCGCTTGCAAGCCGGGCACACCCGTTATTCGGCATCATTTTCACAGTCGTTCTTTATTTGTCTTTGGGACCGCTTTTCGCGCTTCCCAGAACGGGGAGTGTATCCTATGAAATAGGGATTAAACCTTTCCTTTCTAATGATGTCAGCTTTTTGCCATTGCTGATATTCACGATCATTTACTTTGGAATTGCCTGTTTATTATCCATTAATCCATCAAAAATGCTGGATATCGTCGGGAAAATATTAACACCATTATTATTGATTTTCATCGGGATCCTCATTGTGGTCGCCATCATCAATCCAATGGGTGAAATCCAGTCACCATCGGTTGATTATTCAGATAATTCTTTCTTTAAGGGATTCAAAGAAGGATATTTGACTATGGATACGCTGGCCGGATTTGCATTCGGTATCATAGTCATCAACGCAATCAAAGATAAAGGGATAACATCAAGAAAAGAAGTGTTAGGATTTTGTATGAAGGCCGGCTTAATAGCTGCCACTTTGTTGGTGATCGTTTATGCGTCCATAACTTATGTCGGGGCAACAAGTGTGGAAAAGCTCGGTCAGCTCAGTAATGGAGGAGACGTTTTGGCCCAAGCCTCGAATCATTTTTTCGGATCGGCTGGCGCCGTGTTATTAGGGCTGATTGTGATTGCTGCATGCCTAACGACAAGCATCGGTTTGATAACGGCTTGTGCTACGTATTTCAATAAAATACTGCCTGCTGTATCGTATAAATCATATGTCGTCATCTTCTCTGTTTTTAGTGCAGCTGTTGCCAATGTAGGTTTGACCAAGCTCATTTCCATTACAGTGCCTGTGTTAACGGCTCTTTATCCCGTAGCGATCGTTTTGATTGTTCTAACATTCTTCCATTCCTTTTTCAAAGGAAAATCGGAGGTATATTTAGGAAGCTTATTATTAACGGCGGTCATCAGCATAATGGATGGAATAGTGGCATCAGGCATTAAATTGGAAGCTGTTTCAGACCTTTTCACTCAATACCTCCCACTATATAGTGTAGGGGTGGGATGGGTGATTCCTGCCATCATCGGCGGTGTATTGGGCTATATCGTATACCTTATGAAAGGTGGCCCTAAAGAAGCCTATTAAGGATCATCAGAATGAACTTCGAATAACGTTGCTCCAGGCAATCGCTTTCCGCGGTCTCTCCCTTGGACGCGCTTTTCTAAGCAGGAGACTCGTACCTACCGTTCCAATCAACTGGAGCGTCTATTAAAATAAAAAACTGCAGGCAAAGTAGCTTTTCTTCTAGTTTGCCTGCAGTCTGGGAGCTGTCTTGATGACAGCTCCTTTTCTTAGTGTTTGTTTTTAATGGGAAAGAGCCTTAAAATGTTCAGAAAGGGGTGTAGGAACACAATGATCAATCGATTACCAATAGAAATCGCAAATATATTGCAAGCAAGCAAAAAAAATCCTGTTCAATTCGAGGAATTGATCAGGAGCGGAGGATATCTGCCTCCCGAGATGGAGTTGATGGTGGATGCCATCACGGCCTTAAGCATGGGGAAGAATATCCTTTTGAAGGGTCCGACAGGGGCTGGAAAGACAAAATTTGCCGAGACATTATCGAATTTATTCAACCAGCCGATGTTCAGTGTCAACTGCTCAGTCGACTTGGATGCCGAAAGCTTATTGGGCTTCAAGACGTTGGCTTACAAAGAGGAAAAACAAGTGATAGAATTCGTACCTGGACCAGTGACCAATTCGATGAATCACGGTCACTTCTTATATATAGATGAAATCAACATGGCAAAACCGGAAACTCTGCCGCTTATCAATGGTGTGCTTGATTACAGAAGGACGATAACGAATCCGTTCACGAATGAAGTCATAACGGCAAAAGATGGCTTTAATGTGATTGCTGCAATCAACGAAGGGTATGTCGGTACAGTGCCGCTGAATGAAGCGCTAAAAAATAGGTTTGTCGTAATTGAAGTTCCTTATATCGAAGGGGAGCAGTTAAAGCAATTGATAGAAACCAATACAAAGTTGAAGGAACCAAGAAGCATAGAATTGTTCGTTAAACTGTCGAGTGATTTGATAAATGCCGTGAATCAAGGGAAGGTGGCTGAAGATGCGGCATCGATCAGGGCATTGCTTGATGCCTGCGATCTGAGTGTGTTGATCCCGCCGAAACGGGCGATTCTTCGTTCCATAGTGGATAAGTTGGACGAGGAGCGGGAGCGTGAGTTTGTGAAGAACTTGGCTGACACATTATTCTAACTAGGAGAATGCCTCATGAAGTATATCCGTTTCAATGATTCAATAATAGATACGGCTCTTTTTTTACAGCTTCAGGATCTCTCGACGGTTTTATCCGGCATTCCTGAGCTGGAATTCGAATACAATTATGGTTCCTTCATTGATCTGATCGAGAATAAGGTCACAGCCAGCCATTTTTGGGAAAATGGCAATAAGGAAGTGAAGGAAGCGGGACTGAAAACGGACGTGCTCCTTAGGACGATAGGTACGCTGCATCATTCAACGATCCAGAGCATGAAGGAGTACCAGGATATCATCGGGGAAAGTTCGCTTCCGAAGTTTGCAGCCCAATTATTCGCTATACTGGAAGACTTGCGATTGGAAGAATTGGTGAAGAAGGAAAGGCCGGGCACGAAAAAATGGTTTTCGGTAAGGGGGGCTTACCTTAAACAATATTTCGAAAGCCAATTGACGACGAATGTCACAAGAAGTTTTGCACTGGATGAATTATACTGCCTCATCTATTTACTGCTTCAATCTGACAGGCCGGACCCGATTTTCCCAAGGGCCAATGAAAGGCAGCTGGAAGAATTGGAGAAACTCAAACCGTTCATCCATTCTGTCTTTGAAGCCACTAAAACGAGTGACATCACGAGGATTTGCGAGCAGATCGTTTTCCGTGTGAACGATGGATACGAGGATACGATGAATGAATATTTCATCTTTCCCATTGCAAATGTGGAAAAGTATAAGGCAAATACCTTATTTGATGAACTGACAAGAAATGATGAACTGTTGAACGATGATACAGAAGATGTCGACGAAGAAAAAAGTGAGTTCATTGATGAAAAATTCTCGACATGGCACCGGGAGAATAAGAACGGCGAGAGTAATTCGACTTTTCTTCAATTTGAATTGGAGCAGGGAACGAAAACAAGTCTGATGGGCGGAGGTGCACGGGAAGCGGAAGATGCCGACCAAGCACTGGCTTCCATCCAGGGTTCATCAGGGGAAAGTAAACAAAAGGAATACAATCAGCAGGAAACGCTGGAGAAGAAACAAACGAATATGGGCAAAAGCGGTGAACATCCATTTGGTGAAGAAAACAAAGACGTCGTCCAAGTAATCAAGGAAGCCAAAATACCTACACTTACGGAAGAGAAACGCTACCGTGAATTTGTTGCGGATATCGAACCGTTCAAGAGAAAACTCTCCAGTACAATTGAAAAGACACTGGAAAATAAAAAGAACGCACCAAGAAAAGATTTGGTTTTTGGCCGCTTATCGAAGAAATTACTGCCGCTTGTTTTTGAGGAAAATCCCCGGGTCTTTTATAAAAAGAACCAGGATTCAAATGAAATGGATGCCGTATTCACATTGCTGATCGATTGCTCCGCTTCCATGCATAATAAAATGGATGAAACGAAACGAGGGGTCGTCCTGTTTCATGAAGTACTGAAAAAGTTAAAGATCCCCCACTCGATCGTTGGATTTTGGGAAGATGCAAATGAAGTGAGAGAAGGATATCAGCCGAACTACTTCCATGTGATCCAGTCCCATTCCGATTCTCTTTATCTAAACTCAGGAGCTAAAATCATGCAGCTTGAACCAGAGGAAGACAACAGGGACGGTTACAGCATCAGGGTTGCCGCAATGGAATTGGAAAAAAGGCGGGAGAAGAACCGGTTCTTGCTCGTGTTTTCCGATGGTGAGCCGGCAGCAAGCGATTATGACCAAAATGGCATTGTTGATACACATCTTGCTGTTTCGGAAGCCAGGAAAAAGGGCATAGAAGTCATCGGCCTGTTTTTAGCGGATGGAGGCATCGAGGAAAGCGAAGAATTGACGATGAAAAACATCTATGGAAAAGAGCGCCTAATGATTCCGAGTGTAGCTGAATTGCCAGAACAATTTACACCGCTGTTAAAAAAACTGCTGCTGAAGTCCATATGAGAAACGAAGTTCCCCCACCCATCATTTAAAACGGGTAAATGCATTTGATTAGAATATTAGTGAAAAACGCAATAGGATCCAATGGATCTTACTGCGTTTTTTGTTTGTCATGGCAGTTTCAGTAAGCGAATATATGGATGGAAACTTGAAAAGATGACGAATGCGATTTCTTTTGGCGGGATTGGGGTAAACCATAGATGAGGAAGTGATCATTTTGATGAATTTACTTTTTATGTTGCTTTATCTTATAATCATTGTTCTTGTTATTGAAATATCGGTTACCTTGATGAAATTGACTGGATTAAAAAGCACAGTGGCCAGATTTCAGGTTATCTCCATGCTGACGGGTACTGGTTTTACAACGGACGAGTCAAAATCCATCATTGATCATCCCGTACGAAGGAAAATAAGCATGTTCTTAATTTTATTTGGCGCTTTCTCACTTGCTGTCATCATTTCATCGATCAGTACATTGCTTACGGATGATTTGCGCTTGATGGAGTTAAGCATCATTATAGGGATACTGCTGGTCTTAGTCGTACTAGTGAAATCTCCATTCCTGCATAATAGAATATCGAATAAGATGAAAAGTGAAATGTACAATCATTATGAATTATGGGAACACCCGATAGAGGAGGTCCTCTTTTTAGAAGAGGAAGATGTGGTCATGGAAATCGATATTTATGAGAACTCTGAATTCATAGATGTTAAAGCTGATGATGTCATATCACAGGGAGCGGACATCAATATCTTATTTATTGAAAGCGGAGAAGTGAAAATCAGGAAAGAGTTATATGAGTACAAAATCAAATTAGGCGATAACCTCTTTTTATATGGAAATAAAAAAGAAATAGAAGACATATTCTCAAAAGAAATCGAAGAGATGAAGAAGAAAAAAAGTACATCGGATTGAAAAGAATCCCAGCCCTTTGTTAAGGCTGGGATCTTTTGATGATGGGTCCCACTAATGTTTTTTATTCGGTAATTTCTGAGCGGGATTCCCATTGCCTTGACGGCGGAAATTGCCTTCTTCCTTTTTCTGCTGCTCTTGAATGCTTTCAACAAATTCCTTTGAACTTTTCATGGAATGTACCTCCTCCGATATTTTCTTCTTTACTATAACCAGAAGAGGTGAAATTCATGAGTAATGCATGTGATCTGACTTCATTAACGGGGAGAAAAGACTAACTATCATAAGAAGCATGGACACTACATGCAAAAAAGGAAGCATCTGGACGAAGTTATGAATGATGTATCCATTACACAACCATATTCCATCAATTGCTCCTGCACGACCACTAGCATTGCACCACCCGAAACGCCTCGAAGCCCTTCATTAATACCCTTCAAAAATTTCTGTTAAATATAACGCGGAAATTAAACCGAAAAGGATCCTTACCCCTTTCTAAGGTGGACACGGACACACCTTTGCAAATACGCCATATACGTGTCTCAAATTTTGGAATTTGAATTTCAAAAATGAAACTCCATGATTCAATTCAGATGATTTAATTGAAATATAGAAAAACACGTTGCGTGTTTTGGGTTTAGATTAGGAGGGGCTATATGAAAAAACAATTATTAGCAGTTTTAGTTGGTTTTTTAATATGCTTAACTATTATTCCAACATTTATTTTTGCTGCTGAAAATGAAGGGGAAAATGCATTAGATTATTCGTCCGAGGATTTATTTGGAACTTTTGATTATGAGGATATTGAATCGCCACTATTATTCACCGAAGAACCTAAAGTTGAGTATAGTGAGTTAATACAACCAACTAATGGTAAAATATCGTCTCGATCCAGTATTGGGTGGAAGGATCATACAAAAGTGTCAAGCTGGACAGAAAAGAGTAAAGTTTTTTTACGTTGGCATCCAGCTTTTTCTGGTAAAAATTACAATGTAAGTTATTATAATTTTTCTAATTCGAGTACCTCGATTTCTGTAGGTTTAGGAGGGGCATATGGGAGTGTTTCAGTTTCATATAGTCCCAAAGGTTCGGGTTACTCCATTAAAGCTAATGCAAAAAAATGGAGTAGACCTGCTATCTATGGAGATTTAATAGCTACCAAATATCTAGTGAAGTCATATACAGGCGCTGGAAAACTAATAAGTACTACTTATGTAACGTACTATCATACTACAAAAACATATATAAAAATTTTGTATTAGTAAAAAGGATTGAGGTAAAATTTCCAAAAAAATATCTTTACTTTGTCTAGTTGGAATATTATTAGTTGTTGGTTTTGTTAGCAGTAATAAATGGAGATTATTGGAAAATATACCACCTTCAATTGTTTGGGAAGGACAATCTTATAGAATTACTGATGAACCTGTTGAGATTCAAGATATAGGAAATAATCTAGGGGAAGTTATTCGGAAAATAAGTAGCACTAGCACTCCTAATACCCATGGGGAATCCAATGTTTTAGAAAAAGGAACAAAAATCTTCGAATCAGCAATACGAGTTGAGGATAAAGATTATAGAGAGTTAGTCATTCAAATAAATAATAAAAAGTATATAAAAGCGTACCCAATGTTAGGAATTTAATGGCAAGGGAAAAATGTCCTCTTATAAAAAGAGGACATTTTTTTATCGCTCAGAAATACTGTTCAAAAATTTCTGTTAAATATAACGCGGAAATTAAACCAAAAAGGATTCCTTACGCCTTTCTAAGATGGACACCCTTTGCCGATACACTGGATATATTTTTTTAAGATATTGGATTTCAAAAATGAAATGTCAAGATTCGATTCAGCTGATTGAATTGAGTAATAAAACCTGTACTCAATTAAACTGAATTCAAAAAAGTGAAGCAGACCTACTACCTATAGGATTCAGACGATACAGTTTTATTGTTTGGAAAATATCCCTTTAAGTATCACCATCTAATGTTAGAATACATTACATTAGAATATTTTGAATATTGACAAAAATAGGGACGATATCTATAATAATCAATAATAATATCCATGAATAAACATTTATTGGGGTTTTGCCTATGGAACGGACAATGACTGTCCGAGAATTATGTAAGGTGCATACTCAGTTATTGGACAAGGATATTCAGGTTCTTGAAAACTTATCAACGAATTTATCGTTGATAGCCGATTTGAATAAAGCGAATGTGTTTATTGATTGTCCGGTGCTCGAAAGGAAGCATGCCATTGTCGTCGCAGAGGCATGCGGTCATTCCGTGAAATCGGTTTATGATCATCCGGTTGTCGGGAAATTTGCCTATGAGGCTTTTGAACCGGCTGTATTTTATGTATTGCGGACCGGAAAGGATATGTTCGTGAATCGGGCATTGACTCAAGAGGGAGCAATGGTCCAGCAAAGTGTCGTTCCAATCAAGGGGGAATGCAATAGGGTCATCGCCGTTTTGATCATGGAAAAGGTGATTCATGAAGAACCTGAAACTTCAAGACAGTTTGACAGGCAAGATCAACAAAATTCCTTAGTTCCTGAATTTATCGAGGAGTCCATTTTCCTGATTAATAACCAAAACCGGCTTGTCTATACGAATCCTGCTGCCATTAATCTAGTATCGGATATTTGTATGACGGAATGTGTTTTAGGTGAAACCATTTTCGATTATTTTCCTGGCTTAACCGATGTCCTTGCTTCAAAAGAGGACATTTTAATGAAGGAAATGAACATTGGTAAAAAGATTTTCCAAATAAAGAAATTCCATTTGGGCAACAGGAATTCCGATGAAACGTTCATCATCATCCGGGACCTGACAGAACTGCGGGATAAAGAGAGAGAGCTGATTAGCAAGTCAGTGGCGATTCGTGAAATTCATCATAGGGTGAAGAATAATTTGCAGACAGTCGCCAGTTTACTTCGGCTGCAAATGAGGATTGGCGCCCCTGAAGAGAGCAAGCCCCATTTATTGGTCAGTTTGAACCGGGTGTTAAGCATATCGTCGGTTTATGAAATCATTTTGGCAAGCAGTCAGGTCGATCATGTGGACCTGCTGGAGCTTATTAGGAAAATTGGCGATATGATCGTTCATACGGAGGGTCATGCCCGTCAAAGCCTGAGCATTGAATATGGCGGCGGTGAGCTTCATTCCATTGATTCCGACATTGGCATTTCTGTCGCGCTGGTTGTGAATGAGCTCATTCATAATTGTGTGAAGCATGCTTTCAAGGAAGGGACGGAAGGGAAGATTACCGTATGCTTTCAAAAGGATGGTCCTGAATTGGAAATTCAAGTTAAAGATGATGGCATCGGATATTCACCGGCAGTGAAACCGACTTTAGGGCTGGATATCATCCGGATGACGGTGGAAAATGATTTGGATGGGGAGTTTTCGATTCATCGGATTAAAGAAGGTACCCTGGCTTCTGTAAGATTTCCATACAAGAGGTAGGTGGGAGAAGTGGTCAAGAGGATTTTGGTCGTGGAGGATGAATCGATTGTTCTGCTTGATATAACGATCATGCTCAAGGATGCAGGATTCGATGTGGTAGGACATGCCCGTAACGGCGAGAAGGCGATTGAATTGGCACATGCACTGCAGCCGGATCTCGTTTTGATGGATATCAAAATGCCAAAAATGAATGGGCTTAAGGCTAGCGATGTAATATCCAATACCTTTCAGATTCCGGTCCTGCTTTTGACTGCATTCAGCCAGCGTGAATATATCGATGAGGCGAAGCGCGCGAATATCGTCGGATATCTTGTGAAGCCAATTACGGAGGCGAATTTGATTCCGGCGGTGGAGATAGCTTTGCAGCAAGCAGCCAATACAAAAAAGCATCAGGAACGAAATGCTCAATTGGATGAAACGCTCACAAATCGTAAAGTCATTGAAAAGGCAAAAGGAATCATCATGAAAAGGAAGAATGTAACCGAAGAAATCGCTTACAATAAGTTGAGAAGATTAAGTATGGATAAGCAGCTTTCCATGGAGACGGTGGCACGTCGAATCATTGCAAATGATCAAAAACAAGTAAATAGATGAAGCAATGGCGCTTTGATGGACCAAATTGGTTATAGGCAGGCATTTCTGCCGGGCAACCTACGTTTGGGCTATAAGAGGCGTCTTTTTTTATACCCTTTTTTAAAAGACGATAGGCCAAATCAAATCGGAATTCAGGGGGAATATGTATGGAGATGGTTGGTAAATTCGTAATTTATATCATCATGGTGTGTGCCGTTGCCGGTGCAATTGCATCGATTAAGGACAGTGAACAAGGCTTGGGCAAACAGTTCATGGAAGGTCTGCATACAGTTGGCCATATATTTATCCCGGCAGCTGGAATCATGGCATCGATTCCTTATTTATCATGGTTCATCGATACAGTATGCGGCCCGGTTTTCGCTGCGATCGGTGCAGATCCCGCCCTCGCTGCAACAACGATTTTGGCAACGGATATGGGAGGGTACCAATTGGCGGCCGAGCTGCAGGAATCCTATGAAGGCTGGATCATGGCGATGATTGTTGGATTCATGTCTGGGGCAACGATTGTGTTTTCGATTCCGATGGGGCTTGCGATGCTGGAGAAGCGTGATCATAAATACATGGCACTTGGTGTCATGTCAGGAATCCTGACGATTCCGATTGGGGCTTTTATCTCAAGCGTGCTGGTGGTGGCCACGAATTCGAAAATCCGTGAAGTGATTTCCACGAATGCGGATTCTACATATGAATTCGCATTGAGTTATTTGAAAATTGCCCTGAATCTTTCTCCTCTTCTTATTTTTGTGATCTTGCTTGCGTTAGGTCTTTATTTCCTGCCGGATTTGATGATCAAAGGTTTCATGTGGTTTGGAAAAATATTGGATGCCGCAATCAAACTTGTACTCGTGTTTTCGATCGTGGAAATTTTCACCGGACTGTTTTCCAATGTATTTGGTGCTTGGGGGTTCCATCCGATCATGGCCGATAAGGCGGACCAGTTCCGTGCCCTGGAAACGGCGGGGTATATCGGAATCATGCTGGCAGGTGCTTTTCCGATGATTTACCTGATTCAAAAATATGCAGGCAAGCCGCTTGAAGCGATGGGCGGAAAAATCGGGCTGAGCAAAGCGGGGAGTGCAGGGATATTAGCCACGGTGGCCAATATATTAGCGATGTTCAAACTTGTGAAAGATATGCCGCCGAAGGATAAGGTCATTAACATTTCCTTTGCCGTGTGTGCGGCCTTCCTATTAGGGGATCATTTATCATTCACAGCAAACTTTCAGCCCTCCTTGATATTGCCGATCATTGTCGGCAAGCTATCTGCCGGAGCGATTGGAATCGGTCTTGCTTACTGGCTGTCTGTTCCGAAAGCTTTGGAATTGGAGGAAAAGGATCGTGAAGCAGGAGTTATCGGCGTAAATGAATATAAAACGAAAAACGGAGAAGAAAACGGCAATGAAATCCAAGTGGTGTAAAACTGGGGTGTGATTTTTAATGATTGAACAGGTGGAACGAATCATCAGTGCAGGAATTGATATTGGCACCAGTACGACGAAACTGGTCATCAGCGAGCTTTCGCTTAGGAATGTGGCGGGTGGCGGACAGGTGCCTAAAATCGAAATTACCGATAAGGAAATTCTGTATCGAAGTCCCATTTTCAGGACCCCGCTTTTATCCGATACGGTAATTGATATACCTGCTGTTCAAAGATTGGTGGAAAGTGAATACCATCAAGCCGGGATCACGATCGATATCATACAAACTGGGGCTGTCATCATTACCGGGGAAACGGCAACGAAACAAAATGCGGAAGAAATGGTTTACCGGTTATCTAAAGCTGCGGGGGAATTCCTTGTGGCGGCAGCCGGTCCGGACTTGGAGGGAATCATTGCCGCCAAGGGATCGGGTGCCCATCAACATTCCATAAAGACAGGAAAGACTGTAGCGAACATAGACATTGGCGGGGGAACGGCGAATATTGCCGTATACCGTTCCGGCATGCTTTGCGGAACTTGCACACTGCATATAGGAGGCCGTCTGGTGGAGTGGGAGGGAGCGAGGGTGAAAGTGGCCCCTTCAATAAGGAAATGGATGAAATCAACGGGGCACTCTCCTTTGAATGGTGATGGGGCGATCATCACAAATGAAATGGCGAAGGTACTTTCGAGGTTTTTGGCTGGTTCATTCACAAAAGAAGATGAACTACTTTTAGTGGGGAAGGAGCCATCATGGACAGGACGAATCGATGTGTTGATGTTCTCGGGAGGTGTCAGTGATTGCATTTATCATCAAGAACGGGAGGACAAAAGCTTCCGGGATATAGGCATGATGCTTGCCTCCTCTATTAAGGAAAATGAAGAATTGGCTGCATGGGAGTGGGAACAGCCAGTTGAAACAGTTCGGGCGACTGTCCTAGGAGCAGGCGCACATACGACTGAAATAAGCGGTGCGACCATCGAGGTGAATGATTCTCATCTGCCCGTTCGCAATATCCCGGTCTATCGGGTCGACTTTCATGACGTAATTGATGATGTGACCGTGAGAATGGCACAAGCTGTTCAGGATGCGATCACGATATACGACCCTTTAAAGGAGGGGCTGAATTTTGCCTTTTATTTAACGAATTTACCTTATCAATCATTTCGGGACATTCATCAGCTCGCAGTCGCTTTTACCGAGGCTTTGATGCAAAAACCGAATCGGCAGCAGCCCCTGGTCATTGTCATGGATAGTGATTATGGGAAGGCACTTGGTCAAGCCATTCTAGCGAACGAACCGGATCTGCCGGTCATCTGCATCGATCAAACAGAAGTGGAACATGGTGATTATTTAGATATAGGAAGGCTGCTGCGGACAGGGGTCGTTCCGGTTGTAGTAAAAACGCTAACCTTTCACAGTTAGGAAAAGGAGGATCATACGATGAAATTATCCACTCGATACTTTGGGGAAATCCATCAATTCAAATCGTTGAAAGAAGTCATGGCCAAAGCGAATGAGGAGAAATCAGGAGATAGGCTTGCGGGAATTGCAGCGGATTCGGTCCAAGAACGGATTGCGGCGAAAGCGGTGCTTAGCGAATTGACTTTGTCGGACATCAGGAACTATCCCCTGCTCTCCCCGGAAGAGGATGAGGTGTCGCGGATCATAGATGGTCTCATCAATGGAACCATCTATCAATCCGTGAAGAACTGGAGCGTTGCCGAGCTGCGTGAATATATTTTGAGTGATGAAACGACCGGCGAGGATTTAAAACGATTAAGCAGGGGATTGAATAGTGAAATGATTGCTGCGGCAGCCAAGTTAATGTCGAACCTTGACCTTATCCATGCAGCTAATAAAATCGAAGTGCTCACCAAGAATAATAGCACGATCGGATACAAAGGAACGCTTGCTTCGCGCCTTCAGCCTAACCACCCGACCGACAATGTCGATGGCATGCTGGCTTCTTTAAAAGAAGGCCTCTCCTATGGAGTCGGGGATGCACTCATTGGAATCAACCCTGTCGATGATTCGGTCGAAAGCGTAAAGCGGCTGCTTCATGCGACACAGGATGTCATCCAGAAGTGGAACATCCCGACCCAAAATTGTGTGCTTGCGCATGTGACCACGCAAATCAAGGCCGTACAGCAAGGGGCGCCTGCCGATATGATTTTTCAAAGCATCGCCGGAACGGAAGCGGCCAATCGCTCTTTTGGAATTAACGTACAATTGCTCGAAGAAGCTAATGAGGTCGCAAAGGCATATGGGACCGGCACTGGCCCGCAGCATCTGTATTTTGAAACGGGGCAAGGCTCCGAGTTATCGGCGGAAGCGCATTTCGGAATCGATCAGGTGACGCTTGAAGCCAGGAATTATGGATTTGCCCGCTATTTTGATCCGTACATTGTCAATACGGTCGTCGGTTTCATCGGACCTGAATATCTATATAACAGCAAGCAGGTCATCCGCGCCGGGTTAGAAGATCATTTCATGGGAAAAATGCATGGATTGCCGATGGGTGTGGATATTTGCTATACGAATCATATGAAGGCGGATCAAAATGATATCGAGGATTTGGGTGTGCTTTTAACGGCAGCTGGCGTGAATTTCATCATCGCAACTCCGATGGGGGATGACTGCATGTTAAACTACCAGTCTTTGAGTTACCACGATATAGCGACATTGAGGCAAACGATGGATAAGCGGCCTGCCCCATTATATGAAGCCTGGCTGGAGAAGATGGGGATTATGGAGAATGGAAAATTAACGAAGCGTGCCGGTGATCCAACGATATTTAACCATTAGGAGTGGATGATATGGGAATGAATAAAAAGGAAGATTTGGATGCCTTGATGGCCAAAACCCCTGCGCGGATAGGGGTGGGCAGGTCGGGGACCCGGCCGAAAACGGATTCTTGGCTGAAATTCCGTTTTGACCATGCGGCGGCCGTCGATGCTGTATATGGTGAAGTCAGTGAAATTCTTTTGAAACGCTTGGATTTATTCAAGGTGAAAACGAAGGCCGATGATAAGGAAGTTTATTTACGGCGTCCGGATTATGGCAGGAAGCTTTCGGATGAAGCAAAGCGGGTGATAGAAGCCAAATGCATAAAGGCCCCAACGGTTCAAATCATCATTTCCGATGGCTTAAGTGCCAAGGCGATCGAAGAAAATGTGGAAGATGTCTATTTATCTTTCAAACAATCTTTGGCAGTGGCAGGTCTGGATACGGGTACACCTTTTTATATTGAAAAGGGCCGGGTTGCCGTGATGGATGATATCGGTGAAATCCTTGGACCTGAGGTCATTGTCTTGTTGATCGGTGAACGGCCTGGTCTAGTCAGTGCTGAATCATTGAGCGCTTATATTTGTTATAAACCACGTTTGGGCACCATTGAAGCAGAGAGGATGGTCATCTCCAACATCCATAAAGGGGGAATTCCCCCGGTTGAAGCTGGAGCGCATCTCGGCACGGTCATTCAAAAGATCCTCAAATACCAAGCGAGCGGCATGTCCCTTGTGAAAAAGGAACATGAAGAAGAAAAGCGCGAAAAACTCGGCTGAAAAATAAAAATGGAGGAGCGAATCGCTTCACTCAGTTTATCGGCAAAAAGGTGGGCGGGATGGTCACATACCAGGCCGTTGATTTCCTCTCCAGGCACTCGCTTTGATGAGGCTTGGCAGACAGTCGGCGGCATGGGAGCGGGTTTCTGATATCATCTGGATCGCATTTTAAATAAAAAAACTGCAGGCAAACTCGCTTTATGCGAATTTGCCTGCAGTCTGGGGGGAGCAAATCGCTCCTCTATTTACTTGTCCCTAAATTCCATAATCCAAACGGGTTGTAGAAGGGATGGTCTTCTTCATATCTAAAGTCCTGAAGGCCCGTCAATATAAAGTCGGGTGCATCTTGTTGAATGCTGAAGGTTTCGCCATTTTTAAAGAGAGGACGTTCGCCTACATGGTAATAATTAAATGTGTTTAGCAGGGCAGCCGCCTCTTTCGGACTCATGGTGTTAAGTGTCACGGCATCCGGAAGACCAAAAGCTTTCATTCCGAATGAACAATAATAATCTTCCTCCCCGATGATCGTGACAAAATGGGCATATACCGAGAGAATATCGGGGCTATGATGAAGATGCTGCCAATCTTCCTTTGAATGGGCAATTCCAGCCGTTTCTATTTTCACTGCCATTCCGCCTGCCCTTAGGATCGCTGCCCCGGCATCGATCAAATCGATAACCGTTCCGGTATCGGATACATCGGCTATTATATAAACGGTAAAGGTATGGTCATTGATCTCCTCTAATGCTTTCTCCGAAAAGGCGTCTTTACTGGCGTAGGAAAAGCTCTCTTTCAAAGTGGGTTCATAATCGTGGATCTCCGCCTGAAAAGTAATGTTCTTATCGCTATTATGAAAAACGTTCCCGGCTAATAGATACCCTTCGCTTTGGGAAGCGACCGTTTGAATCAATTCTTTCCGGTCCTTCCATTTACCGGGTATCCCGATAATGATTTGATTGTCCTTCATGGATCATCTCTCCTTTCCAATCACTTCATACTATACCACTGCTGATGTTTTCCAAAGTATTTCATAGAAAATACCCAAGGCTCCGATAAATGCCAGTGAGGGATGTGCAGGACTTTTTCAAAATTATACAATTGATGTATAATATAATCTAGTAATCGTATAGCCTATCTTCAAAGGAATTCCCCTGGTGGGTTTTCTCATAGGGCCGTATCTAAATAATTTATTCGTATATATCAATGATGAAAGAGAGTGGAATATAATGGGTCGTAAGTGGAATAACATTAAAGAAAAAAAAGCGTCAAAAGATGCTAATACTAGTCGGATTTATGCTAAATTCGGACGGGAAATATATGTTGTGGCAAAACAAGGTGAACCAGATCCAGAGTCCAACCAGGCATTAAGGGTCGTACTTGAGCGTGCGAAAACGTACAATGTGCCAAGAGCGATCATTGACCGTGCGATTGAAAAAGCCAAAGGCGGCTCGGAAGAAAACTATGACGAACTTCGTTACGAAGGATTCGGTCCGAATGGTTCAATGGTCATCGTGGATGCATTGACAAACAATGTGAACCGGACGGCATCTGATGTGCGTGCCGCATTTGGGAAAAATGGCGGGAATATGGGGGTAAGCGGATCTGTTGCTTATATGTTCGATGCAACGGCTGTCATCGGGATTGAAGGCAAGACGGCTGATGATGTTCTTGAACTGTTGATGGAAGCGGATGTTGATGTACGTGACATCATTGAAGAAGAAGAA
The DNA here is from genome assembly GCF_050279365.1 of Peribacillus sp. NPDC094092. Taxonomy (NCBI): domain Bacteria; kingdom Bacillati; phylum Bacillota; class Bacilli; order Caryophanales; family Bacillaceae; genus Peribacillus; species Peribacillus sp. NPDC094092. The sequence goes on along the minus strand of NZ_JBNNUC010000006.1, from coordinate 183,322 downwards.
AGTGTCATCGTTTATGCTGAACCTGAACAGTTCCATGCTGTACAACAAGCATTCAAGGATGCAGGAATCAGCGATTTTACAGTGGCCGAGCTTACGATGCTTGCACAAAATGACTTAACCCTTCCAGAAGATGCACAAGCACAATTCGAAAAAATGATTGATGCATTGGAAGATTTGGAAGATGTTCAACAAGTTTATCATAATGTAGATCTTGGTGAATGATAAAATGAGCAGACCTTTGCTATAGATCAAAGGTCTGCTTATTTTATTTGAATGCAAAAGAGCCTGTTCCGAAACACGGAACAGGTTCTTTTCTTTTGATTATTCACTCATGGTGATTCCGGAAAGTTCACGCTCTTTCTGTACCTTTTCCAATTCCGAAATTGTGACCAGTTGATAACCTTGGTCATGCAGTTGTTTGATGATTTTTCCTGCAGCCTGGGCGCTAGTTTGATAGATATCATGCATTAATATGATTCTGCCATCTTTGGCTTTGCTCATCACTTTGTTTACGATTTTCTTTTCATTCCGTACTTTCCAATCTTCGGGATCGACATCCCAAAGCGTGACTTTCATATCCTCCATGTATTCACGCACATTATTGTTAATCGCTCCATATGGGGGACGGACGAGATTTGGCTCAGCACCTGTAGCTTTTTCTACAGCGTCTTGGGTCTTTTCGATTTGATTTTTGATTTTGTTCTTGCTTAAGCGCGTCAGCTGCGGATGATCCCATGAATGGTTGCCAATCTCATTTCCTTGCTGCAGCATTTTTTGCAGAACTTCCGGATAATGCTGTACGCGGCTTCCAAGCACGAAAAACGTCGCGTGTCCACCATACTTGTTCAAGTCTTTAAGAATGGACATGGTATGATTTGGATGCGGCCCGTCATCGAACGTCAGGGCAATCACCTTTTTTGAAGGGTCGATCCATTCATTTTGAACGGGCAGTTTGGCGACGATATGCTTCGGCTGCCATTCCTTTACACGATCCGCATTCAAATCTTGACTTTGATATGAATCTAGCAAACTATCTTTAAAAAGTTCCTTCTTGATGGCTATTGTATGGATCTTAGGTGAATGATCAGTCTTAACGTAGAATACAAGCGTATCTTTCAAGACTGAAAAAGAATTGAAGTTGGCTGCCTTCAGTTTGTTTTCCTTTTTAATGAGACTGTTTGAAATGCCTTCTTCTTCCTTCTCCGTTAACTCTTCAAAAACAATATCGGATAAAACGGATAAATAATCAGTATCCGTGGCAAAGATGTCTTCTATGGAGAGCTTTTGCTGAGATGGAATATCATAAGTGAAGATCTGGGATCCAGACTGCTTCTTTCCTTCCACTTGCTCATATTTATCGAAGGAAATCGTTATGGTCTGGTTGCTGAAATGGAGGATCGTATAAGTGAGGTTAAGCTCGGATGCTTTTCCGTCGGATGCTTTCCATTTCTGTTCATAATCCTTAATTTCTTTCTTTATGTAGGCTTCTAGCTGCTTGTCGATATTTTCCAAATGCAGAACGGGCCTGCTGGCTGAATACCCGCCTTTCGTATTATCTTTCACATACGTTTGAATATCGGCTTCTGGGTAATTTTTATCAGTTGTATAGGCCGAAACGGTTCTTTTCTTATCAAAAGCAAGGCTTTTGATGGCTAACCCCAACGTTCCCACAGCAGCTGTTAGACAAAATAGAAAAATAAAGACTTTTTTATAATTTAATTTACTCATGATGTACTCCACCTCGATAATCATTCTACTATATAGACGCGCCAAAAGCCTTAAAAGTTTGTTAAAAATTTCATTTTTTTATTTTTATATATTTCCTTGTTCATTTTCAAACTTTTATGGCTGCACAAACGTCTATCCTTTGTACCCAGGATACGTAATTTAAATGTAAGGAGCTCTTTCATGCAATGAAAAATCAAGATATGAATCAATTAATCGCGGCCCGGATAACCGAACGGCAAGAAAATTTGTACAGACTTGCTTTTTACTATGTTAAAAACCAAGAGGATGCGCTTGATATCGTGCAGGAATCAATCAGGAAAGCACTGGCGTCCAGCAGTAAAATCAAAGACGCTGCTTCTATAGATAGCTGGTTATATAAGATCATCGTCCGAACTGCATTGGATGTTTTGCGGAAGAAAAAGAAACTGACCATCACCGATGACGAAACAATAGAATATTTACGCAGCGGTGAGGAAGATCACTACCCTGACCTGGATTTGCAAAAGGCACTTGAAGGACTTTCGGTCAAGTACAAAACGGTAGTCGTTCTCCGTTTCTTCGAGGACCTGAAGCTGGATGAGATAGCGGAAGTGCTGGAAGAGAATGTAAGCACGATTAAAACGAGATTATATAAAGCGCTGCAACTATTGCGGATCAACATGACTGAACGGGAGGAAACAAAAAGATGGAAAAAAAACTAAAAGATCTGCGGGAAGAATATCTTAAAACACCTATACCAAAGGAATTGAATGATGTCGTTCAAGCGGCCTTGAATGAAAAGCCCAGGAAGAAGCCAAGGGTTGGCAGGAATATCCTCATGTCAGCGGCTGCAGCGCTTCTGATTGTGACAGCTTCCGTAAACATCAGTCCGGCAGCGGCAAAAGCCATGAGTGAAATCCCGATAGTCGATAAGGTCATCAAAGTGATTACCTTCGTCGAATGGAATGAGGAAGCGAATAATTCCTCGGCAGTAATCAAAACACCTGCGATATCCGGCCTGGAGAATAAACAGCTCGAAGATAGCTTGAATGAAAAATATTTATCGGAAAGCAAGCAGCTTTATAAGGAATTCACGGACTCCATGTCAAAACTGAAGGAAGGGGAAAAGGGCAATATGTCGGTGGAAAGCGGATATGTGATATTGACGGATAATGAAACGATCTTATCCGTACAGCGTTATACGGATAAGATTGCTGCTTCCAGTTCTACAGAAAGTCAATTCGATACAGTCGACAAGAAAAATGAAGTGCTATTAACGCTAAATAGCTTATTTAAAGATGATCGTTATCTTCAGGTGATCAGTGAGAACATCAAAGAACAGATGAAGAAGCAGATGGCAGAAGATCCGGAAAAGATATATTGGGTCGAAGATGATGATCTTACTGCATTTAAAGGCATTGATGAAAACCAAAACTTTTATATAAACGAAGATGGCAAGCTAGTCATCGCCTTTAACAGCTATGAAGCAGCACCGGGATATATGGGGGCCGTCGAGTTCGTCATCCCGACAAAGGTGCTGTCAGAACTACTTGTCGGCGATCAATATATCCATTAAAACGGCCCTACTTGTCATTCTTATGACGGGCGGGAAGCTTTTAACACGGAAAATGCCCAATTAAAAAGACGAACCAATGTTACTTGATTACAGTAACCTTGGCTCGTCTCTTTTTTGTTCGAATTTCATCTGGTCCAGTTCCAGCCTCATTTTTTCCGTCTCCATAAGAAAGTTTTCATGCTTCAGTTTTTCAAGTTCCAATTCAACCTTTAGCATATTGTATTTGGTCTTTGACTGTTTTTCTAAATGGCTTGTCAGTATGCCGATTATAGGGATGGAAAAAATCAGCACAACCGTTATGATCCCGAACATTATCGTACCTCCTCATTTTTAATACCTATTATACGGTGTATGTAACGGTTGAAGTGATTTATTTTCAAAATGGATCTCCCCATTTTTCCGATTCTCATTGCATGTGCAGGGCAACCAAAGTGATATGAAACGTAATACCATTGGTGAAGTTAGGGCAATATATCATTGATGGCAGCTCCCTATTAGACTATAAGGGTTGTTTTTTACTGCGAAATACGGGATTTGTCATGTAGGGCGTTAACCTATTCTATTTATTTTGAAATTAATTATTTAAATATACTAAATATTTATTTACAATATAGAAAATAAAAGTTATTATACAATAATAAAGGAGGGCTAGGTATGGCAACAATAAATAAACAGAAAATTGTGGATAGTGTACCTCAAAAAGGTTTCTTTGGTAACCCAAAGGGATTATTCACCCTTTTCTTTACTGAGTTCTGGGAGCGTTTCTCGTATTATGGCATGAAGGCCATTCTTGTTTACTATATGTATTACGAAGTTTCTAAAGGGGGACTAGGTCTTGATGAAACCACAGCCCTTGCCCTTGTATCCATTTACGGATCTTTAGTATATATGTCAGGTATAATTGGCGGATGGCTTGCCGACAGGATCTTCGGGACTTCCAAAGCCGTATTTTACGGTGGTATCTTGATCATGCTTGGGCATATTGTCCTTGCTGTACCAGGCAGTCTCTCCATGTTCTTTGTTTCCATGGTACTCATTGTACTTGGTACTGGTTTATTAAAACCGAATGTTTCCAGCATTGTCGGTGAAATTTACGCAGAAAATGACGAACGCCGGGATTCCGGTTTCAGTATATTCTATATGGGTATTAACATGGGTGCATTCCTTTCACCGTTTGTTGTCGGTACAGTCGGAATGGACTACAGCTTCCATCTTGGTTTTGGACTTGCGGCAATTGGAATGTTAATTGGACTCATCGTCTTTGTTGCAACTAAGAAAAAGAACTTGGGCCTTGCTGGAACTCTTCCTGCGAACCCATTATCACAGAATGAAAAGAAAAGCGTATTTACGAAATTGGGTATAGCTACACTTATCTTAGCTGCCATCATCGGCATCACTGCCGCTAAAGGCATCTTAACGATTGAAACCTTTATTAATCTTGTAGGTATCCTGGGGATCGTTATTCCGACCCTTTATTTCATTTTCATGTATCGCAGCCCTAAAACAACTTCTGTTGAACGTTCACGCTTGATTGCCTATATACCTTTGTTTATAGCAGCTGTCATGTTCTGGGCGATTCAAGAGCAAGGTGCAACTATATTAGCAAGCTATGCAGACAAACGGACACAGTTGAATTTTGCTGGAATCGAAATAAACCCGGCATGGTTCCAATCTTTGAACCCTTTGTTCATCATTACCCTTGCACCAGTATTCGCATGGTTATGGATTAAACTTGGAAAGCGTCAGCCGACCATTCCTCAAAAATTTTCAATAGGTTTATTGTTCGCCGGTTTATCATTCCTGGTGATCCTGCTTCCAGTTTATTTCGGTGGATCGGACGCATTGGTCAATCCGCTATGGCTTGTACTTAGCTATTTCCTTGTAGTGCTTGGAGAACTTTGTTTATCTCCTGTTGGACTTTCAGCAACAACAAAATTGGCTCCGGCAGCATTCTCGGCACAAACGATGAGCCTCTGGTTCCTGGCAAGTGCAGCAGCACAAGCACTGAACGCACAAATCGTCAGATTCTACACACCTCAAACTGAAATGGCTTATTTTGGCGTGATCGGCGTTGCTTCAATGGTCCTTGGACTGATCCTTATGGTCTTATCACCAAAAATTCAAGGTTACATGAAAGGCATTCGCTAACACTTAGCCAGCAGCAAAAAAAAGATGACCTCCGAATTAAACGGGGTCATCTTTTTTAGTATTATTTCATTCCTTCTAGCTATAGAACGAGACTTTTCCCGATTTTGTAGTTTCAAAGCTATGTGAGTACGAGTAATTTAAAAAGTAAAATGATTATGAGACCCCTGATAAGAGAAGGTCTCATTTTTTTGACTAAAAAACAACTATATTATTTAACATAGCCTTTTATTTAAAGATTGGAAAAGAAAGCCGGGGGTAGCTGCCTTTCTCGATGTGTAAGGGAGGAAAACAAAAAAGTCGAACGTTGCCTCCAGCCTCTAGCTTTCCGCAGGAGACCACCCTCGGCACTCTTGCTTTGATGAGGCTTGGCAGACAGTCGGCGGAAAGGGAAAGGAAAAGGAAGAAACCGGATGAGCCCTGCTCTTCCGGTTCCTTTTGAATCAGTTTGCTGCTGGAATCAATCCTTTATGAATGGAAACTTCCTGGATGGCACGGTAGACGGTTTCGACCATGAAATCAAGTTCCTTTTCTGACATGGAAAGGATCGGCATCATCGTGATGACTGGACCAAGTTCCCGGATGATCAGGCCATTTTCCCGTGCGGTATGGATGATTGCGGAAACGACGTTTTCTTGGAGTGTGAACGTTTCTTTTGTCTCACGGTCTTTAACGATTTCCACTCCAATCATGAAGCCGCGCTGGCGAATATCGCCGACGATCGGAAGTTCGTATAGCGCTTGCAGTCTTTGTGATAGATAGTTAGATTTTTTCTGGATGTCTTTAATGAGAGTGCGGCTTTCCATCAGTTCGATATTTTTCAGGGCCAGTGCACAGGCTAGCTGGTTTCCTGTATAGGTGTGGCCGTGATAGAAAGTTTTATGTTCTTCCCGTTCTCCCAAGAAGGATTGAAAGATTTGCTCGTTCATGATGGTGGCTGCGAGTGGCATGTATCCCCCAGTGATCCCTTTGCCCATACACATGATATCAGGGACGACATCTTCCTGTTCGCAGGCAAACATGGTACCGGTGCGGCCGAATCCTACGGCCACCTCGTCGCAAATTAAGAGGATATTGTACTTTTTGCATAATTGTTCGACCTCTTTCAAAAAGCCCTCGGGATGAGTTATGATGCCTGCTGCTCCCTGCACCAGCGGTTCGATGATTAATCCTGCAATTTCCTCTGATTGTTCTTGCAGTAACTTCTCCAGTTCCTTCAAGCAATGGTTTTTCACGGCTTCTTGATCCCCATATTCAGTCATGTGATAGGCATATGGGGAAGGGGCGGAAATCCGTTGAAATAAGAGGGGCTTAAAGATTCTATGGAATAGATCCATTCCGCCCACACTCACAGCTCCGACAGTATCGCCGTGGTATGCTTCGTCAAGTGAGACGAATTTGTTTTTATTCTGATGCTTGATGGGATCGATATTCTGCCAATATTGATAAGCGACTTTAAGGGCGATTTCAACAGCTGCAGATCCCGTGTCGGAATAGAAGACTTTCGATAAAGAGCCAGGAGTGATCTCTGCCAGTTTTTTTGCCAGTAAGATCGATGGTACATTCGCAGATCCAAGAAGCGTGGAGTGCGCGACTTTATTTACTTGTTCAATCAGGGCGCCGTTCAATTCCGGCTCGTTATGCCCGTGCACATTCACCCATAAAGAAGCATAGCCGTCAAGGTAGCGTTTGCCATCCACATCAATCAGGTAGCTGCCTTCGCCGCGCTCGATGATCAGCGGTTTACTTTCCCGATACGTTTTCATTTGGGTGAACGGATGCCATACATATTCCTTATCCCATTGTTCTAAATCCTGACTGTTCATGCTTTGAACACCTCTTTCAGTTGTTGGGTATAATTTTGATCACCAAGCAAATCAAGGATGCAGTTCCTCAAGTCTTTTCTTGCATCTTCCAGTGTCGGGATGCAGGCGAGGCCATTCAGTCCAGTCAGCTTTTCGATGGTTTCGATATTATCTTGATGAATCCGATCTTCTGGCCGGTAATGATTAAATAAAATGGTTTTCACGTTCATATCATGGACTTGGGCATAAGAATGGGTCGTCACGACATCATGAATCGCGCCTAAGCCGCTTGTGGATACGAAGAGGACAGGCATGCCGCAATCCCTAATGAAATCTGCCGTCATATAGAAACCTTCCGTTCGTTCAATGAGCGGCACAGCCAATCCGCCAGCTCCCTCGACTAATACGATGTCATACATTTCCTCAAGTTCATGAACCCTTTCCACGACTTTCTTCTCATCGATTTGACTGCCAGTCAATTTAATCGCCAAATGTGGGGAGGTTTCAGGTTCCAATGTGTAAAACCCTGATTCCTTTACACCGAGTTCTTGCTCAAACCAAGATATATCCGGGTATGTATTATTCTCCTCATTGATTCCAGTTTGAAATGGCTTGAATATCGTGACGCTTTTTCCCAAAGTTTGAAGAGACAGATAGAGCGCACTCGTGACGATGGTCTTTCCGATATCGGTGCCAGTTCCGGTTATAAAGTAGGCTTGGCCCATGGATGATTCAGCTCCTTTACGTTTATATATTTTGCAATGCGCGGACGAACTTGTTGAATGATGGCAGCACATAGAATGCATAGCATTAAATCACCGGGTACAGGTAATAAGAAGCCGTAAAGAATCGTTTGGTTGATTGAAAGCGGCGTTTCCACAATCCATTTCATTGCACCATACAGCCAGATGCAGCCGAAAAAGTAAACTGTCAGCAAAGAGGCGGCATTAGCAAAGAATATGGAACGAATCGTGGAGAGGGAAAACCGGTTGATCAGCCATCCATTTACATAGGCTCCCAGTATATATCCGAGCAAATAGCCGAAAGTGGGTTTGAATATATAGCCGAACCCCCCGCCTTCAGCAAAAACGGGAACCCCGATAAGCCCGATCAAGACGTAGCATAACTGACTGAGCATCCCAAGCCGGGGCCCCAATAATGCGCCTGCCAAATAGACTGCCAGAATTTGCAGTGTGAATGGTATGTAAGGGATAGGTATCTTAATAAAGGCGCCAATGGCAGTTAACGCGGTAAAAAGGGCCACATAAGAAATCGTCCTTGCTTTCAAGTTTTTAACCTCCTTTTTAGAAATGGCTGGCAGAATGCCCACTATTAGTTTGCCTGAATCTTATTTTATATGTCAACTATTTTATATAATCGGTTAACATATAAAATACCAGCTTTCTTAGGATTTAAAGGGCAGACTAGGAAAATATTGAAAAAAGACCATTGAATAATATTTTGTTTGTATGTTATTATTCAATCGATATGTTAACTTAAAATAATATAAGTTAACACATTGTTTTTTAATGTCTTGAGTGTGCAAAATGATCCAATCCGGTCCAAGGATTCAGCTAATTAATCGCGGATGATTCATGGGAAGGAACATAGAACAATAAAAGAAAAGAGGGATTAGGTTTGGAAACATTGGTTAGGGATTGGAAGATGTTAGCGGAAAACGTTATCAAAGGATATAAAGTGACGGAGGAAGAGGCATTATCCATTGTACAAGCCCCAGACGAAGAGGTTTTGGAAATTCTGAATGCAGCCTATCTCATACGTAAGCACCATTATGGGAAAAAGGTTAAATTGAATATGATCATCAATACGAAGTCAGGATTATGTCCCGAAGATTGCGGCTACTGCTCACAGTCGATCGTTTCGGAAGCCCCGATCGATAAATATGCTTGGCTGACTAAAGAAAAGATTGTCGAGGGAGCGCAAGAATCAATTCGTCGCAAAGCGGGTACTTATTGCATCGTTGCGTCCGGCCGGCGTCCTACCAACAGGGAAATCGATCATGTCATTGAAGCGGTAAAAGAAATCCGCGAAACGACTGATCTTAAAATCTGCTGCTGTTTAGGTTTCCTGAATGAGGAACATGCCGGCAAACTGGCGGAAGCAGGCGTTCATCGCTACAACCACAACTTGAATACGTCACAGGAAAACTACAGCAAAATTACATCGACACATACATATGAAGACCGGGTAGATACAGTGGAAGCTGTGAAGGATGCCGGAATGTCCCCATGTTCTGGTGCCATTTTCGGCATGGGGGAATCTGAGGCGGAAGCGGTGGAAATCGCCCTATCCTTAAGAAGCCTTGATGCAGATTCCATTCCTTGTAATTTTCTCAATGCAATTGACGGAACGCCGCTAGAGGGAACTTCCGAGTTGACCCCCACTAAATGCCTGAAATTGATTTCGATGATGAGATTCGTTAATCCGAGTAAAGAAATCCGTCTGGCCGGCGGTCGTGAGGTCAATCTCCGTTCCATGCAGCCCATGGCACTTTATGCAGCCAATTCCATCTTCGTCGGCGATTATTTAACGACGGCCGGTCAAGAGCCCACAGCCGATTGGGGAATCATCGAAGACCTGGGATTTGAAATTGAAGAATGTGCTCTTTAATTGAATTTTTTTAAAAAACACCCTTTGGGTGTTTTTTTCAGTTTGTCGATAAAATACTGTTTCATGGGATGGAAGAAATGAACTGAATTTTTTTTTAGGGGTTGTTCATATAGAATGTTGATTTCCTCTCCAGGCACTCGCTTTCCGCGGGCGGTCCGGGAGCTCCTCGGCGCTTGCGGTGAGGAGGATTGGAAGACAGTCGGCGGAAAGGGAGCGGATTTCTGAAATCAACTGATCACTTTTTAAGAAAAAACTGCAAGGGAACTCGTTTTCTTCTTTAGTCTGGGTGTTTTATGCTATTGGTCTGTCAATCTTTACAAAAATAAAAAAATAATTGATAAGTGAAAAAGATGAAAAAAAAATGCTAAATTGTAAGGAGAGGTTTTTCATGAATTACCTGAATACAATGACATTTGCTGCATGGTGGTAAATGATCATGATAAAGGGAAAGGATCAGTATTGGTAATATCAATAATGAGAGGATAGTTTTGTGTGATGCATATATGGCTGATTAGTTTTATTATTTTATTATTGCTATTAATCTTTTATACGATTATCCCAACGGTGGTTATTCGTGTTTGCAGTTTGGGAATAATAAAGAAAATCCATTCGAATCATGGGATTGCGCTAACTTTCGATGATGGCCCAAACCCTGAATATACAATCAAATTGCTTGATCTTTTAAAAGAGTATGAGATAAAGGCCACATTTTTTGTTGTTGGCAGCAAAGTGAAAAACAATCCTGAGATTATTAAAAGAATGCATGAAGAGGGACATACTATCGGTATCCATCATTTTCATCATGTTTCAAGCTGGGTGCTGACACCAATCCATCTACGGAAACAGTTGGAAATGACTGAAAAGGCGATAAATGAAGTTACGAATGAAAAGGTTGTTTTTTATAGACCGCCATGGGGCCATTTTAATCTATTCACCCCATTATTCAGTAAGAAATATAGAGTGATAATGTGGTCCGGCATCTTCGGTGATTGGAAGGCCGAAAATTGCAAAAATACCCTGCTTGATCAACTGCGAAGCACTTCGACGGAAGGTTCCATCCTGTTGCTTCATGACTGTGGTGAAACATTGGGGGCGGATAAAGAGGCACCAGGCCATATGATTGAAATGTTAAAAATTTACCTGCAGGAGAGTAAGGAAAAAAGGACACGCTTCATTACTTTAAAAGACTTATAACGAATTCTGGGGGTATTATGAATATAGATACGCTTTTACATTTTATTGATTCATATGGATACCTGATCATTTTTCTTTTTTTATTCTTCGGCATTGTGGGGGTGCCTGCTCCAGAGGAATCACTTCTATTCCTGATCGGGGTGTTGGCTGTCCAAGGTAAGCTCTCACTGGGTTTGGCCATGCTGTGTGCAATTCTCGGCGCCTTTATCGGAATGCTTGCAGCTTATACATGCGGAAAATATGTGGGGTATCCATTTATAAATAAATATGGAAGATACATTGGAATTACGAGTGAGCGCTGGGAGAAAGCAAAGAAAAACTATACGGATAATGCCCAAAAAACATTGGTATTGGGATTTTATATTCCGGGAATAAGACAAATTAGTCCATATTTTGCAGGGATCTCATCCATACCCTTTCGGAAATACTTCCTATTTTCCCTATTAGGCACCATACTCTGGACCGTTCCTTTTATAGTGGCCGGTTATTATGTGGGGGATGCTTTTAATGTTAATCCCAAATATGTTCCATATTTAGGTATTGTATTTTTAGTTATTTTTGCACTATATGTTACTATCAAATACATGAAAAAGAGAAAACAAATGTCCAAAAGTTGAGTCGGCTCCTTTTTATAAACCGTTGGAAATGAAATTGATTAAAGGATTTTTCAACGATAGTTATAGAGGAAGGTATCATGAGCTATATTTTTCATATTTTTAGAATGATTTCTTAGGAGATGACACATATGAAGAAGGTTTTGTTTTTACCTCTCTTTCAAATGCAATCGGGGCACCATCAAGTTGCAGAGGCATTAATGGATATGTTAAAAAAGCATTCAAATGGGATTACTTATAAAAAAATCGATCTAATCAGTTATACCAATTCTTCTCTAGAAAAAATCATCGCAAGCAGTTATCTAACATGGATCCGTTATGCGCCGGAAACCTATAATCTAGCCTATAAGAACCTATTTTATGTACACTCGCCAAAGGAACGGATATTTAAATGGTATCAGCAATTATTCATGAATAAGCTGGAACAATTGATAGCAGAGGAACAGCCTGATTTAATTGTGTGCACACACGGTTTCCCTTCCTATCTTTTGAGTCAGCTAAAGATGAAAGGGAAGTGCAGCACACCGGTAATAAACGTATACACGGACTTCTTCATTAATAATGTGTGGGGAAGCGAAGGGATAGATGCCCACTTTCTTCCTAGCCAAGAAGTGAAAGAAAAGCTGCTGAGCAAGCGTCAAATACCAAAACAAACGATGATGGTCACTGGCATTCCCGTGCACGAGGAAATCACTAAAAATGCTTCTGCACAAAAAAACACAGAACGGCCCAAAATCTTGATATCCGGAGGAAATAGCGGTCTGGGGGGGATTTTGAACTTAGGTGATGAGTTAAAGATTTCAACCGACTTTGATTATTTAGTTCTTTGCGGAAATAACAACAAGCTGTATGAAGAAATCGAAACATGGAACTTACCCCATATCAAACCATTGCCTTATATCTCATCAAGGACTGAAATGAATAGGCTTTATGAAGAAGTTGACGCAATCGTGACGAAACCCGGCGGTGTCACGATTAGCGAAGCATTGCGAAAAAGGCTTCCCATTTTTGTTCACTCCAGACTTCCGGGGCAGGAGGAAATTAATCTGCAGTATTTAAAACAACAAGGACTTGTATTTAAACTTAATCAGAAAACGCCGTTTGAAAAACAATTGCTGAGTATATTGAAGGATCAGAAAAAGATGAAAAAGTGGAGCACATCCATAGAATCCTATCATAAGGAAATAGAGTTGGAGAAACCCGAGGGAATAGTGGAGGTCATGAAATTGATCCTTAACCTTAATCAAAATGGTACGCCTTCCTATCTAGCCCGACAGCCCAAACTCCTATATAGCTGAGATGTATTGTGCTCCCCGAAAGAAAGCTAGTCTTCTTTTTGGCATTGCATATATGAACAGAAGAACCCGAAAAAAGGCATTCAAAGCGGAGGTGGCTTCAATTGGAACCATTTGAAGCCATTGACCACGGCTTGATGCATACGTAACAGGAAGGCTGCTGAATCAGTAGCCTTCCTGTTTAATATGTCTCGTATATGATAGAGCCGGTCTGAGAAATATCATAATCGCCTAAAGCTTTGATTTCAGCTTGAAATGGCTTCGATGATAAAATCCGCTTAACAACGTTTATGAGCTCTTCGTTTTTCGGAGATTTTAAAATAACAAGGTCATAACGTTCCGTAATCAATGGGACAAAGTCAACTCCAACGATTTTTGCAGCTTTTTCAATTCCCACACCCACATCCGCTTTCCCAGCAGAAACCGCTGAAGCCACACTTAAGTGGTTGGTCTCTTCGTTTGCATATCCCTTAAGGTCTTGAGAAGATATTCTGTGAATCCTTAGCTGCTCATCAAGAAGAATTCGTGCTCCCGATCCTCTTTCCCGATTGATGATGGCCAAGTCTTTATGTTTTAAATCAGTCCAATTTTTGAGGCCAAAGGGATTTCCCTTTTTAACATACAAACCAGCTTTCCTTGAAACAAGATTAAGTAAAATATAAGGATAACCGACCAAAATCTTTTTTATATAAGGAAGATTATATTCCCCAGTATCTCCATCAAACATATGCAAACTAACGATGTCGGAGCCCCCATTGTACATGGATATAAGACCGCTTAGACTTCCTGTGTTAGATCGTAATGTTTTATAGCCGGAGTGCTTCTGAATGTGCTGCCCAAGTATATCCAACACCATGTCTTGCCCGCTAATGACAAGGCTAAGGGAATCCTTCACTTCGTTTCCATGGGGTTCGGCAACTGGAACTGGGGATGTACTGGACTTATGGTTATTAATATACGACTCCAAGTCTTTTGCATCCATTCTCATCTGCCTTCCGACACGGAATACTGGGAATTCCCCTTTTTTAACAAGATCATAAATGGTCAATTTAGATACCTTTAAAAGCTGTGCCACTTCCTCGATCGTATAGGAAAGCTCTTTTGACATGTGCATCCCTCCGTTCTTTATTGTATCTTAGAGTCCTTAAAAAAGTAAATTCACGGTAAAAAGGGCATTGATTAAAACCTTTTACACGTCTTATACTAGTTATAATTAGATATAACTAATTATAACTAGTATGGAAGGAGGAGGGACTTTGAAAAAAATATCCCTTATGATTTTTTCACTAATGATGCTTACGATAGTGGGGGCAGGGTGTTCAAGTGATGAAGGAAAAAGTGCAGAAAAGCAGCCGCAACAAGCTGACGAGAAAGTGGAATTGACGATTTCGGCAGCAGCAAGTTTGCAAGATTCCTTAAATGACATAAAGAAGTCGTTTGAAAAAGAGCATGCAAATGTGAAAGTTCATTATAACTTTGGTTCCTCAGGAGCGCTTCAGCAGCAGATATCCCAAGGGGCGCCTGTTGACCTGTTTTTCTCAGCTGCAGAAGATAAATTTGATAAATTAGTAGAGGAAGATCTTATTGAAGAGAAAAATGGGATCGATTTAGTCGGCAATGATCTGGTGCTGGTGGTGCCAATGGATTCCAAGAAGGGAATCCGATCACTGGAAGACCTCACTAAGGCCGCCAAAATTTCGATTGGCACTCCAGAGTCTGTACCGGCAGGGCAGTATGCGAAACAAACGTTGGAAATCATGAACCTCTTTAAAGAGGTTGAAGATCGATTGGTATATGCCAAGGATGTCCGGCAGGTGCTTACATATGTGGAAACGGGGAACGTGGACGCTGGCCTCGTCTATAAAACGGATGCGCTCAATTCATCAAAAGTTGAAATCATCGCGACGGCCGAGGCAGATTTACACGATCCGATCATATATCCCGTCGGAATGATCAATGACCAGGATCATGCCAAGGAAGCCAAGCTATTCTATGACTATCTCCAAACGGAAGCTTCCATGAAAATTTTTGAAAAATACGGATTTAAAGATTTGAAATAACCACCAATCTGGTGGTCTTTTTTTTGTATGGATTAAGTGGTATTAGGAATATTTTCCTTTATATTGAAACCTATCCCCACTTTAAACGTAAGAATTAAGAACATAGTTGTATTCATCTTACGGCATGAGTGGATCATTCGATCTACGCGGGAATGATTCGATCTTCAACATAGAACCATAAATAATGATCATACAACTTTTACAGAAATTTTCATGATACAACTCCAATATAATCAGGAAATATTTATCATTTAATCACAAATGGTATATGATGAATTTGATGTAATATTTTACAAGTTTAGTAGAGCAAATTTACCAAGGAGGAGTAGAAAGTGGAGGAAGCAATAATTGATTTTCTCATTGTAGTCATGTTAATTATTGGTTTCACATATGGTCTCATCAGGCAATTTAGACAATGTGTCAGTATCAGGAAGGGAAATAAATCGGAGTATGCACATTACAAGCGGATACTGATTGGAAACTATCTGATTTGCCTATCTTATTTAGGTTTTCTTTTTTCTTATATTTTGAATTCATTATTGGCATCCCGAATTATACCGGCTTCATTTATTACAAGTGATCATACTAGTTTTTGCTGTTTCAGTTTTCTTGCCATTCTATTAATCGCTAAATTTGGGATCCTTCCAAAGGAAAATGAACAAGTTGAATTACAAGAATACATAGTTGAGAAAGAGGAAATATGAAGAAAATTTCACTTACCTTATTAATAGTATGTATATCGATCACCTTTTTATTGAATTTTACCATGCCTGAATTTGCTGGCAATATGAAAGATCATATACGTTCCATGAATATCCTTTATTCATACAGTGTCACAAAAACATTCTCGGAACAAACCCAAGATACGATCGAAATCGCATCCGTGCCATCAGGGAAAGAGGAGATCAGGAACGTTGATTTCCGGAGTGATGTTAAGCTTGAGGACACTCCGCTGAATATAAAAAGTGTAGTGAAAGAGAGCTTGAAAAAGCCGCAAGATTATACATTTAAAGAAAAATTAACCGGCCCGGAAAAAGGGTTTTCATTCCGGAAATATTATCTTACCAAAAATTATGATAAAGGAAGATATACAGTCATCCGAACGAATAAAATAACGGGAAAAGAAAAAGTGTATGTCGGAACCTATCATGAGCCGAGCGCGCAAGATCATATCGTCGAATGGTCACGCGATGAAAAATGAGGGCTGACAATATCTTTTATATGAAAAGTTGAGTGATTATATGGGAAAAGAAGTGAAAATTGAGGATTATAATCCTGATTGGGTTAGGGAATTTCAACAGGAAAAAGCGAGGATAGTGGAGGTTTTAAAGAACGATTCCCTTTGTGTTGAGCATATTGGAAGTACGTCCGTCAAAGGCTTGGGGGCAAAACCAATTTTGGACATCATGGCTGGCGTCCAACATTTAGATGAAGCTGACATATTCATGGAACCCTTGAAATCGATTGGATATGAATTTGTCCTGCATAAGGAATTTCCCGAAAGGCGTTTTTTTAGAAAAGGTCAATGGAGAGCGGGAACACACCATTTGCATATCTATAAATACGGAAGTGAACAGTGGAAGAATCAACTTTCATTCAGGGACTACCTAAGGAGCCATCCTGACGTACGAAGACAATATCAGGAATTGAAATTGTCCTTAGCCCAAAAGCATCCTGCGAATATAGTGGGGTACACGAAAGCGAAAGCGCCATTTATATTAAATGCCATTAAAAAAGCGAATGAAGAAAGCGACATAAAGGAACGTCTAAAAGGAGGCTTTCATGAGAAAGGTCGAGGTCGTACCATATAAGAAAGAATGGTCCAAACTATTTCATGATGAATGCGAAAAACTACAGGATATTTTCGGGCCTGAATTGATAAAGTTATACCATATCGGCAGTACAGCCATCCCAGCCATCCATGCCAAGCCAGTTATAGATATGTTGGCAGTGGTTAAAGATGTGGAATGTGTCGCGGATTTCAATAAAGAGATGGAAGAGATAGAGTATGATGCCAGGGGGGAGAACGGAATCCCTGGAAGGCGTTTCTTTTGTAAAGGCGGGGATGAGAGGACGCACCATATTCATATATTTCAAAAAGGACATGAAGAAATAACCAGACACCTCGCTTTTCGGGATTATTTGCGGGCACACCCTGAGGAAGCACAAAAGTATAGCAAGCTGAAGCAGCGCTTGGCAGCGGAATGCCCAGATGATATCAACGGATATGTAAACGGCAAGAATGATTTTATCAAAAAGGTTGATGAAAAAGCGAAACATTGGGTGAAGCGTGGCGATCATCATGGCAATGAAGTGGATTAAATGCCAAGTGGATGAGGAAAACAAGCTTTCATTCTCAAAAGCACAAGTGGGATGGGGGGAATTGCGTCATTGTGCTGGTTTCATGGGGCAAATCGGAGGGTGGAATAGAAATGAACCGTATAAAGCAGGCATTCTCTCCGTTTGGAAAGATTCCCAATCCTATCGAAGTTTCATGCAGCAACTGCACGATGAAATATTCGGGAAGAGTGACCAAGGAAGTACATATACGAATATTTCTGTCGAGTGAATATGGAAAGTTTATTTGAATTGCATCCAAAGTGGGCTGTCATTTAGAAACAAATATTATCATCCATCAATTTCGGAATGATGGACATTTCAGCGCTCCAAATATTATTCTACAGAAGGTGATGACAAATGAAACTAGATTATGATTCACAGTACATCAGGGGTCTCTACCTGAATAGGGACCGAATATCTTCGTTTGATCATTTCCCTCTTGACCTGCCGGTTATCAAGCACCTTCAAGAAGTGGCTTTTCATCCCAGTGTTACCTATGTTATCGGGGAAAATGGAATGGGGAAGTCCACCTTGCTTGAAGGCATTGCGATTGCGTATGGTTTCAACCCGGAAGGCGGAACGTTGAATTTCAATTTTTCCAATTATGATTCACATTCCAATTTGGACGAATACCTCCGTTTGAAAAAAGGTGTGTACAAACCGAAGGATCATTTTTTCTTTAGGGCGGAAACCTTTTATAATTTAGCTACGAATATAGAGGAATTGGACAGGGAGGCATCGTTCGGGTCGAAAATCATCGATTCCTTCGGTGGAAAATCACTTCACCAGCAATCTCATGGGGAATCGTTCTTTTCAGCTTTTGTAGAACGATTTCAAGGCAATGGATTGTATATCCTCGATGAGCCTGAAGCTGCTTTGTCGCCATTGAGACAAATATCGATGCTGGCCAGGATAAATGAACTTGTTCAACAAGGTTCCCAATTCATCATTTCCACCCATTCCCCGATCATCATGGCCTACCCGGATGCAAAAATCCTCCAAATTTCAGATGAGGGAATGAGTGAGGTGACTCTAGAGGAGTCCAATCACTATTTGCTAATGAAACAGTTTTTTGAAGATAAAGATCGGCTGCTGCATCATCTATTCGAATGAGATTGGAGCATTTCCTTTAAAAAAAACCCCGGCTGCACTGCGCATTCGGGTTTTTCATTTTGTTGAAATTCATTATTGACAGTTTAAGTGTATTACGGGTATAGTACATCTATAAGGTGTATGAACCACTTAGTACATACACATAAGACTCTATGCTTCTTTAAATAAATAGGGGGTGGTTTTAATGAACGTAAATACCCGGGAACCGGTATATCTGCAAGTCGTTAGGCATTTTAAAGAACAAATAGCCATAGGCAAATTCGTGGCTGGCCAGGAAATTCCCTCCCGAAGAGAACTGGCGGCTACACTGAACATAAATCCTAATACTGCTCAAAAAGCGTATAAAGAAATGGAGGAACAGGGCTTGATTCATACTGAACGAAATTTCCCCAGTCAAATCACGACGAATGAAACGATTTTACAGGCTGTGAGGCAGGAATTGATTTTGGCAGCCGTCGATACGTTTGTCGATGCGATTCGTCCGATTAATGTACCAGTTGATGAGCTGCTTCGTGTGGTTAAAGAAAAATACTCGGAAGAAATAAGGGAGGAGGAAGAAAAATGATAGAAGTAAAAAAGATCTCCAAGAATTATGGCCGGAAAAAGATCTTGGAGAGTGTTTCATTTACAGCCAATAAAGGGGAAGTCACTTGCCTGATCGGGATAAATGGTGTCGGTAAAACGACTACACTCAAAGCGATCATGGGATTGACGCCATATAAAGGTGAAATCCTGATCGATGATCAAAAGATGACAAAGGATAGTTATGAAAAAATCACCTTCATTCCGGACGCACCGACCATGCTTCCGCAAATGACCATTAAACAGGCCATGGTTTTCATGTCGGATTTCTATACGTCCTGGAATCCGGAAAGAGCGAACCAACTGATGGGGTTTTTCAAGCTTAAAGAGGAAAATCGCATATCGGAATTGTCAAAAGGGAATACAGCCAAGCTCAACCTGATGCTTGGTCTGTCCCTTGACGTGGATTATGTGCTGATGGACGAACCATTTTCGGGAATCGATATGTTTAGCCGCGAGCAAATTGCCGATGTCTTTGCGAGCCACCTTATCGAAGATAGGGGAGTCATCATCACGACCCATGAAATCGGTGATATTGAACATTTAATCGACAAGGTAATTTTATTGGATAACGGTACAGTACTTAAAGAGTTCAATACAGAAGAAATGCGGGAAGAGGAAGGAAAATCGGTAGTCGATGTAATGAGAGAGGTGTATCAATCATGATGCGTTATATAAAACTAGTGAATTTTGAAATCAATCGATTCAGTAAAATCTATATTAGCTTATTGTTGATCACTTTGGTTTCGCAATTTGCAGGAGTGATCTTCGTAACGAAGAGTCTTCTAAATGATGCCAGGGATATCATGGCGGAAGAAAGACTATCCGAAGCCGCTTATATTGCGAATTATGGAAGCCTTGATTTTAGCCATATCGCGCATACCCTCTTGTTTGTAGGACCGATTGCGCTAAGTGCGGTTGCCCTTATTTTTTACATGTTCCTTATTTGGTATCGTGATTGGTTTGGAAAGAATACGTTCATTTATCGTCTATTGATGTTACCGACATCCAGATTATCGATCTACCTTTCAAAGGCTACGGCCATCTTCCTGATGGTATTAGGGTTGATTGCTTTCCAGATCATCATTTTACCAATGGAAAATGCCCTATTTAATTCGAATGTGCCACAAGCGCTCTTGAATGAAATGTCAATTTCCACCATCACGAAAATCATTCCGATTTTGTCATTGATCATCCCGAGTACCTTCACGCAATTCCTGCTTTCCTATGGCATCGGCCTTATGATCATGTCGATATTATTCACGGCGATCATGTTTGAAAGAAGTTTCCGTATAAAAGGTTTCATTTTGGGCTTGGTGTATTGCGGAATCGCTGTTGTCTTGTTTTTATCTCCAGTTTTCGTAATGGAGTTTGGGGATTTCTATTTTTACTCTAATGAATTATTTGGCCTGCTGCTTGCATTAGGAATCATCGTGACAGGATCATCGGTTTGGCTTGGTTCTTGGTTATTGAAAAACCGTGTTACCGTATAGCATAAAAATTAAAGGAGAGTGAACAAGGTGAAACGTTATATATGCAGCATCATTATTGGAATGGTTGTCATCTTAAGCATCGGGACCTATTATGTCAAAGTAGCTTCCTCCGCTTCCAGCCTTCCAAGGTATACGTTCAAGACACTGGAAGGCAGTGATAAAGAGCTTGATCCGGTGATCATGAATGCTACACTTCAAAATGGGAATTTTTACGAACCATTAAGATTTGAATCCAATACAACCACATATGCCAGTGAAAGTTCTTACTTGGAGAGCTTAACTGGAAGACAAGATCATCAAATTGAAAGATTGATAAAAGAACATCGTTCGTTTATGCGTGGCAAGGATTCCATTAGTTCTTTATATGAAGACGATGATTTTCTCGCTTATGTTCGGGTGAATAGCGAATTTGCGAATAACGGCAAGATGGAAGCGGAGTTTGATATCGGTTTACTGGAGAAGAAAGACGAAGAAGAAACTTCTTTCCAAATTGAGCTTCCCGATCAAGAGAGAATCATGAATGTTGATGTCAGGGATGTGCAGCTGGTCCATTCAAAACTACAGGTGTTAACGATGATTGATGTGAATTCAAACGATGAGAAGCAAACGAAAGAAGTTCATCTGTATACGATCGATTTAGCTAATAAAAAAGTCTTGAACGATAAAACCCTTTTATCTGAAACCTTTACTTACCCTAATCAAGTTGATTTTGAGATGCCAATTGATGTTGCTCCCTCCCGGCCAAACAACATGGTTTTAATTTCATTAATTAAAGGAGTGAATCATGAGGAGGGTCCCTTTGAGGAAAAACTAAAAGAAAGCAAGCTGTTATCTTACAATTATGAAACGGAAAAATTAGAAACGGTTAAAAAAGGATCGCTTAACCTTGACATGGCAAGATCAGGATATGCAGACGGGAAAAACCTTTATGCAGTTGAAATGAAGTCAGGTAAATATCGCATTAAAACGTTTGACCTCAGCAGTCAAACGTTAACGAATGATACGGAGCTTGACATAGCTGCCAATAAGGAAGAACAAAATACCGCTGCCTTTAAAAACGGCCGTGTGTATTTCCTGTTAAACGAAATGAATCAAGAGGGCAAATCAAGCAAGCCTGCCAAACTTCTGATTGCAGATTTAAAGACTGGAAAGACTTTATATAAAGGTGAAACAGTCAACAATAAAAAGAACAGCGAAAGTTTTGGACTTTTTATCGATGACTTGGAAATCAAATAAGGACCTTCTAACTTTAAGTGAAAAAGGGATATCCCAATGGGATATCCCTTTTTCACTTAAATGGAAGCCAAGTTCGTTCTGGCTGCACGTTCCTTCTTGCCATGCAAGAAGTAGTAAAGGACGGAGGTTGCGATGACCAAAACGCCCAAGATGACATAAAGTGTGCTGTAACCTGTTACAGGAATGATGAATCCCAGAATATAAGGGCCGAATCCAAGTCCTGCATCAAGCATGATAAAGAAGGTGGACGTTGCCATCCCCATTCGGTGAGGCGGTGTCAGTTTGACGGCAATCGCCTGCGAGCTTGATTGCATATTACCGAATCCAAGGCCGATGAGGAAACCAGCTCCAAGTAAAGTGAAACTATTGGTTGTGATACTTAAAAGCAGCAAGCCGATCCCGAAAAGCATGAACGCCGGATACATAATGAAGTTCGATCCTTTGCGGTCCATTAACGGTCCTGAGAAAGGACGTGATAACAATACGGCTACTGCGTAAACGACAAAGAAGAAGCTTGCTGTATTGACCAGGTTGATTTCGATCGCATAGAAACTGATGAAAGAAAGGACACTGGAATAACAGAATGCCAATAATAGAGTAATGATTGAAATGGGAAGCGCCTTAGGCTCAATGAAATTGGAAAGCTTGAATCCTTTGCTTTCCGTAACTTTTGCCGTCACTTTCAATGCCGGGACATATAGGAAAAATGCAGTAATTAAAGAAACCACCCCTAAAGCCAGGCAGAAACTGAAAATCACTTGGAAGCTTGTATGTTGAGCCATATACAGGCCGATGAAAGGACCGATAGCCGTCGCAAGTGTCGCGCTCATGCTGTAATAACCGATGCCTTCTCCCTTTCGAGTTGCCGGGATGATCTGGGCGACAATCGTTCCTGTCGCAGTACTTGCCATTCCCATCGCCATCCCATGGATCAGACGGTTAACGAGAAGGAAGCCAATTCCAAGGTCCACAAAATATAGAATTGTTGTCAAAGTGAAAAAGATCAAACCTATGAATAATGTTTTCTTGCGGCCGATTGAATCAATGAAACGGCCAATGAACAGACGTCCGATTAACGTCCCGATAATGAAAATACCCGATATGAGTCCGGCTTCGCTTGTAGAAGCATCCAATTCATTAACAGCATAGATGGCAAGTGTGACCATCAGTAAATAAAAGATTAATGTTATGAAAAAATTGATGGACGAAACGATGACAAAATCCTTCGTCCACAGTCTGGCTCTGGATTGATCCATGTTATTATCTCCCTACTTTATAATGTTATTTCTTATTTCGCCCATGATACGTATGGCGGCAAGTTGTTCCTCCTCAGTGATTCCCTCCAAGATATCCTGTTCGTATCGATCGATTGTCACGCGGACTTCGCTGTAGATCTTTTTGCCAAGCTCCGTAAGCCGCATCCTTTTCTCACGTTTATCTTTGCTTGGCACATGCTCGACATACCCCAGTTCTTCCAAGCGGGCAATGGTCCTCGTGATCGTTGGTTTCTCCACACTTTGATAATTGGCAAGCTCTACAAGCGTTGCCGAATCATAATTGAATAAGAAATGTAAAATAGACCATTGTGCCCTGTGCAGATCATGCTTACCTAGCTGGATATTAAGATTATTTTCAAACGGACGGTACAGCAGTAAAAATTGCTGAAAGAACTTTTGGTAAATCTCTATCTGAAACACCCCTTATACATAACATATAGTTACCTTGAGTAATTGTTACCCTCGGTAACTATAATAACAAAATAAATCCATTCTGTCCACTCGGATTTGAAGTGTTTAAAAGAACCAAACCGCCATCAGTAACTCCAAACTCACGAGTAAAACGCCGAAACTCACGAGTAATAGGCATAAACTTACGAGTAAACGCCAAACTCACGAGTAAGACGCTCCAAAAAGCGATCATAAGGGGAAGATGAAAGGTTTCAAAGGGATTTCTTCAGCATATTGAGCTATTTGTTTCAAATTTAAAGAGGACCATTAATTGGGGGGAAGCTTTTGGACGAGATAGGCTCTGTACCACTCAAGAGAGGGGAAGCGGGGAGAGTTGGAGATTGGCTGAGATTTACATTGTATTACAAGCTTGAAACTAGGTTTCTTAACTAGGGGGCGAGTGGGTCTGGGACTTCCAGTCATCAGGTTGATGTGATTCCCAAAAGTTAAGGGACTGAGGAGGTCCGCCCTTTATGCCGACAAGCATTCATTTGCCGGTATCTTCTATATTTCGGAGATCGGATGTAGGTCGAGCTCGTGCCCCTTAATCTTCACACAGAATAGTTGGCATAGCTATATTGGCCGTTATGTCCACCTCTACCTTTCTCAGGTTGTTCTGGTTCTGGGCCAAGTGAAAAGGCATCGATCAATATGAATGCACCGAAAACTTGGGTCCAGCTGCCCAGTAAAAGAATTTGTTCTCCCATTCGTTGTTTTTCATTTAAAATAAAAATATTTCCAATCGATTCCAAAAAAGAACCGGCTGCAATGAGGCCATTTCCCTTGATTTCATAAGAGCGTGAAAGGGTCTCCTCCGTCAGTGATGCCCCGAATGCTTCAAAAGCGGCACCTAGGCCCTGGATTCCACTGCCGATTGCGTCCGTTCTAGTGCCTTCCTCCACTGAACCACTCAACTGCATATCTATTCCAACTACATTTGCGGCATTGCCAATAGCCTCAAGCCAAGCACCGAAAATGAAATAGGTTTCTACCCTTTCATTTTCCGGGTTCAGCATTTTCGAACGGCCGATTGCCTGCAGCGAATTTCCAACGGCTTCAATGCCATTCCCTTTGAGGACAAGATCTTTTCCGAGGTTGGTGCTTGTTAAAGTTTGCTGGGTTTGCCCGATTGCTCCTACAAGTGTACTGATGCCAAGTAACCATGCTCCTGAAATAAGGAGGTCTTCTCCATGAGTGATCATATCTCAAACGCTCCTTAAAAGTGGTTAGATTATATTATTCAGGAAACAGTGTTTGTTTACATATTGCTTTAACCGGGATATTGGATTGACTTTTACCCATTTATTGCAAATAGCACCTGGTATGAAGGCAGCGAAATTATGGATATGGAATTACAGCATTTTTTATGATAGGCGGATTGATTGCCATAATAGGCGCAACGCTCTAAAATTTCCGGATGCCACCATGATTACATATTGAAGTTTAAAGTTACACGGCTGCCGATATGGCAGCTTTTTTATGCAAAATGTTGATGGAGGTTGACACAAAATAACGAAAAATAATAGTCATTTTCGCGAAATTCTTAGATTGAACTTCACTGAAATATAGCTTACGGTTAGTATATTACCATCGGTGGACCCATATCGGTTCAGACCTTTAAATCATACCGTTTCCGGTAAAGAAGTGTGATGCATGTAAAGTTATCCAGTGATTGAAGAAATAAAGTGAAAAGGTGATAAGATGTCAGGCAAAATCAGAATTGAACAGCCAAAGATCCCTCAAGACTTAACTCAAGCGAACTTTCAGGAAATATATTATCAAGATGAACCTTATCTGGATTCATGTATGATAACCAATAGTACGATTGATAGAGAAAAGATGGACAAAATCGTATTTTCACAGGTAGTTTTTAAAAATGTGACATTCAGCGATGTATCATTCAGGAATATCGAGCTGACGGATGTCATTTTCGATCATTGCGATTTGACGAATGCCGATTTCATGGGCGGCTCGATTCATCGGGTGGAATTCAAAGAGTCCAAACTATTAGGCATTAATCTGTCTGACGCAAGTTTAGGGAATGTCTACTTCGAAAATTGCAACTTGAATTTAAGTGCTTTTGGTTATTCCAGCTTAAAGCAAGTGAAGTTTGATCATTGCTCATTGGAAAGTGCCGATTTTTATGAGTGTAAATTCAACAAAGTGAAGTTCGATACATGTAGATTAAATGAAGTGAACTTTTCCCGGACACCGCTCAAAGGAATTGATATTAGCAGTTCTACATTTCATAGGCTTACCGTATCCATGGAAGATTTAAAGGGATGCGAAGTTTCCCCGGACCAAGCGATAGTATTTGCAGCCATGCTGGGCCTGAAAATTAAAGAGTGAACCTTTTAAGATGAAACGAAGGACCACCGAATTTGATGGTCCTTTTTTGAGTTGTCGCTAATTGGTGTAGCAGTAAGTACGGAATGTTTGCACAAATACAGGATTACTTTACAATATTTGTTAGGAGGAAGGGGGAATGAACGTTGATTATCAATAAGGTCACTTTGTATAGTCATGCATGGGATGAAATGCGGGATTTTTATGTTAATCTGTTAGGATTTGAGTTACTATCGCAAACAGATGATGTTTTTGAAATGAAGGCAGGGGAAAGTGTGCTTGAAATCAAAAAATATCATCACAATGAAAAGCCGTTTTACCATTTTGCCCTGAACATACCGACCAATTTATTTAATTCGGCAAAAGCATGGGCGAAATCAAAAGTGGAATTGACTAGAGAAGATGGTGATGACGAAGTTTATTTCAGCTATTCTGATGCACATGCTTTTTATTTTTTAGACCCTTCAGGCAACATTGTCGAGTTCATATCAAGATATTCTGTATCACCCGAATCCGAGGCTAAGTATTTTTCAGCTCAAAACGTCCTGTGCATCAGTGAAATAAACATTACGACAGATGAAGTCAGGGCTTTGGGGAACCAGTTGATCAGTAATGGTGTACCTGTAAGGCATGGTGAAGCGATAAGTGAAGATGGATTGAATTTCATGGGGGAACATGAAGCAGGTTCGTTTTTACTTTTAGGTCCAAGGAAACGGCGGTGGATCTTTTCGAAAAAAGAGTCGGAAATCTTTCCGCTTTCGATAGTCATAAATCAGCAATTGGATATTTCAATGGATGGCAAAGGAGTTATGGAATTAAAAAAATTGGAATGATGCAGGTTTATATTCATTCGACCGATTCAATCATGAAAGCTAACGCAGAAGCAGGGATGCCTGCCATTGATGAATCTCCAAACCACCATTTAATTTTATTACTAAGATGGCGGACAAGAGCTGATGCCATTGGGTGATTATTCCTTTAGTAAGAAGTTCGGCTGGTTATCAGATAAGTTTGGTGTTTCCCGGCAGCTTACTCTCCCAATAGGAATGATGTGAAAAAGCCACTGGATAGTGGCTTTTTTCAGTTTGCTGACCAAAGAGGATTCGGAAGTGGACATCGGACCATTAGCCGTGGACAGCAAAAAGGTGCGAACCATGATTTTTAAACAAGGCCTGGTTGTACTGCATGATTTCCACTCCAGTTACTCGTTTCGAGCCTTCTCGGTGCCTTTGCAACTGTGGGGTCTCCCTTGGACGCCAACAGTCGCAGACGGTTGGCGGAAAGGGGCGGATTTCTGAAATCACTTGGAACGTATATAAAAAAACTGTAGTGACTCATGTTCCCTATAAGGGATGAAAAAAATTTTTACTTGTAAAATTTTTTTTACTCATTACTAAGGATTCCCCATCAACGGCACGTTGATTTATCCTCGATTATAAGTTTTACCCTCCTTGATATATACCCCATTCACTCTGTTTATTTCAGAAAATTTCAATATTGGCATGAGGATTGCTAGATTAAAAGCAATATCACATATTGACGACTCAGAAAGGGGGATTATGAACTGCGACGGCTCCGCGCTTCGCCAGGTGATGAATAAAAGAGGATCCATCTTTCGAGTTACCACATTTAGTTCATTTCATTAGACAAGGAGAATCACATGAAACCCATTTATTTTCTTTCTTTAATTCCTGTAATCGCCATACTTGGCGGGCCTTTTTGGGCTAATAGTATCGAACCGTACATCCTTGGCATGCCGCTATTCTTTTTCTGGAACTTTTCGTGGCTGATCTTTACCGCTTTAGTCGTTTTTATCATTTATATGCTAGATCCCAAGAATAAAGAGAGGGAAGAGAAATGAATATTGCGATCATCATTATTTTCAGTTTCCTGTTGCTGTCACTTTATTTAGGGATTAGGGCAAGAAGAGGCAAGGACATGGACCTTGAACAGTGGACGGTCGGCGGACGCGGGTTCGGCCCTTTCATCATCATGATTTTACTGGCGGGAGAGATTTATTCCACCTCCACTTTCCTGGGCTCCAGCGGGTGGGCATATGGGATAGGCGGTCCGGCTTTGTACGGAACTGCGTTCGCAGCATTGGGCTACCTGTTTTCTTATTGGATTTATCCTGCCATTTGGAGCTACGGAAATGAACATAAGCTCATTTCACAAGCAGACTTTTATGTTAAAAAGTACAAAAGTCCGTTATTGGGGGTACTTGTTTCAATCGTCGGTGTTTTGGCCCTTGTACCTTTTTTGGTGCTGCAATTAAAGGGCCTGGGAATCATCGTTTCGACTACTTCCTATGGTTCGATTTCCCCGACGGTTGCCGTCTGGATCGGAGCTGTTTCAGTTACGGCTTATGTGATGATTTCAGGTATCCATGGGTCGGTTTGGACAGCTGTTCTCAAAGACATCATGATCGCGTTGGTCGCTTTATTTTTAGGGATTTACATTCCGCTTCATTATTTTGGCGGAATCCAGCCGATGTTCGAAGCAGTCAATGCCGTGAAGCCTGATTTCCTGACACTGCCGGATATGGGGATGAGTGCTTCTTGGTTTATATCCACGATCATCTTGACGACGTTAGGTTTCTATATGTGGCCGCAAACATTCGGTTCTGCCTATACAGCTAAAAGTGCCAAGACATTCCGTAAAAATGCGTTCATCCTTCCGCTTTACGGAGCATTATCCGTCGGTGCGATCTTTGTCGGCTATGCCGCCATCATTAAAGTTCCTGGCCTGCAGGGGCCGGATATGGATCTTGCGCTTTTGAAGCTTTCGATCAATACCTTCGATCCTTGGTTCGTGGGGGTCATCGGGGCAGCGGGACTATTGACGGCCCTTGTTCCTGGCTCGATGATTTTAATGAGTTCAGCGACGCTGCTTGCCAAAAACGTATATCAGCATTTTTCTCCTTCCGCCTCGGATAAACAAATCACGACGATTGCCAAGTTGCTCGTACCTGTTCTTGCTCTCATTGCCGTGTATTTTACTTTGACTGGAGGAAATACGATCGTGGCCCTTTTATTGATGGGATACAGCATGGTGACTCAATTATTCCCATCTTTCATCGCCAGTCTCCTGCAAAATAACTTCGTGACGAAAGAGGGTGCGTCAGCGGGCATCATTGCCGGTTTAGCCACTGTTGGGTATACAACCATAACAAGCGCTACAATTGGGACGCTTTTCCCGGCATTGCCGCAAGCCATTAAAGATTTGAACATTGGTCTGGTCGCGCTCCTCATAAATGTGATTGTAATGATTGGAGTAAGCCTTATTGCAAAGAAGTTTTCCAAAGACAATAAAAGTGAATGGGAGGCTGCTTGATTATTTTTGTAATGAAAAAGGGGGGGGGGGGGCAGGATGTTCGCAAAGGTTAACGGCACAAAAATATATTTTGATGTGGAAGGGGCGGAATTGGTGCCTGAAGGGAATTCATGGAGAAAGAAGCCGGTCTGTTTCGTCATTCATGGAGGACCTGGTGGCGAGCATATTGGATTTAAGTCATTCCTTACGCCGCTTTCGGCATCGATGCAGTTGATTTACATGGATCAGCGAGGTTGTGGAAGGTCTGAGCGCGGTCCGCGATCGACATATAACCTGGAGAATAATGTGGAGGATCTAGAGGCGATCAGAAATTATTTAGGGTTGGAAAAAGTTATTGTATTGGGACATTCTTATGGGGGGATGGTTGCACAAAAGTACGCCATTTGCTATCCGGACAGTGTGGCTGCCCTGCTCCTGATCGCAACATCGCCAAGCCATGTTTTCGGGGAAGAGGCGTTGGTGAAAATAGAGGAAACCGGGACGGCTGATCAAAAAAGGATGGCAAACCTTCTATTTGCGGGGGCTATGGAAAAACAGCATATGGCTGAATTCAATATGGTCATGGAACCGCTCTATTTTTACTCATCAAGGGGAAAAGTAAGAACGGAAGCGAAAAAAGAGATGATCCGAAAGAAGAAATCGAATTTTAATTGGGAAGCGGCCAATGAAGGGGCCAAGTTTTTGAAAACATTTGACATCGTGGACCAACTGGATCAAATACCGTGTCCAACATTAGTGGCAGGGGGCCGTCATGATTGGATCACTCCTGTAGAGGCATCCATTCTCATCGCTGAAAGAATTCCTGACAGTGAATTGATCATTTTTGAAAAAAGCTGTCATTATATCTTCATTGATGAAAATAGGAGTTCATTTCGAGGATATCCTCTTTTGTAAGCGAGAGATTAGGATTCCAAGAAAATGCGGCTTTGCCCAAAGCATAGAAAAGGTACATGAACCGGGCAAGAGTTAGAATGTCCAGGATAAACCGTTTGTACTGTGAAGGAATTAATTATATATTAATCCTTGAGTACATTCATTCATGGATTGAAGTATAAAAGCCCGGAGGAGAAAAACATGAAAAATATCAAAACTGAACAAGAATACCGTGAACAAATCACCCAAGAAGGATTGACGGTTGGAATTTTTACGACTACATGGTGTCCAGACTGCAAACGTTTAGACATGTTCATCGATGAGATCACGCAAGAACATCAAGACAAACAGTGGTTTACAATCGATCGTGACGAGTTCCCTGAGATTTCAGACGAGCAAACGGTAATGGGAATTCCATCACTATTAGTATTTAAGAATGGGGAAAAGGTTGCACATCTGCACAGTGCTAATGCTAAAACGCCAGAAGCGGTCAATGAATTTCTAAACGACCTATAATAAAAAACTTGAAAGGTGAACCCCTTATTATGCTGTCATGAGGGGTTCATTTTTTTTAGGAATTTTTGCTAGAAAAAACTTGATTTCTAAGAAGAATCGGGTTTTAATTATAGATACCGAATATCCATTATGGATATCAAACATCCATATACATATAGAAAGAGGTGAACTGATTTGCAATTAACAAAAGGGGTCGAGCAAGCTATATGCATCATTGTTATCCTCTCCACCCAGGATAAAAATGTACCGCTTTCGTCCAATGAGATCAGCAGGCGATTGGAGGTGTCTCCTTCTTATTTGAAAAAAATCATAAGGAAACTGGTCGTTAAGCAGATAATCACTTCCGTTCCTGGCAATAATGGCGGCCTTACTCTTGCCAAAAGTGTAGATAAGATTAAAAACCTTGAAATTATTGAGGCGATGGAAGGCCCCATTTCGATGTTTCCGGATACAGGGCTTATAGAAAAAGCGTTTAAAGATGGAGAGTATGCAGAGAAGGGGATGGACGTCCTTCGTCGGATGTTTTCCCGGGCGGATCAACTTTTGATAGAGTTCTTTTCCAGCCAAACAGTGGCAGATTTGCTGAAAGAAAGCTTTGGCACCACGGACATACCGACTCTTAATTGGAATTCAACGTCATTGAGTGATGTACTGCGTGAAAAGAAAGGTGAAAAGAAGTGAACATGCTTAAACAAGAATGGAAGCTTTTCCTTACAAATCGAAAACTGGTCGGTGTCGCGATCGTTTTACTGTTCGTCCCGATTATTTATGGGGGATTATTTCTCAGTTCCGCCTGGAATCCATACGGAAATACAGGCAAATTGCCTGTTGCAGTCGTGAATAAGGATGTGAAGGCGGAGTATGGGGGTAAAACCTTAACAGTAGGTAATGAGCTAATCGAGCAATTAAAGGACAATGATGATTTAGAATGGCATTTCGTAACGGAAAAAGCAGCGAAAAAAGGATTTGACGATGGTACATATTATATGGTCGTTACCATTCCGGAGGACTTTTCGAAAAATGCTGCAACCGTCATGGATGATAAGCCAAAAAAAATGAATTTGACGTATGACGTGAATCCTGGACGCAGTTTCGTTTCTGAAACGGTCGGAAAACAGGCAACGAATAATTTGAGAACGGAAATTGCCGAAAGTGTCACAAAAGAATATGCGGAAGCGATTTTCTCCCAGCTGGATGAAATCGGGGATGGATTCAATGATGCGGCAGATGGGGCATCAAAACTGGATGACGGGGCAAAAAAACTGCAAGATGGAAACAAAGAAGTGACGGAAAATCTGAATAAATTAGCTTCCAGCACATTAACTTTTGAAGATGGTGCGAATAAACTTCAAGTCGGCGTCGGCGAGTTTTTGGAAGGAGCCAACAAGCTTGAAAGTGGCGCGTCGGAATTAAATAAGGGAATTTCACAATATACCTCAGGTGTCGGCCAGTTGCAGAAGGGTGCGGACGAACTCGCATCAGGCACAGGGGAGTTAACTAATAATAGTGATGCACTTATACAAGGTTCATCCCAACTTTCGACTGGACTGGCTAAAGTGGTTCCAGGAGCGCAAACTTTAAATACGGGATTGGCACAAGCGCAAACAGGCAGTGCGAATTTGAATGATGGGTTGAATCAATTATCACAAAATGCAAGCCAGCTGACGGACCAATCGACTGGAATTCCAAAATTGGCAGCAGGCCAGCAAAGTTTAAATGAGGGAATCAATAAACTGGCAGAAGGAAGCCAAGCGTTAAATGACGGCCTGAAAAAAATGGATGGCCAATTGCCCGCCGAAGAACAGCTGAGTCAGCTTAAGCAAGGACTGACAAGCATTCAAAGCGGTGTCAATCAATTGCAAGAAGCGGTTCCAGCAGGGAGCAGCGCTTCCGGTACCGTATCTGGCATTACCCAAGACCTCAATAACAGCCAAGCGGCCTTAACGGAACTTCAATCAACCATTGCGAATAATGGTCAGAGCACGATCAATGCCGTTCAAAACACGGAAGCATTCAAAAGCATGACCAGTGAACAACAATCCGAATTAATCGGGGTCATTCAAAATGAAACTCAAAAACAGGCGGAAGCACAAAAACAAATCGCATCGACTCTTGCTGCAAGTGTATCCGGCTTATCAACGCAATTAAAGGATAAAGTAATGCCAGTATTGAATGGATTAGGCCAGCTTCCAGAACAAGTGGCCAATTTAAATAATGCGGTGAATAAAGTCAATCCAAACGCTGTTTCAGCGTTAAACGGATATACGGCAATAAGGAACGCACTTGAAGAACAATTGATTCCTGGTGCAGCCCAATTAAATGGCGGCTTGAATGAGGCTGTTGAAGGCAGCAATCAATTAACGGCGGCAACACAAAGTTTAAATGAACGGACACCGGAATTAGTGAAGGGGATCAACCAGTTAGCACAAGGCGGTTCCTCGTTGAATAATGGTCTATCAAAACTAACTGAGGGATCTGGTCAGTTGGTTGATGGAGTTTCACAACTTCAAGCAGGGTCAACCTCCTTTGGGGATGGTCTTGAGAAGTATGTGTTTGGTGTTAACCAAGTTGGCGAAGGGGCAGGCAAACTTGCTAGTGGGGCCAATGAACTGAATGCCAACTCAGCTGCCTTGAACGATGGCTCATCAGCACTTGTTGAGGGCACTGAACAATTGGCAAGCAATCTGCCTACTTTAAGCAATGGAGTCATCCAGCTTGCCGATGGGGCAGGAAAGATCAATGAAGGTTCCTCGGCACTTGCTGAAGGTTCCGGTAAATTGGGTGATGGCATATCCTCACTTAAAGATGGAACGGTCGAGCTTTCGGAAAAACTCGGTGATGGAGCAGAAGAAATAAGTGAAAACAAAACAACCGATGATAATTACAGCATGATTGCGGAACCGACACAAGTTAAGGAACAAAAAAGCAGTGACGTGCCGAATTATGGCCATGCACTGGCTCCTTATGTATTGTCTCTTGGCTTATTTGTAGGGGCCATTGCTTTCAATATGGGATTCCCGACAGGCCTGCCTTCCACAAGACCTACTTCAGGAGTGGCATGGTGGTTCAGTAAATTTACGGTCCTGTTTATCCAAGCGACGCTTTCAGCATTGGTGTTGGATGCGATCATGATTTGGGGAATGGATTTACAGGTCGAGAACATGGGGCAATTCATTGGGGTTTCCATACTGACTTCCCTTACTTTCATGTTCATCGTCACCTTCTTGACCGTAGGATTTGGAAACCCGGGTCGTTTATTAGCGATGATATTCCTTGTATTACAGCTAGGTGCAAGCGGAGGGATGTTCCCTGTGGAACTGACCAATAACTTCTTCAGTCATGTTCACCCGTTCATTCCGATGACATACTCTGTCATGGGCTTCCGTCAGGCGATGAGTACGAGCCTTGGAGCTGATGCATTGACAACGAGTATAGTGTTCCTTACTGGATGCATCATTGTCTTCAATCTACTACTATTGTTAACGATGGTCATCAGGAAGCGCAAAGCGCATAATGTGGAGATGGATGCATAAACGAATGAAAAAACCCCCGGTGCAATGCACCGGGGGTTTTCTTCATGATGATGGTTCATCCGTGTCCTTTTCTTTATCGATGACTTTCAATCCATTTTCGCCTGAATTTTCAATCACGTGTTTAAGGATGGATAATTTGTTATCCCAGAATTGATCGTAAAAAGAAAGCCACTGTTTCAATTCCGCTAAAGGTTCTGGCTGAAGCCGAAAGCGTTTCTCTCTGCCTACCTTCCGGCCGCTGACCAATTCAGCTTCAGAAAGGATATGAAGATGCTTGGCAATAGCTGTACGGCTCATGGAAAAGTGAGAAGTGATTTTTGAAATGGGTAAATCCCCTTCTGCAAGCAATTGCAGGACCTTTCGGCGGGTTGGGTCGGCGATAGCCTGAAATACATCATGCTTTTCTGTTGCAGACACTTAGCCCTCAACAACCTTTTTAAGTTTTGCATGAACGATCTGTTCCCAGCCTTGATCCATTCTATCGCGAATCACTGAGCTTTTTTCATTCGGTTTCGGAAGAATCGTTTCCGGCTCTTTCCAACCACCATGAATAAGGGTGAACTCCGTTTTGCCGTCTAGTTCTTTTAAAATGAAGGAAATGGACCAACCGTCCGTATCCCAACTGAATGAAAGACGATGAGGAGCATCTAACTCCGTTACCTTACAAGGAGATGGACCAAAAGGTGATTGCACATGGAACTCATGTCCCACTTTCGGTTGAAAATCATTTGGCATGAACCATGAAGCGATGCCCTCTGCAGTCGAAACTGTATCCCAAACTTGTTGGATGGGGGCTTCAAGAATAACCGTCTTCTTGATATCCTGTAGTGTATGTTGATTTTCCATACTGATTCTCCTTTTTAAGTGAAAATATGAAACCAATTGGTTTTGCTTTGTTGATTATATAAAACCTTTTGGTTTCATGTCAATAATTTGTTTCAAGTGATTCCATTTTATTCATTGCAGGATGCTTAATTACCCAAATCTTCAATTTGTTTTGCCAATCCTGTTATATTATCGATCGATTTCATTATCTCTGAATCTTCCAATGCCTTAGGATCAAATTGGCCATTTTCAATATTATTCAGATATAATTCAATTCCATCCGAAAGCTGTTGATTCGAGCTGACGATTTTCTCATGGATGCCTTCAGCGATTTGTGGGGGTTCCGTTGCATTGAATTCTTCAATCTCCGTTTTCATCAATTCCAGTTCTTTTTCAAGATTTGTTCTTGCTTCGGCATTCGTGACGGCGTCCTGTGACAATGCAGGCACCTCATTGGCAAATTCCTTAACGGTATTCACATACTCCGTCGCATTGTCTGCATACTCCAATGATGAATTGACTTCTTCTAAAGCTGAGCATCCGCTTAGAGTAAGGATGGACAGTAGAGCAATGGTCATTATTTTTTTCATATAAGCCTCCAATGTGATTTTTTTATGGTAAGGATCAGATGGGCAGAAATCTCTTTTTATAAATCGCTGCAATGGAATTCAGTATGAAGCTGGGGATCTTTTTCGGAAAAAATGACTTCGAATAGAAAAGATGAAATGCACTTTTCAAGTCATGCCACTGATTGCAGGATTTCACCTGCTTAAACCTTGCAACGTCAATGATCTTCACCTTTTTTTCGGAAGTGATGAAGATATTTCGTAAATGGATATCCGAAGGGTTCAATCCCTCTTTCCTTGCCAATTGCAGGGCATGGTCTATCTCCGCAATGTTTTCTTCCGTTATCGGGATTCCCAATGTTAAACATTCAAAAAGAGTGTTGCCTTCAATGTGATCTATAACCAGGTAATTTTCCCCCGCATCATATAGGGTTGGATAGTATTCAATGGATTGGACGGTTTTGTATATTTCAGCTTCAACTTTAGCTGTGTGAGTATGATCCGGGAAAAACACTTTTAGTGCCTTATTGGTGGAATGTATTTTGAATACATATGCGCTTCGGCCTTTTCCGATAAGCGATAAAGATGGGTCGGCATTAAGCAATATATGCTTTTTATCATCGGAAATCTTAACGCTTTGAGCTAATTCATTATAGTTCTGCATACTTTTCACCTCTATTGTGCAATTTTTCGAATCAAAAAAGACGGTATGACCGATTATTGGTCATACCGTCTTTTAAAAATTAAAAGACCTCACCAAATAATCGGCAAGGTCTTGCAAACAACTAAAATCAGTTGCCAATAAAGCCGAGGATTCAATCCTGTACTGACGACTTCATTGTATAGCTACTCCCCTTAACAGAAGGATTCTTATAAGTTATATACAGTAATTATATAGGCTATTGCCTCGATCCGTCAAATATGAGGATCGTGTGCTCACTCTTTATGTATATTCAGTAAATGCAGAAAGATGCTCGTCTCAAAAGCATTAATTTGAGTGGTCAGTAATTATATCAATATACTTTATATTCATCATTTGCCTTCCGGATGCCTTTCGTTGCATATATTTCTATATTATTACTTAAATGTCTTTTATTTTACTATTATATTACAATCTCCTTTATCTCCCTATAGATCTAAAGGAATATGATATGTTTTAAACGAATGAGCAAATATACCTATATTATTATACTGATTTTAACCGATATTTAAATAAATGTTAAAAATATAATTCTTTAGTAGGGAGAATAAGATGAAGAAATTAATTATACCAACTTTCTGTTTTGCAGTGTTGTCTACAGTTGCTTTCGAAGAAAAAATATCTGCAGCTCCACTACATGCGGAACAGGCCAATATAGAGGTCATGTTTGTACAAGTAAGTTCCGGTTCGCTCAATATGAGAAAAAACGGGACGGAGGATGCAAGCATAGTTGCAAAACTGGCAAATGGCACAATGGTAACGGTGTATTCGGAATCCAGAGGCTGGGCGAAGATCAAAGCCAATGGAAAAGATGGATATGTCAGTACCAAGTATTTATCGGCAACAAAGCCAGGGACTTTAACGAAAACTGCCGTAACCATTAAAACGACAACAAAATATGTGAATGTGAGCACAGGTTCACTGAATATGCGAAAAAGCGGCAGTGAAAGTGCCGGAATGGTCGCGAAGCTGACAAGGGGCACACAGGTAACGGTGTATTCGGAATCCAAAGGTTGGGCGAAAGTCAAAGCCAATGGAAAAGAAGGATATGTAAGTACGAAGTATCTATCGGCAACGAGGCCTGAAGCGGTAAAAAAAGCTGCGGCAACAGTTAAAACGACAACAAAATATGTGAATGTGAGCACAGGTTCACTTAATATGCGGAAAAGCGGGATAGAAAGTGCCAGCATAGTCTCAAAGCTGACAAGAGGCACACAGGTGACGGTGTATTCGGAGTCCAAGGGCTGGGCGAAAGTCAAAGCCAATGGAAAGGAAGGATATGTAAGTGCGAAGTATCTATCGGCAACGAAGCCAGGAACGGTAACCAAAGCTGGGGCAACGGTTAAAACGGCAACGAAATATGTGAATGTGAGCATGGGCTCCCTCAATATGCGAAAAAGTGGAAAAGCTACCGCAAACGTTGTCGCCATCCTTTCGAAAGGAACGAAAGTGACGGTCTATTCGGAAGCTAATGGCTGGGCGAAAGTCAAAGCCAATGGAAAGGAAGGATATGTAAGCGCCAAATATCTGTCTGCTTCAAAGCCAGGATCGGGAGCAATGTCAGCCACGCCTGCAAAAACGACGACGAAATATGTCACGGGTTCCCTCAATATGCGAAAAAGTGGAAATGCCTCAGCAAGTATAGTCGCCATCCTTTCAAAAGGAACGAAAGTGACGGTGTATTCGGAATCCAATGGCTGGGCGAAAATCAAGGCCAATGGAAAAGACGGGTATGTCAGCATCAAATATTTATCGACGGCAAAACCAGGAACGGGATCAACGGCCGTAACGCCTGAAAAAACGGCGACGAAATATGTAAACGTAAGTTCTGGAACGCTCAATATGAGAAAAAGCGGGTCAGAAAGTGCGAACATAGTCGCAAAGCTGTCAAAAGGAACGAAAGTGACGGTCTATTCCGAATCCAAAGGCTGGGCCAAAGTCAAAGCCAATGGAAAAGACGGCCATGTCAGTGCCAAATATCTATCGACAACAAAACCAGGAACGGGATCAACGGCCGTAACGCCTGAAAAAACGACGACGAAATATGTAAACGTAAGTTCTGGAATGCTCAATATGAGAAAAAGCGGGTCGGAAAGTGCGAATATAGTCGCAAAGCTGTCAAAAGGAACGAAAGTGACGGTCTATTCGGAATCCAATGGGTGGGCGAAAATCAAGGCCAATGGGAAGGATGGGTATGTCAGCACTGACCTTCTCTCAACGACAAAGCCTGAAATGGACTCCAAACCATCCATACCTGAAAAAACGACGACGAAATATGTAAATGTCAGCACGGGTTCACTGAATATGCGGAATAAGCCGTCAGAAAGTGCTTCCGTCATTGTGAAATTGGCAAGGGGTGTTGAGGTAGAAGTCATCTCGGAATCAAATGGCTGGTCAAAAGTTAAAGCGTATGGCGGAGAAGGTTATGTCAGTACGCAATATCTATCAGCAACGAAGCCTGGTTCTTTACCGGGGCTGAATCCGGACGGAGAAGAAAACACGTTAGTTAAATATGTGAATGTGAATGAGGGCTCCAGTCTGAATATGCGGTCACAAGCATCTACTTCCGCATCAATTATAGCCAAGCTTGTAAACAATACGGCCGTAACGGTGTATTCAGAATCCAATGGCTGGTCAAGAGTCACGGCCAATGGAAAAACGGGATATGTCAGTACGCAATATTTAACGGTCAAAGCACCGGAAGGTCCAGGAAGTTCGAATGAATCGATAATCAGGATTGATAAAGAGTATAATCTTACGATGGAAAAGATGGTTGAAATTCAAATGGCTGTAAATGGTCAAACGGATAAAAATTATAAAACCTACATTCGCGAAGATGGTTTGATTTTAATCAATTCTACAAAAGGTACGGTTAAAGGAACCGGATGGCGAGTCAGGGGCGGAGCCGGATCTAATTATTGGGTAGTCGGTCCTGTCAGCAATAATCAATCATTGAATATTCAATCAAAAGTAAAGGGCTCTGACGGATACTATTGGTATGAGGTGGACTATAACAAGACATGGGTAAATGCCAGTCCGGAAGATATAGAATATAATCTTAACCCGAATAATTTTGTGGATGATCCAGTCAAATCATTCCAATTCGTCAAGCTCTCTCAAGTCACCAACATGGACGTTTCAGAAGTGAATAATAGAATCCTTTCAGGTAAAGGGATTCTACAAGGCCAAGCTGCAACCTTCACTGCTGCAGGGGAGAAATATGGGGTCAATGAAATCTACCTGATTTCACATGCTTTGCTGGAGACCGGGAATGGCACTTCCCCGTTAGCGACTGGCGTAAAGGTTAACGGGAAAACGGTCTATAATATGTATGGAGTGGGAGCATTTGACGGAACGGCGCTAAGCAGCGGCGCTCAGTACGCCTATAATGCAGGCTGGTTCACCCCTGAGGCGGCGATCATAGGCGGTGCAGAATTCATTGCCAAAGGATATATCTCTGCTGGACAGGATACGCTTTACAAAATGAGATGGAATCCAACAGCCGCAGAGAAATATGGATATGCTTCACACCAGTATGCGACTGATATTGGCTGGGCAACAAAACAAGTGAAACAGATTTATAATTTGTATAGTTTACTAGATTCCTATAAACTGACGATTGAAGTTCCCAAATATAAATAACAAAAAAACACATGAGTCACTCATGTGTTTTTTTACTATTTCGTTTTATCCTTTTCCAGAATACCCCTAACGACATCCTCAATCGTTACCACTCCCAATGCCTTTTCCAAGGCAAGTTCCGCAACTGAAAAGATGGGTTCTATTGTGTTTTGTATATTTCTTCCAACAGTGCATGCTGGATTAGGATTTTCATGGATTCCAAATAATTCTTTATCGGAGGCAACGTTGACAGCCTGATAAACATCAAGCAAAGTGATATCCGATAATTCCTTGGCCAATGTTGCTCCGGCGATACCCGGACGAACGTTCACTAAACCCGCATTCTTCAGCATGCCAGTGATTTTTCTGATTAAGGCTGGGTTGGTGTTCACACTTTTTGCAATAAAATCAGAAGTGTTAACGCCTTCTTTGTTTATTTCTAAAAGAGATAATATATGGATTCCTACGGAAAAGCGGGTACTGATGGACATCTCTTTTTTCTCTCCTTTAAAATCTCTATTCTTATATAGTATAAATTATTTAACATGTAATTCAAGTGGTTACAAGTTATAATGGCCTGCAAGAATAATATTTATCCATTAACCGTATCCTTGTCAAGTAACGCCGTTTCTGCAAAGGCAAAAATAAAAAGTATGTGTAATTGACAAACCAGCATGGTGAAACTTATATTATAACGTGTAAATGAATCAGTTACAGGTGAAAGCAACAGGAAGGGGGGAACTGAAAACGGCCGCTATGGCTGGAGAAGGAATATCGACACAACTACAAGTGATGGAGGTATATGATGGCTAATAAAAAAAAGGGTAATCAAAAACAATCTTCAGCATTCACGTTTTGGATAATAGGGTTAATTGCTGTTATCATTATTGGCTTTATATTCTTGGCAAAGGGGAAGGACGAAGATACAGCCGTTAATGAAATCGATTATAAATCACAGCCTTATTTGGGTGAAAAATCAGCCCCTGTCCAAATAGTCGAATTTGGTGATTATAAATGTCCAGTATGTAAGACATTCGAAGAACAATTCTTTCCTTCTATACAAAGTGAATTGATTGATACAGGAAAAGCGCAATTTTATTTCATGAATTATTCGTTCATTAACGTCGATTCAACCAGATCCGCTAAATTTGCGGAAAGTGTTTATCAGGAATTAGGAAACGATACCTTTTGGAAATTCCATGAGCTTCTGTACGATAAGCAGCCAGAAGACCTGAAATATGAAAAGGAAGATGTATTTACGGACAAATTCTTGGAAGAAACATTGAAAGAAATTGCAAATGACAAAGATGTGAAAAAGGTCGTATCCTCCTTTAAAGCCGGGAATTCAGAGGATCAATGGAACAAAGATATGGACTTGGCCGACGAATTGGGCGTTTCCGGAACTCCTTCCTTGTTCGTCAATGGGAAGAAGTTCGAAGGAAATACAATTGATGATTTAGAGAAAATGGTTGATGATGCAG
Organism: Peribacillus sp. NPDC094092; assembly: GCF_050279365.1. Taxonomy (NCBI): domain Bacteria; kingdom Bacillati; phylum Bacillota; class Bacilli; order Caryophanales; family Bacillaceae; genus Peribacillus; species Peribacillus sp. NPDC094092. The sequence continues at coordinate 142,010 of NZ_JBNNUC010000006.1, read as the reverse complement.
CGAAGGAGAAATAGTGATGAACAAGCCACTATTATTTTCTTGGATCCTATCGATCATCGCCACAGCCGGAAGTCTCTACTTTAGTGAGATTCTCCATTATGTACCCTGTACCTTTTGTTGGTATCAAAGGATCTTGATGTACCCGCTCGTTCTTTTATTGGGCCGTGCCTTTTATGAGCAAGACCTGAAAATTTACCGATACATCCTCCCATTATCGATTTTGGGCATGTTGGTGTCAGGATATCACTATGGTCTGCAAAAAATCCCAGCACTAAAGCATTTCGAAATGTGTCAAAGCGGTGTTCCCTGCTCAGGGGAATATATCAATTGGCTAGGATTCATCACGATCCCGTTTTTGGCCTTTATCGCGTTTACTCTCATCACTATCTGCATGGGACTGCTAATGAAAAAGAAAACCAGCTTATAATTAAGCGCACCATTCTATAAGGAATGGTGCTTTTTATATATCTTCGAAAATTGCCATATCTCGACGAAAAGCCAGAATATTTCTCAGGAAATAGCCATACATCGACGAAAAAAGCGGATAAATCTCCGGAACCGGCAATATATCGTCGAGAAACCAGGATAAATCTCCGGACCCAGCAAGATATCGACGAAAAAAGCGAATATATCTCCGAAATCTGCAATATATCGTCGAGAAACCGTAATAAATCTCCGGACTATGCAAGATATCGACGAAAAACCAGGATAAATCTCCGAAAAAATGCAAAATCTCGACGAGAAACCGTGATAAATTTCCGAATCCAGCAATATATTGGCGGAATATCAGGATATATCACCGAAAATAGCAAGATATCGACGAAAAACCGTGATATATCTTCGAAAAATGCAATATATCGACGAAAAACCCTGATATATCTCCGAAAATAGCAATATATCGACGAGAAACCGTGATAAATTTCCGAATCCAGTAATATATTGGCGGAATATCAGGATATATCTCCGAAAATAGCAAGATATCGACGAAAAACCGTGATATATCTTCGAAAAATGCAATATATCGACGAAAAACCAGGATATATCTCCGAAAAACGCAAGATATCGACGAAACTCGAATATATCTCCGAACTCCTCTAAATAATAAAGTTGACAAAACGGCAACATGTAACTTATATTATTACATGTAAGTAATTAAGTTACAATTAAAGTTTTAAAAACAATATATAGGAGGAATTTAACATGAAAATCGGTATTATTGGTGCGAGCGGTAAAGCAGGAAGTCTGATTTTAAAGGAAGCATTGACTAGGGGACATGATGTTACGGCCATTGTCAGGGATGAGGGTAAAGTCCAAATTCAAGGAGCTTCCGTTCTGGAAAGAGACGTGTTCGATCTGAATGCTGAAGATATTAAAGGATTCGATGTGGTAGTGAATGCATTTGGCGCTGCTCCAGGGAATGAACATCTGCATGTCGAGGCAGGAAAAATCTTGATTGAGGCTATGAAAGGTGCTCCTCAAACTAAATTGATCGTTGTTGGCGGAGCTGGAAGCCTTTTCGTTGACGAGGCAAAAACGATCCGCGTATTGGATACGCCTGAGTTCCCGAAAGAGTACTTTGCAACAGCCTATAATCAATCCAAGAACCTTGGCGATCTACAAAATGCCACTGGCATACAATGGACGTTCATCAGTCCTTCCGCGTTCTTTGATCCGCAAGGAAATAGAACGGGCAGTTATACATTGGGTAAAGACAACCTACTTGTAAACTCAAAGGGTGAAAGCTATGTAAGTTATGCCGATTTCGCCCTTGCAGTACTTGATGAGATTGAAATTCCAAAGCATATCAATCAACGCTTCACCGTTGTTGCTGAAGCTGAATAATTTAGTGGGCGTCGCTCCTAGTGGTGGCGTCCATTTTTTTACGTTGAAATGGCAGATCTGTTGTCGCAATAGATTCGGATGCAGACGACTTGTTAAAATCGATTGAAATGATGATTAGAGCTAATTATTCAGGTCTTTAGACCTATTAGCGATATAGTGAAAAAAAAATGAGGCCTTTTCCTGAAATATCGGGGAATGGCCTTATTTTTTTCAAGTAGAAAGCGGGATATTGCATGGATGGAAGTTTAAAATTATGGATTCATTTACAAAAGAAGGGTATTTTTTCTGTTAATATATTTACAAAAAACGAGTCTATGTTACTATGAAAAGGATGATTCAGAAAAAAATGGTGTTTTTTGTAGATTTATCCTAACGTGAAGGAGTACAAAGTATGAAAAAAGTTAAAAAGGCCATTATTCCTGCAGCGGGATTGGGAACTAGATTTTTGCCCGCAACGAAGGCAATGCCTAAAGAAATGCTGCCAATAGTCGATAAACCAACTATTCAATATATTATAGAAGAAGCCGTGAAAGCGGGAATCGAAGATATAATCATTGTCACAGGAAAGAATAAACGCGCGATAGAAGATCATTTTGATCATGCTTACGAACTAGAAAATAATTTGAGGGATAAAGAGAAATTCGAATTATTGGAGAAGGTGCAATACCCATCCCATTTAGCCAATATCCACTACATTAGGCAAAAGGAACCGAGAGGCCTCGGACATGCTGTTTGGTGTGCACGTAATTTTATTGGTGATGAACCTTTTGCCGTCCTTTTAGGCGATGATATCGTGGAAAGCGATGTGCCCTCCCTACGTCAATTAATCAATGAATATGATGCTACAGGTTCGTCCATCATTGGAGTGCAGCCGGTAAATGAGAACGAAACACATAGATACGGCATCATTGACCCGCTTACGCAAGAAGGCAGAAGATACGAAGTGAACCGTTTCGTCGAAAAACCAAAACAAGGAACGGCACCATCCAATTTAGCCATCATGGGAAGATACATCCTGACTCCTGAAATATTCGATTTCCTTGCCAAACAGGAAACAGGGGCCGGCGGTGAAATCCAGTTAACGGATGCCATCCAAAAACTGAATGAAATCCAAAAAGTCTTCGCTTACGATTTTGAAGGAAAACGCTTTGATGTCGGTGTTGTTGATGGTTTTGTGAAAACGACCATTGAATTTGCCCTGCAACGTCCTGATTTAAGGGACGATATCATAAAAGTAATGGAAAATATCCTCGAACTGCACAAGGCAGTGGAAAAATGAACTTTTACTGCCCATTCATAAACGTTTAATTTAATAGAGTAGTCTTTTTAAAAAATCTCCAACTATTGATCATTCATAGTTGTTATTTTGGGTTCATGAACGGTAAACATAATTTTGAATGGTGAATATAAATCGATAAAAGGGGATGCCTATTTAGTGAATAAGAAGGTAATGAAAAGAAAAGTCGATTTCCTTAAACAGCCTATCGCCAATTTCCTAATGAAGGAAAACCATCAGCGTGTTAATAGATATGCAAAGTATTATGAGAAATTAAGCGTGCAAAAAAACACGATTCTATATGAGAGTCGTGATGGAAACAGTATGACTGACAGTCCATACTCGATGTTTAAATATATGCTGGAAAATCAAGATTATCAAGATTTTATGCATATTTGGTCCATCCAGGATTTCGGTGCCCTCTCAAGTGTAATGGCGAAGTATAAAGATATGCCGAATGTTCAATTTGTTCGACGTAATTCAAAGGAATATCTAAAATGGTTGGCAACAAGTGAGTATTTAATCAATAACTCCACATTTCAATCTTTCTTCATCCCTAAAAGTGATCAAATTTACATCAATACCTGGCATGGAACGCCCCTTAAGAATATGGGCTTTGATATACCCGGTAACCCTTCAGTCTCTCAAAACGTCGTTAGGAACTTTTTAAGTGCGGATTTCATTTTGAGTCCTAATGCCCATACTACCAACATATTTACACATAGCTATAAGTTAAATGGATTGTATAAAGGTGAAATTATAGAAGAAGGATATCCGAGGATCGACTTGACGCTGAACACGAATCCGGGGGAGTTTATGGATTATCTAAGAACTCTTGGTTTGAAAATCAGCGATGCCAAGGAAAATATTTTATATGCCCCGACTTGGAAGGGGACGAATCTGGCCAAAGTAGATAACGATCTCCTTCAAATCATTGCAGATATAAATGATTTACAAAGCCAAATCGGTGAACGGTATAACCTATTCATTAAGGTGCATCCATTTCTATATAAAGAAGCTGCCAAGCATTCGGAAATCAAGGATCGACTAATACCTGACCATGTGGATACAAATGAATTGCTTGCTGCAGTCGATTTACTTATCACGGACTATTCCAGCATTTTCTTTGATTATCTTGTTACGGATAAGCCCATTCTGTTCTACACGTGGGATACGGACGTTTATGCTGTGCAAAGGGGACAATATCTCCAAAATGACGAACTCCCGGGACCGATGCTTTTTAACTCAAAAGAATTGGCACTGGCCATAAAAGATATTAAAAATGTGAAATTGAGATATTCCGATAAATATAAAAAAATGCAGGAAAAATTCACGAATCATGAGGATGGAAAAGTAACAGAGCGAATAGTCAATAATATTTTCAATAAGTCTACGAAACAACTGAACACAATTACCGGCCTTGATTCCGTAAAGGAAAAAATATTAATTTATCCAGGTGGATTGAGGGATAACGGAATTACATCCTCTTTCCTTAACTTAATGAATAATATTGATTACGATAAATATGATGTCAGCTGTTTTACTGCCACTCCTCACTCGCACGAGGTTTTGAAAAATATGGGCAAGGTTAATAAGAATGTGCGTTTTCTATTCAAACCTGGCTTGCCTGTGTATAAGATTTTGGAAGTCTATAAAGATAAATTCATCCATAACAGAGGGGAAAGAGGGTTCTTAGGGAAGAAGCTTTACCCGGAGAATGCCTATATTAGGGAGCATGCACGTTTATTCGGTAAAACGAAGTTTGACTATGTGATCGATTTTAGCGGTTATAGCCATTATTGGGCTAAATATCTGCTTGCGGCAGATGCAAAAAAGAAAGTTTGTTATATGCATAATGATTTGCTTTCTGATAGTGAGCGAATCATTAATGGAAAGAGACCTCACCGTATTAATCTAAGAGGGATTTTTTCGGTGTACAATCGATTTGATAAACTGGTGAGTGTTTCCGAGGGAACGATGGAATTGAACCGTAAGAATCTATTGGAGTATGCAGACTACGATAAATTTGATTATGTGATGAATTCGATCAACCCGGATAAAATCCTTCAAATCGAGCCCAATGAACCTGATGTTAGCGAAAATGATGAAAGGGCATTGATCACGGAAAACTGCAAGGCTCGGGCGATATTAAGGGATGTGAAGGAAAATCATGTTTGGAATACCCTTCCGGGAATTTCGAATGCGACCCAATTTCCGCTGGGAGAACGATTCGAAGGTGCCGAAATCGTGATTTCGAGAAAGGCTTATGCCGATCAGAACATTTTTTACAAATTCAGCCATAACAATCAAATCATTGGCTGGATTAGTGAAGAAGCCGTGGAACTGTTGCCGGACAGCATCATTTATGAAAAAGAAGTGGATAAGATTGCAAGGTTAGTAAGACCTCGATCGAACTATATATGGTCGTTGCCGTATAAGGTTGAAGGCACGTACAAGATTTCTGGCAGTCATGATTTTAAGGGGGTCATTGTAAAAGTCGATAAGGAAGCAAAAACCCAGCATTCGATTTACAGCAGGATATCTGTAAAAGATAAAATAATAGGCTGGATAGATAATTCGGCTTTATCCATGCTGGAACATTGTACAATCAATGAAGACATGAGCTTAAATGACAAGCTGCAAATCATGATGAAAAGAAAGTATATAATATCCAGAAACTATAAAAACCATAAAAAATTCATTGATAAGATCGAGAATAGGACGCTGAAGGAAATAAATACGGGTAATCAGAAGTACGGAAAAATAACTAATCCGGAAGACCATACGATTTGGACGAAGGCTTATCCGAACTACAAGGCCAAGAGAGTGAGCAAGGCAATCGATTTTGAAGGACAAATCGTCAGAATCATAAAGTATAACAGAACCAACAAAGGCGGCTATTACCTTTTCGAAATCGATAATAAGAAAATTGGCTGGTTAAATACGGGGGCATTCGAAGTCATAGAAGAGCCAATCCTGTTAAAAGAACGGGAAGTGCGCGGCACTGCCGAAATTAACTTAGGCGATTATAATATTTGGGATAAGCCTTATGGGCTGCAAGATGCCATGGTCTTGGAAAATGGGGCAAGCTTCAATGGCAGGATCGTGGAATTCGATAAAGAAGCGGTTACCCAACTTGGCACTTATGCCCATCTATTATTGGACGGGATATCTATAGGCTGGATCGATAAACAGGCGTTAAGCGTACAAGAGGTCCATGGATTGGAAGTGAACAATCAATTCGTTCCATATCCTGATAAAAATGATTTTACCTTTGTCAATATGGGAAGATTATCACCTGAAAAAGGTCAAGATAATTTGATTCGTGCATTCGCAGGCTTTCATGAAAAACATAAAAATAGTAAACTGTATATTTTAGGACAAGGACCTTTAAAGGAAGATTTGCAGGCAATTATTGATGAGCTGGACTTAAATCATTCCATTCATCTTTTGGGCCAGCTTGAAAATCCATTTTCGTTCATGGAAAAATGTGATTGCTTCGTTCTTTCTTCACATTATGAAGGGCAGCCTATGGTATTATTGGAGGCAATGACTTTAGGAATGAAAATCATGGCTACTGATATAGTGGCTAACCGAACCGTTTTGGAAAACGGTAAATATGGTTTACTTGTCGAAAATAGCATAGATGGACTGGAAAAGGGCTTATCTACCATGGTTAGTAATGATAAACCTAAACTAGCGAAGTTTGATTACACCCAATATAATGGATTGGCCATGGAAACCTTCAATAAATGCTTATAAAATGAGGGAGGATCTTATAATTAGTCCTCACACTAATGGTATATATAGGTTGAGAAAATTGGCAAGAATTCATTTAAGCTTAAAGTAAAAAGGGGAAATTCTATATGATTTTGGTCGTTGGCGGTGCAGGATATATTGGAAGTCATCTTGTAAAAGAGTTAGTGAATACTGAAGAGGTCGTCATTCTGGATAATCTCTCAACCGGTTTTCGTTCGCTGGTCGATTCGAAGGCCATCTTGGTGGAGGGGAATTTAGGCGACGAAGCGGTCTTGAATGATATATTCCTTAAGTATCCGATTAAAGCTGTTATGCACTTTGCTGCAAATAGCTTGGTTGGGGAGTCTGTCCAAGATCCTTATAAATACTATGAAAATAATGTAGGTGCAACTCTTACATTGTTGAATACCATGCTCAAGCATGATGTTAAGAATTTCATTTTTTCATCAACGGCAGCTACTTACGGGATACCGAATGTTGACATGATTGATGAGGATCAGCCAACCAATCCGATTAATCCATATGGCCGATCGAAATTGATGGTAGAGCAGATATTAGGAGACTTCGCAAAAGCATATGGACTTCATTATGTCGTCTTGCGTTACTTTAATGCGGCTGGAGCACATGCATCGGCAGAAATCGGTGAAAGCCATGACCCGGAAACACACTTGATTCCGATAATTTTACAGCATTTATTAGGTCAACGTGAGAAGATTTCCGTGTTTGGTACGGACTATGACACAGAAGACGGCACTTGCATCCGTGATTATATCCATGTAACGGATTTAGCTCAAGCCCATATAATCGCGCTTCAAGCCCTATTATCCGGGAAGAAGGAAACGGCCACCTACAATCTTGGGAATGGAAAAGGATTTTCGGTTAAGGATGTAATCGACACTTGTGAAAAAGTCACGGGTGTGAAACCGACCATCGAGTATGCAGACCGTCGCCCTGGAGATCCGGCCCGTCTTGTTGCTTCCGCTAATAAGATATATGAAGAACTTGGATGGAAAGCATCGATAGATTTGGAAGAAATCATTGAAAGTGCGTGGAAATGGCATGAATCTCAATTGAAATAAAGGTCCGGATAGATTAAAAGTCGTTTCAGACAGCAGGCAAGCTCGAAGAAAATCGAGTTTGCCTGCAGTTTTTTTAATTGAAAAAAGGTTAAATAGTCAGTTATTGAACTTCAAACTTCATTCTAAGCTTCCAGTGCTTTTTGTAAGGATTTTTTCAAGGCTTTTACAAAATTCTGACGTGTTTCATCGGTTAATTCCAACAGGGAAAGATAGGGGTTTAAATCTTCCAGTTCCACTAATAAAAGTTCACCTTGTTCATTCCGGCAGGCATCAACGCGTTGGATTCCCCAATCAAGATTGTTCCATTCAATAAATCGTTTAGCAAAGGCCAGGTCTGCTTCAGTAGGTACATATTCTTTTAATTCCCATCTTTTCTTTTTGTCAGGCGCATAAAGGGCATACTGAAATTCCGTATCGATAAAATAAAAAGAGACTTCATACTCAAAGTCGATAAATGGCTGCACCAATGTGTTCTTTGATTCTGAATCCATTTTATCTCCCAGTTCTTCTTTCTTGGCAAATTCCAAACCGATGGAATCCGCGCCATCCTTCGGTTTGACTATATATGTTTCCACATCAGGCAGTTTATTTAAGGATTCAAGTGTATCGATGGTCGGAATGACAGGGAATTGAGCATTCGTCAGTTCAATTAAGTATTCCTTTCCGTTCATATCAGCTCTTCCAACAAATGAATTGTACGTTTTCAAATAACCGGAAGCCACTCTGTTACGGAAAGCTAGATACTTATCTTTAAAATTCGCTACTGGTCCTGCATTTCGGAATACGATCAGGTCAAAATCCTTTTCAAACGTTTCAATGTCTTCAGGATGGCAAAGTACTAGCTGAAAATCTTCTCTAAGCTCCGAGGTAAGGAACAAATCCTCCTCATAATAATTTCTCCCTTTAGCTTCATAGTATAAATCTGTTACGAATAATAGTGTCTGCATGATTCCTGCACCTGCTTTCCCGTTATTTTCATAGAGTATGATCAAAACTAAAAATCCCGTCTCATTAAGAGACGAGATTTGAACTCGCAGTACCACTCTTGTTAAAAAATGCTTACAAACGCACAATAATATGTTGTCCCATATAACGGGGGGACCGGTAAAGCTTACTGAAGGTTCGGCTTTACTTCTCGGGGATGATTTTCGGTTATATTCTGGACACTGGCTTTCAGCAAAGCACCAGCTCTCTTTGGAACAGAAACGATAACGTACTTCTTCCCTTCATGGAATTTTATGATTAGATGAATTTGAGTAATTTTACAATAGTCAGAAAATAAAATCAATGGTCTTTTCACTGAGCATAGGACGAAAAAGGGATTTTGATGGAGATATAGAATTACTATTCAAGAGAAGCGCCATTCATTTAATAGGAGATGTTAGATTTGAAAATGGTAAGGGTTTTTCATTACGATGCGTTCAGTAGTATACCGAATAAAGGAAATCCGGCAGGTGTCGTTTTAGATGCCGGTGGACTGACGGAAAAGGAAATGCAGGATATAGCGCTGAAGGTAGGGTTCAATGAGACCTCTTTTCCCATGGAGTCCGATATTGCGGATCTTAGAATCCGTTATTTCACACCAGGACATGAAATGAATCTTTGCGGTCACGCGACAATGGCTACCATCCATGCACTAAGGACCAGGGGATTATTGGATAAAGATGAGCTGATGATTGAAACAGGAGCGGGAATATTGCCAATCAAGATCCATACGACCGCGGATCAAGAGGTATACATTACGATGAAGCAGGCCGCTCCTCAGTTTGAAGCGTTTAGCGGGGATAAGGATGGCTTGGCCAGTTCCCTGGGCCTTGATATAGAGGATCTGGAAAATGAATTACCTATTGTATATGGAAGTACAGGATTATGGACTTTACTGGTTCCGGTAAAAGAACGCGATTCATTCAAAAGGATGAAGGCGAACAATAAACTGTTTCCGCAATTATTAAAGGAAATGCCAAGAGCTTCTGTTCATCCCTTTTGCCTGGATACGTATGATCGTGATGCCCATATGCATGCGCGGCATTTTTCCTCTCCGTTTTCAGGGACGCTTGAAGACCCTGTCACGGGAACGGCTTCAGGTGTAATGGGGGCTTATTATGCAAAATACATAAAGGATGATCTCGAAGAAGAGGTGCACCTGTTAATCGAACAGGGGCATGAAATCGGGAAGGATGGGAAAGTTCACGTCACTGCTACCAAGATCCATGACACATACGATATTGAAATCACCGGGAATGCTGTCTACGTTAAAGAATTTGAAGTGGAGGTCTAAAGGTTCATGCAGAGGAGGAGGGGCAGCATATAAAAACCCTGTGCTAAGACGTTCCATGTCTTAGCACAGGGTTTTTATTGTCAGAAATAGGTCACGCCAATGATTGTGTTGGATACTTACAATCGCTGTCGAAAGTCAAACCCGCCTTTAGATGATGGTCACGCCGCTAAGATCAACCTTGGCTCCATGTAAAAAGTTGTAAGTAAGTTTATCCATCGAAGCCCCAGTAAATTCGATTTTCTTTAAATCGGACATCCGAAATTGAACATTGATGAGTGTGGCATCGCGAAATGATGCCTTTTTCAATGAAGATCCCTCGAAAATGGTTTGTTTGAATGTTTCCTTATCAAAAATAAGACCTGATAAATTACAGCCTTTAAAATGGGGGTTTTATTATATAGGCAATTCTTGAAAGTTACTCCTTTTAAATTCGCACTTTTAAATAAGGTACTGGTTAAATTGGCGTTTTCAAAGATGCAATTATTTAAGTTAGTGCTTTTAAATGTGCTGTTCGTCAGGTCGGAATGGCTGAAATCAGAACGGCTTAAATCGCAGGAATTGAATTTCCCATCATGCACCGAAACCGAGCGGAAGTCGGAATCCAATAAGCGTTGCCGGGAATAGTCCATGCTTATCGCCTGCTCAAGCACATTGTATTGCAGATTGAGTGATTCCATGAGCTCTGATACTTCCCCAATCGAATCCACAGTCAGCTTATACGCTTCCTGCTCACTGGAACCATTCATTCTATGGTCGTTGTATTTTTCCAGTAAGTTTTGCAGCAGTTCTTCTTCCAATTCCTTTGCTGTTTTTGCATTTTTGTACGGGGCAAAAATGTTATGAACATGTGCATTCAGTTTTTCAATCACATTTCATCTTCCTTTCTTACAAGAGGCGCTCAAGTATTCGCTTGGCCAGCTCCCAGTCATTTTTATTTTGGATATATGTGTCTTCCCCGATCGGGGTGATCTTGTAATATTTCCTTCTCCCGCCTTGTGTGGCATCTCCCCAATAAGAGATGATGCATCCGTCCTTTTCCAGTCGTTTTAAGCTGGAATACATCGTCGCTTCCTTGATTTCATATTGCTCATCCGAATCCGTATATATCAGTTTGCTGATTTCATAACCATATTTATCGCCACTTTGCAGGAGTTTTAGAATCATCGTATCTACATGTCCGCGAAGCAAGTCAGAGGATAGTTGTCGTTGAACCAAATCCTCACCTCCTTTGGTATATCTTATATTAAAGTACTATGACAGTCAAGGTAATGTGTTTAAAATGAATTGCGCAGCTATATTGTCTGCATGTGTGCCGCAGGGGATTAATCGATTATTTAGCCAGATATAATATCCGCTTGAAAGGGATTTTTAATGCTTTATAGAAAAGGTAAGTAAGGGGGTTGAGGTGTTGAATAATTCGTGGAATAAAGTGATTTATAAGGTTTGGTCGCCGGTTTATGACAAAATCTTCAATTCACATCACTTTTTAGATGCCAGGAAAAGAATATTTGAAGAGATGCATTTTCATGATCATGCAAAGGTTCTGTTTGTGGGCGTAGGTACAGGGGCCGATTTGGAGTTGATCATGAACCTTGACCTGGAGATAACGGCGATAGACCTGTCAGCCGATATGCTAAAAAAGGCGATGGAGAAATATGAAAATACATCGATACATTTCATTGAGATGGATGCACAGCATATGGAATTCGATAATGAATCGTTTGACTATATAGTGGGAAGTTTGATTCTTTCCGTCGTACCTGATGCCAATGAATGCCTTCGGGAGATGATCAGGGTTTTAAAAGGCGAGGGGAACATCATGCTATTCGATAAGTTTATTTCTAAAGATGAAGTGCCTTCACTACCCAAAAAGCTTCTGCGGCCCATCATTAGATTTTTAGGAACGGATATTGGCTTGCGGTTTGAAGACTTGTTCAGTAGACATGATAAGAATATGAAAATTGAAGAAGATCGACCGATCATGCTGAATGGGATGTATAGGAAGATAATCATCAGTAAACGGATTTGATAGAAGGTGGATGAGGGACCATATTGATTGTATAGTGGGATACAATGGGAAGAGGTGATGGTAGTGTCGGAGACGATTACAACCTATGAAGATCTATTGAATATGCTGGACTCGTTATTGCGTGAACCAACTGCATTCTGGAATGATTTTTATGAAGACCGTGAAAAGGGGGTCCCCTTTTTCGAAAATTTCCCTGATGAGAATTTGGTTACATATTTTGATGGCGGGTTAATTGGGCCAGGAAGGGTTCTTGAGCTTGGGTGCGGACCAGGGAGAAATGCCATTTACCTTGCTCAAAGGGGATGTTCCGTTGATGCGGTGGATCTCTCGAAGGCAGCACTGGACTGGGGAAAAGAACGAGCGGCAGAAAAGAAAGTGCACGTGAACTTCATTCAAAGGAATATATTTGATTTGGATATGGAGAAAGGGCAATATGACTTCGTGTATGATTCAGGTTGTTTTCACCATATTGCTCCACATCGAAGGATCAATTATTTGGAGATGGTGAAAAAGGCGCTAAGGCCTAAGGGCTTGTATTCGATTACTTGTTTTGTCGAAGGCGGCATATTGGGTGGTGCAGATCTTTCAGATTGGGAAGTATATAGGCAAAGGAGCCTTAAAGGCGGATTAGGTTTTACAGAAGAAAAACTCAGAATGATCTTCAAGGAATTTGAAGTGGTGGAAATACGTAAAATGAGGAAAATGGAAAAATCGGATGAAACGTTTGGGGTGCAAGGTTTATGGACGGCCTTATTTATGAAAAGATAATTCTCATAAGATAGGCAAATTGGTGATGCAATGGTTTTAAACAAGGGATCTGGGAGCAGGTCCTTTTTTGTTATGAAGAAAAGGGAGGATTTGTTAATGGGATATAGAACTGGTAAACTATAATAATGGACGAACGAAGATTTACGAGAATATTAGATGTAGGTTCTTGCTGATTTTTTTTTGAAAAACAGTGGTTGCATGGTTTCAAAAACAGCTGGGAAGGTATATGGAAAGAAGGAACCGTGGGCATCGGGGCAAAAGATCCTAAGTATGGAAGAAGTTATCTCCGTTGCTTAAATCGATGATATTTCAATAACCTGCCAATGCTGATCTCAGCGTTGGGGTTACCGACTGCTCTTTATAAAAAACTAAATAGGAGGAGTTTATGCATAGAAATAAAGAATTATATTCCTTTTTATTGGGTGTGGCAGCACAATTGACTGAGGATTGGTACGCAACATTGAATAAAAGCGATAAGGCGGGTGTCTATAGCTCATCCGATCCCAAAGTGATTAAAAAGCTCAAGCAGCAAAATCATGAATTCCATTTACGTTTCTTTCAGATCTTCGTGACAGAGGAGAGGGAATTCTTTAATGGGCTTTGTGATTGGATTGAAGATATCGGTCAGGATGAGCAGCATTTAAATACACCTATCTATTTTATATTGAGGGAGTTTTTTCGAACGCAAGATCAATACCTTGATTATATTGACCAGTTCGCGGAATTGCATGGAGATCAATATACGCAGCGTGAAATAAATTCCTGGTACCGGATAGTGGTTAAGGTGTTCAGTGAAGTGATGGAGAGGTTTACTGAAGCGAATCATAGATATGCCAATAAAATCATGAAAGCCCAGCAGGCAACGATCGATGAATTGAGCACACCCATCATTTCCCTTAAAGATAACATGGCGCTGCTTCCCTTGATAGGCGATATTGACACGGCGAGGGGCATGTCCTTGCTTGAAAACACATTGCAAAAATGCGCTGAAAAAAATGTCACAAGGCTTTTCATTGACCTATCGGGCGTTCATGCAATTGATGGTGCATCCGCTCACCAGCTATCGCAATTGATTGAATCCTTACATTTGATCGGTATTCAAACAATCCTTTCAGGACTTCGGCCGGAAATAGCCATGACTGCCGTTAAGCTTCAACTTCCTTTTGATAAAGTGACGATAAAGTCCACTCTTGCCCAAGCAATCAGTACGATAAAATAATACATACATATCCAGGGCATGGGATGCTCGTTATAAACTTCATCGAGAAGACCTCCATATGGCGGTCTTCTCGCATGTATAAGTGATGCTGCATACAAAATGGGTACCGGCCTCATAAAGCAAGAGCCTGAACCTGTAGGATTATTCAATATTGGCAAAGACGGCTAGATCTTCTTTATTGCCAACCACTAAAAGTATATCATTTTCATGGATATCCTGATCCGGTGAGGGTGCTATGATGATTTCTCCATTACTCACGATGGCAATGACGCTGATATTATATCTTGCCCGTAGATCAAGCTCTCTGAGGCTTTTTCCCTTCATGCTCATGGGGAGGATAATTTCCTCGATATTGTATTCTTTAGAGAGTTCTATATAGTTCAGCATGTTAGGGGACAGGAGTTGATTCGCGACCCGCTCCCCCATATCCCTCTCAGGATAGATGACCCAGTCGGCCCCGACTTTAGTGAGCACCTGACCGTGATTTTTATTAAGTGCTTTGGCAATGACCTTATCGACTCCAAGTTCTTTTAAAAGCAAGGTAGTTAAAATGCTCGATTGCATGTCATTTCCGATGGCTACGATGACACAATCGAAATTACGGATTCCGATTGATTTCAATGCCTCTTCTTCAGTCGTATCCGCCATGATCGCATGGGTAACGCTCAGTTCCGCATTCTCGACTCTTTCCTCGTTGACATCAATACCCAATACTTCTTGGCCGGCCGTATATAATCTATGGGCCACACTGGTCCCGAATCTGCCTAGACCGATCACGGCATATTGTCGTTTTCCCATCTTTTACACTCCTTCATTTATGTTTAACCAATCATGATTTTCCCTTTTGGACGTCGGAACGGATCTGGTTTGCGCCTCATGGCGATGGCAAAGGCCAAAGTCAAAGGACCCACACGGCCAGCAAACATCGTGAAAATGATGAGCATCCGGCCAACCGGTGATAATTCGGGGGTCAAACCCATTGAGAGTCCCACGGTGGCGAATGCTGAAGTGGCTTCAAATAAAATCATCAAGAAGTCAGTTCCGCTTTCAGTGATGGTCAGCAGGATGGAGATGAATGAAACCATGAATACGCCAATGAATGTAACGGACAATGCTTTATAGATCGTTTCACTCACGATGCGGTGCCGGAATAATACCACATCACCCTTTCCTTTAATCTGTGACCAAACTGTTCCGACAAGCGTTGCCAATGTAGTCGTTTTAATCCCGCCGCCAGTCGATCCGGGTGAAGCTCCGACGAACATCAAGAAAATGATGAGCAGTAATGTAGGCTGAGTTAAATCAGGGATATTCAGCGTATTGGAGCCTGCCGTCCTTGGTGATACCGATTGAAATAATGATGACAGCATTTTACCCATGAAAGATAAAGGCTGTAATGTCTTGGCATTGCCGAACTCGAATAAAAAGATTAAAATTGCGCCGGCAATCGTAAGTGCCAAGCTAGTCGTCAGAACAACCTTCGTATGTATGGATAAACGATGGGTATCACGGTATTCGTATAGTTCATTCATCACGATAAAACCTATTCCGCCAAACGTGATGAGGAAGACGACCGTAAGGGTTACGAAAGGGTCCGATACATAAGGGGTCAAACTCTTGAATTCCCCCATTAAATCAAAGCCCGCATTATTGAAATTCGATATGGAATGAAAAACCCCGTAATAGATTGCTTTGCCGATCGGCATGTCAAAAGAAAAGCGAATCGATAGAATAAGGGCACCCATGCCTTCAATGATGGCCGTGAAAATTAAAAGCCGTTTCACTAACCTGACTACACCTGCCATGGATAGATTATTTAAGGATTCCTGCAAGAGTAACCTGCCTTTTAAAGAAATCTTTTTGCCTAAAAGGAAAAAGAAAAATGTCGCAAATGACATGAACCCTAAACCGCCTACCTGAATCAGTGTTAAGATGACCAACTCACCAAAAGTGGTAAAGGTCGTTCCTGTATCCACTACGACCAGTCCAGTTACACATGTAGCGGAAGTCGAGGTGAATAAAGCATCCAGAAAAGAAAGACCATTGCCATTTTCAGTGGAAATCGGCAGGGTTAATAAATAGGCCCCAATAAGTATCAGGATGGCAAAGCCTAGTACAAGTATTTTTGGCGGATCCAATAAATTTTTTGTCATTCTCAAATGATCATCCCTACCTATAAAATAATTGTGTGAAACTGTACTGTATTTTAATCATCAATCTGCTTTCAGAATCTTTTTAAAGGCATAATAAAAAGACCAGCGAAAACAACGAACAGTTATTTTGCCACAAAAAGCGTGCAAAAAAACTCCCGAAATAGGCGGTCTTAAGACCTCCTTCGCTTTAGCCGACGAAGTTAGCTGACGGGTAGGATGGCGAAAGAGCTGATCTCATCCCTTCTGCAATGCAGAATTAACCCCAATTGATTGGGTCCTCCGTACTCAATTCCCTTGAGTTTAGGCCGAAATGCATTAAATTGATAAACGTATTCTACTCCCATCATTTAGCAGTTGTAAACCCCTAAATCGTAAAAAAATATGTCTTTAACAAGACTGAAAATTTACGTTTCATTTACATTTTAAAAACGTATTGACAAATATTAGTTAGCACATTATGATAGGTTCGATTAAACGATTATGATAGCCGGCACCGATGTACTTTATTCAATACTTTCAAGCAGAACACGCTATTGCCAATCAAAAATTGTAATATATATATTATATTTCTTTTGTAAATGATAAAGGAAAAAGCATTGCATTCGTATTTAAAGATTCAAGACATTTTACTAAAAAGGCGGGCAATTATGGAGAAAACGTTCAACAGATATGTTATTAATGCTACAGGCAAGGGTGGCCAGACATATTTAACACAATGCCAGGATAAAGATGCACTAAGGAAATGGATAGCCGATCATGAGGATCAAATCATCATGGATGAGTTAAGGATAACGGATAAGAAAAAGAATCCGTTTTTAAAATTGTTTTCCCTAAGGTAAATCAACTAAATTCCCTACATCATTAGCGGTATTCAATTATGAAATCCCTGTGTTCTATCCGGGAACGCTGAGCGAAAAATCCATATCTTGTTTTGCTTTTAAACTCATTTATTTAAAATGAGTTTTTTTGCTATGGAAATCCGTGGGTAATATAGGAGCCGAGGCCAAGAGTAATCCGGTTCATTGTAAGAATGTGCGCAATTGGCTGATGAAGTTCAAGATTTGGAAATGGATTTTCGCCATTTCTTCCGCCGTTTGCTCTTCACAATTCTCCAGCCACTCCTGTATCACCCCTAAAATCGCCGATGTCAGGAAGGCGTGCATATACATGCGGAACGCTTCATTTTCAGCTGCTGGATGCTGGCTGATCAAACGCTCCAACAGTACTTCACCGAATACGCGCTTTATTTTTTTGGCAAAAGAAGGATCGCCCTGATCGCCTAGAATGGCCCTCAAAGCGTGGGCATGTTCACTGATGAATTGAAAAATCGCTACGAATGGCGGGTAAAGCTGCTGTTGATGAAGAGCCATGAAAGCCTCTTTCGGCAATATGGCAGTAATGCGAGTTTGAAGTTCATTTAACAATTCCTGCTGTAAGTGATCCATCAATTCATATTTATCTGTGTAATGCAAATAGAATGTGCCCCGATTGATGTTGGCGCGCTCTGCAATTTTCTTCACTGATACATGTGAGAACCCCTCTGCTTCAACGAGTGCAATGAAATGATGTTGTATCTGCATCTTCGTCTTTTGTACCATATCCTCATGAATCGATGCCATGGAATGTCTCCTTCACTGAACATTTTTCCAAATGTGTTGATTGTATTAGACCAAATCCTACCTTAGAATGATGATACACTCAACACCGTGTTAATTAAAGAGGGAGGATGTGTGTACATTGAAAAACGCGATTTCCATTGAAGGAATTGCCAAAGGTTTTCATCAGAAAAAGGTCATTCAGCCATTGAGCCTGAATATTGAAAAAAGCGGAATTTTTGGCTTGCTGGGTCCATCCGGATGCGGAAAGACGACCTTGATTAAAATGATTGTCGGATTGATTAAGCCCGATGCGGGGAAAGTCACGGTTCTGGATCATGAAGTGCCAAATGAAGCACTGTTAATGGATGTCGGCTATATGGCACAGGCCGATGCTTTATATACAGAACTGACGGGAGCTGAAAATCTCGAATTTTTTGCGAAGCTATACCATTTTTCGAAAAAGGAACGAAGTGAACGGATTCAATATGCAGCTGAAATCGTACAGTTGACGAATGATTTGAATGTTCGGGTTGCGCATTATTCCGGGGGAATGAAACGCCGTCTGTCACTGGCGGTTGCACTCATCCAAAATCCGGCGATTCTCATTTTGGATGAACCGACAGTGGGAATAGACCCTTTGCTGAAACAATCGATTTGGCAGGAACTTGAGCGTTTAAGTAATGAAGATCATAAGACGATCATCATCACGACGCATGTGATGGATGAAGCGGAACGATGCGATAAACTGGCGATGCTGCGTGAAGGTGAAATCATCGCAGCAGGAACCCCCGCAGCTTTAAAAACACAATTTGCCGCGGATACGCTTGATGATGTTTTTTTAAGGATTGGAGGTGGCCTAAAATGAGAATGGCCTCTCTAGTTACACGAATTACCCAGCAGTTGCGCAGGGACCGAAGGACACTCGCTTTATTTTTCCTGGCTCCATTGCTCATTTTGACGCTCATGTATTTTATTTTCGATACAGAAGCAAGTGAGTTGAAACTCGTTGTGACAGGCAGTGATGAGACCATGGTCAACGCATTGAAACAAGCGGATTTTCAAGTAACGGCTGCTGAGGAATTCTCACAGGAAAAAATGATTGAGACTGATTCGGATGGCTGGCTGCATGTTGAAAATGGCAAAAAAAACCTGACACTATTGAACGACGAACCATCACGTGCAAAGGCCGTTCAAATGCAAATGATGCATGCTTTGCAAGGGAATGGAAAAAACACTCCTTCAATGGAGGAGCAATATGTATACGGGGATGCCGACACAAAGAGTTTTGATACTTTCAGTCCGATGCTCGTCAGCTTTTTCGTTTTCTTCTTTGTATTTTTAATAGCGGGGATCGCGCTTTTGAAAGAGCGTACAAGTGGTACATTGGAACGGCTGCTTGCCACCCCGATTAAAAGATACGAAATCGTAGCGGGCTATGTGATCGGATATGGCTTATTTGCTCTCTTTCAAACCATAATTGTCGTCCTATATGCTGTCAATGTATTGGATATCGTCCTTGTTGGCTCCATTTGGCTTGTTTTACTGACGAATATACTGGTGGCGCTCGTTGCATTATCGCTTGGTACATTACTATCGAGTTTCGCGACATCTGAATTCCAAATGGTGCAATTCATTCCGCTGGTCATCGTGCCGCAAGTCTTCTTTACAGGGATTTTCCCATTGGATGGCATGTCAGAATGGCTGCAAAAAATCGGCAAGATCATGCCTCTCTATTACGCCTCGGATGCGATGAACGGCATTATGTACAAAGGGTTCACATTCAATGAGGTATTACTGGATCTCCTCATTCTCCTTGCATTTGCGGCCGTTTTTATCACGATTAATATTATTAGTTTAAAAAGGTACCGTGCCCTATGAATGGATCATAAAACAAAAAAGCAGGATTCCCGGAACATGGGGAGCCTGCTTTTTTGTTTTACCGGAAGAAGGCCGACTCGCTGGTTTTCTCCCGACAGGTTACTGGAGCTTATTGACGGGTTCCTAAAGTTGTCCTAGGATATAAGCATATGCAATGATCTGGTAAGAAATAGAAGGGGGAGTTATATGTCTCCAAAAACGGTCATGCTTTCCCTTTTGCTGTCGCAAGCATTGTTTTTGTGCGGTTTGCCTTTTTTCCTTCAGCTCCGGTTATATTTGAATCCTTTGGTAATCATCGTTGTCTGGTTTTGTATTCTTTTTTTCGTTTCGTTTGCAGCTCTTTTACTTCGAGGTGAAACGGTCCGAATTCCTCGTCTTTTGTGGCAGGCAGTATGGTTTGGCTACAGTTTATCATTATTGGTTTTGCTGTTCTTTCGACCGGAAGGGCAGGTATATTCGTATAATTTGATTCCTTTTAGTACGATTCTTTCATATTTATCGAACGATATGAACGGGCTTGTGTCATTTTATAACCTTAGCGCCAATGTGGGGCTGTTCATTCCATTCGGGCTGTATTTGTTATCCAGGGAAGGGAAAGAGCCCTCCGCTAAAAGGAAATTTTTTTATCCATTACTATCGATTTCGGGGATCGAAATCTGTCAGTTTGTTTTTCGGCGCGGAAGTTTGGATGTCGATGACCTTATCCTGAATATGATGGGTGTTTATCTGGGGTACGTTCTGTATCCATTGTTCTCGAGGGTGGCAGTGTTTCGGTCTGGTAAAGTAAAGGGATGAGAGGCAGTCCAAATATTTTTAAATGAAAGGATGTTTTTTTCATGTATAGCACGTTAGAAGAATTATCGAGCCATCCAGTGTTTCATTATTTTGCAGCAATTTCCAAAATCCCGAGAGGATCGTCTAATGAAAAAGCGATCAGTGACTATCTGGTTCACTTCGCCAAGGATAGGAACCTGGAGGTGATCCAGGATGAAGCACTGAATGTCATCATCAAAAAGCCTGCCACAATTGGATTTGAAAATGCACCTGCCGTCATTATCCAGGGGCATATGGATATGGTTTGCGAAAAGAACAAGGGTACGCTTCATGATTTCGAGAAAGATCCGCTTCAATTAAGGATTGTGGGAGACATGTTGTATGCGACGGATACAACACTGGGGGCGGATAATGGAATTGCTGTTGCGTATGCATTGGCATTATTGGACGCAAATGATATTCCGCACCCCTCTCTGGAAGTAGTCATAACGACTGAAGAAGAAACGACAATGAACGGTGCACTTGCCGTGGATCCAGCTCACTTCAAGGGGAAAATGATGATCAATATCGATTCGGAGGAAGATGGAAAGCTGCTGGTCAGCTCTGCAGGAGGAATACGCGTTCGGCAGATCTTGCCAATCGTATGGGAATCGGCTTCTAGTAGTGATGCTGTATCTTATAATATCAGGATTAAAGGGTTGAAGGGCGGACATTCCGGTATGTCCATCCATAAGGAAAGAGGGAACTCCAATAAACTTTTGGGCAGAGTATTACATGAATTAACGACAGACTTCCCTTGCTGCATACAGCAAATGAACGGGGGCCTGAAAGGGAATGCAATTCCTCGTGAAGCAGAGGCAACAGTACTGATTCATGCAGAAGATGTTCAAAAGATAACGGAGAGGCTCCAGCAATGGGAAAATACGTTTAAAAATGAACTGCAATCTTCCGACCCTGAGGTATCGATCAAGTTTGAAAAGATCGAAACGGTTTCTTCAAACGTTTTTTCCAAAGAGACAGTGACAAAGGCCATTACCTCCTTACTGGTAATCCCGCATGGCGTTCAAGGAATGAGCATGGGAATAGAAGGATTAGTGGAAAGTTCGACGAATCTAGGGGTCGTTACAACAAATGAAGCGGAAATGGTATTCGAAAGTGAAATCAGGAGTTCGGTCAAAAGCATCAAATATCATATGGTCACGCAAGCGAAGGCGATTGCCGGCTTGCTTGGGTGCGAGCTATTGGTTGACGCGGATTATCCAGAGTGGCCCTATAATCCTGATTCGAAACTCAAGAAATTATTTGAAGAGACCTACAAAGAAAAATATCATGAAAATATTGAAATCATCGCTGTGCATGCAGGGATCGAATGTGGGGTATTCATCGATAAGATACCAGGGTTGGATACTGTTTCGATCGGACCGGATATGTTTTCCGTACATACACCTGAAGAACACTTAAGCATCCCTTCGACCATGAACAACTGGGAATACTTTGTTTACACATTAAAGAGGATGAAGGATTTATAAAATAACTGCATGTCTGGGCAACTGCAAAGTGATATTCAATAGATTTGGAGACGTCCTATCGTTAATCGATAGGATGTCTCTTTTTTTTAGGGGAGACAGTAGGCGGAAAGGGGGCGGGTTTCTGGAAATCAATTGGAATGTTTTTGAGGTTTAGTGAATCTGATCGTTGATTTCCACTCCAGGTACTCGCTTTCCGCGGGCGGTCCGGGAGCCTCCTCGGCGTCGCCTGCGGGGTCTCCCTTGGCCACGCTTTTCCCGCAGGAGTCTCGTACCTTACGTTCCAATCAACTGAGACGTTTAATAAAAACTGCAGGCTGGTCTATTCCAAACCAAGTTTTAGACTAGATTATCCTTGATGTTTTTTTCCTGTAATCCTGATTGGATGGAAGAAATATGCGACACTCCTGCCGAATAACTGGCTAGCCGAGACCCCACAGGCGTTCGCGCCGAGGAGGCTTGGCAGACAGTCGGCGGAAAGGGAGCGGATTTCTGAAATCATCCTGGAATGTTTTCTTGAAAAAAACTGCAGGCAAACGCGATTCTTCGAATTTGTCTAAAAACAAGACTAGATTATCCTTGATGTTTTTTTCCTGTAATCCTGATTGGATTGAAGAAATACGCGACACTCCTGCCGAATAACTGGCTACCGGGACCACACATGGCTCGCTTTGATGCGGCTTGGCAGACAGTCGGCGGAAAGGTAGCGAATTTCTGAAATCACTGAAACGTTAAATGAAAACTGGCTTTTCTCCTAACTTGTCTATAGTCTGAAAGAAACAGAGGTTTCTTTACAATCGTAATAAAATAAACTATTGTAAAGAAAACCTATCATTCAGTCTAGAGTATTGTTCTAATCATTATGTATAGAGGAAGGTAAATGGAAATATGGGTGTAAAGTATAGAATGGTCGTAGAACAAATGGAGAAAGAAATAGTAGAAGGAAAATATACATTAAATACGAAGTTGCCTACTGAAGAAGAGTTGATGAAGAGGTTCGATGTCAGCAGGAATACCATTAGAAAAGCGATCAATATATTGGTTGAGCAGGGTTATATTTATCAAGTGCAAGGAAGCGGCATATTCCTAAGGGAATTTACCAGACCGGGCTGCATTTCGATGAGGGATATGAATGGCTTAACCAAAGTGTTTCCGAATGATGAAATGAAAAGTAAAGTATTGAAGTTAGAATTAATAGAAGCTGATGAAAAATTGGCCAAACAAATGAAATGCCAGGTGAACACCAAAATCTATAACCTCAAACGGGTTAGATACTTAAATGGTGAACCCATTGTAATAGAAGAGTCCTTTTTCAATAAAGACATCATCCCCATCATAAATAAAGAAATCGCAAATGGTTCCATTTATGAATATATTGTCGAGGATTTGAAGTTGAATATCGGGTTTGCAGATAAAATCATTTCGTGTGAAAAACTAAATGATGATGATGCCAAGCTTTTGGACTTGCAGCCAGGAGATCCGACCTTAATAGTGGAAAGTACGGTCTTTTTAAAAGCGGGAGCCGTTTTTGATTTATCAATCGAGAAGTATAATTATACTTCAGCCAAACTGTTAACATTGACTTAAAAAGGTGGTGTGAATTGGAGTTATCGATTCACACCGTTTTTTTTTAATTCCGCTGTTATGGTTCATTTCTCGTTTTTCCCCACTATCCCATAAAACAAAATCTTCATAATATCTTCAGTCAAAGGCAGGATGCTTCGATAAACCTCTTCCCGTTGGATATATTCATTCAACGCTTTTATATAAAATAAAATCGCTTCATTTGATAAATTTGGATCAACATACCCTTGTTCCTTCCCTTGGTTAAACAGATCAATAAAGCGTGGCAGGGCCTTTTCTGTATATATTTTCTCCATATAATTGACCCCGGAAGTATATTCCCTCATTAAATATTGATAAAAATCTTCATGAATGTGTTTCGCAGTTTCGTTCTTCGTGAACATGAGCCGCTTTATTTTTTCAGGGAAAGCAATGTTGCTGGCAAGTATTTGTTCAAATTCATTCAAGGCCTTATTTGTATAATGAATAAAAACCTCATGAATCAAGTTATGTTTACTTTCGAAGTAATTATATATCGTTACTTGAGATACATTTGCTTTTTTGGCTATTTCCCCAATAGAAATCTTTTGGACACCATACTCCATGAATAAAGCTAAGGCAGCCTCTAGTATATTCAGTTTTTTTTGCTCCCTGCGGCGTTGAAATCCGTCCATTTATTTCACCTCAACTTTAGTTTAATTAAAAATATGTAATAGAACAATAAAATAAGTTCATAAACTATTGTCAGGAATTGTTATTTTGTATATTATGTACTAAATCATTTAAAATATTTCATAATTTCTTTCGTATTTAAGCCAATGAGGAAGAGGTGGATGAGGAATGTCAGTTTTGAAAACAACGGATTTAACGAAAAAGTTTGGAAAGTTTACCGCGTTAAATGGGGTGAACATTGAAGTGAATAAAGGTGAGGTGTTTGGATTCATCGGTCCTAATGGTGCTGGAAAATCAACAACGATCCGTGTGTTGCTCGGGATTTTAAAAGCGACGGATGGGGAAGCAAAGATTTTTGGCATGGATGCATGGAAAGATGCCGTTGAAATTCACAAGCGGATCGCGTATGTTCCAGGAGATGTGAACCTATGGCCGAACTTAACTGGCGGGGAAGTTATTGACCTATTTGTTGAATTACGCGGGGCAAACAATAAAAGCAGACGTGAAGAACTTATAAAAATGTTCGATTTGGATCCTTCCAAGAAATGCGGGACATATTCAAAAGGGAATCGGCAAAAGGTTGCTTTGATTGCTGCTTTCTCATCTGATGCCGACCTTTATATATTGGATGAACCAACATCAGGTTTAGATCCATTGATGGAAAGAGTTTTCCAGGAATGTGTGATGGATGCGAAAAATAAAGGAAAAAGCATATTACTTTCCAGTCACATTCTTTCTGAAGTGGAAAGATTATGCGATAAAGTGGGCATCATTCGGCAAGGACAAATAATTGAAACAGGAACATTGGATGAGTTGCGTCATTTAACGAGAACAAGCTTGCTTGTCGAAACGAAGCAACCTATTCCTGCTTTAGGGAATGTAATCGGTGTCCGGGATATCGTGAAGAAGGATCAAGCATTTTCCTTCCAAGTGGATACAAATGAATTGGATAATGTCATGAAGTATATAAGCCAGTTTGGAATTGTGAAATTGGAAAGCGCGCCGCCTGCATTGGAGGATTTATTCATGAGCCATTATGAAGGCGAAAGGAAGAATTCTGATAATGGGGCGGGAGGTGCGTTATAATGGCGAACCAGTCCTATCATAATACAGGAAGGCTCTCAAGGTTCATCATACGGCAAGATCGGATTCGGATCCCTGTTTGGATCATTTCCCTATCTGTCCTTTCATTTATGATTGCAATGGCATTCACCGATCTGTATCCGACTGGGCTAGAAAGGCAAACCATTGCAGAAACGATGAGGAATCCTGCAATGACAGCGATGGTGGGGAAAGGCTACGGGCTGGATGACTATACAAACGGAGCGATGATGGCGCATCAAATGTTACTCTTAACCGCTATGGCCGTGGGGATAATGAGTATATTACTTGTTACGCGCCATACACGCGCAGATGAAGAGGACGGCCGCATCGAAATGATCCGTTCTTTGCCGGCTGGCCGGTTGGCTAATTTATTTGCAACCATTTCCGTATCGTTCGGAACGAATGCATTGATCGCGATAATAACGGGTTTCGGATTGTATGCTCTGGGAATTGAAAGCATGGATTTGGAAGGATCCCTTATGTATGGAGCAGTTTTAGGGGCAACAGGTATTTTCTTTTCGGCGATAACGGCATTATTTGCCCAGCTTACGGAGAGTGCGCGAGGTACGATTGGTTATTCCATCACTGTATTGCTTCTCTCCTATCTTATTCGGGCGATTGGGGACGTTAGCAATGAAACCCTTTCCTGGTTCTCTCCATTGGGGTTGGTTTTAGGTTCAGAAGTATATGTGAATAATTATTGGTGGCCAATCATTTTAACGATCGGTGCTGCAATCACCTTGGTTGTCCTAGCTCTATATTTGAATGCCATCCGAGATTTGGAAGCTGGATTCATACCGGCTAAGCCAGGCAGGAAATATGCTTCAGCGTTTTTAAAAAGTCCGCTTGGCCTTGCGCTTAGGCTTCAGCGTACAGGGTTAATTGCGTGGGCAGCAGGGATGTTCATTTTGGGAGCATCTTACGGTTCCGTTTTAGGTGATTTGGAATCCTTTTTTGCAAAAAATGAAATGATGGCCGAACTATTGACGCCCGTTGAAGGCTATTCGCTGACAGAGCAATTTTTGACGATGTTGATGTCAGTCATCTCCATGATTTGCACCATTCCGCCTTTAATGGCGATGTTAAAGCTTAAAGGGGAAGAAAAAAAGAATCATACTGAACATTTACTGAGCTGCGCTGTATCACGTACAAGGCTTATGGGCAGCTATCTTATCATCTCTGCCATGGCCGGTTTTCTCATGATTACGCTTGCTGCAATCGGTCTTTGGGCAGTCGGGAATTCGGTGATGGATGAAGGGATTGCTTTCGGCACTTTATATACCGCGGCAATGGTCTACCTGCCTGCGATGTGGATCATGATTGGTCTCGCTGTTCTGTTTATTGGCTTTGCACCGAAATTATCTGGCTTGACTTGGCTTTACTTGACATACTCAATCTTAGTCGTTTATTTAGGCGGAATGATTCAATTCCCGGACTGGATGGGTAAACTAACACCATTTGGCCATATTCCGAAAATTCCTGTTGAAGATATGGACTTCATCAAAGGATCCATACTTACCATCATGGCCATGGTATTACTTGCTGTTGGCTTTATCGGATATAACAAACGGGATATCCGGGGTTGACGGTTCAACTATGATTCTATTAATCCTGCAAAAAGCCTGATTTCTCGATGTTTCAATGAGAAATCAGGCTTTTATTGGCATTCAGCCATGGGGCAGCAATAATAGTGCACCTAGCGCAATGATGATAAAGAATAAATAGCTTTCGAATTTCTTCGCAGGAATTCGCTTATTCATGAAGATACCGAGACCTGTCGCCAGTAATATGGCTGGAATGGAATAAACGTAGAGAATTAATGAATCGGCTGTCCAAAGTCCGCCTAGCGCATGCCCTGTCACGACAAGGATTCCGGATATAAGAAAATGGGCTTGCAATGTTCCGCGGAATCGATCCGGACTCCATCTTCTTAAAGTTCCATAGACGACGACCGGCACTCCGTTAAAGTTATATGCGCTGCCAAGGACTCCAGACGCAAAACCGAACGGAAATACCCAGCCTTTCGAGGTGAGTAACGGTTTATCCACAGCCTGGAAAAGTTTTTGCTTAAGAAGGGAGTATCCCCCATATGCCATCAAAAAAACACCGAGTGCAGAAGTAATGATCATCGAAGGTGCGTAATGGAGCAAAGCGAGGCCGGCTGGTATGCCGATGAGTGTTGCAAGCGCGAGCCTGATTAAAACCGGACGTTCGATATGACGCCATCCGCTAACGACGGTCAGTGAGGCAACGGTAAGACCTGCCAGCCCAATCAGGGAAACCGAAGTATTAAGCGGAATGTGAAGTAAGGCAAGCAGGGGCATGCTGACAATCGCTTCACCGAACCCGAACATCGTCCGCATCAAGGCGCCGATAAAGACTGCACCTACCACCAATAGGATGCTGGTGATCGTCATTATGTAACCTCCTGAAGAGAAAATTCAACCTTCTCTAATTATACCATACCAATTGGATTTTAGTTTGGTGGAACCTTGTTTTAAAACAGGTTATTTCAGGGATATATTGCTCTTTTCCGCGTATTAGACGTGCGCTTCAATGGAGAGGTACACACCCTTGGTTTTTATTGCTTAGGAGTCGAAAATGAGGCTCGAAAGCGGGCGTATATCTCGAGTTGTTGATTTAGTTTGTTACTGGCCATGCTTTTTAGGGAAGCACTTTTAATTTAAAGAAAAAGCCATAGCCTTTCATTGGATCCGAACCAGGAAAGGCTATGATTGCGTTCACCTTTTATCAAGTTTGGCAGATAGATAATTTCCTGCGAATTGGACGGATTGAACAATGACAATAAGAAGGAAAACGGCTGTTATCATGATGTCAGTTTGAAAACTATTATATAATCAAAAATTATTCATTTATTTTTCTTCTATTTTAATTTTAAGTAAAAATAACTCATTGTAATAGAGGTCTATTAAGATTCCAAAATAAATTAAGCATGAAAGATAGGAAGATAAAAGTTTGAGGTCTTCCCTTGTATTTCGCATGGTTTGCTACGCCTACCTCTCAATTTCCCCTTCAATGATCACCAGCTTTGCATGTAACATCTTTTTGTCGTACTGATAGATTGTATTCAGCTTCTACACGGTCAACGTTATATGTACGGTTTAGGCAATGTCCCTGTCTTTGGGATTTGTTTACCTTTTTTCCTCTACCGTAATCATTCTCTGTTTTTCTCACATAAAGAATCCGGGCTCACATTGGGAAACAAAAATGATACGCAATACGAGCGAAAAAACTAAGAATACTGGAATGTTGAACGCAAAAAACATATTAGGGCTATCTGGGGAATAAAATGAAGGGAATATTTTGAAGGAAAGCGGGGCAGTGCATGTGAAAATCCATGTGGTGAATAGGGGGGATTCTTTGTGGGGAATTTCCCAGCAGTATGGTGTCAGTATCAACCGGATTGTTCGGATCAATGGCCTTGAAAATCCAGATAAGCTGGTGATTGGCCTAGCTCTTTTGATTCCTGAACCTTATCTTCAGTACAGGGTTCAGCAAGGGGATACTCTAAATAATATCGCAAATCAGTTTGGAATTACGGTACAGGAAATCATGCAATCGAATCGCATCACAAATCCTTCCGCCATCTATCCAGGGCAGAGACTAACCATCCCGGTTATCTATCATACCGTAAGGGAACGGGATACCCTTTATGATATAGCAAGACGTTATGGAACGACAGTTCAGGCCATTATGCAGATGAATCGGATTACAGATCCGTCCAATATCCATATCGGACGGATCATAAGGATTCCCCAGAAACCAAAGCCGATCATCGAAGTAAATGGTTTTACAAACGTTTACGGGCAAGCCGGTGCGGAGCAGGTACGTGAAGTAGCCCACCATTTGACTTACGTAAGTCCATTTGGTTATAGAATGAGGAAAGATGGCAGCTTAGAGGCCATAGATGACACCCCGACGATACGGGCGGCACAGTCGACTGGCGTCATACCCATGATGTGCATAACGAATTTTTCCGCGACGGAAGCGGGAACTCAGCTTGCACATACGATACTTTCGGATTTGAATTTAGTGGAAACATTATTAACCAACGTCATAAAAACGATGAAAGATAAAGGGTATCGTGGATTGAATATCGATTTTGAAAGTGTAGCACCAGAGGACCGTGAGTTCTATAATCGCTTTCTCCAAAGAGCAGTGGATCGATTGCATCCTGAGGGCTACTTTGTGTCATCCTCCCTTGCCCCAAAGACTAGCGGCAATCAAAAGGGAGCATTGGTTGAGGCACATGATTATCCAGTTCACGGACGGCTGCTCGACTTCGTGGTGCTGATGACATATGAATGGGGTTACCGAAAAGGGCCGCCGCAGGCAATCTCCCCCATTAATGAAATAAAGCGTGTCCTTGACTATGCCGTAACGGTGATACCAACAAATAAAATCTTCATAGGATTTCAAATTTATGCACGGGACTGGCTTATTCCTCATGAAGAGGGGCAGGAAGCAGAGACTTTCGACATGCAGGAAGCCATCAGACGCGCCGTCCAATATAATGCGGAAATAAAATATGACGAGACAGCCCAATCACCTTATTATAGATACAAAGATAATCAGGGACGCACACATGAAGTTTGGTTTGAGGACGCACGCAGTGCTAAAGCAAAATTCGACCTGGTGAAGATTTACAAGTCAAGGGGTCTCAGTTATTGGGTACTTGGTTATCCTTTTCCCCAGAATTGGGAACTGCTTGGGGATACATTTATTGTACGGAAACTATAGGGTGTTTTGTTACCGCAAGGTGGATCACATCATTGATATAGTGATGGGCAGCTTTTTTATAAAGCTGTCCATTTTAGTGATTTCGATTTAATAACAACGTTAAAAATCGTTTGGAATCTGAGTCGATAAACGGCCTTAATCGAGGACGCCTCGCTTTCATTTTAATGAGAACTCTTTAATAAACAAGGGAATGGTCATTCAAAAAAGGAAAAGGGCTCCTCATTGTGGAATTAGGAGACTAGAATATTACTTACCGGAGGAACATTTAATGGAATTAACCATCATTAATACGTTTACAGATCAACCTTTTAAAGGAAACCCTGCAGCTGTCTGTTTTCTTACCGGGGGAAGTGACAGCGAGTGGATGCAGCGAATGGCTAAAGAGATTAATATGCCGGTCACTGCGTTCATTCACCTTCATAAAGCTGAATGGCATCTGCGTTGGTTCACACCTTCCATTGAAATCCCGATTTGTGGACATGGGACGCTGGCAAGCGCTTTCTTTTTGTGGGGGAAAGGATACGTGCCAAAGGGATCGGCCGATAGTCTATCAGACGAAAAGCGGGCTTCTCACTGCAAGATTCGTTCATGGAATGGTGCAATTGGAGTTCCCATCATTAATCGAGCGGGAGACTGCTGTCCCTGAATTACTGATAAAAGCTTTAAGTGTTGTGCCTGCGTATGTTGGACAAAACAAATGGGATTATCTAGTCGAAGTACAATCAGAGGAAATTGTAAGGAATATAAAGCCGGATATAGATTCCATTGCCCAATTGCCGATTCGTGGTGTCATTGTAACGAGTCGATCGGATAGCGGTGAATATGATTTCGTTTCACGTTTCTTTTCCCCTGCCCAAGGTCTTGACGAAGATCATGTAACGGGCTCGGCCCATTGTTGCCTGGGACCATATTGGAAAAGAAAGCTGGACAAAAGTATTTTTATAGCCTATCAGGCATCGGAAAGAGGAGGACGATTGAAGGTTGAAGTAATGGAAGACACAGTTAAACTTTCCGGCCATGCTGTCACAATATTCGAAGGGAGCTTAAACATTTAATGCAGGGGGAGGAAGTCATGGGGCAATCCTTCTTAATCAAGGATCGCACCCGTTACCCTTTTAATGTACAAGAATCGAAATGGCACTATACACTAATAACAAAGCCATGACCACATTAAACTGACTTCTATATTTTGATAAAAACGTTTGAAAAACCGAACCGAACATACTCCAACAGAACGTACTCATAAAACCGACAAAAGCCAGAAATAATGAAAAGAATAGTAAGCTGAAATTTGAAGAGTGATAAGGCAGGATGAAGGTCGATATTGCCGTGATGCCATAAAGAATGCCTTTTGGATTTATGAATTGTAAAAGCATGCCCGCTAGAAAACTGTTGTTCCTGTCATCATTATCGTCCTTAGCTTTATTGGAACTTGAAATGATTTTCATGGCCAGATATAGCATATAGATTGCACCTAGGATAGTCATGATGAATTCAATTTTCGGTATGAAATTTTCAAGTAAAACATTAAAATAACTGCACAATAACATGATTACGAAAAAACCGGCACCCACCCCGAAACAAAATTTAATCGTCTTTTTTAACCCGTACTTGTTCGCAAATAACATTGCCATGATGTTATTTGGACCTGGAGTGAAACTTGTAACGAAAACAAATAGCAAAAAAGATAGTAAATGCATGGTTGACTCTCCTTTGTATGCTATAATGACCAAAAGTGACATTATAACGACTTCCTTTTTATTGTACAATGCCGACGTTATATTGTAAATAAGGAGCATTTTTATGGAAGAAATAAATTTTATTATTGCTAACAATTTAAAAGCGATCAGGGAAAGTAAGAAATTAAGTCTTGAAAAGGTTGCAGAATTAACCGGGGTAAGTAAAACGATGATCGGACAAATAGAAAGGGGAGGATCGAGCCCTACGATCACAACCATTTGGAAAATAGCCAATGGGTTGAAGATTTCATTTTCTTCATTAATAAATAGCCCGCAGCCGGATACAAAAATCGTTTTAAAAAGTGAAATTCAATCTTTATCAGAAGATAACGGCAAATATCGAGTTTATCCCCACTTCCCCTTTGAAGATGAGAAGCGCTTTGAAGTATATTCAGTCGAGATAGAAAAAGGTGGATTCCTAAGTTCCGATTCGCATAGGGAAGGAACGGAAGAGTACATAACTGTTTTTGAAGGGGAACTGACTGTGCGTGTAAATAACGAAGAATATACAGTAAGGAATGGTGATTCTATCAGATTCAAGGCTGACAGACCGCATGCCTACCATAATTCAGGGGAAACAATGACTCGATTAAGCATGATCCTATATTATCCAACCTAAAAGCCTGTTTAGTAAGGTTGATCCTCTATTCAATCAGGCATACTTTGTGTATCGGCAAGGCACTTCCTCAAGCATTGACGTGTGATTTTTAACAAGGGCATCGTAACTGATGCTCTTTTTTTGTTTTTTTTGAGGGTGTGCAAAATTACATTGATTTCCACTCCAGGCACTCGCTTTTCCCGCAGGAGTCTCGCGCCTTCCGTTTCAATCAAATTTGTTTTAAAAGATAGAACTCCTTTTGTCTAAACTAGATAATAAAGGAGGTTCAAAATGCTCTCAACCCGACCATGATTTTAAAACAAGACTAGAATATCCTTAATGTTTTTTTACTATAATCCTCATTGGATGGAAGAAATTTGCGACACTCCTGCCGAAAAACTGGCTAGCCGAGACCCCACAGACGCTTGAGTCGAGGAGGCTTGGCAGCCAGTCGGCGGAAAGGGAGCGGATTTTTGAAATCAGCTGGAACGTTCATTAAAAAAACTGTAGGCAAACTGGCTTTTCCTTCGAATTTGTCTACAGTCTGAGAGAGTTAAATCTCTTTCTTTGTTGTTTTTGGTTAATTTAGGTATAAAGACCATGAGTGGTCATGAGGTAAATGGTACTATTTTATCACTTAATCATTTTATATGTATATCATCTACCGGATAATGGGTATTTTGGGGTGAATATAATGATAATATTCTGTTAATATTGCGTGTTGTATTGTAAATTTGTTTTAAAATTGGATTATTTTGTTGTAATATAGGAGATACACGGATCTTTAGAGGAAAAAAGTAGGGTGGATTTGTGTATAATAAGTAAATTTGTCACGACTCAATTTTTGGAAAAGTGTGTAAATTCCATGGGGAAGTTAGCAGAAAGTTATGTCAGTATATAACTTATGGGGGGATTAACTATAATGGGGAAAAAGAAAATCGTAAAAATTGCATCAGCTACCATAATGGCTGCGACAACGATCGTAGCGGTAGCACCGGCACCTTCTGATGCTGCCACTAGCCTGAATAGTAAAATCAAAACGGCCAAGGCCGCCATCAAAAAACCATTCGATACCTATTTCTACACTTCTAAACTCGCTTCGGTGTCCACTGTTGAAAAACAAATCAAATCTGCAAAACAAGCAAAAAAAGACATCAACTCTACCATTAAAAAATCAATGCTAAGCAAAAAAGAAAAAGATGCCAAATATAAAGAAATCGAAGCTTATGATAAGTACATCACTCGTTCAGAAGGTTATGTAAAAGGATATAAAGCGGCAGAGAAAGCAAAAGCTGCACATGGCAAATCGATTGGCACCCTTACGAATGCAATCGTTGCCAAGAAATCAATTGATATCAGGAACCAATACGAGGCACTGGATAAAGCCGTGAAAAAGGCAGATAAAAATATTAAAGATACCGTTTATGGTGCGAAAATCGAAAAGCTCCTATACGATAAATTCACTAAATCGACCAAAACAGCTTTGAACGGTGACCTGAAAGTTCCGTACTACTATGAAAAAGCGGATTACTGGGTGAAGAAGGGTGATTTGAAGACCGCGGACAAGCGGATGCACACCGTTTCTTCGCAGTTGAAAAAAGTCAGCAAAACATCCAAGCTCGGTAAAGCCATACACGCCTATGTTAAAGAAGTGAAAGGCAAGTATGATGATGCTGTATATGCTGAAAAGAAAAAAGAAGTGGCAAAACGGGTCAATGCCTATGTAGCTCTTGCCAATGGGGAACTTAAAACGAAAGAACAGATAAACGCGGCTAAAAAGGCGAAAGCAGCCATTCATTTAAATGGAATCAAGGAGTCGGACCGAAAGGAATTCCTGGCGAAAATGGCATTGGCGGATAAGAAAGTCGCTGCAGCAGAAGAAGCCTTGAAAAATCCTGCGAAGGCAATCACCCTTTCCTTGATGCATACGAATGATACGCATGCCCACTTGGACAACGTGGCAAAAAGGGTGACGGCTGTTAAGGAAGTGCGTAAGAGTAAACCGCAAGCTCTTTTGGTGGATGCTGGTGACGTATTCTCGGGAACTCTCTATTTTAATGAATTCAAAGGACAAGCCGATCTTCGCTTCATGAATTTAATGAAATATGACGTCATGACGTTCGGGAATCATGAGTTTGATTTGGGATCAAGCGCCGAAGGGCATCAAGCTTTGGCTGACTTCATTAAAGGGGCAAAGTTCCCATTTGTCAGCTCGAACGTGGACTTTTCCAAAGATGATAAGTTCAAGGGACTATTCTCGGACTTGATTTCAAGTAAGCCAGAGCAAGGGAAGATATACAACGGGATCGTAAAAGAAGTGGATGGCCAAAAGGTAGGGTTCTTCGGGCTTACAACTGAAGAGACGAAAGATATTTCAAGTCCTGGAAGTATAGAATTCGAAAACTACCTTGAAGAAGCCGAAAAAGCGGTCAAGGCATTCAAAGGCATGGGAGTCAATAAGATCGTTGCCGTATCCCATATCGGTTACGATGACAATGCGGCATATGACAATGATTTAACATTGGCTGCCAAGGTCAAGGGCATCGACGTGATCGTGGGCGGACATAGCCATACGCAGTTGGACGCCCCCGTCGTTGTCGATAAAGATGATAAAGGGAAAACGAAAGAGCCAACTGTCATCGTTCAAGGGTATCAATATAGCGACTATTTAGGCACGATCGATGTGGAATTCGATAAGCAGGGCAAGATTGTCGGACAAGCCGGTAAGCTGATTAAGCTTTCTGAAAAACAGGATGATGCCGAAGCGGCAAAAGTACTTGAAACATACTCCTCTAAGATTCAGGAGCTGAAGGAAACGAAGACTGGTGCAACAGCTGTGAAAGCCTTGGAAACACCGCGAGATGCAGGAGATGAAACGAAGCCGAGTGTTCGTAAAAATGAAACGGAACTGGGCAATTTAATTACGGATGGAATGCTGAGTAAAGCGAAAGAATTCAATAAGGATACGGTCATTGCCTTCCAAAATGGCGGGGGCATCCGTGCTGGCATCGATCAAGGTGAGATCACTTTAGGGGAAATCCTTACCGTTTTACCGTTTGGGAATACGTTGGCGACGATGAAGCTCACCGGTGCGGAAATCAATGAAGCATTAGAGCATAGTGTAAGCCTGGCCCCTAAGGAAAATGGCGGCTTCCTGCATGTTTCAGGAATGAAATTCAGCTACGACAGTTCGAGGGAAGCAGGCGATCGTGTCACAAAGGTTGAAGTCCTTGGACAAGATGGAACTTATTCCGAATTGGATGCGGCGAAGGAATATGTCGTGGCGACCAATGCTTTTACAGCCAAGGGCGGAGATGGATTCACCGTTTTCAAGAAGGCTTATGAAGAAGGAAGGGTGACGGATATCGGACTCGCTGATTGGGAGAATTTACGGGATTATGTAAGCGGGCTGAAAACTGTCGAACCAAGCATCGAAGGACGTATCAAAGATGTTGCCGGAAGCAATACGGACCCGACTGTCGTATTGGCCAAAGACTTTGGCGGAACGGCTGATGCCCCAAAAACACATGAAGGTCATGTAGTTGTGGACATCACGGATATTGCTTCATTGGAAAATGCAGTCGTTAAAGGGAATCTTACATTAACAGGAACACCTCCGGATAACTTTACTTTTTCACAGGTTACAGTCGAGGGTAATTTGGATTTATCGGGACTTAACGGTAAGACCGTGAGCATGAGCGGTGTCACGGTGAATGGCGAAACCATTTTTTAAGCGGCATTCAAATGATTCCTTGTCTGTGAAAAAAAGTTGGAGGGGTTGAGATCTTGAAGAAGAACGGGATAAGCAAGCTTTTCTTTGCCGTGCTGATCGTGCTTTCAACGGTTTTGCCAAATGCAGCCGCTGCAAAAGCGGAAGGTACAATATCGGTAATGGAAGCGATTAATAATAACAGCGGAACGGCGACGGTGAAGGGATATATCGTCGGTACAGCCAAAAGCGGTACAAGCTATCAGCAAACATCGCCTTTTACTGAAAGTACGAACATAGGTATTGCGGATAGTCCGGATGAAAAAGATGTTAAGAAAATCATGCCTGTCCAGCTTCCAGCCGGAAATATCCGAACGGCTTTGAATTTGGTCGAACATCCGGAATTACTTAAAGCACAGGTGACGATTACAGGGAAGCTGGAAAAGTACTTTTCAGTACCTGGCCTGAAATCCGCAACGGATTACACGATCATCACTGATGGAGGAACAACTCCTGAACAGCCTGATGTGAAGGTTCTGGACTCCATTGCCGAGGCGCGCATGAATACCGAAGATGTCGTGCAGGTCGATGGCGTGGTCACCACGGGACTTGGTTATTGGGGAGGAAAAGGCTTTTATATCCAAGATCAAACGGCTGGACTGTATGTTTATGGTTCTTCGTGGCCTGCGGATGTAAAGCAAGGGGATAAGGTTACTTTAATCGGAAAAGTATCCGCTTATAATAAGGAATTGCAAATCCAGCCAACATCCCTTGAAGTGGTTTCTTCCGGGAATGAACTTCCAGCAATCCAAAAGATTGATGCATCTGGGGTCAATGAGGAAACACAAGGTGAGCTGGTCACCATTGAAAAAGCGACCATAACAGAATTGGCGGCATCGGGAACATACGGAACATTCGAATTCAAGGCGGAAGATACTGAAGGGAAATCTGTTATCGTTCGCCATGATAACCGGACCGGTTCGAGTTATGAAGATTTCGTGAGGAACTTTAAAGTAGGGGATGTCATTTCCGTAACCGGAATCGGATCGAGGTTCAATGACACGTATCAGTTGAAGCCGCGTGGCATGGAAGATTACGAACTGGTGAACAAACCGGCCGTTTACACGGATATTTTCCCTGGTACGGTTAGTGAAAATACAAAAGTATCACTTGAATCGGGCTGGGAAGGAGCGAAAATCCATTATACGCTTGATGGATTGGCACCGACGTCTTCAAGTGCCCTGTACACGGAACCGATCATTTTAACGAAAGATACTGTCATCAAGGCAATCGCTGTCAACGACAAGACATCGGAGGTTTTCACATTTGCCTATACGGTTAACAAAACCACTGAAGTGAAGATTCGTGACATTCAGGGGATGAATCATTTTTCATCATATGAAACTCAACTCGTCTCAGGTGTGGAAGGTGTCGTCACTTATGTAAAAGATGCGAATAACTTTTACATGCAAGATCCCAACCCGGATAAGGACTTAACGACTTCCGAGGGAATACTTGTGTACAACAAAGCACATGGTCTGAAAGCGGGAGATCATGTCAAAGTGGCAGGTAAAGTCGCCGAGTGGTATATCGAAGGATATGCTGAAATGAAAACGACAGATTTGCCAACAACTGAATTGACCAATACGACGATTGAAAAGCTTGGCACTGCAGTGTTGCCAGAACCGATCATCATCGGAAAAGATGTCATTCCGCCTTCAGAGAACATCGATGATGATAGATTGACAGATTTTAATCCGAGCGAAGACGGCATTGATTTCTACGAGAGTCTGGAAGGAATGCTCGTGCAAGTATATAACCCGAAAGTGGTCGCTCCCCAAGACTATGGTGAATTGGTCGTCATTCCAGGGAATATGGAAACGACGACTGCAGTTGGGGGCGTCAAAATAACGGAAACGGATTTCAATCCTGAAAGAATTACCTTGGATATAAATGATGAATCATTTGCAGCGAAAACGGGTGATTTCTTTGATGGCTCTGTCACGGGTATCATCAGCTATGGATATAGCAATTATAGGGTAGTGACGGATAAAGCCCAGCTGCCTGCGTTAAAGGATGGCGGAACAGCCCGGGAAGTGACATCCTTGGAGAAGGATGCTGATAAGCTATCGATCGCTTCCTATAATATCGAGAATTTTTCCACTCAAACAGCTAATTCTAAAGTCGAAACGATCGCAACATCCATCATTACCAATCTTAAACAACCCGATATCATCGGCGTAACGGAAATGCAAGATAATGATGGGGCAGCGGATAGCGGGACAACGGATTCCTCTCAAAGTGCCAAGAAGTTAACCGACAAAATAAAAGAGCTGGGCGGGCCGCAATATCAATACATCGATATCGCTCCCGAAGATAAACTTGATGGCGGGGCACCCGGCGGGAATATCCGCGTAGGCTTTTTATATAATGTCGACCGTGTCAAATTGACAGAAGGAACGAAAGGAACGGCAACACAGTCCGTGGCCTTCAAAGATGGAAAACTTACCTTGAACCCTGGCCGAATCGAGCCTACAGACCCTGCCTTCACTTCAAGCAGGAAGCCTTTAGCCGCTCAATTCGAATTTAAAGGCGAGAGCGTAGTGGTGGTGGCCAATCATTTTAATTCCAAGGGCGGTGACCAGCCTTTATTCGGCAAAAACCAGCCTCCTGTCCTTTCAAGCGAAACGCAAAGACTTCAGATTGCCTCCATCGTCAATCGGTTTGTCAGCGATATCAAGTCACAGGATGCCAAAGCGAATATCGTCTTGCTTGGAGACTTTAATGATTTTGAATTTTCAGCTCCGCTTAAAACATTAAAGGGCAAGGATCTAACCAATATGATCGAGAAAGTCCCTTTCGAAAAACGCTATTCTTACACATATCAAGGCAATTCACAAGTACTGGACCATATCCTTGTATCGAATAATATGGCCGAGGCGACAAAAGTCGATATTGTCCATATTAACTCATCCTTCATGGAAGCTCATGGAAGGGCTAGCGATCATGACCCTGTACTGATTTCAACCTCTTTATCTGGATCAGGCGGAGTTGAAACTCCTGCTCCAGAAAAAACGTATCATTTAACAAACGTAAAAACAAAAAGACTTACGATTGCTTCACCTAGTGTATTGATCGATCTTGACGAAACATCCAACATCGAAGAAGGTATCTGGTTAAAAGGTTCATATGCAGTACTCAAAGGCCTTGGGCTGAAGAATGCTGCTGTGACGATAAAACCGGATAAGGATGGCGCAATCATCGATTTTGGAGGCATGGCGGTGAAGGAAGTCATCATTGATAACGCCAATGTAAAAGAAATCAGGGGCGCTGAAAACGTTCAGAAGTGGTCGGTAACTGAAGGTGTCGACCCATCGAATATCAAGTTTG
Source organism: Peribacillus sp. NPDC094092 (assembly GCF_050279365.1). NCBI lineage: Bacteria > Bacillati > Bacillota > Bacilli > Caryophanales > Bacillaceae > Peribacillus > Peribacillus sp. NPDC094092. The sequence continues at coordinate 102,295 of NZ_JBNNUC010000006.1, read as the reverse complement.
TCGATTCGAAAGGGGAAGCGATTGCTTCCCCTTTCGACCCCAAAGAAAATCATGCGCCGGTCGTAACGAAAAACCTGGAAAATCTTGAAGTGAAAGCTGGTTCCAAGGTCACCATCGATTTGAGTGAGCACTTTTCAGATCCAGATGGAGATGAACTTACCTTTTCAGCCACGATCGGTACGGTCACGGGCCAGACATTAACCATTCCTGCAAATGAAGCTGGAACATACCTTGTCGCAGTCAAGGCCGAGGACCAGCAATCGGAAGCGGTTGCCCGTTTCACGTTGACCGTATCGGATGATAAGCCGCTTGAAGCTTATTACGAAGCCGCGGCAGGAAAAACGGGAACGGAATTGAAAGCGGTCCTGCACTCGATCATTAAGGGGCATACGATGTTATCTTATGACCAAGTGTGGAATGCCCTTAAAGAAACGGACGAAGACCCGGTGAACAAACAGAATGTCATCTTGCTTTACTCTGGAAAATCCATCTCGAAGAACGCGAATGGGGGCAATACCGGACAATGGAATCGTGAACATGTTTGGGCAAAGTCCCACGGTGACTTTGGGACAAGCAAAGGTCCGGGGACAGACCTTCATCACCTTCGTCCCGCTGATGTAACAGTGAATGGTAAAAGGGGCCACCTTGATTTCGACGAGGGCGGTCAAACATATAGTGGATGTGAATGTAAGTTTGATTCAGATTCATGGGAACCGCCAGATCATGTTAAAGGCGATATAGCAAGGATGTTATTTTACATGGCCGTCCGATATGAAGGTGACGGCGAGTTGGACCTTGAATTATCCGATACAGTCAATACGTATCCAAAGCCGCTTCATGGAAAGCTGTCGACACTTTTGAAATGGAATGAACTCGATCCAGTCGATAATTTCGAGAGCCATCGCAATGATGTCATTCATGACTGGCAAAATAACCGCAATGCATTCATCGACCATCCTGAATGGGCATCCGAAATTTGGGGTGCCGCTAAATCCAACGATGAGAAAAAGGCAAGTTAAAATCGGAGATAGAAGGGAAAGCAGCCTGATGGCTGCTTTTTTCATGCTTTTCTACAAATTTAATGATCGAATGTTAATTATCTTAATATACTGAAAAATCAAATATTGATTTCGCGTTAAATAATAAAGATTTTTTGGTAGGTATGTTATGTAATATATGTTAATATGGGGTATGCAATGAAAGGGTTTTCATTGCAGGAATGATAAAAATATTTTAATATAGTAATTATGCCGCTTTTTGATCTTCATTCACCCTTAAAAGACGGTTAAAAAATATATTGCCAGAAATGGGGCATAACACGATGAAATACAGATCTGCATTCGATATAATCGGTCCCGTCATGATTGGACCTTCAAGCTCACATACAGCAGGAGCTGCCAGAATTGGCAGAGTAGCAAGGACATTATTCGGAAAGCAACCGAAGAAAGCCATCATTTCTTTATATGGCTCTTTTGCAAAAACATACAGGGGACACGGTACGGATGTCGCTGTCGTAGGCGGGATATTGGATTTCGATACGGATGATGAACGAATCCCTGCCTCATTGACGATAGCGGAAGAAGCAGGCATGGAAGTTTCCTTTACAATCGAGGATACTGTGATGGATCATCCTAATACAGTCAAGATCAGACTGTTCGACGAAGATAAAGAATTGGAACTTGTCGGGATTTCGATTGGCGGCGGAACGATAGAAATAACGGAATTGAATACGTTCAAGCTTAAATTGTCGGGTGAAAACCCGGCCATTTTAGTCGTGCATAACGATGTATTTGGAATCATATCTTCCGTTTCGACAGTATTGGCGAATCATGAAATTAACATTGGACATATGGAAGTTTCACGGAAAGAAAAAGGTCAGATGGCCCTCATGGTGATTGAAGTCGATCAGAAAATCAAGGGAGATGTCATGAAGGAAATCGAAGGATTGGAAAACGTGTCGCAAGTCATAAGGATGGTTGAATGATAATCATTGAAAGTGTTGGCATAGATATGGAGGTAAAAACATGTTCCGAAATGTAGCAGAGTTGGTTGAACTTGCTGAAAGTAAAAATGTAAAAATCGCGGAAATCATGATTTTACAAGAAATGGAGATCTCAGGCCTGTCGAGAGAACAGATCATTGAAAAGATGGACAGGAATTTGATAGTGATGGAACAAGCGGTGGAAAGAGGCTTGAAAGGTGTGCAATCCGTTACAGGCCTAACGGGCGGAGATGCCGTTCTTTTGCAAAATTATATCAAGTCGGGCAAGGCGCTCGCAGGCGATTTATTGTTGGATGCCGTCAGTAAAGCTGTTGCGACGAACGAAGTGAACGCAGCAATGGGTATGATTTGTGCCACACCGACTGCAGGTTCGGCAGGTGTTGTTCCCGGTACATTATTTGCCGTGAAAGAAAAATTAAACCCGAGCCGAGCGGAGATGATTGAATTTCTTTTCACTTCCGCTGCCTTCGGTTTCGTGGTGGCAAATAACGCTTCCATTTCCGGAGCGGCTGGTGGCTGCCAAGCGGAAGTGGGATCGGCAAGTGGCATGGCCGCAGCTGCGATAGTTGAAATGGCTGGCGGTACACCAAGCCAAGCCGCAGAAGCGATGGCGATCACATTGAAAAATATGCTTGGACTGGTTTGTGATCCTGTGGCTGGATTGGTCGAAGTTCCTTGCGTGAAACGTAACGCAATGGGTGCTTCCAACGCGATAACGGCTGCTGATATGGCACTTGCAGGCATTACGAGCCGCATTCCATGTGACGAAGTTATCGATGCCATGTATAAAATAGGATTGACCATGCCGGTTGCACTTCGCGAAACGGCGGAGGGCGGGCTGGCTGCGACTCCTACAGGGCGTAGATTGGCAAAGGAAATTTTCGGTTCATATAAATAAACATTCAGTCCCATTAACAACATTTTTGTTAATGGGGCTTTTAATTTGTCTTCAACCTGCTCATTTTGTACATGGGAAAAGGAAATTAGAGGAAGATGGAGGGATTTGGCGTTTATGTACACGGAGATAGAAACAACAGTTGAAAAATCTGAATTATCAGTGAATATGGAGCCGTAGCAACTTTGTGAGTTATCAATAACCATGATAAGATGAGTACGAAATTTACTATGGGAAGGATTGATTCTTCATTAATTTTCTCGAATTAACGTACACGTCGGCAATGGAAAAAGCGATGTTTCAGGCTCATGGAATCGGCTATGCACAATATGCTCAAAAACTGGAGCAACGCATGATGGTTGAACAGGAACGGGAACAGGATTATCTACAAAGCAGGCGTATAACAGAGGAGATGAAAGCCAATCTCTTTTTGGGGAGTTAATTTCGATCTACTACGATATCGATGACATAAACGAAACAAGCAGGACAAAAAGGGCGATTTAAAAGATTGCCCTTTTTGTCCTGCTCTAAAAGGTGATTTTTCCATTTAAAAGAAGGAAACAACACCTTTAAATAGAATGTACGTTCATGAAGAGGAGGAGAATCATGGTGAAGAGAAGAGCATTACTGGTATCTGCATTACCGGGATATGAAGAGGAAATTGGGCGGTGGTTATGGTGTTTAGAAGATGTTCGCCGTACGCTCATTTCGGAATTGACTGGAATCAGCCAAAATGTACTCGATTTGAAAATCGATGAAAGACAAACGATTGGCTCGCTGTTATACCACATAGCGCTAATAGAGGCGGATTGGTTATACGAGGAGGTCCTTGTGGCGGAATGGGATTCGGAAATACGCGCATTGTTTCCATTTGGATGCCGTGCTGAAGATGACTCCCTAAGCCACATTGCAGGACAAACATTAGAAGAACATTTCTACCGCCTCAATAAAGTACGTGAAGTATTTCTGTCAAACTTTCGGACAATGGACTTAACGGATTGGCGTAAACCAAGGGTACTTGAACAATATGACGTCACACCTGAATGGGTCGTTTACCATTTGATTGAACATGAAGCGCATCACAGGGGTCAGATTTTTCAATTGCTGAACAAATTAAGGAATGAATGAGAAGTTAAATCTATAGTGGGAGCTGCCCTTAATGGCAGCTTTTTTCATATTCAAATAAAAAAACTGTAGGCAAACTCGCTTTTCCTCGAATTTGCCTACAGTCAAAAATTCCTGGCACTGATTTATATCATTTAGTCTATTTGGTGATTATGACCGAATTTAGACTTTAAGACGCTGCTTGCATACCCAATGAATCCACCGACAATGGCTGGGATGATCCATCCGAGTCCTGCCTCATACATAGGAAGGATTGTAGTGAAGAAATCATTGATGAATGATATGTGTACACCTGCTCCACTTAATCCATCGAATAAACTGACGATGAATGTTAAAAATAAGCTGCCTTGATAAACTTCAGGCCTTCCTTTAAATAAGGAATGAAGAAATGTTAAGAAGATCAAAACAATCGCCAATGGATAAATGGCTGTCATAACAGGTACTGAAATGGCAATTAATTGGGTTAGTCCAATATTGGCAATTATTGCACTGAATACGGATAAACTTATGGCAATTGTTTTGTAAGGCAGATTTGGAAATAGCTTATGGAAGTATGTCGAGCAAGATGTAATGAGTCCCACGCTTGTCGTTATGCAAGCAACTGTGATCATTAATCCTAATAATAGCCCGCCATATGCTCCAAAGTAATAATCCGAGACTTTTGCCAAGACACTGCCTCCATTATCCAAGCGTCCAAGTTCTCCAACGCTTGAAGCACCCATATAAGAGAGAGCTGTATAAATGGTAGCAAGGATAACGGCCGCAATCGCAGTCGCTTTTCCACAAACGATCATTATTTGTTTTTTTGTTTTAGCACCTTTTTCTTTGATGGCATTAATGATGATGATGCCAAATACAAAAGATGCAAGAGTATCCATCGTTAGATAACCTTCTCTGAACCCATTGAAAAATGGCTGAACCATATAGTGCTCGGCAGGTGCTTGAAAATCTCCAATTGGATTGACGAAAGCCACTACGACAAGGATTCCTATGAATGTCAACTTGATGGGTGTCAAAACTTTCCCCACAATTTCGACAATTTTCGCAGGATTGAGCGAAAGAAGGCACGAAATCGTAAAAAAGATGATGGTGAAAATAAGTAAAGGCAATGGACCTGAATCTTCAGGTAAAAAAGGTTTTACACCGATCTCAAAAGAAACGTTTCCTGTTCTAGGCATTGCGAATAATGGACCAATGGCTAAATAAAGAACGGTTGTGAATACAATACCAAAGACTGGATGGACGCGGCTCGCTAATGATTGTAAGTCATCTTTTCCAGAAAAACCGAGTGCCAGCACACCTAGTAACGGTAATCCCACTCCTGTGACCAAAAACCCTGCATTAGCCGACCAGATATTCGTACCTGCTGATTGACCAAGCATTGGCGGGAAAATTAAATTCCCTGCCCCGAAGAAAAGGGCAAATAACATGAAACCAATCACAACTATAAATGATGATGGAACCTTATTAGACAAAATAAACCCTCCGAAAAAACCAAAATTTGCTATTTTAGAAAATTATTAAATTTTCTAAAAATTAAGTACAAGCTTAAACTAAGACCGTATCGTATTATAACTAAATAAAATTGATATTTCAATATATTTTTCGTTTTTTATTATTTACCCTGATGATCAGTGATCCGCCCTTACCTTATTTTGAACATTCAAAGCCTGGCCATACTCATGAAATTCATTTTTGAACAAATGAAATGTAAACGGAAAATGAGGGTGCGGACATTGAATGAAGACACGGTGCAGTGACAGTGGGGGATTCTATTTAACAAACAGGGAAATTTAGTGCGGTGTTTTATCATGGGATTTGAAAAAATAGTGGGATTGTTCTTTAAAAAGTAAAAAAATATGTGTTCTTACTAATTTTCTTATCCGGGCTAATCATAAGTGTGGTTATGTATTCCACAAATGTGGACTTATTTTGGTTATCTGACATTGCATTAATGGCAATCATCGTTCTATCGGCATTGAAATATTTTGAAGGAAAAAGAAACAGGGAAATTGATCAATCAAATCCCAGATCTCGTGGAGTAAGGGGGCAGAAATGCTATTGAATGCCCGGTAGCTAGGGATACAAGAAATCAGGTTAGTTCAAGTGCATCGTTTAATTGGACTGTGTAGCTGCTTTAATTTTGGAGAAAAAAGAAAATCTAACCTTAAACAAATCCCATTCAAAAAATAAGAGTGTAATGTATAATTATTAATAATTCTTACATTTGAATAATTAGGAGGCTTATTATGCCAATATCATTTATGAATCCATACATTACAAAGCCCGTTTCGACATCACCACCACCACCGTTTACTCCTTTATATACGCTTATATATAAAACAGATTAAGAATCTGCGAAATATATAAGCTGTTTCGCAGATTCGAAGGAGTAGACGATGAAATCTAAAATTCAGTTTATATTATCAATGATTATTTTCGGTACAATGGGTTTGGTTGTAAAATACATTGATTTATCTTCGAGCGAAACAGCTTTTCTAAGCAGTTCAATTGGTTGTCTATTTTTAGTGTTTGTATTTTTCATCATGAAGAAATCCATTCCATGGAAATTAGTGAAGGCTAATGCTTCCCCCCTTTTTCTTTCTGCGATTGCATTGGGAGGGAATTGGATTTTTCTTTATCAATCCTACGATCATACAACACTTGCTAATGCAACACTTGGTTATTATTTTGCACCAGTGTTTGTCTTGGTTCTCTCACCATTTGTCCTTAAGGAGCTTTTACCAATTAAAAAAGTTGTTTGTATTGGTGTAGCGATATTAGGTATGTTATTGATTATTGGAAATGGCATTAGCGCCTCTGGTAAAGATGATCTACTAGGAATCCTTTTCGGGTTAGTGGCAGCGGCATTTTACGCAGCCTTAATGTTATTAAATAAATTTATTCGAAACATGGGCATGTTGGAGATTACAATCATTCAACTTGGAACAACAGCTTTACTGCTCTTTCCCTATATATTATTCACTGAGGGATTTGGTATCTTGGAAGTATCAAGATCTTCCATTCCTTTTATAATACTCTTAGGAGTTCTTAACACTGGTATTGGCTTTTGGTTATTTTTTTCTGGCATGCTAAAGTTAAAGGGACAAAGTATTGCTATGCTAAGCTATGTAGATCCTTTTGTGGCTATACTGATTTCTGCTGTAATCTTACAAGAAAAAATGACATTTGTTCAAATCATAGGCGGCATTCTCCTATTAGGTTCAACTTTTATTAGTGAAAGTAATTCAATTAATTTTCGGAAACGACACACGAAGATTTTAACAAAATAAAGAAACGGGGCAGTGAGGGGCAATCCCTCACTGCCTTTTATTATAGTAAAAAGAAAAAGGATGTATGATTCTACCTAAACAATCGGGCAATGTTTTTATAAAACCCATTATATTTCTGCTTTTCCAAACTGCCGAGTGAGGCTTATTGGCAAAAAAACTTATAATCAACAGGGTTTGTATATTCTTCTTCTGTCAATAATGGTTATGGAAATCATAAATGGGCTCGGTGCGCCAGCTAGAAGAAAAAACATTTCTATGTTTTTACCTTTTGTATATAACTTACCGCTTTGTCGTGAAAGGAACTTATGCAAATGCTCGAGAAGGGGAAAATCGGAAGCCGTCAACTAATGATATTAGTGATATTATATACGCTTGGTGATTCTATTTTAGTGTTACCCTCCATCGTCACTACTGAAGCTGAACAAGATGGTTGGGTTTCGGGTATCATTGGCGTGACAATAGCACCGTTACTGGTTGTTTTTTTATATGACGCTTTAAGGAAAAGGTATCCTGATTCAACATTAGTGGAATACAGCCAGAAAATTTTGGGTAAGTGGCTGGGAATGGCAGTTTCTCTTCTATTTATTAGCTACTTTTTTATAACCACAGCGACTTACCTGAGTGAAATTGGGGATTTTATGATAAGTCATATTATGCCTGATACTCCAGTTCAAGTGATCATGATTCTTTTTATGAGTGTCGTCCTCATGGCCGCACGTCTTGGTTTGGAACCTTTGGCCCGAAGCGCGGAAATATTTTTCCCCTTTGTTGTATTGCTTATATCCATATTAATCATTCTTCTCCTTCCTGAGATTAAATTTCAAAATCTGCAACCAGTAGGCGAGGGAGGCTTGAAGCAGGTTATACGGGGATCTATACCATTTATTGTTTTTCCGTTTATTGAACCGGTAGCGATTCTGATGATTCTCCCATTCGTGAGTCAACAAGACAAAATAAGAAAAAGCCTTTTTGTCGGTCAATTGCTGGCTGGAAGCGTTTTGATCGTTATAACCATGTTAGCCATTCTTGTACTTGGTGCGGAGTCAACAGCAAGACAAAATTATCCGATCTATATGTTGGCCAAGAAAATAAATATCGGTGATTTCATGACGCGGCTGGAAGCACTACTGGCCGTAATATGGTTCATCACGATTTTTATTAGATTTAGTATGTTTTTTTATGTGACCGTTTTAAGCCTGGCACAAACGCTAAAATTGCAGGATTATCGTCCCCTTGTTTTTCCATTTGGTATCCTTTTGATTTCCTTTACATTGATTATGACACCTAATATCGTCCATTATAGTAAATTCATTTCAGAAATCTGGCCTTTTTATGCTCTGACATTCGGGTTTCTGCTTCCATTGATATTACTACTAATCGCCAAGGTCCAAAAAAATGATGGACCAAACTAAAGTCTGGACTTATAGAAGTTCAGGTATCATTCCATTAAAGGGCGCAATTTTATGAGGGTTTATAAAACCACGACCGTTGATTTCCGCTCCAGGCACGCGCTTTCCGGGCGGTCCGGGAGCGGATTCCTGAAATCAACTTTAGACAAATTCAAAGAAAATAACTGTAGGCAAACTTGCTTTCTTCGAGTTTGTCTACAGTCTGGGAGCTGCTTTTGCAGCTCCTTTTCTTATGGAGAGCTAAAGGGGCTGGTCAGTGTGGGCGGCTTTACAGGATTAAAAGGTGATTTGATAGATAATAAAAAATAGTTTGACTTTTTTTACAACTATGTTTATATTTGGTTTAATACTAACTACCGTTAGTTAATAAAGCGCAAAAAGTGGGTGTTAGAAATAAAAAGTAAGCGAATGAACAATGGGTTGTAAGCGATTACACCATATGTGGGTTAAAGTATGTATGAAATGATTTTCATTTAAAACCGGGAGATGATACTTATGAAATATCCACTTACACCAGATGTAAAGCCAGAGTTTTGTACAACAGGAACTTTTATGCGTTTACCTTCCAAAAAGCATGATGCAAAGCTGGCAATTGTAGGTATGCCTTTTGATACAGCCGCTTCATTTCGGGTGGGAGCCAGGTTTGCTCCTCAAGCCATTCGTCAGGCATCCATGACCCTGTTTCCTTATCATCCTGTTCATGAGGTCTATCCTTTTGAACAAATGAATGCCATTGATATTGGCGATATCCCTGTTATTCCTCATAACATTCATCGGAGTTATGATTTAATGAAGGAATCCATGCATGAATTGATGTCTAAAGGAGTCATACCTATTGGATTAGGGGGAGATCATTCTGTCACTTTAGCTAGTTTACGCGCTGCGGCGAAGGTATATGGCCCTGTAGCCATGATTCATTTTGATTCCCATACAGATACTTGGGATACATATTATGAGGAAAAATATTGGCATGGATCTCCCTTTATTCGTGCACACGAAGAAGGTTTGCTGCAGTCGGATAAAGTGTTTCAAATAGGAATCCGAGGCACGCTAAACCACTCTGGGGATTTACAGGCAAGTACTGATTTAGGTTATCGTTTGATTACAACGGGTGAACTTGCCAATCGTGGATTTGAAGATGTTTTGAAAGAGATCAGAAAAACCATTGGCAACACACCATGTTTCTTGACGTTTGATATTGATTTCGTCGATCCTTCTTTTGCTCCGGGAACAGGGACGCCTGAAGCGGGTGGATTTAGCAGCTTTGAAACACTAAAAATGATACGTTCCCTAACTGGATTTAACTTTGTAGGATACGATGTGGTTGAAGTGCTGCCTTCATATGATCCAAGTCAAATCACTTCACTTTTAGCAGCAACACTTGTACATGAATTTGCCAGTCTTGCAGCAGTAAGTGCGAAAGAAGATCATGGATAATCACTTTACCTAAAAAACAGCCATTAATAGTTAATAAAGGAGGCAGCTCTTTGCGATGAAAGGTATACCCGAGCTTAAGCGTTCACTGAATGTAAGATATGCAATTGTATTTGGACTTTCCTTTATGGCGCCTGTGACAGTTTTTAGCACATATGGTATCGCTATTGATCGTACACATGGAATGGTTCCGACGGCATACATAATTGCTTTAATCGTTATGCTATTCACTTCATACAGTTACGCAAAAATGGTTCAGGTATATCCCACTACCGGTTCAGCTTATACCTTTGTACAGAAAGGCATTAATTCACACCTTGGTTTTCTGGTAGGATGGGTCATTTTATTGGATTATCTTTTCAGTCCGATGATCAGTGCTTTACTTTTTGGGATTATGGTGAATGCTTATTTCCCTGGTATCCCTATCATTGCAGTTATTATTTCTTTTATTATTGCAGTGACAACCATTAATATTTTTGGGATTAAGGTTGCTGCGAATGTGAATGCCTTTTTGGTGATCTTTCAAATTCTTTTTATCATTATTTTCATCCTGCTTTGCATAAATGGACTTTTAGCGGGAAAAGGCACCGGGGAGTTGTTTTCTAAGGATCCTTTTTTTAGTCCTGACGTGAAAGTTAATCATCTACTCTCCATTGTACCGCTACTATGTTTTAGTTTTCTTGGGTTTGATGCGGTTACTACATTAGCTGAAGAAACGAAAAATCCCAAAAAAACACTTCCTAAGGCCATTTATGCCACGACATTGATTGGAGGGGTATTATTTGTTGCATCTACCTATTTTGCACAATCGATTTTCCCGAATTTTAATGCTTTTAAGAACCCTGATACAGCTATAGTGGATATCATGATTTATACTGGCGGTAATTTACTGAATAGTTTGTTTATTTCCGTGGTTGTGACATCCGCAACTGCTTCTGCTATCGCTTCAGGAGGAAGCGGAGCAAGGATTTTATATGCAATGGGGAGAGATAGGGTTCTGCCCAAGAGGATTTTTGGATATGTTTCTCCAAAATTTCAAACGCCCATATTCAATATCTTGATGATTGCTTGTGTTGCCATGAGTGCTGTTTTTTTGGATATTGCAACCGCTACTTCTTTCATTAATTTTGGAGCCTTGTTTGCTTTTACATTCGTTAATCTTTCTGTGCTCATCCATTATTTTGTGAGACAGAAGCAGAGATCGCCTAAAAGCATCATTTTATATTTACTTCTTCCCTTAATGGGCATGGGGATAACTATATTGTTTATGACAAAGTTAGATATCCATTCTTTAGTATTAGGAATTACTTGGATGACAGTAGGGTTCATTTACTTATTGTACTTAACAAAAATGTTTAAGGAACGTCCTCCTGAACTGAATTTTGAAGAGCAAAAAGAAGAGTTAGATATAAAGCTAGTGCAATGATCCGTTGCTGTTTTATTATTTTGAATGAAAAGAGGTAACGACTATGGCTATTAAAAAAGCAGATATTGTCCTTTCTAGTGATGCCATTTTCACGGGGCTTACACATGAGCCAACGTCTGGTGCAATTGCTATATTGGGTAACAAAATCATGAGTGTAGGATCAAAAGCGGAGATTGAACCTTTCATAGGAAGTACGACAAAAGTATATAACTATGGAAATCAATTAATCATGCCAGGATTTCATGACTTTCATCTCCACATTATGTTTAGTGCACTAAGTTTAAATAGTGTTAATTTATTTGATGCCCGATCTGCCCAAGATGCAGCTGCAAAAGTACTGGAATTTTCTAAAGGTTGTTCTGAGGATGAATGGATTATAGGTATGCAATGGGATGCCGGTTATTGGCATGATAAACAAGAGCCCCATTATAAAATACTCGACTCTGTTATTCCAGATCGTCCTGTCGTCCTTTTCCATGCTGAAGGCCATTATACATGGGTAAACAGTAAAGCCATGGATTTAGCAGGTGTTACGGAGGATATACGCGACCCGGATTTTGGCCGGTATGAAAGAGATAAAGATGGTTTACTTACCGGGATTTTCTATGAAGATGCTCAACAAATCGTTTTAAAAGAGGCATTACGGTTAAGCAAAAATAAAAAAGAAACGATTTTAAAAAGGTTTTTACAATTGTTATCCCAATATGGAATCACTTCTGTCAACGATTTGTATGCGCCGATAGATGACTTCATTCAGGACTATGACCTTTATGAGAAATTGGACAAGCAAGGAGAATTAACGACCAGATTTCATATCACTCCTGAATTGGATGGCAATTTGGAGAAGGCTCAAATACTGAGAAATAAATATGAATCAAAGAAACTTCGATTCTCAGGATTAAAGCAGTTTCTTGATGGAACAGTCACGGGGCATACAGCTTACTTCCTCAAACCTTACTCCGATCAATTGGATATCTGTGGCCATCCAGCTCTAGATCCAGACGTTTTGATCGATCGGGTTGTTAAAGCAGATGAACTTGGATTCAGAATCAGGTTTCACGCTATTGGCGATGGGGCAATTCGATTAGCTTTAGATGCTTTTGAAGAAGCTGTACGTAAAAATGGAAAAAGGGATTCAAGGCATACTATTGAGCATATTGAAGTAATCGATCCGGATGACATTGAACGTTTTTCAAAACTAGGAGTCATTGCCTCCATGCAGCCTGATCACATGGCCGCTTCATCAAGAGCGGTATATTCTTCAATAATAGGTCCTGAAAGGGAAAAAAATGTTTTCCTGACGAAGTCGCTTTTAAATTCAGGTGCATCCTTGGCTTTAGGAACGGATTTCCCGGTCTCCATCTCATTAAATCCAATGCGCCAAATATTTACGGCAATTACAAGAGTCGATAGCAGCGGAGATCCAAAAAGCACATGGCATCCTGAACAAAGGCTCACTTTGGCAGAGGCATTGCAAGCATATACATATGGCTCAGCCTATGGATGTTTTAGAGAGCACGAGCTAGGTACAATAGAAGCGGGAAAACTTGCCGATCTTGTGGTTTTAGACAGAAACCTATTTGATATACCTGAAAATGAAGTGCTCGAAACTAAAGTGGAACTTACAATGAACGATGGGAAAATTGTGTATAAAAGCGAAGAAACTTCTTTATCCAGCATATTCTAATTCTCTTATCTTTTAGGGGACAGGAGTATCAAATGTTTAGTTTAAAAAAGGAAATGAGTTTATAATGATATTAACTAACGTTAGATAGTTTGGGGGCTCATTATGACAAAAAATGAAATTAAAAACATTTCCTTGACACTTTTTACTAAGTACGGATACGAAGGTACCGCTTTATCGGAAATTGCCAAGAGGGTAGGTATACAAAAACCCTCAATCTATAACCATTTCAAGAATAAGGATGACCTTTTCTTGTGCCTGTTTGAAGAAATTCTTGAAGAGCATATACATCAGGTCGAACAATTTGTCGAAGAAATAAATACACTCTCTTCGGAGGAAAAGTTAAAGCACATCCTTCTTGATACTTGTAACTATTATAAAAACCATGAAGATAAAGCAACTTTTTTAAAGAGAGCGATGATCTTTCCGCCGGAGCATTTGAAGCACATTTTAAATGATAAATTCCTTAGATCTGAACAATCATTTTCCTCACTCTTACATGATATCTTTTTAGAAGGAATTGACAAAAAAGAAATACGCCAAGTGAAAATCGAGAACTTGATCATGTCCTATCTCTGTTTGATTGATGGGGTTTTCATGGAATTTTCTTATTATGGAAAAGAGGAAATGGAACCTAGAATTCAGAATATATGGGAAAATTTTTGGTATGGGCTAAGTGGATGATACGTTCATCAATTCATACTCTAAAAACTAATAGGAATGCATTACTTGCCCATACAGAGCAAGTTCGTCTACAGTTTTTAAAGGGTTGTAAAATATGTGTCGTTGATTTCCGCTCCAGGCACTCGCGTTCCGCGGGCGGTCCGGGAGCCTCCTCGGCGCCTATGCGCCTGCGGGGTCTCCCTTGGACACGCTTCTCCCGCAGGAGTCTCGTACCTTACGTTCCAATCCAACTGTACTAGATTACCCTACATGGTTTTTTACAGTAATCCTTAATGGATGGAAGAAATTTTGCGACACTCCTGCCGAAAAAACTGGCTAGCCGAGACCCCACAGACGCTTGCGTCGAGGAGGCTTGGCAGACAGTCGGCGGAAAGGGAGTGGATTTCTGAAATCAATTTGAATTTGTCTGCAGTTTGACTTGCTTATACCAATCATGTTTTTTTAAGGAAAAATAAAAGCTATGGGAATATAAGTTTTCACATAGCTTTATCTATTATTTTTGGTTATGTGATTGGGCTAATTTTTCTACATTCGTTGTAGTACCGCCATCTGGACGTAATCTTGTTTTGGAATGCCTGCAAAATGTAAACTACAATTCCTTTGACTTGATCCTTTTAATTAACTCTTCAAACCAATATATTGTGTGATCTGTTCTGGTCGAAAAATAGCCATCCAAAAATTCACGAATATTCTCGTTGCCTTTAGGTTCTGGCTCGAAATTCCCAAGCTGTTCCCAAAAAACCTTGATGGACTTTACTTTTTTTTCTAATATATCTACTACTTTATCCCGATCCACATATTTGATGTTGGCTAAACAAACAATCATATCCTTGATTTCATGCGCACTTTCAAATAATTTATAGATCTTTTTGGGAAGTTCTTCGCGACCCTTATCCGTAATCGCAAATACTTGTTTATCAGGCCGATGTTCTTCTTTTATCACTTCAACTGGTTCGACTAAACCTTGTTTTACCAATGATTCGAAATGGTAGTACAGTTTACTTTCCGTTAACCCGCCTAGGCGATCCAATGGAATGGGTTCTGAAAGCTGCTTTTTTAATTTATAAGGATAGTTTTTATCCTCCATCAGCTTGCTCAATATAAAAATTTGGATGGACATTTTCTACGCTCCTTTAAGAAGTACTATCTCCTTATTGTAGCAAAACTTAAGCTGTGATTTCAGCCGCTTTCTTTTCACCTTCTGTTTCAGAAACCTGGCCTGGCATCGGTTTTTGAATAAACGCTACAATGGCCATGTTAATGACCATCGCAACAATGCCAACCGCAGCCATTGACCAAATGTACGGACTTGGACTGATGCTGCCATATAGGTTTGCAAAGTACGCTTGCACCGAGTAGTACATCGGGGAAATGTGGCTCATCCATTCATATGGTAAATGCATCATATCACGTGAGATGGTGGCACCATTTGCGATTGTTTGCATTAATAAGATTGGTAAGTTTAAAATCATGCCGCCTTCACCCAATAAGAAGATTAAAATCGCGGTGAAATTAAAACATACCATATAGTTTAAAATTTGTTGACCCACTATACCGAAGAATAGGTCACCGCTTGGCTTGTCAATTAAATAGGCTACACCTACAGCAATGAGTGATGAAGCCACTGCGATCAATATTGCAGTCAATTGCACATACATGAATAAACGTGTTTTACTGGCTTTTCCGCGGCTTGCTCTAAATGCGCCCACTATTTGCATCGCCCCGATCATCGCCCCGACATAACCGGCCATTGTCAAGAACATTGGCAGCATATTGTTATTCATGCCATCTGGTATTTCGTTGATTGTAACCACATTTCCCACATAGGATTTCTCAATCTTTTCCGCCAATTCCGCGGCTTGCTTTTCCGGTACATTAAAGTTCATCAAAACGCCCTGGGCCGTTTGTTGTGAGAATTGTGTGCTTAACTGATTGTTAATTTCAGTTACGACAGAATTCATGGTAGAAGAAACGGCTGTTGCCCCTGCCTCATTTATTGTAAAGTCAATGCTTGATGACGCTTCACCTTTTTGCATATTCGCAGAGAAGTTTTTCGGGATGTGTACGACTAATGCTAAATCATTTTTCTCTAAATCTTTTAAGGCTTGTTTATTCGTTATATCCGTCTTGATTTCTTTAAAGGGTAAATTTTCTTCTAACTGATCGGCAATCATCGCCCCATTTTCCCCTGCATCATCATTGATGATGGCGATCGGTAATTTATCGACGTTTCCTGGAATGGCTGTATAACCTGGCAAGAAGATGCCGAGCATGGCAATTGCATAGAAAATCCCCATAAAGATTGCCGCTGATGCACCTCTTGTTTTTAAGAATGCAGTAAATTTCATATGTTGGATCCATCCTTTTGATTTAAGTATATTACTTCATTTTGAGTACTCTAATTAGAGTAGTTTAAATTAAGTACTTTGAATTTTATTTTATTTTTTTCAAAAAGTCAATTGAAAAATTCTATGTATACAAAAAAACTCCCAACAAAAATCTTCTCGTTGTTGGGAGCAACTGAATCAAAAGGGAAATTGTTGAAAGAACAGCGAGACAATGCCGATCCACCTAAAATGACTATAAAATGTACGGCTTGCCGTTCGTTCCTATCCGAAGGGGCAATTTTCCTGTGATTAAGCTGTCCTTAAGTTTTTGTCTTGTTTAAAAACGGGAAGCCGTAAAAGCTAAACATTCTTATTTTATGAGCCATGGCATTAATGCAGGCTTTTTTTCATACGATATTTTTGGGGTGAAAAAATGGCAAGAGTAAGTTACCGAAGTTCGGACGTTGACTTAATGGCAAGGATGATGAGAGCAGAAGCCGAAGGTGAAGGACTGCAAGGAATGTTGTATGTTGGAAATGTAATTGTTAATCGTCTTAAAGCAAATTGTTTGGACTTTAAAGATCTAAGAACCATTCCACAAGTCATTTTTCAAATCCAAGGAGGAAATTATTCTTTTGAAGCTGTTCAAAAAGGGAATGTATTTTATCAAAGAGCGAGAACGGCTGAAAAAAGATTAGCAAAACAGAATTTGGAATATTGGAGACAACACCCAGGGAAATATGCCCTTTGGTACTTCAATCCATATGCGCCATGCCCTCCAACATGGTACGATCAACCTTTTGCTGGTCAATTTAAAAATCATTGTTATTATGAACCCAAACCTGGAACATGTGAAAGTGTTTATATCGGTTAGTATGTCTGGTGGCGGGCTATTATTTCATTTCAAGGAGCTGATCAGCAGCTCCTTTTTTTATGCAACACACGGTTACTTCCACAAGGAATTGTTGATTTAATGGTAAAATAAAGGGAAATAATGACATGTTGTTTGGGGGATTTTTAGTGAAGGAAATTATATTTTTTGTTGTTGGGTTATTCATTCTCTATATAGTTATTGAAAAAGCAGTAAGAAAGGGAATTAACAATTCAAATATTGGTCAAATTCTTGAAAAAAAGTATGGAGTTATAGAAGATAAAAGGTCTTTCCTTGATGAAGACTTAGATAATGATAAATAAAACGGCTTGGAGGTTGCTGCTGCAGCCTTTTTTAATTCATATAAAACTGTAGCTAGTTAGTTATGAACGCTTTTTTTAGAACAAATTCAAAAAGAGAACAATGATCTTCCGTAAACAGGCCGCCAGTTCGTTGAACAGTACACTTATTCAGCATCTTTCCTAGGGCGACGAAATTCGGTGTAGTACACCTTCCGTTCTTCTGGTTCGGATTCAATATTTTCAATGAAAGCTGTTTTGGTTTCCTCCAATAACAAGCCCTTTAATTTCCGAAGCTTTATTGGTCCCACTCCTGGCAGCTTATCAGATATATGCACTTCGAAATCCCCTTGCCGTTTATAGAAGCGAATGCTGCCAAGCCCGATTTTTTCCACTTCCCCCAAGGTATATGCAAATTCAAATCGTTGCTGAATGAATGAAGATACCTCGGGCAGCCCTAAATCTTCATAGAGGGGAGGAAATTCATGAGAAACGGGAGGTTCTTTGAATGATATTGAAGAGATCTTCAAATGGATCCTCCTCCTTTGGTGGAATAAAGACAGACATACGTTGCTTATATTATTGTGCTAGGGGCTCATTTTTTAAACATCGTCAATTAAGCCAAAGCCAATTTATTATTCTTTAATATAAATATTGAAAACTTTTAGACCTTCAAAATACGGAAGCACATCTAAGATTTTTAGATAGAAGAAAAGGGTGAAGATTTTAGAAAGGTAGCCTTCCTTTTCTCGTTGTTGTAGTTGTTGAAATCCTAAGAATTCCAGAGCATTTGTGAGATTGGGTTTAGTTTATTCGGATTGTACTTACCGTTTATCCTTTTGAATAAATTACTCTTGTTAAAGCCAGATTATTAACATAGGAAATACGAGTGATATAAATGAGGGTACGTTATGAACCAAGCTGGTGTGAATGAAAAGTATAAGGTATCGCCATTCTATGTGTTTTTTTTACTTCATTCCATGCAAACTGGATTAGGTGTGTTAAATTTTCAAAGAGATTTAGCTAAGGCGACGGGGACGGATGGCTGGATCTCCATACTCCTAGCCGGACTGATTGTTCATATATTTATTTGGCTTATATATAAGATTTTCAGTATTGTTCCCGGTGATATCATTTCTGCTAATAATCATGCTTGGGGTAAATGGGTTGGGAATTTCTTTAGTTTCTTATTCATTCTGTACTTTTTCGCCCTTGGAATGACGATCATAATCGGCTATATAAATGTCATTCATGTTTGGATGTTTGAAGAGATACCTTCCTGGGCATTTGCTTTGGTTTTCCTGATTTTGATTTATTACATCATTACGGGAGGGTTCCGAACCATAACGGGTATCGCCTTTTTAACTGTATTCGTTTCATACTGGCTTTTATTTGTACCATTATATGGTTTTAAATACGCGGATTTCACCAGTTTTCTTCCTATTTTCGATCATTCGTTAAGCGAAATAATGAAAGGAACCAAAAGTACATCATTATCCATGCTTGGTTTTGAAATGATGTTGATGTATTATCCGTTCATCAAAAATGCTGAAACCACACAAAAATATGCTCATGGAGGAAATTTGGCTACTACGTTATTGCTCCTATTACTTTATTTTGTTTCGACAGTCTTTTATTCACAGAAACAGTTGGTCCTTACCCTTTGGCCAACACTCTCATTGACAAGTGTCATTGAATTGCCCTTTATTCAACGGTTCGAATACATAACTGTTTCTTGGTGGGCCATCGTCATCATTCCCAACATGGTCATTCCTTTGTGGGCTGCCAGCAGGGGAATCAAGCGCTTATTCAACGTCCAGCAAAAGTATCCCTTATGGGTAATATTCGTGATCATACTACTCGTCAATATATTCTTTTTCGATGTCGAGTCCTTATTTATATTAAATAAATTGATCAATCCATACAGCGTGTCCTTCCTTGTTTTATACTTGCCTCTTCTTTTGGTTGTACTAAGCATAAGAAAGCGGAGGAACCATTTATGATCAAAATTGTACTAATGTAAACAGGAGTTGCTTTGGCAGCTCTTTTTCTTATGGAGCAAACAGGGCAGTTCAGTTCAATAACTGGATAACGTCTATTTAAAGTATAATATTGGTAGAATATCGTAACAGGAACTGAGGAGTCCGCCTCAGCAATCTAGTAAACCACCCGTTAGTTGAATGGAAATAACGAACATCTCAACTTTGGCTAAACCATTTCCGCAGTTGGCTAATATGGACTTGATGATATCTATTTGGTCCTTTTTCATTGTTGATGAACCAATGCACAATAAATGTGGGGTGAATGATAAACGTGAAGTCATTTCAACTAAACGAAAAAACAATGTCTTTTTTATCGAAATATCAATTATTTGAGGATGATTTGATACAACAAGTTCAGTTGCAGCACCGGTTGGAATTAGTAAGAGCATTTGGGGTTCAAAAAGGAATGCGTGTATTAGAAATAGGCTGCGGGCAGGGGGATACAACCGTTGCATTAGCCGACGCAGCAGGAGAAAACGGATGTGTTGTCGCAATAGATATTGCTAGTCCCGATTACGGGGCGCCGTTAACTTTAGGTCAAGCAACTGAGCGTATTAAGAAATCTCCATTAGGGGAACGTATTGACTTCCATTTTGAAATGGATTTTGATTTTTTTGAATCAACCATACCATTTGATGTGGCGGTATTATCGCATTGTTCATGGTACTTCAAGCAACCGGAAGATTTATTGAATTACTTTAAAAAAATTCGTGGGTTGGCAAAACATATATGTTTTGCAGAATGGGACCTCGATTTTACCTGCATGACGCAACGTTCCCATTTTTGTGCGGTTTCCATTCTGGCATTGTATTCAAACTTCGTAAAGAATGAAGGGAATA
Organism: Peribacillus sp. NPDC094092; assembly: GCF_050279365.1. Classification (NCBI taxonomy): domain Bacteria; kingdom Bacillati; phylum Bacillota; class Bacilli; order Caryophanales; family Bacillaceae; genus Peribacillus; species Peribacillus sp. NPDC094092. The sequence goes on along the minus strand of NZ_JBNNUC010000006.1, from coordinate 81,965 downwards.
TCCAAAACTTGTTTCATAAAACTCAAATTCACCAGCTACTCCAGCAAGCAAATTTTGAAGTGGTAAAACAATGTACAGTCGATGCAACCTCATTACAAGACGGTCAATGGGAAAAAAGTTATGCAAATAGTATCCGTGCAGAATTTATTAAAGCTCCTCCCATGATGCAACCGTTGATAACCAGTTATTATGAATTGATGAACACTTCAAATGGAAATGAGCATTCATTAAATAGTTTCATTGTTTGTGCAAAGTAATAAGTTTTTCATGGGTGGTTCATATCAACTGCCACGCTAATTTAACCGAAATATAAAAAGTGTTTGTTTTTTGAAGGGGATTCATTTATTTTGTTGTATTTTTAATAATTGGTAGATTAATTAGAAATATAGAAAAAAATGGAGGTAAAATCACATGTTCAAAAATTGGAAAAAAACACTTATGGCTGGAGTGATCAGCTTATCCTTGCTAGGTACAGGGTACGTCGGTCACAATCTGATCTCCTCGCAAAACGTCTCGGCTGAACCAGCATCAGAAAAGGCCCCAGGGCATTTGAAAAAAGCCGAGGCTTCCCAGCTTGATGAAATAATCGAACGCGGATACATTCGGGTAGGAATGACCGGCGACTACAAACCTTTTACCTATTTGAATCCGGAAACAAATGAGTATGAAGGCTTTGACGTGGACGCTGCCAAAGAACTCGGCAAAGACCTTGGTGTGAAGGTGAAATTTGTCGCCACCACATGGCCAGCGATGATGAAAGACCTGGAAGCGGACAAATTCGATATCGCTGTGGGCGGTGTGACTCGCAATACAGCGAGACAAAAAAGCGCTTATGTATCCCAAGGTTACCTTTCATTCGGTAAGGTACCTTTGATTCGCAAGGAAGATAAAGACAAGTATCTAACCATTGAGGATATCAACAAGCCTTCTGTACGCATCGGCGTAAATCCAGGCGGAACAAACGAGGAGTTTGTACGTCAGTATCTTAGCAATGCTAACGTAACGGTTGTAGAAAACAACCTTGATATCCCGCATCTTGTAGCAGAAGGTACATATGACGTCATGATCACTGACACAGTAGAAGCAATGCTGTATGCAAAAGCTGATCCCAAACTGTATGCGGCTCGAACGGACAAACCTTTCACAAACAGTGAAAAAGGTTATATGATCCCGAGGGGTGATTTCATTTATGCAAGCTACTTGGAGATGTGGATGGATGAAATGAAGCTGCAGGGAAAATTTGATGCCCTCTACCAAAAGTGGATGGAATAGAAGATAGATGTAAAAAGATTTTAAGAGGTGATTGAAAATGTCTAATGAAAAGCTATTTACAGCTATTTACATTCCTGAGACACCGTTTGTAAACGGGGTATTAAAGCCAAAAAAGGCAAAGAAATATAATTTTGAATTGTCTACAACCAAAAAAATAGCTGATACTCTATATCACTTCATTCATAAAAAGAATGATAAGCAAATTCACAGTTTTTATATGATTGGAGATTTAGAAGATGAGTTAGGAAGATATTTGTTTGTGGAAAATAATGAATTATATGATGATTTTGTATCGCAGTTTAGGGGTGGCGGTCAAAGGTATTGGGTGAGTGGAATGGACACTTATTTAGACGTTTGCAAACCTGAAGATGCTCTCATTGAATTAAACAAAGCCTATAAAGATAGTTTTTATGAAGAAGATGAACCAATGCCGATGTGCCATATATTTGGACAACGGATGTGGCATGACAACGCGTATCTAATAGCCAATCGTACAGCTTTAATTGAACTAAGGGAAGCGATTGATACTGCCTTGAAATTTGAAGAGACTAGATTGGGTTTATCTCCTTCAGATGGTGAAGGGTATGATTTATTCATCAAATGTGTGGAAGAGGATTTTAAATGGGAAGCGTTAGAAATGCCATACCATGATAGAGAATGTTATGTACCTGATGAAACAGTCAATCTTTCTCCATTTAAAGCTTTAAAAAAATATAAAATTTAGGAGAAGAATGCAACAGGTTGCTATTACTATTGAACTGACGGGTACGTTAGCTAAAGATCGGAGCTGTCTTTAAGGCAGCTTTTTCTTATGGAACTAAAGGGGCAGGTTAGTTGAAGAGTGCTGTTTGACCTTTGTTCAGCAATTGACCATATTCTTGAATGAAATTGAAGGGATTATTTGTAAGTAAGTCGAAGTTAATGTCAGAAGATGTTATTTAGTTTAGCATGGGGACGTACTACTCAACATGAAGGAGTAAGAAAATGATAAAGAAAGTGGGAGATCTATTGGATACAAAAGAGATATTGAAGCGATTCGAACAAGTGGCTACATACTATATTGAAGAGTTAAGTAAATATTCGCTAGATGAGTTTACAAGGAAGCCTTCCGAGGATGAATGGTCATTAGGACAAATGTACAATCATTTAATAAAGAGCACCCTTCAACTTCATTTGAAAGCCATTGAGCAATGTGTTAATGGCACTAATTCCGATGATGGTAAAAAAACAGAAATAGGCGAATCGATTTTCAAAGAAGGAACGTTTCCTCCCATCAGGTTAAAAGGTCCAAATACACCGGATTTCACACCGCCAAATCCTACAGGAAAAGAAGAAGTAAAGGAAGGCCTGCTTCAAATCATTGAGAAAATGCAAGAGATAGAGGGAGAGCTCTCCGACATTCCGGCCAGCCAGAAAGTTCAGCACCGGAGAATGGGATATTTAAATGCAGAAGAATATTTTCAGCTAATCGAAATGCATTTCCGGCACCACTTACGGCAAAAAGAACGTATCGATCAGTTTCTTTTAAAAGTAAGTAAGTAATCTTTATTGTTGAAGCAGTTAATGATCGTCGGAATATCAGCAGGAGCCCCAGTTGAGGGAGTTTAAAGAGCTGAGAGGGTGCCATTCAAGTTAAACCAATAAGCAGTTCACAACGAAGGGTGATTATGAAACTGATGAATGACGAATAGAATTGATCCGTTAAAGAGCGCTTTAATGGAGTAACGAAAAAAGCCCGATTTCTCCATTTTAATGCTGAGAAATTGGGCTTTTTAGTATCGAAATTTCCTTAACGTCATAATCCGCATTTTCCTGACACCTACCCCGTATAGAACTGACGGGTGCGTTAGCTGAAGATCGGAGCTGTCTTTAAGACAGCTTTTTCTTATGGAACGATCGGGTCAGGATAGTTGAAGAAGAAATGATAATAGTGGTGTTATTGGTTGAATATATAGAATGATATAAGAAATTTTATTGCATCTGTACTGATATCCAATGGTATGATTTATCATGGGTGATATGTAATATTCTACCAATTATAAATGTGCTCAGATGCAATTTGAAGGTATTTCTATAAGAAAAAAGGTGAGTAAATGACAAGTTGGAAAAATCCCATTCTTTTAATATCAGGAATAGGGGTTTCATATTTAGGGAATTGGATTTACTTAATTGCACTTAATATTTCGATATTAAACTTAACTGGCTCTGCAACAGCAGTTGCGGGTCTCTATATTATAAGGCCTATTGCCGTATTAATCACTAATACGTGGTCTGGGAGTGTCATTGATCGTGTTAATAAACGAAGATTAATGATTTCTATTGATATTATAAGAGGTGTCTTAATATTTGTGATTCCTTTCATATCATCATTATGGACGATATATACAGTCCTTTTATTGATTAATATAGTCGGTTCATTCTTTGGTCCAAGTTCATCCGTTTATATAACAAAGCTGGTACCTCCTGTAAATCGAAAACGATTTAATTCGATAATGAGTTTGGCCAGTTCCGGTGCATTTTTATTAGGACCAGCCATTTCAGGGGTAATTATTATGTATGCAGGGACAGAAATATGCATAGTAATTAATGCGATTACTTTTATAATTTGCGCATTTTTCATCTATCTACTTCCAGACGTTGATGAAGATTTGGATAATATAAGAGAACCAGTTCGGTGGAAAACTCTCATAAACGACTGGAAAGCTGTCAGGGAATTTATTAAGGGGGCGAAGTTCTTTCTATCCGTTTACTTATTGTTTCAATGTGCAATGCTAATCGGCTTTGCACTGGATTCACAAGAGGTTACTTTTATTAAGCAGCACTTGGTGTTGTCTGATGGTGATTATGGCTTGATTGTAAGTATTACTGGTATTGGTGCGTTGGGAGGAGCTACTGTCGCTGCCGTTGTATCTAAGAAGTTGCAACTAAGGTTATTTATAGGTGCTGGAATGTTACTGACATCAATGGGTTATGTTATGTTTTATGCATCTTTTAACTTTATAACGGCAACATTGTCATTTGTATTTTTAGGCTTCTTTATGGCATTTGCGAATGCAGGATATGCTACCTTTTTTCAGAATAATGTACCAGTAGCAATTATGGGAAGGTTCGGTAGTATGGCAGATATGGTTCAAGGTATAATTCAAATTGGATTGACACTGCTCTTAGGGTTAACAATAGAATGGTTTTCATTACAAGTTGTTTGTATTATTTTTTCTCTCATCGGAGCAATTCTTGCAACTGTCCTTTTCATTACAATATTTATTCCTTCAAAGGCTGGGTATTTTGAAGAAAAATAATGACTGGTTAAAAAGACAATAGTTAAAATATCATAAAGAACTAAAGGGTGCGATGCCTAAAAACTTTGCATCACCCCCTTTTCATATGTTTTAGATTGCGAATTTAAATTAATCATGACGTAGATTGCTTTAATACGTACTGTTTTCAATCGTACTTAATATATATTCCATAAATCCGTCCAACTTCCTAAATTGACGGGGGGAAAACTCCGTGTCTATATTGCCTTCTTCAGGTGTTGGAGGGGGACAATTGTCCAATCAAGGTTACTTTTTCGTGTAATTTCATCTTATTTTTATTTTCTAGATACGTTTTCACTCCTTTGCAGATCCTGATGTTCCATAATTGTTAATCGTTAATTTTACATGGTAGTTGACCGGGATTTCACTGAATGTTTGGTCCCAATCCTTTTTGACCTTCTTCCATAATGCGGGATTATCAATTCTCAATTGATTTCCGAAGCCAGCAACGTCCACTTTGTATTCTTTTTGCATTTTTTCTACTGCATTCCTCACCAAGCGGCCCACTTCTTTTTCAGAGGATGTTTCTGCTTTTTTTAGAAATTCACTATTAAAGGTATTTCCCGGAACCACCCAAGTCTCAGATAGCCTTCCCTCTGATTCAATGTTTACATCAAAAGAGATGTTGTTTCCATTAACTCGAGGTTTAATTCTGCTTTTCATGGATTCTATCTCATATACAATCTGCTGACCGGTCACTTTATCATAGCTTTTCACTACACCGCCTTTTCCCTTGCCTGTTATCCACGTTACGCCTTCCAGTTCTTCCTCATTCAAAACACCGGTCATTTTGTGGGTCTTTCCATCGATCACGGCGGCTCCTGCTAATTTGACCTGCCCATTCACTGATAATACTTTTTGCAACAGAAAACTAGATCCTGAATGGAGCATGCTCTGTACTTTAATTTGCGGCATAGGAGGCAAAATCCTCGTTGTTCGATAGGCATTTTCTATAATATCAACCAGGCGAAACGATGGAATCTCTCCTGCTGTCTTTGTTTCAAGTGTCTCGCTTGCTTTTCCTTTACTAATGAGTACAAGACAGCTTGGTCTAATTTCATTGTCACGAAGAACTTGATCAAGTAAATTTCCCAATTTAAACGATTTTGCAAGATCTTCGCCTATGACAATCACTTTCATATGATTACTTGTTATGGGATTTTCAACTTTTAATGAGAGTTCACGAATCATCTGATGGACGGAATCTCCAGTTTCGGAAATATTCATATAAGACTTTTGTTGTGGTCCGGCTTGTTTCGTTGTTGAACTTGCAACTTCTGGAGTGATAAATTGATAGGTTGAAGTAATCAGGTCTTTTTTTGAATAATAGCCTTCCTTTTGTTCATTTAACTCTTTCTCAATTTTGGACTCCTGGCTTTTATCGAATGCCAAACCTATACTTAAACTTTGCTCTTCAATTTCACGAGTGCTCCAACATCCTGTAAGAGATAAGAAAAAGAGAACGGAGAGTGAAACGAAGAGGGGCCGTATATTGATTTGTGATTGTTTCATACTTTCCTCTTTTACTCATGAGATAATAAGCAGGGGTTAGCTGGAGTGAATCGAATAAAAACAATGCGCCATGGCCGACGGAATCTCCAAGTTTTAAAGGGTCATCGATGTTTTTCGGAATCATGACAGTCATATACAAAATCGGAGGTTAACCATGGATACATGTGTGAATGAAAATAATAAATCGACATGATTTATAATGTGTTGTTTCGAAGAATAGTATGCATGAAGTAACCGAACTGAATGTGAAATTAAACGATTTTGGTAATCTTCAAAACCCATTCAAAACAGAAAAGGCAGTCACTTATTTGTCCTAATATTACAAAAAATCCTCTTTCAATAAGAAAATGAAAGAGGATTTTCTTATCCTGAAGAAGTAACAACATAACCGATCTTTATTTAAAAATGGTGAGACCAAGATAGCATTCTAGTTCATAATGAGAGGAAAAATGAATAAAACTTTAGATGCCTTCGCATTTTGATAAAGATCTTTTCGAAACAAGTTATCAAAGACATTTATCATTTACATGAAAGAAATAGCGCCACTAATTATAGCTAATACTGTTAAGATTAACGATGTTAAGATGGCCCATTTGTATGCAAATTTCTGATATTCTCCAAGGTCTTTATCAACCATGCCAACTAATAGAATGGTTGATGCTACAAGTGGACTCATTAAATGAGCGGGTTGGCCCAATATAGATGCCCGAGCAATTTCTAACGGACTGATTCCATAAGCTGAAGCTGCTTCGGCAAGAATAGGGAGAACTCCAAAATAATAGGCGTCATTCGATAAAACGAAAGTGAATGGCATACTTGTAATGCCAACAATGAAAGGAAAAAACTGTCCTAATGAAGCAGGTATTATCGCAACCAGTCCATTAGCGATAGCATCAACCATTTTTGTGCCGGAAAAGATCCCTGCAAATACTCCTGCCGCAAAAACTAATAGGACAACAATTAAGGCGTTTCCAGAATGTGCTAGGATACGTCTTTTTTGCATTTCCAGATCGGGGTAGTTGATCATTAATGCGATAGCGAAACCGACCAAAAATAAAATAGGGGAAGGTACTAATCCCATAATAAGAATGACCATAATCCCTACCACAATTAATAAGTTAACCCACAAAAAGCGAGGACGTTTAATGTCAATATGAGGAAATGTTTCAGTGGCTGCATTTTCTACAGTAGCAGCTATTTCATTTTTTAAATCTTCCATGTGTATTACACCCAGTCGTTTACGTTCTTTTTTTCCTAAAATAAATGCGACGAAAATAACCCAAAGAGCACCGCCGATCATGGTAGGAATTAGTGGAACAAAAAATTCGGTTGCATCAAGTCCCAATACTGCGATTGCTCGTGTAGCAGGTCCGCCCCATGGGGTCATGCCACTCATTACACTTAAAGCTAGCATGGCTACTGTGGCTAAAACCAATGGATTCATGCCGATTCTTTTATAAAGTGGATACATAGCTGAAACAGTAATGATATACGTTGTTGTACCGTCTCCATCCAGGGCGACGAGTAAGGCAAGAATTGTGGTACCCATCGAAATTTTGACAGGATCTCCCTTGACAACCTCTAATAACTTTTTGATAAGTGGGTCAAATAAGCCCGTGTCTATCATAATACCAAAAAACAATATGGCGAATAATAATAGTGCAGCAGAAGGAGCGACTAGCTTAATGCCTTCCATCATCATCGTGCCAATTTTACTTCCGAAGCCACCAATTACTGCAAAAACGATCGGAACTAGAGTTAAAGCGACAATGGGTGATAAACGTTTGGACATAATTAAATAGGTAAAAACGGTAACCATGGAAATTCCTAAAACTGTAAGAAACATTATTAAATCCCCTCCCAACCTTTGAATGCGCTTTCAATTGATTTCTTGATGACTATGAAATAATTAGTGACTTCACAGAAAAACCTAACTGGTAAACAATAGTTTTACACTATGCTTATGTGCTTTTCTTTTTTAAAGGTAATACAGAGATAACAATAAGTTAAATACTAATTTTTTTTGTATTGGTATCAAAATAATTTATCCTTAAAAAAAGAGAGGTGGAAAGCCATTGAAAAGGGATTAAATAACGAAGGGTATTTTGAATTTCATGCTACTTTTTTATTAAAAAAGCAGGTCATCATCTAAATATTGTGGATGATGACCTGCTTTTCTTTATGAATCAGACTTTTTCAGTGTCCTTGAGTAGGGGCCCCTCCTTTTTTCTTGAACTTATTTTTAATACCAATCTTAATAATGGAGGAACTGAGATATAAATAAAAGCCATCCGAAACAGTTGATAGCTGGTAACAGTAGATACATCAGCATTGACTTCTTGGGCAACGATGCCCATTTGATCCATTCCACCAGGTGCTAAACTTAAAAAGCCCGTAATAGCCGCTAAATCATAATACTGGGTAAGTAGAAAACTAAAAAACATTGTTGCGCCAATCAAAATAAGCCCGTTCATCAAAGCCAATAATATGGTTTTCCTTTTGTTATCAAGTTGTTCCGGCTTTAATAGTAACCCGATATAACCGCCGACCATAAATTGAGATATATCAAGTAGTGAAGGTGGAAGTGATGGTCCCTGCAAACCAAAAAGACCTATTGCGGCAGAAACGATTACTGGTCCCAAAAAGTAGGGAGCTGGTAATTTGATTATTTTACCTATTCTTGCTGCGAGAAAGCAAATAAGCGCGAACAGAAAGATAAGTGGAAATAAATCATTCCACTCTGGAATAGCGCTTTTTATTATTCCGGAATAGTCATGGGTATTTTTAGTTGCGAAAATGGGACTGGAAATTAAAAGGGGAACTAAGAAAACAACCATTATCACTCTTGTAACATGGAAAAAGGTTACTGTCGTAATATCAATCTCTTTCATTTCTTCTGCAAAAACCACGATTTGTGACAATCCACCAGGAATACTACTTGTTAAGGAGGTAGGATAATCAATGCCTGAACATTTCGATAAAACAAAAGCCGAACATACACACACAAGGACAATTAGGGCTGTCAGGATCAACATTGAGGGAAGGTGACTGATCATGTCAGAAAGTGAGCTCTTGGTAAAGGAGATGCCAATGGAGTAACCTACAATAATCAATCCTGTATTTCTTATCGACACGGGCCAAATCAATTTAATGTTTTTGAAACGTGATGCAATTAATAGGGCTGCCATTGGACCTAAAAGCCAAGGGATGGGCAACCTCATAAGAGAAAAAAGGCCGCCTCCAATAAAAGCAGTTACAATTGCAACTGAAAATTGGATTGTCTTGCTTGCTTTATTTAACTCCCACTTTTTCATATTAATTCTCTTCCTTTGTATTCATTTTATTTCGTTTCGTCTTGTTTCCTTTGTTTAGAATCATTAAGAAAATCAATAAATGCTTTAACTTGAGCCAATTCCATCGTAACATCCCGATAAAAAATCCAAGTTTCTCTAAGTAAATAGCTATTATCGTTTAAGACAATAGGGAAAGTATAAAGTGGTTCATCATTCTTAATACAGATTTCCGGTAAAATAGCATATCCTAAACCATTAAGAACCAGTTCTTTACATGTTTCAATCCGATCTACCTCCATTGAAATCTTAGGTGGTAACGTAAATGTTTCCTGCCACCAGTTTTCAATAGTAGTTCTTAACGATTGGTCTGTCTGATAATTCACTCTAGGAAGAAAAGGAAGTTCATTTAATTCAATTTTTTTACTGGAGGCAATACAGATCCTTTCTTCTTGAAATAACACTTTATTTTCCTGCCATTTGTAAGGTCCTCTAACTATTCCGAGGTGTGCCTCTTCTTTTTGGAGCATTTGATGGATTTCAGAACTCCATCCAGTTTTCATACTAATTTCAATATCTGGATATAGTGCTAGAAATTCTTTTAATAATGCCGGTAGTTTATATCGGGCGAATAAGCCAGATACACCCAATCGTAAAGTGCCTTTTACTTTTTTATCCAAATTTAAAATATGTTCTTTTGCAGCTTCTAATTCTTTGAGCATATTTTTTGAATATTGAACAAGGTATTCCCCTTCAACTGTAAACTCAACTCCTCTTTTCCCTCTAGAGATTAAATTAGTTTTGAATTCTTTTTCCAGCTGTTTTATACGATAGGATAAAGCTGGCTGTGAAATAAATAGTCGTTGTGCTGCCTTTGTTATATTTCTTTCTTCATAAAGTGTAATTAATATAAGCCAGTCTTTTTCATCCATAAAATTTTCCTCCTTTAACCATAAAAAAAAATTATGGATAAATATAAATAACGATAATTTATTTGATTTCTAAAAGAATAATACAACTAATCCATGAAAAAAATCTATCTTTTTTTATGTTAATCAACAATCTCAATAAGATTTTTAGGATTTATTCATAAACTATTTTTATGTCAATGAATAAAAAAACAATATTTTTTTTATTTTTGTTTTTCACTTATTATTTTTACAAGAGTTATCATTACTTAACAGGAGGGGTAAAAATGCCAAATACACAAAAGTATGATGTAGTTGTAGTAGGGGCAGGGAACGCAGCTTTATGTGCCGCAATCTCAGCAAAAGAGGGCGGCGCTAGAGTTCTTGTGTTAGAACGGGGACCAGTGGAAAAGCGTGGAGGGAACTCTTTCTTCACGGATGGGGCCATTCGTGTTGCATACAATAATTTAGATGCAATCAGAAATATAATACCAGAATTAACAGATGAAGAATACGAGCTAATTGTAATGCCTGAATACACGGAATCCGATTATTACAATGATTTAATGCGAGTAACAGGTGGACAAAGTAATCCTGAATTAGCCAAGCAGTTGGTTTCACAATCGTATGAAACAATTGTTTGGATGCGTAAACATGGAATTAAATTCGAATTAAATTATGAAAATCAATCCTTCGTACAAGATAGCAAGCGTCATTTCTGGGGCGGACTGCCTATCAAAACAGAAGATAAAGGCGTCGGCTTAATGAGACAGCTTTTCGCGCGGACAGAAGAAATTGGCATCGACATTTGGTATGATTCCCGTGCCGTGGAGCTTGTATCGGAGAATAATAGAATAACCGGTGTGGTTGTTGAGATGGAACATACAAGGGTAACAGTTCAGACTTCAAGCGTGATTTTAGCTTGTGGCGGCTTTGAAGCCAATAAGAAAATGAGAAGTGAAAATATTGGTGAAGAATGGGAAGCGGCTATTGTTCGCGGAACCGAGTTCAACACAGGGGACGGCATTTCCATGGCTATGGCAGTGGGGGCTCAAAAATTTGGGCAGTGGTCTGGATGTCATTCTATTGGGACAGATTATAATGCGCCAAAAGTAGGGGACTTCACGAAGCCGGGAGATATTTTTAAAAAGCATTCTTATCCGTACAGCGTCATGCTTAATAATGAAGGGAAACGGTTTGTTGATGAAGGAGCAGATTTGCGAAATTACACCTATGCCAAATACGGCCGTGAGATATTAAAACAGCCTGGACATGTGGCATATCAAATTTATGATGCACAGGTACGACCAATGCTGCGTAAAGAATATGATCTTGAAGAAGCTACTATTTATAAAGCAAATACGCTTGGAGAGTTGGCTAGTTTACTGCCGGTCAATCAAACACAATTTCTTAAAACGATCGAAGAGTATAACAGTGCCGTACAAGATGGCGAATATAGACCCGCAGAGAAAGATGGCAAAGGAACGAAAGGAATTACCCCTCCTAAATCCAACTGGGCACTTCGAATTGAGCAGGGTCCATTTTATGCTTTCCCTGTAACGTGCGGAATCACCTTCTCGTTCGGTGGTTTACATGTAGATGCATCGGGTCATGTATTAGACAAAGAAGAACAACCGATAAAAGGTCTCTTTGCTGCTGGTGAAATGGTTGGGGGGATTTTTTATGAAAACTATCCTGGCGGATCCGGTTTAATGTCTGGAGCAGTCTTTGGAAAATTAGCTGGTTCATCCGCAGCCCACTATGCGCTAGAAAAAGAGGAAACTATCAATAATCACTGAGTCTTTTCCTAGAATAGTTAATTAGATAAGAATGTGTCCAAAAAAGCAATACATGAAACAGAAGAATGAAAAACAGCCAAGGCTTAAAAAAGTTCTTGGCTGTTTGGCACTTCAAAAGTAAAGTTGTTAATCCCTTGATTAAAACTCATCATATAAAGGTCAAACGTAGAAATGTATTATCCATAGCAGCTTTTTAGATGTTGCGATTGTATCCCTTTTAGCATCTGCTTAGAAAGGATCACGCATGAAGTAAGTGCTGAGTTATCAAGTGTTACCCGTTTTCAAAGTTGAAGGGCAATACAGTGGAGTCTGGGTTCTATTGAAAACTCACTTACACAAAACAAGGATCATTGAAATAAATAATTTCAGAAAGGATTTTATTGCCTTTAATATTTTTGAATAGTTCTTTTGCTTCTTTTTCTGTGTCAAATTCAAATATTTTAATATTCTCTTTTAAAAAGACAGTGATGACCCACATTTGAAAAGCCCCTCCTAACTAATGAATTTTTTTGCTGTAAATGGCAAATGAATTCAAATCAAGCTAATTGATAGGAAAGCTCGTAATTATTTTTGGTGTACACGTATCCCTCTAAAATGATTCTTGCTGTGCGTACTACTTTAATAGCGCGTATGTGTCCTGCAAGGAAATCAACCTTTGTTTCCATTATCCCCGCCGGGTGGGCTAATCGAAAAATTTCGTGTTTAATGTTCACCATCTCAGATAAAATCGTTTCCTGTAAGTAAGCTCCTGCAGTTGCACAGATGGCTCCTGTAATAGCAAGCGCTTGATGGGGCTTTTGCATCGACATCATTCGGATCATCAAATCCATTTCTGACGCTTTCCTTTCCGATCCGCTTAGATCGACGTAATCCATGGGAGGAGCAATTAGGGTCAATTTAGGCACAGCAGGAGATTTGACAGTTGCTGATTTCCTTGAGGAAAATTGACACATTTCGGCTGCAATTGAGCGGATTTCCTCAAGTTCACTTAATTTTTCCGGTGAATAATCAGTGGGTAATTCGCTTCCGCTGAGACCAATATCTTGTGCCCTTACAAAAACGAGTGGATTGGCAACATCAATAATCGAAACTTGAATCAGCCGATCCTTGGATTTAATCATGTCAATCGGATTTCCTGTCGGAAAAAGTTTTCCTGTAACTGCTCCTTCTGCACGGGTAAATGAAAGATAAATGGGTGATCCTTTACCAGGAACGCCTGGAATTGAGCAGTTCCCTTCTGATTTTACATGTCCATTTTCAACCTCTACTTCTGCAATAATCAATTTTTGTGTATTCACGTTAAAAATTCTCACCGTTGTAACAGGTTCTTGAGCAGGGACTAAGCCTTGCTCAATTGCGTAAGGTCCTACAGCAGATGAAATATTTCCACAATTCCCTTTAAAATCAACCATTTGATTATCAATGCTGATCTGTGCAAAAGTATATTCTACATCGAATTCGGGTGAATCCGATTTTTTGATAATCGCTGCTTTACTTGTCAATGAATTCGCTCCACCAATGCCATCAATCTGTCTCCGATCCGGGCTCCCCATCACGTCAAGTAAGAATCCTTCCCAATGTGAGCGATTCGAAGGCATATGTTCAAAATTTAGGAAAACGCCTTTACTTGTCCCGCCGCGCATTACAACTACTGGTACTTTCATTGTATAACCACCTTTTCTTAACCAATATTTATAGCACTACCGATTCCTTTGAAAATATAGTATGATAAGTTAATTCATAAGTAAAATACATATTTTTTTAATAAAAACAATAATAAAACTTATAATCAAAAAGGGGGAGATGGTTAGGTGGACGAAAAAGATTGGATTGCAATAAGGATATTATATGAAGAAAAAAACATTAGCCGTGCCGCAGAGCGTTTATATATATCGCAGCCCGCGTTGACGTATCGGCTTAAAAATTTAGAAAAAGAGTTTGGGACGGACCTATTTTTCAAAATAAAAGGAGGAATTGAGTTTACTTCCGAAGGGATACATTTAGCAGGTTACGCGGAAGAAATGGTGAAAAAGTTGCAAAAAACGAAGGATTATATGCTGAATATGAAAAATGAGGTAAGGGGAACGTTAAGGATTGGTGTTTCCAGCAACTTTGCCCAATATAAACTACCAGAAATATTGAAAAAGTTTTCGACCAAATATCCTCATGTACAATTTAATGTGAATACAGGCTGGAGTACAGAAATCATGAATCTCCTAAATTCCTCTACTGTTCAATTAGGCATTCTGCGTGGCAACTATGAATGGTATGGAATCAAATCGCTCCTGCATAAAGAAAGGCTTTGTTTAATCTCTAAAAAAGAGGTAGACTTAGATGATTTGCCACAACTTCCATTCATAAATTATAAAACAGACAGTTCTTTAAAAAACTTAATAAATGGCTGGTGGCATGATAGATTCCCGGAGCCACCATTTGTAACTATGGAAACAGATAGGCAGGAGACATGCAAAGAAATGGTAAAAAACGATCTTGGTGTTTCTATTTTGCCGGAAATATGCCTGCAGCCTTCAGATAACTTGCATACATACGGGTTATCCTACAAAAATGGGGAGCCTGTATTAAGAAATACATGGTTAATGTTTAACCAGGACTCATTAAAACTCTCTGCTGTAAAAAACTTTATTGATTTTTTGAATAAAAACTCCAACCTTTAGCATAAAAGCACAATGAAATTATTGAGAATTTCATTGTGCCTTTTAGATGTCTTTATAAATTAGCTGGATTATAAGTTTTTTTTTCATAAAAGCTCAAAAAATATGTATTTCACTTATTTAATGATATGAACTATTCTAAAAGTAGAAAACTTAGCAGCAGGGTAACTAAAAGTATTATATAATATTTTTCGATTATTCAAACTACTTATCCGTTTTGTAAGCGGTTTCTTTCGAAGGAGGAGATACATATTCTTACGTTACTTGGAATTTCTATGATTGTCGTTTTTACTTATTTAATCATGTCAAAATGGTTATCACCTGTTGCTTCCCTTGTAGTCATTCCAATTTTATTTGCATTGATTGGCGGATTTGGTCCAGAGCTCGGAGATATGATGCTCGAAGGGATAAAGGTTGTCGCACCTTCAGCAGCTTTGCTACTGTTTGCTATTTTGTTTTTCGGAGTACTGATTGACGCTGGATTATTTGATCCACTTATTAAAACTATGTTAAAAATCGTAAAAGGGGATCCGGTTAAAATAGCGATAGGAACAGCAGTAATTGCAATGACCGTTGCCTTAGATGGAGATGGTACCACAACACATATGATTACGATTTCCGCTATGCTGCCGCTTTACTTACGTCTGGGCATGAATCCACTGATACTGGCAACCATTTCTATGCTGGCTGTCAGTATCATGAGTGGTATGACTCCTTGGGGAGGACCTGCAACAAGAGCAATAGCATCCTTAGGTCTGGATGCGAATGAATTCTTTGTCCCGATTATCCCAACACTATTCGCAGGAATAGCAGCCATTCTTTTTACCGCTTATGTACTTGGGAAAAAAGAGCGTAAAAGGCTAGGTGTTGTTCATATCAAAGCTGCACCTGAAATGAAAGGAGCTTATGCTGAAGCAGCGGTAGCTTCCGCCATACAATACGATTTAAAGCGCCCTAAATTAATATGGGTCAATCTTTTGTTAACGCTCACAGTCATGATCGTGCTCGTAATGGGCTTAGTACCGGTACCGGTATTGTTTCTAATCGGTTTTGTGCTTGCTTCCGTCATTAATTATCCTAATCTAGAACAGCAAAAAGAGCGAATCGTGTCACATGTAGGAAACGCCATAACGGTTGTGACTTTAGTATTTGCGGCAGGTATTTTCACAGGGATTTTTTCCGGTACGAAAATGGTCGACGCCATTGCAAATTCATTAGTGGCCATCATTCCGGATTCTTTAGGCTCTTTTTTTCCGATGGTCGTTGCGCTCACCAGCATGCCATTTACGTTCGTTTTATCCAATGATGCTTATTACTTTGGCGTTTTGCCAATTCTTGCCGAAGCAGGAGCAGCTTATGGTGTGAGCCCTTTAGAAATTGCCAGGGCTTCCGTACTGGGACAGCCAGTACATTTCTTAAGTCCACTCGTGGCTTCGACTCTATTATTAGTAGGGATGGTAAAGAGAGATATCGGGGAACTGCAGCGGTATGCATTTAAATGGGCTCTAATATGTTCATTAGTCCTAATCATTGTTGCTATCTTGACAGGGGCTATTGTTTAAAATATTATCTAATGAATTCTTCGGATTTAAATGAAATAGGGCAGTGCCAGAACCAATTATTGATAGTGGTTTTGGCACTGCCCATTCTTTTAGTAAGTACCAGGATCCTCGCCGGCAGCTTGAGTAATTATTGTTACGATTGTTTTCGCAAGGTTCATAACCGTGTATAGACGAGTATCATTTAAAAATTGCATCGTTGGCAGCGGATCTATATAATTGACCATTCCTGTAATATGATAATCTCCCACTTCCGGCAATACTTTTTTTAAAGCTTTCCCTGGGACAAGCGGCCCTTCCTTCAAGAAAACATAACCAACCTGGTTTTGATCCCCTAAGCAAGCATCCACACTAAAAATAAGAGGCTTTTTGAATTGTTTTTTTATTTCTTTCAACGTGTCTTTTAAATTAAATGCATGAACGGGATTTTCCAAAGTACCGTAAACACGATAGGGCACCGTAAGCTCTTTAAGCATTGTCCCGACTAAAGGGCCTAATGAATCCCCAACTGATCGGTCTGAACCAATGCACAGAAAAATTACATCTTCATTTTGACATCCTGAAGATTGAATAATCTCTCTGACTTTTAATGCTAAGCTGTTTATTTCTTCGCCTTTTGGTTCCACAGAACAAATTGCTCCTCTTCTTGTAAATTAAACTCTTTTAATTCCCTTTATTCTATTATACGAACAAAAAAGATATCATGCATGTAAATATAAGCATATGTCGAGAATGATAGTTTTCTGTTTTAATCATTAGTATGCAACACTCTGAAATCTAAAGCAGAAAAAATAAAAAACCACTCAGAGTGGTTTTTTAATCCCGCATTGATCCTGCTTCTCGGGAGGTCATTGCACCTTGTCCTTCGCTTACATCTTTTTGAATTTCCTGTTTTACTTTTTGTGCATCAGTTCCTGAAAATCCTGGTTTCATAATTGAACCCGAATTCTTTTTAGCTTGGTGATCCTGTAGCATGCAAGTCCTCCTTAATCCATTGTTTAACACTCTTATTATTCACAAATGGCACTCAGTATATCCCGAGATTTGAGCGGATTTTAATACTAATGGGGCAGGATAGTTCAACAAGGAATGACTTCACCCTGGAACTATCCAGGATGAAGAGGTGTTATAGGAATGGTTGTGGTCCTGACTAACATACTGCTTCTTGGGGATTTGAATGTAAAGTTCAAAAAGACGTAAGGGATATATCTTGATTTGCAACCCTTTGTCTTACTTTAGTTGTCTATCCTTTTATTCAATTCTTTTCATCCAGACATTATATTAAAGGAACCCATACACAAAAAGCCTTGGACTCTATTGAATTCAAGGCTTTTCGAAATGTAACCTTATCTTCGTTTAATCTTATTATTCCATTATTGGAATCTATTCCCACGCTTGATAAAGTATAGTATCATGAATAGGTATTACAAACAAGGAGGGGATATGACCAAAACCATTGGCCTTATTTGTGGCAGTTTATGCAATAATTCTTATAATCGTATCATTGCTGAATCATTGACAGTCATGGATGATTCCGCTCAATTTCATTGTTACAAAAAGGAAATGAATCATCGGAACAATAGGATTTCATGCTTGGAGTCTGCGACAAAAAACGTGAATAAATAGGCTGCGGAATTCATCCGTATTATTGGAGTATGGGATATATATCGGAATATTTTTTGGAGGTAGAAAAATGGGGAAAATTAACGTAGGAACCGAAAATCAAACACCGATTGAACTATATTATGAGGACCATGGTACAGGGAAGCCGGTAGTATTAATTCACGGTTGGCCATTAAGTGGTCGATCTTGGGAATATCAAGTTCCTGCTCTCGTTGAGGCTGGATACAGAGTCATAACTTATGACCGTCGAGGGTTCGGGAAATCTTCTCAACCATGGAACGGTTACGATTATGATACATTCGCTACTGATTTACATCTGTTACTAGAGCATTTGGATATCCAAAGTGTGACACTGGTCGGATTTTCAATGGGGGGTGGAGAAGTTGCCCGCTATATCGGAACTTATGGAACAGATAGAGTAGAGAAGGCTGTATTTGCAGGTGCTGTACCACCATTTCTTTACAAGTCAGCAGAACATCCTGAGGGAGCATTTGATGATGCAGCCATACAAGGGTTAGAAAATGGAGTGAAAAAGGATCGCCTAGCATTTCTTGATGAGTTTACGAAAGGTTTTTTTGCTGCTGGAGATCGAACTGACTTAGTCAGTGAACCATTCCGACTTTACAATAGGGATATTGCAGCGGGCGCATCGCCTAAAGGGACACTAGAATGTATTTCTGCTTTCAGCAAAACGGATTTCAGAGGGGATTTAGCCAAGTTCAATATACCTACCCTTGTTCTTCATAGTGATTCTGATGCAATTGTTCCATATGAATATAGTGGGAAGCTGACACATGAAGCAATTCCTGGTTCTAAGGTAACTTTAATAAAGGGTGGTCCACATGGCTTCAATGCAACACATGCCAAAGAATTTAATGAAGCACTGCTAGCATTTTTAAAGGGCTGATTACAAATGACCTTAAATTGCTGCAAACTGATCGAAGGCTGCCATTTGGCAGCCTTTTTGCTTAATGAACTCACGGGCAGGTTGGCGTCTTCGTACTGTGTCATAAATATCAATAATATTGGTATTTAAATAACCTAATTTTATTTCTAAAGAGGTGATGTAATGGACATTATATTCTCTTTTTATACTAGCTGCTTGATAACCTTTATTCTTCTAGTTACTTTTGGAATAGCCCTTACAAAGAACAAAAAAAGAATAGCCATTGCTTGTCACTTATTTTCATCTTTTTAGGCATGATTAATTTTATATCTGGCCTTTTAGTTGTAGGAGGTTTTGAAGGTATGGCTGTTTCCATATTTGGTTTTGTTTATTTAGCATTGGGAGCTATTTCGGTCGAAAAAAGCGATTTGGAAAAATGCCAAATCGCTTTTTTGATAGTATTACTTTTTAGGTTTTTTATTTAAAATAAAGCGTAGTTCATTGATATCATCATCAGATAGGGAATCTTCCTGAATGAATTGGACAAGCATGGATTTCAGGGTACCTCCATAGATACGTTTGAGAAATGATTCGGTCTCGGCACGCTGGCACTCTTCCTGTGTATAGAGCGGGTAAAAGGTGTAAACTCTTTGAGTTTTATTGACACCCACTACATCTTTTTGAACCAATCGATCGAGAAGAGTGCGTATGGTTTTCGGCTTCCAATGGGTACTCTCTTGTAAGGAAACTATGATGTCATTTGCTGTTTGAGGGGCTTTATCCCAAAGCACGTTCATGATTTCCCATTCTGATTCTGATATGCTAGGAATGTTTTTCTCCATTTTTCTCCCCACCATCTTCTTTATAGATTCCTAAATCTTTTAAAATTGATAAAGTAATTTCTCCGGCCTTGCTTCCAGATGAATCATCTTCATTTTGGATATTGGTAGCAAAGAAATAAGTATTGGCCTTCGTCTCTACATACCCGATGAACCAACCATTGATGTTTTTTCCATTCACTGTTCCTGTACCTGTTTTTCCTGATAGACGCGCTTCCTCATTCTTTTCTAAGATCAGGGCTTCCTTCACAGCTTGGATATGCCTTTCCTTATATCCCAATTGATTGTAATAAAAGGCTTGCAGCAATTGGACTTGCTCGACTGGAGAAATTTTCAATGAGGATTCGAGCCAGAATTCTCCCAATCCCCCAGATACATCAGTATTTCCATAGTTTATCGCTTGTAGATTGGATTGTATTGTTTCAAATCCTGTTCTGTGATCCAATTCTTGAAAATACCAGTTTACGGAATTTTGTAAAGCGGATGAGACATCCTGATCCATATTCCAAGCGTCATAGGGTTGCTCCGTCCCATCCCAGGAAAGGGTGGATTCTTCGGGTGATATCACATTTGATTCCAGTGCAAATAAGGAACTATAGATTTTATATGTGGAATCAGGCGATACCCGCAACGTACTTTTCTCTTCATTATAAATGCGATATTGCTGTGCGTCATGATCATATAAAACAAAGCTTCCTTCATACCCTTTAAAGAATGGATGTAAATCCTCAAAAACCACTCCATCATTTTTAAAATAGTATCGGTCGTTTTCCGTCGCAAATGCGGAAACGAAAGGTAATTGGATTGTCAAAACCATACTGGCCAGCACATAAATAAAGACGCTTTTTCTTAATGATTTCTTTGTGGAATGTTTATAGGCAGAAATTCGTTCAATTCGTTTTTTGATTTGAAGTTTCGAACCATTTAAATGTGTCACGGTCTGTAGCGTACTTGACCGTTTTGAAAGATCCAAAAAATTAATGATTGTATTTCCATATTCTCTAAATGAATGATCATCTAGTAACTGTAAAACAGATGTATCACATGCGATTTCCCGATCCAATCTCATTTCTCTAAAAGCAAGCCAGACAAGAGGATTAAACCAATAAATGATTTGATAGAACAATATCACGTAATTTGTCAGCAAATCTTTGTTTTTATAGTGACTCAGTTCATGAAGAAAGATATACTCGTAATTTTTCAAGCTAAGCCAGTTTTCATGCTGGGAAGGTAAGACGATATATGTTTGAAAAAGTCCGAATATCATTGGAGATTGGACTTTTTTCGAAATGACAATCTTTATTGATTTTTTGATCTGTAGTCTTTTTTTGCATTCTTCGAAAAGCTCGAGAACTTCTTGATTGGAAAACGGAGAAGAATGATTCCTTATCCTTCTAAGTGTGAGCCATCCACGAACCATAGTAAAGGTAAATAAAAGCATCCCTGATATCCATAAACCCATCACTCCAATATTGAATAAGGACAGGTCGGGCCGATTGACCGATACAGAAAAGTCTTGTATTAGTTGCAGGCTTTGTGTCATATCAGTTCCAGTCATTTTCATATTAGAGCTGGGTGCATTAGTCTGATAGGGATCCCCACCGTTAAAGAGGGTACTAAAATCATATAAATCAGTAGGAATGAATGGAAGTGCTAAAGCCATAAAAAGAAACATCCACAAATGATAGTGCCATTTTGCTGTTAATTGCCCTCCAAACCATTTTCGTATAAGTAGAATAACAGCAACGGAAAATGAAGACACCAATAGACCGATTATAAAATGAGTTAAAAACATGTCCTTCAATACCACCTCTCTTGACTTTTAAATTTTAAAAAACAGGTATATAGCAAATTTATAGTGGCTTGAGGGTGAAAAAATAAAAAATTGACTTTCTTTGATTACATATGTAATACTGTACTACAGATGTAATAAGACTACAAATGTAATCTGTAAAAACTCCTTGGTTTTTTCAACTCGTACATAAGAGTCTAATCAAATAATCAGGAGGTTTACATCATGAACAAAAGATAGGGTGCTAGAGGTAAAGATCCGGCTGCCATCCAAGGAGAATACATAATAAATATTTTAAGAAAGAGGTTGAATGTAAATGAAATCATTGAGCAACATTTTTAGTACTTCCGCAATCAGAAAAATTGTGCCTGTTCTATTTCTTTCATGTGCAACGCTTTTAGGTTGTTCAAACAATAATGTTAATGCTGAATTAACTAAACCTAAAAAACAAGAAACTGCCAAAAATCATGATTTTGCCAAACTTGAAGAAAAATTTGATGCTAAACTTGGTGTCTTTGCGTTGGATACTGGTACAAACCAAACAGTCACCTATCATCCTGATGAGCGTTTTGCTTATACATCTACTCATAAGGCTCTAGCTGTAGGAGCACTTTTACAACAGAAATCACTAGATGAACTCAATCAAAGAATTACCTATACACGTGAGGATCTTGTTAATTATAATCCGATTACAGAAAAGCATGTTGATACGGGGATGACTCTTAAGGAGCTTTCTGATGCTTCTCTTCGATACAGTGACAATACTGCTGGAAACCTTATCCTTAAACAGCTTGGGGGACCGGCTGGATTTAAAAAGGCACTGGAGGAAATCGGGGATAATGTTACCAACCCGGAGCGATTTGAGCCAGATTTAAATGAAGTTAATCCTGGTGAAACTCATGATACGAGTACTCCAAGAGCACTTGCCACTAGTCTTCAGGCCTTTACATTGGGAGATGCACTTCCAACCGAGAAACGAGAACTTTTAATAGATTGGATGAAGAGAAATACTACTGGAGATGCGTTAATTCGTGCTGGAGTGCCGAAAGGTTGGGCAGTGGCTGATAAGACAGGAGCAGGATCATATGGTACGCGAAATGACATAGCGATCATTTGGCCATCAAAAGGGGACCCAATTGTTCTTGCTGTACTTTCAAGCCGTGATAAAAAAGATGCTGATTATAATGACGAGCTTATTGCTGAGGCAACAAAAGAAGTAATGAAGGCCCTTAAAAACAAAAATAAATAGAAAATGATTGTACTAAAAAAGTGACGTTAAGCAGCCTGTTTTTAAGAGGGACCAGGTGGGCTAAAAGGGCTCCAGGACTCGACATTCAATTAAAAAAGGTCAACCCGTAAAAAATCACTGGTTGACCTTTTTTAATAGTTTCTTAACTGCTAGTTGGGGGATTAAGACCGAATTTCCCTCGTAGTATGCTACTGCTAAACCCTATAAATCCTCCAACAATTGCTGGAATAATCCAGCCTAGTCCGACATCGTACATAGGAAGGATTTCATTAAAAAAATTATTAATGGAAGAAAAGTGGATACCGGCTCGATTTAATCCATCAAATAAACTAATTATAAAGGTTAAAAGTAAGCTTCCTTGATACACTTCAGTTTTCCCTTTAAAAAAAGAATGAAAGAATGTCAAGAAAATTAATACAATGGCTAATGGATAAATAGCCGTTAAGAGAGGGATGGAAACAGCAATTAACTGTGTTAGGCCAATATTGGCAACTATTGCACTAAAAATAGATAGACTAATAGCAATCGTTTTGTAAGGTACCTTTGGAAACAATTTATGGAAGAATGAAGAACAAGATGTAACAAGTCCGACACTTGTTGTTAAACAAGCTACTGTAATCATTAATCCTAATAATATCCCGCCATAAGCTCCAAAATAATAATCCGAGACTTTTGCCAAGATAGTGCCTCCATTCTCCAGGTGTCCAAGTTTTTCTACACTTGAAGCACCCATATAAGAAAGAGCTGAATACATGGTTGCCAGGAAAAAGGCAGCAATTCCAGTTGCTTTTGCACAAACAACCATAATTTGTTTTTTGGTTTTAGCACCTTTTTCTTTAATGGCATTAATGATGATGATGCCAAAAACAAAAGATGCAAGCGTATCCATTGTTAAATAGCCTTCTCTAAACCCATTAAAAAATGGTTGAACTGAATAATTCTTAATGGGCGCTTGAAAATCCCCGATTGGATGATTAAAAGCAACTACAACTAGGATACCAATGAACGTAATCTTGATTGGTGTTAATATTTTCCCGACAATTCCGACAACTTTCGCGGGATTGATCGAAAAAAGGCACGTAATGCTAAAAAAGATGATGGTGAAAATAAGTAAAGGTACAGGACCTGAATTGTCGGACAAAAAAGGTTTTACACCGATTTCAAAAGAAACGTTTCCTGATCTAGGCAAAGCAAATAAAGGACCAATGGCGAGATAAAGGATGGTTGTGAATACAATACCAAATAAAGGATGTACCCGGTTAGCCAACGACTGTAAATCATCTTTCCCTGAAAAACCGAGTGCTAACACACCAAGTAACGGTAAGCCAACTCCTGTTATTAAAAACCCTGCATTTGCTGGCCAGATATTCATGCCTGCTGATTGACCAAGCATTGGTGGGAAAATTAAATTTCCTGCCCCAAAAAATAGTGCAAATAACATTAAACCAATAACCAATATAAATGAAAATGGTACTCTAGTAGCCAAATTAAAACCTCCATGACTTTTACTTTTCCAAAAAGAAATAATTTTCAAAAAAAATGATCGTAAATTTAATACATTAATTTGTATTATGACCTGATAGATTCTCCTTTTGGGCGGCCTTATTTCATATGCAATAAGGTTCTTTAAAATATTAATGACATACAGATTATTACTACCATGTTTTAAGATTCAAATGATAATCGGTGTGAATTACAGAAAATTCCCCTACTTAGCCCCCTATTAATGATATGTAATCATTTACTTAAATTACATTTTATAACTATTGGTATATTGTAATACATGCTTCTTTCTCTTTAAAGGATACAAAGGAGGAAAAAAACAAGAAATAAAGTTGTCATTAGGGGGGATAAAAGGGGGAGTTATGAAAAAAACTTCCTGGTTGTTTGCTGGATTTAATGAAAAATATAAATAGCATTTGCATGTTTTTATCGGGGATATGATGGAAGTAAATACTCAAAAGAGCTTAGATTGGAATACCTAAGCTCTTTTAACTAGCCTTCGTCTTTTATTCAACTAAACTTCTATCATTAAGGGATTGCATAGACTTCGACAGTGAAGCTTTCTCCATCGGTGTTTTCCGGTCTGGCGATGTAAAAATCTTCACTCGTTTTGATTTCTGACTCGGACCCGTCTGTAAGATCATAGAAGATCGTTTCGTCGATACCGAAGCTGATGTCTTTCATGACATCGAATTTTGCATCTTTAGGACCATCGACGATTTTCCATTGTAACTTGGTCGCGTAAGCAGGGATGTTCCCGATCGTGAAGTTATCACTTGAGCGGTTATCCTGGCCGTCCTGGGGCTGGCCTTCCGATCGGATCGTCGCGATTTTCTCGGGAGCTTCGACCTCCACATTAAAAGCATCTCCATCCAAAATCCGGTCATAGGCGTACCAGGCACCGAGCCATGTCCCTGCAGCACCGTTCGAATCAGCGGAAATCATTCTTACAGAAAAATTATCCGATCCGTTCGTCGATGAACCTTCCCAGGTGGAAGCGAAAGGATATTCGTCACACTGCTTTCCTGTCCGATCCTCATCTTTGAACTCCCGGTCACAAATCCTTCTTGTCTTGTTCCTATTACGGTTGTATTCGTCCTGATGACGTTTAGTATACATCCGTGTCAGTGTGCTGTCTCCTACAGCTCCCGGTATTTTCTTTCCAACCATTTGAGGCTTTGTCTGTTCTGGGTGATCCATGGCGTCCTTCCAATGCTGGCCGGCTTCAGTTAGCATTTCGAATTCCGGTTTCGTGATCGGGACATTGAAGACCGGTGTTGCTTTGCTGAAAACGGCTCCTTGCCGGAAATATTGATCCGGGAAAGCGAACATGTATTTTGCAGAGTCATAACGGACGGTCTGTTTGATGCCATCTATGCTTTTTTTGTATTTCCTTGCTGAATGGGTAAGGGTGAGTTTCGGCCAAAATTCCATGTATCCCAACTGGTCAGGATTTGAATCAGTTGCTGGGGGCGCTTCTGAGGTGAAGATTTCTGTATCGAAGTTCGTGTTTTTCCAGTGGGCGATCGTTCGTTCCGTCGGTGGATAGCCGGAATCCTCTTTACAGTCTCCTGCGTTCAATTTCGATTCACATACCATATCGATTTTCAACTTGGCTCCATTTAAAGCTGGATCGGTCACGATGATATCGTCAAGTGTATAATAGATCCTCATGTTCCGGCTTTGGTTGGAACCATAACCTATTTCCGTGAATTGAAATTGAACTCCTGCGTTTATACAGATCCCTGCGATGCATTTTACAGGGACTTGATATGTCGCCACATGGGACCAACAGAAGGAATAGCGGTTCTTGATATACCCTGTTTCTGAACTGCTGTCAGGACTTCTCCGGCATTCATCCACAGTCTGGATATGATCATAGTCAAATTCCGGGGGTACCCATCCGACCGCCGTCTTGATCGGAGGTTCCAAGTTCGCTCTGTATGTCGATTTACTTTGCTGGTCTGCTTCCAACAATTCATTCAATGTCTGAATGCCTTCTTTTTGCTGGATTTGATCTTGTTTGATTTCAAGCTCCCCGAGGGATTTACCTTGTTTCATAAGTTCGGTTGCCTTCTTGATCTTGTCGTCTGGAACCCAGTATCCTCCACCTTCTGAAGTTGCCTGTGTCTGTACAGGTGCAAAGATGCCAAGGGTCAATAGCATGACAAGGACAATTGTGAAAAATTGCTTGTGTAACCTGGACATTATAATTCCTCCCTTATTGAGCAGTAACAACTGTTTATTACCCATGGACTAGTGCGCTATTAGGTCGGTGCGATTTAAATCGCTGATAGGTTACTACAAAAAAAAAAGTTTGACAATACATTCCAAATCAAATAATGCTATTAACCTACATTTTTTACCAAATGATAAATAAATAGGAAGATGGTGGCCGATTCAAAAGACCTGATAAAGTTAATGACAATAAAGATGTGCATTAAATAAAGTTGGTTAAAACGAAGGTATGTTATTCAGGGCTGTGTTCTTTTATTTGTATCTGAACAAACAAGGTGAAGGAGAAAAATCATTAAAATGAAATATTTTAAACATTCTGATTTTAATGCTCATTCTTTAGTTTATAAAATGATATAATTTCTTAAATTGGAAATTTTGTTTATGTCAGGAAAGAAAATGGATGATGATTTATTTAAGGGGCGGTTTCGAATTGAAAAACAGCAACATTTGGATATTGAGCTTCGTTAGTTTTTTTACAGATATGGGCACCTATATGGTGACTCCTTTAATCCCAATTATTCTTGCTTCGTCTGGCCCTTTGATTATTGGGATTGTAGATGGTTTATCAGAAACCTTGGCAAGTTTTTTGAAATTTTTCTCTGGTCGCCGTTCGGATCGTTTGAAAAATAGAAAAGGGTTTGCTTTGTTTGGTTATGGCTTATCGGGTTTAGGAAGAATATCTTTGATTATTTCAAGTTCCTGGGTCGGCGTTTTCATATGGAAACTGATAGATCGTACGGGTAAAGGGATACGAACGGCTCCAAGGGATGCGCTTATATCTGAGTCTGGAGGAAAAAGTAAGCAAGGAAGGGTTTTCGGATTACATCAAATGATGGATATGTTAGGGGCCTCCATCGGGATTGGAGCTGCTTATTTCATTTTACAGATGAATGGAAATCAAAACTATCATGATGTTTTCCTGTATTCTTTAATCCCTGTAATTATTGGTTGGTCACTCTTATTGGGCATAAAGGAAAGAAAGTTTGAACCAATGGCTAAAGAAATGCGGCCTGCCACAAAGCCTAAACTTGACGTGAAACTTCTAAATTCGAATGTAAAAAAATTATTGTTTATTGTTTTTCTCTTTACTATTGTGAATTCATCAAATTCGTTTCTTTTACTAAGAGCGGCAGATTTAGGAGTTTCTACTGCCAATGTTCTATTATTATATCTACTCTTTCACCTTACAGCGTCTTTATTTTCATATATTTCCGGGGCGTTTTCAGATCGATACGGACGAAGAGGTATCCTAACTGTAGGATATGCGTTATATGGATTTGTATATATTGGTTTTGCGGAAGTACATACAACGATTGGTTTGATCGGTCTATTTACATTATATGGGCTGTATTCAGCTTTTACTAAAGGAGTTGAAAAGGCGCTGGTTGCTGATATATCCAATCCGGAAAGTAAAGGAACTGCCCTTGGTTTCTATGCCATGATTACGGGGATTGGCCTATTTCCGGCTTCTTTGCTTACAGGTTTGTTATGGCAGATATTCGGCGCTGAAGTTTCATTCCTTATTAATGGGATCATCGCCTTGATTGCATCTATTTTGTTATTTAGAATGCTCTCCATTAACGTAAGAAAAGCAACATAGATCTTAAAATTGATAGTATGTTGTCCATAAGTGGCCATGCGGAATATGAACAAAAAATGTATATGCTTCCATTAAAGGCGTGATTCTTTTATAAGAATCACGCCTTTCTTAACAACTAACAGGTGCGTTAGGTGAAGATCGGCGCTCTTTAAGAAAGCTCTTTTATGTCGTACAAAACAGAAAATTTTAACGCTCTACCTATACATTTGTTTGGCTCACTTTACACAAGCACTCCCCTTATTCATCTCATAATTTGATAGAAAGGGAGGATGTGGGGTAGACCCTTTTACTATTTCCAGTGTTTTTATACTTACAGCTCGGACAAGTGTCGTTTCACAACTTTTTTAACGCCATAAAATAAAATGGAGCTTGTATTTTAATGAGGCAGTATTCCATTGTGTTCGTGTGGCGTTAGTGAATGAAGTTTCCGGTGTTTTCCCGAAATTCCATTTGAAGAGTTGGTACAAGGCCATTTATATCTCTTTTTGCTTTCGACCACTCTCACGGTTCAAGCCATGAATCTTTTTTGTTTTCAATATTTATAAATTAAAGGAGTGAAAAAAAGCAAACATGAAATTTAAGAAATTTGTTGATCGACTACCAATTCCGCAGGTAATCAAATCAAGAAAAACTTCCAAAAATAACCCTTATGTTGTAAGAATGAAACAAACACGCCATCAATTTCATCAAAATTTGCCCAAAACGAAAGTATGGGCGTATAACGGGTTAGTGCCTGGTCCAACATTTGAAGTCAAGAAAGACAAACCTATATACGTGAAATGGAAAAATGAATTACCTAAAAAACATTTTTTACCCATCGATACAACGATTCATGGGGCTTCTCATAACCCTGAAGTTCGAACCGTTGTACATTTACACGGAAGTCCGAGTACCCCAGCAAGTGATGGACACCCAGAGGCGTGGTTTACCAAAAATTTTGGGCAAACAGGACCGGAATTTGTAACAAAGACCTACAAATACCCAAACCGTGAAAGAGCGACCACTCTTTGGTATCATGACCATGCCCTTGGTATCACCCGGTTAAATGTGTATGCAGGTCTTGCAGGCCTATATTTAATACGCGATGAAGAAGAGAAGGCGCTGCCTCTTCCGAAGGGAAAATATGAGGTACCACTCATCGTCCAGGATAAGTCATTTAATCCGGATGGTTCTCTGTTTTATCCAGCCCAGCCAAGCAATCCCTCACCAGATTTACCTTTTCCATCTATCGTTCCTGGTTTTTTTGGAGAAACAATCGTAGTGAACGGGAAAGTCTGGCCTTTTTTAAACGTGGAGCCCCGCAAATACAGATTTCGTATAGTAAACGCTTCTAACTCTCGCGCATACCAGTTTCAATTAAGTAATTCTCAGTCCTTTTTTTTAATCGGAACAGATGGGGGGCTTCTTGAACGGCCGATTGAGGTACAAAGTCTACTAGTTGGTTCAGCTGAGCGGATTGACATCGTTGTGGACTTCTCAAAATTGCAAGGCGAAACCATCATCTTGCAAAACCAGTTTGAATTAGGGAATCCTACAGGTGATGTGATGGCCTTCAAAGTGACAAAGCCGTTAAAAGGAAAGGACAAAAGTCAAGTGCCGGCGATGTTAAGTAATATTGATCATATTCCACTCAAAGAAGTCAAAAAGGTAAGACACTTAACTCTTGTGGAGACACAGGATGAATTTGGACGTCCTATGCTTTTGTTAGATGGAAAAGAGTGGGATGATCCAGTGACAGAAACACCTCTACTTGATTCGGTTGAAATTTGGGAGCTGGAAAACATGACTGACGGTGGCCATCCAATTCATCTTCACTTGGTGAATTTTCTCGTCCTTGAACGCCGTGACAGTAATGGAAACCTTAAACAACCTCTTCCCACTGATTTTGGCTTAAAAGATACAGTGACAGTCAACGCGCGAGAAACGGTTCGAATCATCATGCGATTTGAACCATTTGCCGGCAAGTATGTATGGCATTGTCATAAGTTAGAGCACGAAGACCATGACATGATGCGACCATTAACGATAAGAAAGCACAAATGAACTGGATAACAGGTCATAGGCCGATATTGCTTATAAAAGTGAATAAAGGATTTATGAACAGCAAGATAGAGGCCTATTCTTTATCAGTTCCATATGAGCTCATAAGTGTAAAGCAGAAACTTACCAAGCAATTTTGACTTGAAAGTTTTTGACGATAAATTCGAAGACTTAATAAGTAAACTTTTGAATTCGTGAGTGTGAAGGAGATTGGTTTTTAATATCGTGAAAAACTCAACTTAGAGGAGAGCCGGAACAACAGGCTCTCTTTTTCTTGTTAGGAAAAGTCTGCAAAAATAAAACCAATCCGACTTTATGACACCCTAATTACAAAAATCCCCTTAAAAAATTAGCATTGTTGACGCACCCATCAAATAGTCTTAAACACAAATCTTCACATGATCGATCACGCCTGCAAGCTGAAAGACACCCACTAAGATTTGAGAGGCATCTCTCTATACACGTTTCGCCGGGACTTCTCGGAGGACAAGTACAGTTACAGTTCTGACGGCGTCTTTGATTACACTGTTCTCTTTGATCTGCCCAATCAGGTTCACATCTGTTATGAAGATATGTGGTATCTACAAAAGGTTTGCAATGTGGAATAGGATTAAAAGAGTTTATTTTAATCACCGAGTTAGTATATTCATTAATAGAAAAAAGGTTTGTACAATATAGTACAAACAGTGAAAATAGAACGGCTAAAAACCTGTTTATTCAATTGATTTGATAGGTGAGCCAGGGTTAAGTATGAAAACAAAACGTATCAAAACTAATATGGATCAAGCTATTTGGTTAAAACAAGTGCTAGAACAATTGCCAGAAGAGGAAATCAACTTATTAGGATTGTCATTAGGTTATTCCATAGAAGAAGAAAGAAGCTTATGTGAGTTTATCCATATCCAAAAACGGGAATATGTTACTAAACGATAAAGAGGAGGAGACATTTTATGAAACTCGAAGTTTTGTGTAACGTAGAGAATTGTACGTACTGGGCCGAGGGGAATCAATGTGTTGCTGACTCCATTTATGTCGTGGGCCTTGATAACAATGATGCTGACAATGTTGAGGAAACGGCTTGTAAAACCTTTGAACTTCGTAAACAATAATGGAATACAGAATGGGCCGGACGGCTGATGCCGTCCGGTTTTTTTATTCGCACAGTCCCCTATCGGTATGCAGTCATACCGGGTTCCTTTACCATTTTTAATGGGGACTGTCCCCTTAAAAAAAAATAAATTAGCACGACTATGCAAGAGGGGATATAACTTGAAAATCAATTTGAAAACTTTATTAAATTAGTGAACAAAATAATTTTATTAAAGTAAGTATTTATATATTTGGTGGATTTTCAATAGTATTAGCGGGATATAATGTTGGGCGTTTGGTCGTAATGATAATGTTCTAGTCTAGGCAATCAATAGTCATTCCAACCGTTAAAAAGGAAGGGCAGATAACTAAACATTATCTGCTCTTTTTTAATTTATCTTCTATTTGAACTAACATGTGAACAAATGTACTTAAACTAAAGGGTGCGTTAGTTCATTAAGAAGAAGTAAAAAAGTCGATTCCTTAACTAACGGGTACGATTCTTCATTAAGAAGGATTGCTTTTTCTTATGCAGCTAAAGGATCAGGTTAGTAGAATAAGGTTTTTGGAACTTTTTAAAGTAATATCCTCTAAAAATAAGGGGGAGGGCGATAAAATGTGGTGTGTTTTTATTGGTATAACACTTCTTCTTTTGGTGATTGCAGGATGTCAATCAAATAATATTGAGGAAGTAGAACTTATTTATCGTTTAAAGTTATCCCCTCATGGCAAAAATGTTTTAAAAAAGAGGTGATTTATTATAGCTACTATTAAAGTTAATGATAATGGTTCATTACGTGTATCAGGGAATGTAGAGCTAGTCGATGGTGAAGGGAATAAAATTGAAACAAAAGAAGCCTTTTCCCTATGCAGATGTGGACTTTCCGATAATAAACCTTTTTGTGACGGATCCCACAAAAGTAATTTCGAAAGCGTAGTTAGGGCAGAATAAAGCTAGTGGGACAGAAGCTTTAGGTTACCCTTTTGGGAAATCGAACCCCAAAAAGCCGCCCGATTCATTTTTCTTTTACGAAAGAGTATGTTTTTGAACTATTGGGTGCGTTAGTTCACTAAAAGAAAAAAGGAGAGTGCATATTATACATGTCTAATATGCACTCTCCTTTATTTATTAAGGTTTTTTATAATTAGGTCTAGATAATTTTGAAAAACTCACAAACATTAAAAGACCCGTCAATAGACTTGTTTTTTGTACGAAAGAAGGAAGGCCACCAAGTTTCGGCGAATATATCAATATACTTTTTGGAGGTGTTGGATATGGGGATTTGTTGTGGAGAGTGTCACGTTGAATTAAAGAGTGATGATTATGTCACATTAGATGAATTTAGCACGCTGAGGCATACATATTGCGGTTATGATCTTATTGCCGAGCTGATCAAAGACATTGGGACTTATCGAAATATCAAAAAAAAGTATTGGTTTTCCCGTGAGCGTACTAAATGAAAATCGGTAAAATCTTGAGTTAATTAACTGATACACCAACGAATATTGCCAAAAGGGCTGATGTTCATCTTTCAGAAAAATTAATAAGAAAAGCATTGAATAAAATAAAGAACCTATTAACGATACCAACCAACGTTTTAACGTTGGCATAAAACGTGGTAAAGAACAGGTCAAACAAGCGAACGAACAATCAGCACCAACCGTAGAACGAACAAACGTTATAAGAATACGTTCTTCATTTGATATGATGTTGAACTTATGAAGGAACTAAAAAATACAAGCAATCATTCATGATAGGAGGTTCATGATCTAGTTGAAAGTGCCGTCAGGCCCTATTTAGCTGAATTAAGGAAAAATGA
This sequence comes from Peribacillus sp. NPDC094092, assembly GCF_050279365.1. Taxonomy (NCBI): domain Bacteria; kingdom Bacillati; phylum Bacillota; class Bacilli; order Caryophanales; family Bacillaceae; genus Peribacillus; species Peribacillus sp. NPDC094092. The sequence goes on along the minus strand of NZ_JBNNUC010000006.1, from coordinate 48,957 downwards.
TGCGGCTTTGAAATAAAGTCACTATCAAAGTTACACCGATTTACCCCTTTGGATAATATCCTCTAAAGGGGTATTTTTATGTCGAAAAGATAAAGTACATCTGAAATTTAAAAATGGATCAAGCGAATTTTTGAGTGGTAATAGAGTTGTTCCGTTAAAGGGCGCGATTTGTTAATATTTATAACAGTGAATTCTATTCAAAAAAAGTAAATCGAAGTGAATTAACAGACTGTGTAAGAAATAACTGTGTTAGTTCCTGAAAAGGCCATCATTTAGTGGCCTTTTGAATGTAAAAAACATCCTTAATTTAAACCTTATTTACCGAACAATTGGACCTTTAGAAGACAGCTGAACAAACAAGAAATAGAATTATTGAGGATTATGCAGAGTGTCAAGGCATTTTATTTTGATTATAGCAATGAAATGAATACCATTTGGCGATGAATTATTTTACTAAGTTTTTAATGTTTTTACTGATATATGCAAAGTTAGCAGTACACTAATAAAGTAAAAGGTTTACTTCAGTAAAATAAGGTATATTATATTTGTTGAATAGATTTTCTTTAAAGACAAGAAAAGTAGGTGAACAAAGTGGGAAAATATCAATTGGATACTAAAGGTCAGGTAGCTGTGACAAAGTTTCATGAAAAACAGAAGCCTGCCAAATTTGATAAAAAGCAGCACCTTGAAAAATTACGTGCGGAGTATTTGAAAAAGAAGCAAAAACAAACAGATAAATAATTTGAATGAAAACATAGGAAGACTAAAATCTCCCTATGTTTTTCTTATTCGACGTTCTTTTTTCAATTGATGATAGAGTGAATTATTCCCATGAATTTCAGATTCGGTGACAAAAAACTCGTCATCAGAAATCGATCCCTCACTAAAAATTTCAGTAGCAGAATACACCAGTAATCTCCAGCAGAAATTTTTAAAACATTTGGATACTCAATTGGCTTAGGCAGCTGAATAAAAAGATAAGTCTCGATTCTTTCAGCAAGATACTTTCTCAACGCCCCACACTCAAAGAAAGTCAGGGAATACATGCTTTACATCAATAAGGGAGGTTGTTGAAGCAACCTTTGTGTTAGCGCCATAAGAGGGCCGCCAATTGGCTGCCTTTTGAATGTGTACGATCTTTACAATTAGCATACATATTCAAGGCAGGATAGTTCAAGGGTACATAAAAATTGTTCAACAACTGGGCCAGAGTGCGAAGGAAGAATTGCTGACTTCACAAAAGGTAAATTAGTTAAGGATAAATAGTGGTGAACCGAAAAGAAGGGGCTTTTGAGTGGAGCTATTATTTGGAATTTAATGCATAAGATTGGAACCGATACCCATTTCAAACGTAAGTAATGTAAAAGACTTAAGGTTGGGAGGCATAAGGATGAGGCAGCTTTATATAAAGCAGAAGGTATTCAGTCTTAGCGGGAAATTTACAGTAAAGGATCAGCAGGAGAAGGATATATATTACGTGGAGGGAAGTTTTATGCAAGTTCCAAAGACTTTCTCCATTATGAATACAGCAAGAGATGAAGTAGCACTCATTACGAAAAAGGTGTTCAGCTTTTTACCAAAGTTTTTGGTTGAGGTGAATGGTCGAGAGGTATTAACAATAAAGAAGGAATTTTCCTTCTTAAAAGCACGATATACAATTGATGCGGCAGGCATTGAAGTACATGGCAATTGGTGGGATATGGATTTTGAAGTTTTACAGCATGGTAAAATCGCAGGTAAAGTGGGCAAGGAGTGGTTCACTTGGGGCGATAGCTACAAGGTTCAAATAATGGATGAAGAGATGGAAACCATTATTATTGCACTCGTTGTTGCAATTGATTGTGTGAAGGCTGATCAAGCAGCTGCTTCCTCAGCATCGTCGATTTAAAGTAGAAGTGTAAAATGAAAAGGCTGACAGTGTTAAAAAACACTGCTTGTATATGTGCGGTGAACCGTATCATAAATAAATGTCAGGGCCATTTGGTACCAAGGCTTTATATTCGTTCTTCAGTAATCGGGGGCTTTTTTAACTGATTTTAATCAAACTTTTTTCAAAGCAACATATTATAAAGAGCATGATTTTTTTAAGTCAAAACGGGAAAGGAAGAATGAGTATGAAAAAGTTTTTAATGAGTGTTGTGGCATTGGTAGCTGCGTTGTTGATCCCTTCTTCTACATTTGCCAGTGGCTGGGATTACTTAGGGGAAGAAACCCTTTATTCTAATGGTGCTGAAAGTCATGTGTATGACTCTACAGGCGGAGATTATAAGATTTGCCGCGATCCTTACGTGGGGCCAGCAGGAAAGTTGAAAGTTGAATTATGGGAGTACGATCCTGATAGTTATAATGATTATGTAGGAACTAGATATATAGAACGAGGAAAATGCGGGTATTTCTGGGGTATTGGTAAATTTGTTGATGGTGGAAATGAAGCCGAATTCTTTGCAAAATCAAGGACTGACAGTGATATGCATTTAATCTTTTATGATTAATTCACTGACTGAATGAAAAAAGAATCAGGTTGTACACCCGATTCAACTGGCTATCTCGATATAGCCTTTTGTGTCGATTTGAAAGAAAGTTGTACAGATTAAAAAAATCGTAGCGTTTTAAAAAGAGTTTAACGTATATAAAAAAGAAAAACCGAAATGATTTAATTTCGGTTTTTCTTAATGAACTAACGGGGCAGGTTAGTTTAACTGTAGTTTTACAAAAAAGATTGATCAATTAGAATAAAGTTCGATAAAAATAACCTCTTTGGATTCTTATCCGTAAGAGGTTATTTTTTAGTTATGCTTTTTAATGAGTTTTTGGTTTCTGCTGATAGTTTTTAAATTTCAATCGTGTATAAGAAATAATGCCGGACAATAAGAAGAAGCTGATAATCGTTCCTTCACGAATATGGATTGGTAAATTGTATAGTAGTGATATCGTTATTGATAGAATAATGGAGAATAAATCGACGCAATATCTGTATTGAGAGAAAGGGCGTTTTGTTAATTCAGCTATTCGTAAACATAAACTTTCAATAGGAAAAGGAATAACATCTAATGATAAAATAATGCCTGTTGTTCCACCGGCTAGTATCGCACCGAAAATAAATAGTCCGATTCTTATTAAATAATTCTCTACGTGAATCGTACCGAAAATAGTATAGAGGAAAAAATTAATAACCATTCCAAAGAACAAGATGGAAATGAACATCATAGTGAATTTCCTAAGATCCTTTTTTTCGCATAGGCAGATATAACCGAATAGAAAAATGAGATTTGCAATGAATGTAATTGTGCCAACTTTGATGGAAGTCCATTCAGATATGGATAAATTCATCGCATTAAAACTACTGACACCAACATCAGCTTTTAATGTAAGACTAATGCCAATAGCACTTACTATATAGAGTAGAATGAATTGAATTACTTTTTTCATGATTATTTCTCTAATAAGTCCATTATTTGCATTAAATTTGGTATCGTATATGTGCTCTTAGGTGAACATGATTCAGGCATGCTTCTCTTAGGATTAAACCATACACAATCAATTCCGACATTGATAGCTCCTTGAATATCCGATGTTAAACGATCACCTATCATTAAAAATTCTTCTTTACGGCTTGTATCCAGGGCATCAAAAATATAGTAAAAGAAATGGGGATTCGGTTTTTCATAACCAATTTCTTCGGAGATAAAAAGTTGTTCAAAATATCCTTGTAGCTTGGCCCCTCCTAATCTTTTTCTTTGAGTTTTTCCTACACCGTTTGTTCCAATATATAATTTATAATCTTGCTTACTTAAAGCATTTAATAATTCATGTGCATGGGTTATGGTCTTATGTCCTTGGTTTAAATGCTCACGGTACATGGCTTCAACTTTTGCTCCGTTTTCATCTAGATGAAATTCCTTCAAAAAAAGTGAAAAACGCGTTGTCAGCACTTCTTCACGAGAAATCAAGCCTTCCTCTAATTGATGCCATAATCCATCATTAATGCGCTTATAACATGCAATGGTTTGTTTGTTATAGGGTAACTCGTATTGCGTAATAATTTGTTTTAAAGCCTTTTCTTCTGAATCTTGAAAATCAAGTATCGTATCATCTAAGTCAAAAATAATATGTTTGTATTTGTTCATTCCTATCCACCTCTTGGTAGTAATATATCGAAAGGAAGAATAAAATAATAGGAGATATCTCATATTGAGGTGGTAAAATGGAAAAAATCAATTTGAAGGATTACGCTGAAAATTTTGTGGATATATATAATGATATTCAAGAAACCTTTCCGAAAGCAGTTTTACATCAGGCTTTTATTTGTAAGTTTTCTTCTAATGAATATATAGTGCGCTTTGATGAAGATATTCAGTACTTATTTTTATTATTGGATGGGCGGGCAAAAATATATATAGTACACGAAAATGGAAAACGTGCGCTGATTCAGTTTCTAAAGAAAGATGATTTTATTGGTGAATTATCCTTGATTGAGGTGGAAAAGAATTTAAAAGATGTTGTGGCTATAAATGACTGCACTTGTTTAGCGGTTCCATTGGCTTCATCGAAAGAGCATCTGTTAAATGACAATCTTTTTCTCCGTAATTTATCAAAATATTTAGGTGATAAATTACTTAAAAGAACGGACCATTACACAGCTATGCAGGATTATGAATTCAAAAATCGATTGGCCAAATATATACTTCAAATAGAAAACGATGGATGCTTTCAAGAGAAGCATACCGAAACAGCAGAATACGTGGGGGTAAGCTATCGACATTTATTATACACACTTAACCAATTCCTTGAAGACGGGTTATTAGAAAAAAAAGGAAGGAAGTATTTTATCATTGATAAAGAAAAGTTAGAAAGATTGAGTTCAAAAAAAGATTAATATAGAAAGTATTTTTAAGGAACCAAGGTTGCTTTTTATTTTGTTCTTAATAAACTAACGGGGCAGGTTAGCTCAATAAGGGAAAGATGGGTTAGCCTATTTCAAAAGTGTCAGGTGAGTTAATAAGTGAAAAATTGGGACCAAAAATTTTGGTCCCAAATAAATGAATCTATTTTTAAAAATGAATTAAATGCTTATGATCATCCTGCTAAAGGATAAGGTTAGTTTTTTGGTGGGTAAACTGCTTCAAAGTATGGTTGAGTAGCGTATTGGTTATACCATCTATCTGCAATTAGATCCGGGTCACCCTCTGTACCTTTTTCGATTAACGTACCAATAGATAAATGTCCAACATAAATGCTCTGTTCTTTTAGGATGTTGTGCAAGTTTGTGGCGTAATTACGTAGTCCAGCCATAACAATGCCTGCGTTACCAAGTTGAGGAATTGGATGCATTGCGGAAATACCCGTTGTGAAAAGAATCGCGCCTGCACCTTTTTTTTGCATTCCTGGTAATACGCTTTGAACGGCTTCAATGGCTGGTAATAAGAAATAATTAATTTGTTCTGTCATATTTTCTGCAGTTACATCTAATGTGGGAATAAACGATTTAGGTCCAGGATATGGACTAAATTCAAGTACATCAATATTATTAAAATCTGCTTTTGCATCGTCTAAAGCCTTTTTTAATTGTTCTAAATTTAGTAAGTCTGCTAAATAATATTTAGACTCAATATTTAAGCTTTTTAATTCTTCAACCATGGCTGATAACTTTTCTTTGTTACGAGCGATAAGGGCCACGTTAAATTGTTCTGAACCAAATCTCTTAGCGATTGATAAACCTAAACCGGGACCTGCACCGATAATAGCAATTGTTTTCATTGATTATAACCACCTTATTCCTTAAAATTAAACCAACATCTGTTGTTTTAATGTAATTGTAAAGCAGCGAATATGATGTAACAACCAACAAAAAGAGCAGTTTGTTGTGATAAGGAGAAATAAAGTGAAAGTACAAAATATCCGGAAAACATCAACGAGACAAGCTATTGTGGAGGAATTTATTGAGCTTTTAAAGCATAAAAAAATTGAAAAGATAACGATAAAGGATATTACAGAACAAGCAAATATAAATCGAGCGACATTCTATGCTCATTTTGAAGATAAATTTCAATTATTTGATGAAATGACAAAGGATTCAGCAACCGAAAAGCTTAATAAGCATACAAAAGACATATACACGTGGGATAAAAAAAAAGTAGAGAACTTATTCGAAGCTGTTTTTGAATACCTACAGCAAGTGAAGGATAGCTGTCCGTATAGTTATCAGAATCTATTTCCATTATTAAGAATGAAAATGCTTGACGCGTTAAAAATTCATTTACAATTATGTTTCCAGTTGAATGAATCCAATGATATAAAAGAATTTAATATTTTGTTATATTCAAGAATTCTATATGATGCAGCAGAGCTATTGGTCGTGGAGAAAACCAATTTATCACAAAAAAAAATTGTTGAAGAAGTATCTTTATTAATTTTAAACAAATGAGTATTAAAATTTGTGAATAATTGTACTTAAACGAACAGGTGCTTTAGCTGAAGAACGGAGCTGTCTTATGGCAGCTTTTTCTTTATGGAACTAACGGGGCAGGTTAGCATTCCTGTAGTTCGTTATTTTTCAGCTTTGAAAAAAAATAGGGCTCCTCAGTAAGATATGAGTAAGACACCACTCTAACTCAAAACCTTAGGAGGAACCCTAATGTGAAGTGAAAAAACAATCCTGGAACACTTGTTTCGAAATTGGAAGACAATCTTGGATAGTGGGAGCCGTCTGTATACCATTAATTAGCGTGCAATTTTACAATCACTCTAGTTCCTTCATCAGGCTTGCTAAAAACCTCAATCGTCCCTTTGTGAGCTTCTACTATCCATTTACATAAAGACAATCCTAAACCTGTTCCTCCTTGACTTCTTGATCGGGAATCGTCCACACGATAAAATCGCTGAAAAATAAAAGGCAAGTGATCATCTGGAATCCCGATCCCATGATCATGTACTTCAATATAAATGAATTTTTCTTTACTGAACGCTTTGATTTCTACCTTACCCCCTTCTGGGGTGTACTTAAGCGCATTTTCTATCAAGTTAATAAATAATCTTCGCAAGAGATCTTCATCCCCGTATAAAATGAATGGATCAGGTATTTGAATATGCATTTCAATCTGTTTTTTCATAATCAAAGATGATAAATGATTCCTTACATATTGGAACAACAACATTCCGTCGACTGTTTTTTGCTCAATCTGATTTGAATTGGAGGTATTTCTTGATAAATATAAGAATTTTTCTACCATATCAGATAAATAGATGATTTCTTCCAAGACAGTATGTAGGATACGTTTATATTCCTCTTCCGATCTATTTCTAATAAAAGCAACATCTAATTCCCCTCGCATAATCGTTAAGGAAGTACGAAGTTCATGAGAAACATCGGAAGTAAACTGCTGGATTTGAGTGAAAGAGGTTTCTAATCTGTTAATCATATGATTAACAGTTTTAGATAAACTCTGCAATTCATCTTCTGGCCCTTCAATAGGCAACCGTTCATGTAAATTTGATGCGGTAATTTGATTGGTAGTATTGATTATTTGATGAATCGGATGTAACGTTTTTTTCGATATCAGCCGTCCCATGACCAGTGAGATCCCCACAAACCCGAAAATAAAAAATAAAAGAATGCTTTTTAAATTCAAAATTGATAATTCCAATATTCTGCTGTATGTTGCAACTGTAATTTGAAAGTTTAATATTCCCTTAGAACTCATTGGTGCTGACATGGCGCGAAGAGGTGTACCATTCAACTCTGTATTCCAGATCAAAACATTCTCATCCTTCTTCTCCAACACATCTGAACGTTTGATTCGTTTGCCGTGCAAGTTATGAGATCCCGCAATGATTTGTCCTTGTTCGTCTTCAATTTGCCAATATATTTCTTCTTCGTTAACCATCTCAAAACTTGGCGATCCGTTAATGTGCTGTTCGATTTCAGAAAACGTATCTTTTTTCCCCAAACAATATGTAATTAAACTGAGCTCTCTGGCCAGCATCGAATCAACTTTTTTGGTTAACATATCAGTAAATGTAAAATATAAGAATGCGCTAAATAGGAATAAAATGAACATAAACATAATTGAATGCCAAATCGTAATTCTCCATCCGATACTTTTAAAAAAGTTCATGATGGTTTATTTTTCTCCTTTGATCATATAACCTACACTATAAATCGTTTGGATGAGTTTTACATTAAAATTTTTGTCGACTTTATTCCTTAGGTGATTAATATAAACATCAACCACGTTTGTTCCTATGTTATAAGCATCTAACCACACACGCTCTAAAATCAAGGTTCGAGACAAAGTCTTACCTGCATTTCTCATCAAAAATTCCAAAATCGCATATTCCTTATTGGAAAGGAATATATGGAGTCCATCTCGAATCACTTCTCTCGTAGAAGGATTCAACGTCAAATCAGCGACTTGCAAAAGAGGTGATGACTTCTCTTGATTTCGCCTTAACAGACTCCGTATACGTGCTAATAACTCCGTAAAAGCAAAAGGCTTTGTCATATAATCATCCGCCCCGAAATCAAGTCCCTCTACTTTATCTACTACTGAATCTTTGGCACTGAGAATAAGAATAGGAACATTTCTTCCATTCAACCTTAGTTCCTTAATTAGCCGCATTCCATTTTTTTTTGGAATCATAAGGTCAACAATAATAAGATCATAATCTTCTGCATAAGCCAGCTCGGAAGCCATTTCACCATCACTCGCCACATCTACAACATAATGGTATTCTTTTAGCCCTTGCGATATAAAGCGCGCTACTTTTGTCTCATCTTCCACCAATAATAACCGCATCCCATTTCCCCCAACAAATTCACTCACTTCAATTAGATAATGATAATCATTATCAGATTATTTATAACAATATCTTAGATTAACACTCTGAGCTGGTCAATCGAACAATAATTTCCATTTAAAAGCTAATAAGAAAACATACTCTGGTACCATTTCTATTTCCTGTGGAATTTACTACAAAAACTGATAAATAATCTTTTAATAGAATGATTAATAACCTAGTCTTAGCATACTAGCCCTCTATAAAAACTAACTATCTTTATGATTATTTGACTAGAACGAGAAAATTTAAAACCTAATTTAATTAAGGAAAAAAACTATCATAAGGGAGGATTTTAGAACTCGTAGTGAAAAATTAATTTTTTTTAATTTTGTTTTAAAGTATTTTTAATTTTTTTTTTGTAGCATACGAACATCGACCAAATTACTGATAATGATTATCATTATTATTTCAACTTTCTATCCTATGGAGGAATTAATGATGTAACACTAAGAGTTAGAAGGATTACATCTATAGATAGAAAAATAAAATCATGTTGAAAAAATAAAATAATTGAAAGAATTAAATTTTAAGAATGAAATCATTTATAACACACTTTAGATCATAAATGGAGGTATAGCTTATGAGAAATTTATTATTAATTTTGGTATCAATCGTTATTCTTGCCTTATCTGTTGCTTGTACCGATCAAAAAGATAAGGCTTCTGAACAAAAGGGAAAAAGTATAAAACATGAACAACATGAAGAAGCTGGAGAAGATGTAACAATTGGTCAGGTAAATAAAAACGGAATGGAGATTAATGCAGTTTATATGCCTCATTCAGTTGAAGTGGCACCGGTTGAACATGGTGGAAAAGAAGGTAACATTCATTTAGAAGCAGACATTCATGCAACGGGGGATAATACTTTTGGATTCCATGAAGGTGAATGGATTCCTTATCTATCAATTAAGTATAAAATACATCATCTAGATTCAAATAAAGTGATAGAAGAAGGGCAACTATATCAAATGGTGGCAGGCGATCCGCATTATGCTTCAAATGTTTATATTCCGCAATCAGGAAATTATGAATTGACTTATGAGATCAGTGCACCTGATTTAGCTCGTCACATTGAAGATGTTAAAGGTTTCTATGAACCTATGACATTCAAATGGAAATTCAAGTATGAAGAATCTAAAGAATTGTCCAATTATTAATGGGGATTTTATAAATTTGATTCAAAGCTGACACAAAAAAGTTAATTTATTAAGAGGTGACGATATGAAAAATTCAATTGATAATATGATATTTAAATCTCTAGTAGTACTCATGAGAGTATTATTTGGATTAGGGTGGTTTTTAGCGGGATTAACCAAAATTACAGGTAAAACAGGTGAAGCATCATGGTACGAACAACCCACAGTGTTCCTAACTGAATATTTGACAAAATCATTGGATAAGCCAAATGTACCCGAATTTTATAAGAACTTTATTGATGGGGCAGCTTTAAATCATGTGCCGTTTTTAAATTACACAATACCCATTACCCAAATAATCATGGGCATATGCTTAATAGTTGGCTTTATGACATTACCTGCTATTTTTATCTGCTTATTTATGCAAATTAATTTCATCCTTTCCGGTAATATGAATTTGCTTAGCTTAACTCTCTATACATCTGCGTTCGGATTATTGTTCTTTAGGAAAGATGCATTGATTTTAAGTTTAGACCGATATTTTGGAATTAAAATACTTCGTCCCAGCTCGCTTTTGAGTGAGGCAAATGAAAATAAAAACTGGGTCTCTTTTAATGATTAATTGGACACATGGTAAACATGAGAATCACCATCAAATAAGATCGCTTCCAAGAAAAATTTAACAGCCTTACCCCGATTGAATACCGAGAAAAGGCCATATTTTTAAATACTCTTTTTTATATTCGTTAGGGGTTTTTAACACTTGTATTAGTAAACTCCTTCATATCAAAATATTTATTGACATCCATTAATTAAAGAACGTTTATTTTCTATAGATATAATGGATATTTATTTTCATTACGGATTACAAAATTTTTTTGCATAAAAAGATACTTTTCATTCCAAAGGAGGCCTTTATGAAAAGCAAGTTAGTTACGACTTTTTTAATTTTACTCACAGCTTTTGTCATTTTACCAATAAACAGCTTTGCAGCTAATGCATCCGATGACATGAAAAAGGCAAATGAGATAGTTGTAGAAACTATCCAATCTGTGGATAAGGGCGACACAAAGGCAGCTTTTAGGCAATACAAAACCTTTACATCTACTTGGATTTCAATTGAAGATGGAGTGAAAAACCAATCTCAGCTGGCTTATCATGATATTGAAGATACCATGGGTCAAGCTCAGTTCGCTTTTGCTCAGCAGCCTGTGGATCATGAGAAATTAAAAAATGCACTTATTAGATTAAAAGAGACCAACCAAAAGTTTATAGAAGGTAAGTATACTTCTTCATCTAAAAGTGGTGAAAATTCAGGTAACACTGGAAATGTAGCAGAACTTGTGACACTGCTAAATCAGTCTCTTTCGAAGATTAATGATAATGATATTGAAGGAGCAAGGGGGGACATAGAGAAGTTCAGAAAATCATGGTTGAATGTCGAAGGAATTGTCCTTACGCAATCCTCAAAGATATATGGTAATGCGGAAAGGGATATGGTTGATAGTTACGCCATGTTATCCTCTAATCCCGCGGATGTTCAAAGTGCAAAGAAAACGATTGAAGGTATGCGTGATTACCTCTCTCCACTGGTAGCAAAGACAGGCTATACAATGCTGGATGCCACCACCATTCTTCTTCGTGAAGGGTTGGAAGCATTGCTTGTAGTTGTGGCTTTGCTTGGATTTTTGAGAAAAGCTGGCCATGAAGCGAAAAGTAAATGGATCTGGTACGGAGTAGGAGCCGGACTTGGAGTAAGCCTTGTACTTGGCGTAATTGTAAACCTATTATTTTCTACAGGTACATTTGGAAGTAACAATTTCTTGATATCCGGATGGACAGGGATATTTGCAGCAGTGATGCTTCTATATATGAGTTATTGGCTTCACAGTAAATCTAGTCTTGCTGAATGGCAACGATATATTCGGACACAAAGTACAAAAGCACTTGATACCGGTAGCTTGTTCTCCCTAGCCATTCTTTCGTTCCTGGCTGTTTTCCGTGAAGGAACAGAGACTGTCCTATTTTTTATTGGGATGGCTGCTTCCATTAAGTTAGCATCGCTTTTACTAGGGATTGCCATTGGACTGCTCATCCTTGTAATTGTTTCATACCTCATACTCAAGGTAGGTTTGAAAATTCCAATGCGTCCATTCTTTCTCGTATCAAGCATTTTGATGTTCTACCTATGCATTAAGTTTGCTGGCATGGGGATTCATGGGTTGCAGCTTGCCGGGTTATTACCCGCGACTCAAGCACCCATCCCTAGCATTGACTTTTTCGGTATATATTCAACCTGGGAAAGTTTTATCCCTCAGGTGATCTTACTTGTTATCGCTGTTATTACAGCATTTTTAAATAAAAGAAAAGATAGTAAAATAAAAGTACATACTGGAGGTAACAAAATTGAAATCTCGTAAATTACTAGTCCCTATCCTCGTAGTAGCTGCATTAAGCTTAACTGCTTGTGGAAACAAAAATGAAAAGTCAGCAGATGAAACCAAGAAAATAGAACAGTCCTCTCCAAAATCTGTTTCCATTAGTGATGGTGCGAAGGATATGAAACAAACGATTGCTGACTTAAATGCACAACTAAAAGCCAAGGATGCTACAAAAGTAAAAGAAAGTGGAGCGAAGCTTGAGGAATCTTGGCAAACATTTGAAGACGAGGTGAAAGATAAAAGCCCTGATTTATATGGCAAGGTCGAAACTCCCCTTCACACGATAGAAGCTGGTGCAACGTCTTCACCGCTTGATTTGCCAACACTTACAAAAGCTGTAAATGAGTTAGACGGTGTTTTATCTGACGTTCAAAATTTAAAATAAAGGTAAAATCGATAATAGAGTACCCTGGTATGCAAAGTTATTTGTTGCTTGTGTAGTAGCTTATGCATCCAGTCCAGTTGACTTAATACCTGACTTTATACCGATTCTTGACTATATAGACGATGTAATATTCTTGAATTAAAGGGTGGCGTTACTTCTAGAAGGAAGTGACGCTTTTCTTATTGAACTAAAGGGGCAGGTTAGTAGAATAAAGGGAAAAAAGAATGTAATAGTTTTCATTTTACTTAAAAGCTGTAAGTTATTATAACTAAGCATTTATATTTCATAAATAATGACATGACTGTAGGCTATTTTTCATACAATGTTTTTGGGGTGGAAAAATGGCAAGAGCAAATTACCGAAGTTCAGACGTTGACTTAATGGCAAGGATGATGAGAGCAGAAGCCGAAGGTGAAGGACAATTAGGAATGTTATTTGTTGGAAATGTAATTGTGAATCGTCTTGTAGCTAATTGTTTAGACTTTAAAGGTTTAAGAACCATTCCACAAGTCATTTATCAAGTACAAGGAGGAAATTATTCTTTTGAAGCTGTTCAAAAAGGGAATGTATTTTATCAAAGAGCGAGAGGTATTGAAAGAAGATTAGCAGAACAGAATTTGAAGCACTGGAGACAGCATCCGGCTAGATATGCCCTTTGGTATTTCAATCCCTATGCGCCATGTCCTCCAACATGGTATGATCAACCTCATACTGGTCAATTTAAAGACCATTGTTTTTATGAACCAAAACCTGGTACATGTGATAGTGTTTATAGAGGTTAAGCTTACTCTTTGAGTAAGCTTTTTTACATATTTAAAATAATATAAACTTTATTAATAGTTTTTATCTAAAAAAGTAAGATTGTGAATTATTGTACGGTAATGAAATTAAATATCAAATAAAGGAAATATCTTCTTGACAGTCGAATATTAGCCTAGAACCATAATTAACTATTCCGATGAGGAGGATTCTTGTGCGTCCACGACCATTATCTATTGAAAATCCAGAGTATGATAGGTATGTTAGTCTTGTGCCAGATGGAGATATTGAAGAAATACTTAGTAAGCAACGAACTAAGACCATTACCTTCTTGAGCAGCATATCAGAGGAGTCAGCAAGTAAGGCGTACGCACCAGGGAAATGGACTTTAAAAGAAGTGATTGGGCATCTGGCCGACGTGGAACGTGTGATGTCGTATCGAATGCTTGCCATTGCACGAAATGAAAGTGCGCCACTCCCAGCAATGGATCAGGATCAATACGTTTCTGCGGCAAACTTCAACAAATTATCCTGGGAGCAGCTACTAGCGGGTTTAGACACGGTACGCTCCAACACGTTAAGTCTTATTTCAACCATTGATGATGAAGCGTGGGATCGTAATGGAACTGTAATGAACAGCGCAGTTTCGATAGGTACCTTTGCATATGGCATTGTCGGGCACGAGTTACACCATATGAAAGTGATTAGTGATAAATACTTATAAGTCTTTTTCTATTAATGAAAAAACCTAATCTCTCATTTAATACTGAGAAATTAGGTTTTTTAATATTGAAACTTCCTTAACGTTAAAAATCCCCACTTTCCTGACGCTACTGTACAGAGATAATAAAGTTGTTTAATTTACAATAAAGTCATTAAAAAATAATAATCTTGTTTAAAAATCCTTATGTCACTAACGGGGCAGGTTAATTAAAGAAGAAATGATTTGGATTTTTTGAATTATAGAGGATTTTTAATCATAAATATCGAAAACACTCCTAGTTAATTTGTAATGTAGTATGTCATAATAATCCGAAAGTATTGTGGAGGAAGAAATGAAGAAAGTAATAAACATGATTAATCCAAGTTCGAAAGTGACTGGAGTGTCATTACTTGAATTGAAAAAAACAGAAAAAGCACTTGGTGCTATTTTTCCAGAGGAATACAAAGAACTCTTTTTAGAAACGAATGGAGCGAAATTTGGTAATTGGACTTTGTTCCCTATTCAAACTAATGAACAATCAGCATTAACGATTGATATTGTAAAACAAAATCTAGAGAACAGACCAAAAAATGTACCAAGTGATATGATTTGTATTGGTGAAAATATCAATGGTGATAAACTATGCTATCGTATTAGAAAAAGATATATGCAGGAACTAATCTTTCTTTGGAATGATAAAACTGGAATAAGCGATTGTAAAGCATCAACCTTAAGTCAATTTATTGAATGGTATGTGCCGAAAGTGAATACTAATAAGCCTAAAACGGTTGGTACTTTTACAGTAGCAAGTGGAAAATTAATTGTTACTGACCCATGTTATCAGGTGGATGAAGAAGACTTGCAAATCATACTTTCAAATGTGAAAAATGGGAGATGGACAGCATCCATATCTTACACACCTGAAGAAGTTGTTGAAAGTTTACTCGTATTTTATGGAGAAAAAAAACCAAGTGGAAAATGGCATGATTGCGATAAATCGATAGGGGTTGACTCGGCACAAGCTGGAATCTTTGACCTTGCAATATTCGGTAGAGATGAAGCTATCCAATATGAAGTGAAAAATGTCCATGACATAGAGATAGATGAAGTTGGATTAAAATATTATGTTGCATGTTGTGATGTTGTTGCTTCAGATGCACAAGGGGGAGTTGTTCCAAGTGGTGCGGTTTCAATGTCTGGTTATGGGGACGGAATGTATGAGGTGAAATTAAAATATAACTTTTCTAAACAGGTTGTTGGAGTGATGATTGACTTTGGAGATGATGAGGAATAATACTTTTCATAAGCGGATAGAGAAATTAGATTTGTTCTTCTTCAACTAACAGGTGCGTTAGCTGATAATCAGGGCTGTCACTAAGGCAGCTTTTTCTTATGGAACTATCGGGCTTACCCTATTGGCACTTTCATTTCGCCAATAAACTCTTATTCTTAAAGACTAAAAAGCCATGAGATATAAAATCTCTTGGCTTCTTTACATCAGTTATTCAATAAAATACATCTTCCCATTCACTTCAAGAGACACTGTTGATTGTTTCATCTCTTCCTTTAGAGACTTGGCATAGGCAACTACTTGATTAATTTTTTTCTTATCCAAATCTTCTGCATAGCTATATACAATCGTTACTTTCTCCTTGACCAATTGATTATCATCAGATAACCACGATCCTGTCCCATCGATCGCTGTTGCTCCTCCAAACATTCTTGAGAATTCTTCTAACGACTTGTTAACATATGGAGTATTATCAATTGGTTGGTCAACATTATATGTGGATGGTACGTAAATTTTTACTACATCTTCTAGGTAGAATTGCTCCTTTAATGCGGAAGATTGTTTCACTTTAGATGTTTCTTGTTGTTCTGTAGCGTGCACAGCATTTCCTAAAAAGACAATTAATAGCATCGGGATGATCCAATAGAAGATTTTTTTCCTTTCCAACATTGCCACTCCTTTTTATTCAACAGTTTGACTGCAAAACCATGGTGAGCTTTCTATCTATCATTATACATGCCGCAAACAGTTTGTTGTGGTAAAATTTAACTTTTATTTTTATTATTTTTGGAAAGGTCTTAGTAACCTTTCTTATTAGGTTCTTGAAATTGAAGCAATTCAATAAAAACACTTAACATGCCCTGTATTTGAATCAGAATATATTAAATGATATGAGTCAAAAGGTTTTATATATGATAGCCATGGACAAGAAAAGGTATTGCCTGGACTTGATGATAAGGCGGTTTTTGGAAACAAAGGAGACACTTATTTCTTGCAGAAGAGCCTGAACCGAACCAACCAGTTACTCGTATATGTTCGGCTCAATGTCCTCTCCTGGGTAAAGGAAGAAGTGTGGATTTTAAATTGGCTATAAATAACTCGATAGTTGCTGACGCAGCCTTTTTCTAATGCACAAAAGGGGCAGATTAGTTGAATGAGTAAATGTAATTTTATGTTAAAATTAGGGGGGAGATATGTATAAAAAAGGAGGTAGTTTAATATGCCAACCTGTCAGAATTGTGGTTATAAGTGGAGATGGAGAGAAACTTTTGTAAAGATATTCACGTTTAAAAGTAGGTTAAAATGTTCCTTATGTGAGGGATTCCAATACGTTTCAAAAAAATCAAGAAACCGATTAAGTTTAGTTGTATTTACTCCATTTTTGATTTGGATACCGTTAGTATCATTTGGTGTACCTAAGAGTTATATCTTAGCTTCAGAATTAGTTTCTTATGTTTTAGTGTTTGTTTTGATGCCATTTCTATATAAACTCAGTAACAAGGAGGAGCCAATGTTGTAGTATTCCTTGAACGAACGGGGCAGTATGGTTCATTAAGAGTAATGATATAAAGGATAATTTTTACATACTTTCGGTATATAATGGGAGGCTTTTTCTTATGCAGCTAAAGGGGCAGTTTAGTAGGAAAATGTTTCAGTAGAGAGGGTATTCAAAATAGAAAAAAGAATGGATAAGGATATTAGTGTTTTTGTCTGGGGGATTCATATGTCATTTGAGCAATGTCATAGCATTACTTCTTTACTGTCAGGATTTAATAAAACGTGGTTCTTTGCAGGTGGTTGGGCAATTGATCTTTTTATCGGTAGAGAAACAAGACAACATCAAGATATAGAGATTGCACTATTTCGAAAAGACCAATTATATTTGAAGGAATATCTTAAAGATTGGGATTTTAAAAAGGTTATTAAAGGAAAATTCTATACTTGGGAAAATGAGTTTTTAGAGTTACCTATTCACGAAATACACGCTTTGAATAAGTCAAATGGAGATAAATTAGAAGTTCTTCTAAATGAAACAAAGTTTTATGATTGGAAATTCAGAAGGGATTTAACGATTTCTCATCCACTTAAGTCAGTTTGGAGTTATTCTGATACAGGCATTCCTTATTTAAATCCAGAAATTGTATTGTTATATAAAGTGAAAAACACAAGGGAAAAAGACCATCAAGACTTTATGACGATATTGGACAATTTAGATAACCAGAGGAAAAAATGGCTTCAGTATGCTATACAATTGCACGAACCAGAACATAAATGGCTTCAATTCTTAAAATAACGGCACGAACATGTGCGTTAGCTGAGGATCGGAGCTGCTTTAAAGGCAGCTCATTTACTTATGCAACGATGGCGGCAGGTTATTTATATTGAATGGTTTTTATCTTTCTCATAATTTAATGATGGACTAGAGTTTGTTAATATGCGGTCTAATACCTTTTCAGTAAGTGGCATAAAATAATTAAGTATGAGCCCCCCTAAACAAACGGTTAATAAAGTTCCAACGCCGATTGGTCCGTTTAAAACCAGTGCCATTAGCAAGAATACGAGGTAAATGAATGTCCTCGAAAAAAATATATTTGTTCTGGTTAATTCTTGTATGATTAATGTTAATCGGTCAACTGGAATCGGTGCAAAATTTGTGTGTAAATATGTTGCAGTTCCTAATCCTATAACAACCAAGCCGATTCCGAAACAAACAACTTTGCTGTACCATAGTTCAGGTGTTACCAAATGGTGCAATAAAAAAAGCCACATATCAATACCAATACCTGTTATAAATGCTGTTACCAACCCCAAAACTTCTGGTCTTTGCCTTTTTAAAAATGAATTACAACATATCAATATTAAAGCCAATATGATTTCCCAACTTCCGACAGTAAACCCCACATTTATGGACAGTCCTACCAAAAGTGCATCAAAAGGTGAAGTTCCAAGGCCTGATTGTATAGTGAAACAAATACCAAGAGTTAATAGTAAAATTCCTAATACATAAAAAACATATTTCACTTTGCTCGCCCCCATTATCATTATTTTTTTGTTGCAAACGCAACAAAGTAAGATTACATTTAATATATGCCATTTTTATTGCATTTACAACAAAAATCCGAGCTGTGGAGTTAATCATGAAGGAAATTCTTCGTGAATCGGAAGGATAGCATGGGCATTAGATTCTATAAAGGAGCGACATAAATGACTAGAAATATTAAAAAGTGTACCCTTGAAGATTCACGCGAACTTCAAGCAATTAGTTATGAAACATTTAATGAGACATTTAAGGATCAGAATTCACCCGAAAATATGAATGCCTATTTGGAGAGGGCTTTTAATTTAAAACAATTAGAAAAAGAGTTATCCGATATTTCTTCGCAATTCTTTTTTGTTTATTTTAATGATCAAATCGCTGGATATTTAAAGGTCAATACCAATGATGCTCAGACTGAAGAAATGGGTGATGAATCACTTGAAGTCGAGAGGATTTATATAAGGAACAAATTTCAAAAACATGGGCTAGGTAAATATCTGCTAAATAAAGCCATGGAAATGGCGGTGGAACGTAATAAAAAGAAAATTTGGCTCGGCGTATGGGAAAAAAATGAAAATGCTATTGCTTTTTATAAGAAAATTGGGTTTGTTCAAACTGGTGCCCATTCCTTCTATATGGGTGATGAAGAACAAATGGACTTTATAATGACAAAAACGCTTATATAAGAAAGGAGGATTATTATGTATGTTCCAAAATATTTTAAGGTCACGAATGTTGATGAAATTTGGGACTTTGTTCAAGAAAACTCTTTTGGCACGATTGTCACAACAGAACAAGGGAAACCAATTGCCACTCATTTGCCTTTGGGGTTAAATAAAAAAGGTGGTGATTACTATATTACTGGGCATATGGCTTATGGAAATCGACAGTGGAGAACATTTGAGACCTGTGAAGATGTACTTGTTATGTTTCAGGGACCGAACGCTTACATTTCTTCTTCTTGGTATGGGCATGAAGAAGTTCCAACATGGAATTATCAAGCCGTCCATGTATATGGGAAAGCAAGCATTTTAGAAAAAGATGAATTAATAGAAGAATTAACAATTATGCTGGAAAAATATGAAGGAAATCGTGAGAATTCAGTTTTATGGGATAAACTTTCTCCTGATCTATTAGAAAGTGAACTGAAAGGAATAGTTGGATTCAAGCTTAAGGTGACAGATATTCAGGCTGCATATAAATTAAGTCAGAACCGAAATGCAATGGATTATACTAATATCATCGATAAATTACAAAATGAAGGAAATCCAAATTCGGAACAAATGGCAGAATTGATGGAAAGCAGATTGAAAAATCACATATAAGCCACTTTTATTTCACCTCAGATGCAAGAATTAAAGAAGGGAAAGGAGCTGTCATATTGGCAGCTTCTCTTCAGTTTGTAAGTAAAGGGTGCGTAATTGACGATCAGCTCTTTTCTTATGGTGCTAACGGGGCATGTCAGTTGAATGAGGGCCTGTGTTTTAAAAGTCCATGATTTGCCCCGCCATTATTGGATATAAGTTGTAATTACCGTGTGTTTTCTATAACCAAGCCTTTTTTAGGAGCTCCACGCCAAGCTCGATTTCCTCACAAGAAAGATTACTGAAGCCAAGTTTGATCATTGGCTCAGCTGTATTATTTTTAATGAAGTAGAGTGAGGTAGGATACACGTTAACACCATGAAAGGAAGCGCGCTCTATTAGCCATTCTTCTGAACGTTCCAAGTGTACTTTGATTAATAGATACAAACCGGACTGATTGCCGATAATGGATATATGTTGATCGAATTGCCTTTTTAAGATGGATACCAAGTGCTGCATTTTTCGTTTATAAACAAGACGCATACGTTTAATATGGCGATTCCATTCTCCCTCTTCCATAAACTTAGCCATTGCGAGTTGGCTTAGAAGTGAAGTGGTACTCTCGAAATGAATAAATTGATTTTTATAACGGTTTAAAATTGGCTCCGGCAACACCATATAACTTAAACGAATTCCTGGAAGAAAGGACTTTGAGAAATTCCCTAGATAAATGACTCTTGCAGAATCAATGGAAGCAAGAGCTGGAAATGGTTGCTGCGTATAGCGAAATTCACTATCATAATCGTCTTCGATAATATACCCTTGCATCTTGTTGGCCCAATGAATAAGCAGTTGCCTTTGTTGAATGGACATGCTTACCCCATATGGACTGTGATGGGAAGGGGTTACATAGATTAATCGTGATTTGATTCGTTCCAATTGTGAAGAATCAGCACCAGCCTCATAAACTGGTAAAGTTTCAATCGTAAAACGATGGAATTGAAAAGCTTCCCTAGCGCCATCATAACCAGGGTCTTCCACTGTAATGCTTGGAAAATCATCCTTCAGTATATGTCCAAGATTGATAAGCATTTGTTGGGTACTGCTGCCGATAATGATGGCATTTGCATCTGTTTTCACCCCACGAGATTGGAGTAAATATGTGGCAATTTGTTCACGTAGACATACCTCACCAAATGGTTCCCCATATTGAAAACTTTCCTGTAACGTTAATACTTGATTGGCAATCCTCCTCCAAATTTTCAGAGGAAAATGTGCTTGATCTACGGCACCAGCCCGGAAATCAATCAGGGTAGGTGTCACTGGCTCTCTTTGCATTTTATGATGAGGAATTAACTCTTCCTGGGATAAAAGTGGCTCTAATTCATTTACAAAATAACCTTTTCTTCCTTCTCCGCGAATATAGCCTTCAGCTACAAGTTGATCATAAGCCATTAATGTCGTATTGCGGCTTACTTGAAGGGAATCCGCCAGCTGGCGGATGGAGGGCAATTGTTCATCGGCAAGTAAATCGCCCCGTTCAATGAATAACTTAAACTGCTCGTAAATTTGTTTATATCTGGGAGATTCCTCCTTGAAAGCAAAAATGGCATTTATCATTTTCAATCTCCTTTGACATGTTTATTTATTTAGAATTGTACCTTTTTATATGTCAGTTTGTATAATACCATATTTTAGAGATGGGGTTCTCGAGTAGAAGTGAGGATGGACACTTAGTAAAGTCGCCATGCTTGTGAATGGAAAAATATTGACGGATGAAAGGAGATTTTTTATGTATATCCCTAAGCAATTTGAAATGAAAGAATTGGCAGCAGCCTACGATGTAATACAGGAGAATGGTTTTGCGACATTGTGTTCAATGCATGAGGGCATGCCTTTTGCTACACATTTACCATTGCTGTTGAATAAGGAGAAAAACTATTTGTATGGTCATTTTGCTCGTCCGAATCCTCAATGGAAAGATATTGAAAATCAAACAGTCTTAGCGGTCTTTCATGGTCCTCACTGTTATATCTCTTCATCCTGGTATGAGACGGACCAAGCAGTACCGACATGGAATTATGTGACTGTCCATGTATACGGCGAAGTTGAATTTATTGAGGATGAACAGGAGTTAGCGGATACCTTGCATGACATGGTATTGAAGTATGAAGCCCCTGATAGTTCATACAATTTGCAGGATTTAGATGCTGACTTTCTCGCTGGGATGAACAAAGGGATTCAAGGGTTCAAAATAAAAATCAGCAAGATAGAGGGGAAAGCGAAGTTAAGTCAAAACCATTCATTACATCGGCAAGAGCTGGTTATGAATCAACTGGAAAAGATCCCAAATACAAATGAGCAAAAAATTTCCTTATTAATGAAGGCAAACCTGAAAAAGTAGGGTTGAATGTTACTGGACGAACGTGAGTGTTGATCCAATAAGGATTTACACTCTTTTTGTTGAAAATCTCTAAATGTTGAGCCGTATGAATATTTGCAAAAAGATATGCATGTGCGGGGTTAATTTAACAATCATTATATAAAATATAACAAAAAATCACGGTCCCTTTATACGGATATAAAATTCCAGAGTTATTCTTACTTTACATCCAGAGGGAGGGATCGGAAATTGTCAAAATTTCAGGCCATAACTTCTTTGTTCATCTTGGTATTCATCATCATTTTCGTAACGTATAAAATCACGGCACATTCATCCAAACATTCCACAACGAATCATTCCACATCCAATCGCCACATTCAAGTACAATTGTTAGGCGTTAATGATTTTCACGGCCAACTAAACAAATATCAAATGGTTTCAGGAACAAAGGCAGGGGGGGCTGAGTACCTGGCTGCCTATATAAAAAAATTTAGACAAGAAAACCCAAATACACTACTTGTTCATTCTGGTGATATGGTGGGAGGAAGTCCACCAATCTCTTCTCAGTTTAAAGACGAACCCACGATTGAATTTTTAAACCTCCTGCACTTTGATGTCGGGACACCTGGAAATCATGAATTAGACCAAGGCGTAAATGAAATGAAACGTCTTATCTATGGAGGATTCAATAAAAAAATAGGTTATTTTCAAGGTGCCAATACTTCTTACGGTTCGGCAAATATCATCGATACAAAATCGGGCAATCCCTTGTTGCCAACGTATGTTATTAAACAAATGGACGGAATAAATATTGGATTTATCGGTGTCGTCACAAAAGAGACCAACCTATATGTGGCACCTGAAAATCGAAAAGAAATAGAAATTACGGAGGAAGTTTCAGCCATTAACCGAACCGTTAAGCTTTTAAAGGAAAAAGGGATCAAAGTAATTGTTGTACTTGCACATGATTCAGCTAAATCAGATCAGTCAGGAGCAAATTCCAGTGGAGCTTTAGTGGAGATGGCCCCAAAAATCGATGATGAGGTCGATGTCATTTTTGCCGGTCACAGCCATGAATATGCCAATACCGTTGTAGCCGGTAAACTGATCGTTCAAGCTTATTCTAATGGGAAAGCCTTTTCTCAAGTCAATCTTGAAATGGACCCAGATACTGAAAATATTGTTAAGAAACAAGCAAAGATCATTGTCACTTCACATCATAATATGAAACCAGATAAAGAAACGGCTGCTCTTCTAAATAAATATAGAAAACGATTGGGGAGCTATTTTAATCAAGTGATAGGAGAAATGCCTGAGGAAATCTCACGAAATCAAGATGCAAACGGTGAATCCCCATTAGCGAAAATGATTGCAGAATCCGAGCGGGAAGTCATGGGGGTAGATATAGCTTTCGTCCATCAAGGGGAAATGCGCAAAAGTCTAAAAAAAGGGGATATCACTGTAGAAGAGCTTTATACAGACTTGCCTATGGGTCATCGTGTCAGTAAGTTAATCTTAACAGGAGACCAAATAAAGCTTGCTTTAGAACAGCAGTGGGCGAAAGATTATGAAAATAGGTTACAAACGGTTGGATTAAAGTATAATTGGAACCCCAATGCACCGATCGGCAACCGAATCGCTGCGCTGAAAGACAGGAAGGGTCAAGAGATTCAGCCAAACAACGAATATGAAGTAGCGGTTAGTAATTATTTAGCTTCAGGCGGTGATAACTTCACTGCATTTGAAAAAGGCAGGCTCGTAGAATCCGGTCCGCAAGTTGTCACTGCCCTTATACGGTATATCCAACAGAAGTATCCCCATGAAATTTCTCTCCAACCAATGAAAGAATGAAGGGGAAAACAAATTTATCGTAATAATATTTCATCGATTAGAAAAAAATAGAGAAAAGGAGGGATTGCGAATGTCTGTGAAAAAGTGGGTGGTCGGTGTGCTTGCAATGTTTGTAGTTGTGACAACACTAGGCTCACTCGGCGTATTTGCCGAATCCGGTGTTGAAAATCAGTCTATGGAGACGGGGAAATCGATTGAGGTCGTATTGAACGATGATTTCTTTAATCCGAAAGTCATCACTATTCCGAATGGAACAGCCACAACGGTGATATTGAAAAACAAAGGCAGTAAAGAGCACACCTTCACAGTTGAAAAGCTTGGCATTGACGTTGAGGTCCAGCCAGGTGAAGAAAAAAACATTACTGTGAATCCGAAACAGCCCGGTACATATGAACTGATATGCCGGTACCATTTCAAGGAAGGAATGGTTGGGAAGGTAATAGTCGAATAAAATGCAGGGCCAATATGGCCTTGTTTTTTTATTACTTCCTCCGCGAACGTTATTTACAAGGGATATTGATGCTTGGATCATTAATAAATGTTCCACCTCTAATAAATGGTAAATATAATGAAACGTATAAACCATTTAGAATGAGGTGGTAAGGTGTATTTTTTAAAACCTATTTCTGATGAGGTTCGTTTATCTCAAATCATATTCAATAAACATAAAAAAACGATGAAACTCATTTTGGTGTCCATTTTTTCCTGTATGGCTGCTGTTCTCCAGGCTGCTGGAGTTTTACCAGGGATAGGATATTTTATAAGCCCGCTGGCCACTGCACCTATCCTGTTATGTTCCATGTTTTCCATTCCATTTGGAACAATATCCTACGTTCTGACAATGATGCTGTTATTCATCCTGCAGCCAACGGAACTATTTGTATTTCCTTTTACAACAGGCTTGTTAGGACTTGGAATAGGGGCATCCTTTCACCTTTTTAGAAAGAGGTTAAGTATTATTGCGACGGGTGCCATTCTTTTAATGTTAGGAATTATGAGTCTAATAGTCATTTTTCATTTTCCAGTTTTAGGTCCAGCCGTCTCTGTCTCCTTTTCATTTCTTACAATTTGCTTTATATTTGCCTTCATTTATAGCTGGTTATGGGTTGAAATGGCTTTAATCATGTTTAAAAGATTAAAAATGATCATCATTCAGTAAATCCCCATCACATGGTTTTAATTATGATATATTGTTTTGGTTCATGGAACGATTTCAAAAACAGTGCCTTGGTTATAATCAGTCACTTTCATAGAACCATAAACCGCTAAATATAAGCTGGTGTGATTCAGGTTCGTTCCCAAACTAACATAATAGGCTGATTGAGACCCAAAATCATAATCGGTTTGTATCACACTGAAATCATTTTGTTCACCATTTGGTCTAATGGTGGTATAAGCTAAGGCCCCTCTAACCTGAGGTTGAGATTCTTTCCGGGCAAGATCGGTAAACACAACGCTACCCGTTAAGCCAGGGATTGTATTTCCCATATAGGATTGCACTCCTGTAAGTGCAGTTCCTCCGAATTTATCGGGTCTGGCATCTTTATGAAAATAACTGGTTAAAGGCTGAAGGCGGCTTGCTGAAAGGGTTATTGCTTCATTGTAATAGGCGATCTTTTTCTCATCCAATGTCTGATTTTCAGTGCAGCCACTTATAATCGAAGTGGGAAAAGCACCTTCCCAACCTCGCCAGCCAAAGTTAATGAATCCTTCCTTGTCAGGTGCAGAATTCATGAATGAAGCTTGAACAAGCTGAGTAACCGGCATCGGTTTATAATGAACGAATGAAAAAATCGACTCGACCAAATTCTGGCCGACATTTCCCGCATATTTAATATACTGATTATAAAACCTTTGAAATGAAATGCCTGGTATATTACGAACCCCTTTGGCCATTACCATGAGCGTATCCTGAATAGTTGTGGGAAGTTCATTAAAACGTGTGACAATGGGTGGATTATTGAAAGAAATATTCTTATTTACATCCACTTCAATTATTTTACCGGCGATTTCCAGATCATCCTGGCTTAAATTAAATGGATCAAAGCCTGATCCGCCATCCCCTGTTGTTAAAACAAGTTTTCCTGTTTCAGGTGAAAAGTTTAAACTATTGACTCCATTGTGATTGGAAAATGGTCTTCTTAAGTTAAGTAATGTCCGCCGTTTTTGAGGTTGACCATTCGATTGTAAAATCCATTCCTCAATTGTATCAATATGATCATATTGAGTTTCTCTATTTATCCACCTGAGGTTTAAAGTTTTAGGATCACACGGATCAGGATTAAAAGATTCAGGAAGAGCACCTGGTCCTTGTGTTCCTGCTACTGAATAATGAAGATAGAACAAACCGTTATAATCAAATTCGGGATGAAACGCTAGTCCCAGCAATCCCCGTTCATCATATCCGCCACCGGAAGCACCTAGTTTCAGGATTCGCGGGCGAATATCTAAAAAAGTCCTTATATCTCCGTTTCCTATGTAGAAAATCTCCCCTACCTGGGTTGCAATAAATAACCTTTCAATTGAGTCACCTGGAAGCCTGGTTGTTTTCAAAACAGTAGGTAAATTTATATTGCTTACAATGGGCCGTAAACCAACCTTAACTTTTATCACCGACTTTGCACTCCTTCTTATTGTTTTCTTATAAGAATATGATTAGAACCGTCTATTAGTACCAAATGGAATCCAATAAGGCATTGCGTAAATTAAAGGAGTGCGTTAGTTGAACTAAAATAAGTGAAATTTATAAAAGTGAGAATAAGAACAAGCTATTTTATTAAAGGACGCCACCCTGTAACAATGTCATCTCTGTTGAATGATTTAATTTTAAATTTGATCGAGAATATTTTAGATTTTTTAAAAGTGGATGAATGTATTGAACTATTATTTTCCCTACAGGCAAGACTGCTCTTCTGTATTGGAGTATTTAAACTACAGTCTGAATGGCGAACAAATGGTTTGTTCAATGACGACGCGATTATTTCATATCCCTGTCACTAAAAGTCTAAAAGGGCATGCAGAATCATCTTATTCCAGCCTCCTAGCACCGTGTTAGCATTAGGCTGCGCAAAAACGATTGCAGAGTGGTGAATAACATGAATCGATTATTGAAGCCCTGGTTGCATGTGTTAAGAATGGGTTGAAGCAAGACAAGGAGTAACGAAATGGTTAAGGGTTATGAGGGAAAATGCTCCAATTGAATTTAAAGAGTTCATGGATTCCGTTATCGACTGGCAGCAGAAGACAGAGGGAATTTTAGCTTATACCCAGCAGTTGCTAAGGGGAATGGGATTTGACACTGAAAACGGAGAGGCAGCTTACTGAAGTAAATATTCTTATTGAGCTAAAGGCTGCTTTACTTCATGAGGAGTTGCTTCGGCGGCTCTTTTTCTTATGGAGTAAAATCATGTTAGTCCAACAAATGGGCCATTTTCTTGATTAAGAGAAGGGATTATTCGTAAGGAAATAGAAGTTATCAAAGGAATAAATGTTCAAAGCGCTTTTGAAAAAATATTCACCTACACTGACATACTGTTGTCAGCATTAGACATTTACAATGGAAATTGAAACAGCAACCAGGAAATGAATCGGCGACCCTAAATATTAAAGTGCAGTTACATACTCGACATTGAGGAGGAAATCGAATATGAGCGACACAAAGACATTACGAGGTCTCACCACCGTCAGTTTTTGGGCGGCTGATCTAGTGGCGGCAAAGAAGTGGTACGCCGAGCTGTTGGGTATCGAACCATACTTCGAGCGCCCAGGATATGCTGAGTTTCGCCTCGGCGACTACCAGCATGAGCTTGGCCTGATCGATAGCCGCTACGCGCCCGATGGTTCGTCGACCGGTCTGGCTGGTGGTGCTATCGTGTACTGGCACGTCGATGATGTGACAGCAACTTTCGAGAAGCTGTTGTCCATGGGAGCGAAAGAACACGAAGCACCCACAGTTCGCGGTGAGGGGTTCATTACTGCCTCCGTGGTTGATCCCTTTGGGAACATTCTAGGCATTATGTACAATCAGCACTATATGGAGGTTCTAGGTTCGACCAGGAAAGCGTGATCCTCCGTCGATTTTAGCTTAACGCATGTCCAGTTTGTATTGCTCGCATAAGCTGACATGTTTACACAATTTAATTTATAAATTCGTTCACTTGAATAAATGAAAAGATTAATTAGTAATCCGTGAAGGGCGCGAATCTTTGATAAGAATAGCTTTTCTTAATGACTAACGGATACGTTAGCTATAGAGCTGAGCTGTCTTTAAAGCAGCTTTTTCTTATGGAACTAAGCAGCTTTTTCTTATGGAACTAACAGGGCAGGTTAGTTCCATAACTGTTTAATAGATCAGTAGAAATCCTTACTTCAATGCAGGAAGTAAGGATTTTCTTCTTGAATAAAGAGAATTAGAATATTTTGGAATTTTATGAGGGCGGGAGAGGTTAATATGTCGATTATGATAGTTAAAAAAGAGTTTAAGCTTGTTGGATTAAAAGGTATTGGGGAGTTTGTTAACTTTGGTAATGAAGTACCCTTGCTTGCAAAGCAACTATTAAGTCGCTCAAACGAAATCCTAAATCCGATAGAAACCGAAATTGCATTATATGAGCCCAAAAAGGGTGAGGGGCATAAGGTGGGTCATTATTATGTAGGCTTAATTGTGAGTGAGAAATTATATAAAGTACCAATAGGAATGGATTATATTGAAACAAATAAAAGTTACATAACTACAAGAGGGAATATATCTAAATTGGAAGAACTTCATTTGAATTTATTGAATTGGGCAGAAAAACAAAGTTATCAAAGAGACCTCGATTCTTATATTGTGGAGACATATCACCCTATGGGAGAAGGGGAAGAGGAAGTACAGATTTACTTACCAATTCAAACTTAAAATTAAAAATGCTTCAACAAACGGGGCAGTTTAGTTCATTAAGATGATATAAATGGGAATTGAAATGCCACTATTCTAATTTAACTAATGGGTGCTTTACTTCCATGACTAGGTTGCTGCGGCAATAGTTTTCTTACGGAACTATCGGGGCAGGATAGCGGAAGAAGGAAACAAGTGATGTAATGTTGCTTTATACATAAATGATTCGTTTTTCTAACACAGAAAAAGTTTTACTCTCGTTTATGATATAATTTCGATTGGAATAAATCGAATTATACTATGACTATTAGATTGGTTGTTGAAGATGAAAAGGAAGAAAAAGAGGAAAAACGAATCAAAGATAATTAAAATGACATTTGGAAAGAATTCTTATGTTAAGGACAATGAAACAGATTTTATATTTGCTTGGCTACATCCTATTATTTCGTGCAGGTTATGTATCAAGTATTTTATAAAATGGATGACGTCTGTGGATTCTTCTTTAGCACCTACTGTTCATCGTTATTACATTTTATTCTTTACATTAATATTAAGGTCATTTTTGTGGATCTAATGGGGATTGGGGTAATCTCGAATGATAAGTCAGATGGTATGAGGTTAGTGACAGAGATTCCAATGATTATGGGAATGTCCTGTTTAAGTATATTCGGATTGTTGTTGGTAATGCGGATTGTCATTTCTTTCTTGGAACTGATCAGACTATTTAAAAAGGATAACGTATTTTTGTATGGTTTGGGAGTTACTATTGTATATGGGTTTATTGGCATGATTTTGTTGGGAAGTGCACTGTGATCGTTTTATTCACATGTTTCTTAATCAAGTAACGGGGCAGTCCGCGGAGGCAACCCTTCTATGCTATTTGGAGGGAAAATATATGGAATTAGATAGTGTAAAAGCCAATTTAAAGGATGAATATAATGAATATAGAGAAAAAGGATCTGATTGTAAAGAAGCTTATAATAAAATCTTAAACAGTATAAATCAGTGGATTAATGAATTGTCCATTTCATTAATAAGAAAGGAAAATTCTATGACTTTAGATCAAATAAAAAAACTTTCATCTATAGTTTATGAGAATGTCGGTGAATGGGTAGGAGCTCCAAAAGTTATTTATAGCGACACTTTACCAGCAGTCGTTTATGATTATCCTAAGGAAAATGGCAATAATCCATTAAACATTGAATGCAATGATCCATATTTTATTCGTGCAAATGGCTTCTCTTATTCATATTCACAATATCTTTCGGACTCTGAACTTGTCAGGGATAACGAGGTACATAGGAAAATTCCAATGGGCTATAAAAGTCTATCTTTGTATGAGAAAAGGGTATTCATCAAGAATGGACAAATTATAAAAAGCTTTGAGGAGATCCCAGAACAAGCCGAAGGAGATCAGTATACAATCATTACAACATCGGAATATCTTGGTCAAGGTGGTTATCAAAACTCCCCAGATTTAAGTTTAATTGATAAAACGGATTATTTGAAAATAAAAAAGTTGGCTGTTTCCTTGTCAGAAAAGGATAAAAAAGGAACTTATCTTGTTTGCAAAAATAACGACAACATTTATTGGCATTAAAATTATTCCACTAGCAGGAGCAAAGTAGTTTGAATAAAATGATTTTCATTTCAAAATAGATTCATATCCGTTTCGGATCTATTCATTGATTCATATCCTATTAATATTAAGGAGGGGATGAATGGATGGCATCTAATGATGAGTTAATTTGTCAAAAGTTTGCTAGGATTATCGGCGGACAAGAAGGATTTGCGGGTGGGAAATGTGTGACAACCATAAATCGAAATGAATTAAAGGTGAAAATTTTAGGAAAACGATTTAGAGTGACCTCTTCTTTCTCATTTGAATCAAGAGATAAGAATGGACGAGCATTGTGCCTAGGCAGGGTAGCACTCTTGCAAAGTGAAGTCGAGAATTTTGTTGCGTCGATTCTTAAACAAGGAATAATCGTTTCATCCATACACAATGAGTGGCTATTTGATAATCCGAATTTGATTTACGTTAATATCGAGGCTGTTGAGGATCCATTAGTTTTTGCAAAGAAAGTCAGAAAAGCGTTAGGGAACTAACAAATATTTGAAGTAACATGCTTTAGCACAATAAGTCATTTCCTAACGTATAGGAAATGGCTTTTTTTGCTTGCTTATCATAGAAAATATCGTACTTTGGCAATACCTCTTTTTCGATGAATGAAAGGTAAAACGTGTTTAATAAGATTGATTAAAACGATTGTCCAAGGCGAGAGTGAATTCATACATTGATTTGGAGTAGCCTCATCATTCATTGATGAAAAGGATATCGAGATTCCATGATTCTAACATGACATATTTGCACTAGGGCCCAATTACCTAACAATTTGGGTGAGTTGTCCGATACAAAAGTTTACTTTTTACATAGTGTAATAAAAAGTATGATGCCTCCTGTTGCGGTCGATTAATCACGGATATTTCATAAAGAACATATTCAATATTAGAGGATAAAATTATGCGTGTATATGGATAAAACCTGATATTAGAACATAATCAATCTGTCGTGACCTTACCATTATTTTGGAGGAATGTACTTTTATATATCATAGGAGGGGTTTTCGTGGAGAAAACAATAATTGTGCCCTGGGAAGAAGATGAACTTACTCATGAGTTTTTTGTTCCTGAATATATTGAAAAAATGGCACTGGATGTTCTTGAGCAATACAGTTTCTCCGTTCAAAGCATTCAAGTTGTCACAACAAAACCGGATAAAGGCGGCTCTATATGGAAATTGGAAACAAGTGCAGGGCCAAAGAGTATAAAGCTTTTACACAGAAGACCTACAAGAAGCATGTTTAGCCTGGGAGCTCAAGAATATTTAGTGAATGTCAAGGAAGCAAGAGTACCGCCCATCGTAAAAACTAAAGATGGAAATAATTATGTGGAAGCTGGAGGAAAGTTATGGTTCGTCGCTGAGTGGATCGAATCATTGGCGCCTGTAACTAAAGATTTGGAAGGAGCCAAACACCTTTGCAATGCCTTAGGGGAATTCCACTTTTTAAGCAAAGGGTATGTTCCGCCCCAACAAGCTGAAGTGGCATCTAGAATATATAAATGGCCAATGAATTATGAAAAAGTCATTAATAAAATGGATTGGTTTCGAAACATTGCTAATGCATATGATGAGATGCCTGCAAGCCCCTATTTATTGAATGTTTTAAATCAATTTGAAGAACAAGCAAAAAGAAGTTTAGAAAAATTAAATGAATCAAGCTATTTGGAGTTAGCACAACAAGGAAATGAATATTGGGGATTGGTGCATCAAGATTATGGCTGGTCAAATGGTCAAATGGGCGCTAATGGAATGTGGATCATTGACCTTGACGGTGTTGCATATGACCTTCCTATTCGCGATTTGAGAAAACTGATTACCGGCACAATGGCAGATTTATTTAGATGGGATACAACTTGGGTAAGAGAAATGATCAAGTCCTATCACGAGGCAAATCCAATTTCATCGAAACTATATGATATCTTAATGATCGATTTATCTGCTCCAAATGAATTTTATAAAAATGTTAAAGAAGTAGTATATGAGCCGGAATTATTTCTAAATGATCAAACAACAACCATGATTCAAACAATTGTTGATACCGATCAGACAAAATGGCCAGTTTTAGAAGAAATTAAAGATGATTGGAAGGGAATAGAACAAACATGAAAATTTTAATGATTTGTACCGAAAAGCTTCCGGTTCCTCCAGTACTAGGTGGTGCCATTCAAACTTATATTTCAGGTACCCTGCCATATTTAGGAAAACCCCATAATATTACGGTTTTGGGAATTAATGATCCATCACTCCCAGATCAAGAAACGATCGAAGGAAACCGTTATGTACGTGTACCAGGAAAAATATTCGAAGTTTATCGGGAAGAGGTCATTCGCTATCTTGAAGCAAATCATTTCGATCTAATTCATATATTTAATCGACCTCGACTAGTCCTCCCTGTCCGACAAGCAGCACCCAATTCAAAAATTATCCTCAGCATGCATAATGATATGTTCAATCCAGAGAAAATCAATCCGGAAGAAGCAAAAGCGGCCATTGACGAAGTTACAAACATTGTAACTGTCAGTGATTATATAGGCAATGTCATAAAAGATTTATATCCACAGGCCTCATCAAAGATTCGCACAATCTATTCTGGTGTAGACACCAATCGATTCCTGCCCGGCAGTGATTCGAAAATGCAAAGAATTCGTAATGAAATACGTAAAGCAAATGGTCTTGAAAACAAAACGGTCATATTATTTGCAGGAAGGCTATCAAGTAATAAAGGCGTCGATAGGCTCATTCGGGCATTACCTGATCTTTCTAGTAAATTTAAGGATTTAGCTTTAGTTATTGTCGGAAGTAAATGGTTCAGCCAAAATGATGTAACTGATTATGTAGCGTATGTAAGAGCATTGGCAAAAAAGCTGCCTATCCCAGTTGTTTCAACAGGTTTTGTTGCACCTAGCGAAATACAAAATTGGTTTGCTGCCGCTGATTTATTCGTGTGTACATCAATATGGCAAGAACCGCTTGCGCGCGTCCATTATGAAGCAATGGCTGCAGGGCTTCCAATCGTAACAACTGCAAGAGGCGGAAATCCAGAGGTCATTCGTATTAGAGAGAATGGGCTTGTAGTAGAGAATCCAGAAGATCCCGGATGCTTTACAGAAAAGATTTCAGAAATTCTATCAAACAGGTCACTGATGAAAAAAATGGGCGAACGAGGAAGGGAACTTGCCCTTACCTTATATAAATGGGATCGAGTGGGATCTGATATACTTGAGGTCTGGAAAAAATAACGGTTTAGAACAATCTGTATACTAACATGGATTACACTGTATTGAAGTTGCTCTTACTTGAAAATACTTGTCACTGGTACTGCAAGCCTTATCAGATCACATTTATGTGAACGTTTTTCAAAAGGATGCGAAAAACAATAGGATTGGCGATAATAGATTTGCAGGACCGGCCCTACTCCCCCTAATATGCTAAGCAAGTTAACCTTGAAGCTCTCCAGAACCACCCCAAGTTTCAATTTTTGCAACAAATTTGTCCATGATACTCCTGATGAAAAGGAATCTTTACGAAATCAGCCTTTATAAAAATGCGGATTTACGTGTCGTTATAAACAGGATGGTCCTTGTTTAACTATCGGGGTGCGTGCTTTACTGAAGAACGGGGCTGACTTTAATGCAGCTCTTTCTTTATATAACTATAGGTTCAGGTTAGCTTAACCTGAACCAAAAATATTATGGAAGCATATTTAGATTTTGTGCCCTTAATAAACTTACGACTACTTCTCCAATTTGTCTGCCTACCCTTAAGCCTTCATTGTTATCTACGTTAAAATGTACGCCAGCATACAAACGAGATTGAGCACTTTCCTCCATTAGTTTTTTAATTTCGGATGACTCTTGAGGGAAAAAATAACGTAATACTGCCTCTGCACATCCCGCCACAACAGCGTGTGCAGAAGGGTAAGCTGGAAAACGGGGGGGAAACAGCACAGTGGAAAGATTTCTGCCATATTGATTTGGACGAGCAACATCCCAATGATATTTAAAAAACCACGTCATCACGAAAGCATCATTCATAGTTGCGTGGAAATATCCTAGCACCCTGGCGACACTCGGTGATCCTAGCTTATACTTTTCAGCTAACCTGAAAATGAAAGCGGTAATTTTCGCAGTTATTTCACCTGTTCCCCAATATTGTGCGATGCGTATTTGCTGAGAAGTCAGTGATTTTAATGTTTCCTCAACAATGAATAACTCTATTTCCCAATCAATATCATCAGGGTTTTTAATCTGCCACAAAATGCGTTGATGAAAGGGGTCCAGGAAATCATTGTAACTTCTCCTTGAAATAAAGAACATTGGCCAGTTTCCTGCCTTTGGAGAACCTCTAGGTGGAACACTCTCCCCTGGGTAAGGATATTGTGTCCATCTTCTATAATTTGTTCTCATCAAGCCCCCCCTAATAAATGTTTTCCTTGTTCCTTATGATGAAGAGCAATGAAATATGACCATTTAACTTTTTGCTCAAAGATCAGGGGGGACTGTTTAGTTAATGTAGGCCATATACTTAAATGAAGATGTGTTTTACTTGAATTCCTGGGTTTTATGCAGCTAAAGCGGCAGATTAGCCGAACAAGCCAATCAATGCCTATGCTACAATCATGAAGCATGGCCATTAAAATAAGTTGATGTTTGGGAGATCATTATGGGAAAAATGAAAATAGCTTTATTACACCTATTGCCTATCGCTGGTGATGTGGAGTATAACCAAAAACTAATTGAACAAGCCATTCATATAGCATCTAATAAAAATGCCGAATGGATCATAACACCCGAACTTTGTGTCAGCGGACTTCAATTCAATCATAAGATTGGCACTGGATGGATTAACAGGCAACCTGATGCCTGGATGCGTGATTTGAGCCGTAAACTAAAGAATTTGAATAGCACTGTATTTTTGGGCTGCCCTGAAAAAGGCAGTAACGGAGAGCTGTATAATTCTGTGTTTGTCATAGATAAAAAAGGTCATTTATTAGGTAAACAGAGAAAAATCAGTGTTATTGATGATTGGTCAGCTTCGGGGGACGCAATAGAGCCAATAAAAACAGACAATGTTGAGGTTGGTATTATGATTTGTGCGGACGCCTATAACAAAGATATTGCTAACACCTTACTTGAAAAAGGAGCAGAAATATTAATTGCCCCATCTTCCTGGGGTCCCGGATTACATGGTCCAGAGGGAGAATGGGAACAAAGGTCATTAGAAACAGGACTGCCAGTCATTGTCTGTAATCGTACTGGCGAGGACGAAACGGTCCGTTTTTGGGATGCAGAAAGCAAGATCATAAAAAATGGTGTACCCCTCCTAACACATAAATCAAAACAATCAGCTATACTTACCTTTGAATGGGATGTACAAAGAATGGCATTAATATCCCCTCATTTCGATATCGATTACATATAATGACAACTAAAAAAAATGTTTTCATGCATAAACGGATAAACCCCCTTGGCCGCCAAGGGGGTTTATTTTTGATGGGTTCCTTAAAGAGTGTTTATGACAAAAAGGTCGTGTAATTTCCAAATATTCAAAGGTATTCAAGTGAAAAAGTTCTGAAATAATAAGAAAAAAATACGGGAGAAACGAAATAATGAAAAACAATAAATTTTATCAAGTGATTATTGCTATTTTTATACTTGCCTTAGGGGTCGATCACCCGGTCCATGCAACGGAATGGGAAGATAAAGAAGGACCGATAAGCTTTAAAATTGAGATGTTACCTTGGGAGATTGTGAACAACATTATTCCTAATAAAACGATTTTCACCATTATTGATATTGAAACTGGTTTATCATTTAAGGTACAGCGAAGAGCGGGCAGCCATCATGCCGATGTACAGCCATTAACCAAAGAAGATACTAAAATCATGAAGAAAATTTATGATAATAAATGGAGTTGGAATAGAAGGGCCATCATTGTATTGATCAATAATCAAATGATTGCTGCATCCATGCATGGAATGCCACACGGTGCCGGTGCTCTTCCGAATGGTTTTTCAGGTCATTTCTGTGTTCATTTCTCTGGAAGCATTACACATCGTTTGAAAAACGAAGATCTTTCTCATAAATTAATGGTATTGAAAGCGGCTGGTAAGCTTGATGATTATATACAAACGGTAAATCCCTATGAACTTATCCGCATTTTTACCATTGCCGTTAATCAAGGAAATCAGAAGTTATTAGCCATGACCTTATCGAATCCGGGAGATTCTAATCGTGTCATTAAGCTGGTTGACGATATTACATATTTTGGAGTTGTTGACCCTTTAAGACAGCCGCCGGAACAACTAAATGGGCTATTGCTCGTCGATGTACCCGTTCAAGTAGCTATTTATAAGAAGAGAGAAGGCAAAGAAAAGAAGGTCATGCATTTTATGATCCGAAGGGAAAGTTTGACTGATCGCTGGTTTATTGATCAAGATTCGCTCCATGAAGACTTAAAATAGGATTTGGGAAGTAAGGGATACATGTAATGATTAATCCTGACTATATTAGTGTGGGGGTGCATTCAATTGAGATTAACATGGATTGCCGGAATTTTACTATTCGTTCAACAAGTGAATATCTCTGAAAGCTTATCGGTAACTCAACATGGACAAACCATTGCCACGGTAAACCGTGCTGATGTTACTTTGCCCTCACTAAATGTTCCCATGATGGACTTGGATAAATACAATCGGTTTATCGAAAAACTAGACCGCCAAGTGTATCAAAAACCTGTAAATGCGACTATCGATAATTATGGTAATATTTTACCTGGGCGGGTAGGTTATAAGCTTTACCATCAGGCGTTTAATGAGCAATTTTATTCCTTTTTGTATAGCAGTGAAGCATACAAAGTGGAAGTGCCTTTGCTTGCCGTTTATCCAAAAGTCGACATCGAATTGCTTGCTCAGATTCGTGTGAAAAAAATAGGTGAATATAGAACCTATTTTAATCAGAACAATAAAAATCGTTCAAATAATATCTTGCTTGCTACAAGAGCCATTAATAATCATGTCGTGTTTCCAGGAGAGACCTTTTCTTTTAACCAAGTCGTTGGCAAGAGGACAGGAGACAAAGGATATATGCTCGCTAAGGTCATAGTCGAAGGAGAGTTTTCTGAAGGGATCGGCGGAGGGATCTGTCAGGTGTCATCCACCCTGTTTAACGCTATCGACAATGCAGGATTGCAAACTGTTCAACGCTATTCCCATACTAGGAGCGTTCCTTATGTTCCATCTGGTCGGGATGCTACAGTAAGCTGGGATGGTCCTGATTATAGCTTTAAAAACAAGTACAATCAACCTATCCTAATCCGAGCTTCAACATATGGAGGAATTGTGAGCATCGCGGTTTATTCTTCAGATATGATTAATTATGAGACCCGAAAAGTTCCCAACGCTTCAAAACACATATCAAAAGAAATTTCGGTGTGATTAATGCAAGCGCGTTCTGTCCTGACAATACTCATCTAAAAGAAAGTCCCCCCATTAATACAATGTCCCATTGGAAATAAAGTTCGTAAAAGTACACTTTTTACGAACTTTTTGCTTAAAAAACTGGCTCTGGTATGATTTTAAAAGAGTTTATTGAGTTCCAAGAAGGTATAGCAATCGGGGGAGAATACCTAGTTACATATCAAAAAAAAAGAATATTGGATATGCCAAAATCCAGGTGCAAATTATCTAACGTGAGTCAGAGGTTCCTATACTCAAGAGTTTGAAACTTCTGAGGTTTTTTTAAAAGGATGGAACAATCGAAGAGTAAACCTGTCTTTAAGGCAGATATTTCTTTGGTTGCAGAAGCGTAGTGTATACGCAATGTGACATTCCCTTTCGTTAAATCTTTATTTGCCGTTTTTGGGATAGTGTTGATCCTTATCGTTCATACACAAAGAAGAATAAATTGGAATGAGGACCATTATTTATCTTTGTGTATGTCTTCCCAGGGTTCAAATGAAAAAGGAATTCCAATCATTTTAGCAGTCAATTCATCATAGGAAACTAAATCTTTTTTTGACAACTCCTTTAAGGAACGTTTCCCCATCGCTCTTAATGCCATTTTTATTTCTTCTATACTTGCTGTAAAGAATTTCTCTGCTGCTTTCACTCCATCTTCTACCTTAAATTGATCCTTGAATTTACCCTGATTCCAAACAACTTGTGTAGGTGGTTCAAAGGGAAGAGCATCCAATGCTTGACTATGTGAGACAGCAAATAGTATGGCAGATCCTACATAAACAGCATCAGCACCGAGTGCAAGTACTTTTAAAAAGTGCCCAGGTACTAATAGCCCTCCTGAGACAATTAAACTAATTTGCTCCTTCATTTTTCTCTTTTCTATGTGATTAACAGCGCGGACAACTGCATGCAATGTTGGTATTCCCATGTCATCGGATAAAATGGGAGGGGCACCGTGTGTGGCTGCTTGGCCTCCGTCAATCGTAATGAAGTCAACACCGAGTTCAATTAAATGATCTATATCTTCTTCGATTTTTCCACCTGCCCCCATTTTTACACCAATGGGAACACCACCAGTTATGCTCCGAAGTTCATTAACAAGGTTTTTAATATCTTTCAAGGTTTGATTTTCGAAAAAGTGTTCAAAAATGACTCCATCCTCATTTTCTTTAAGCCCCATCACTTCACGAGCCCGGCCTGTTAAATTTTCGGGTGAAATTTTCCCACCCATCCCAGCTAGTGCGCCTTGTCCTAACTTAATTTCAATCATGTCGGCACGCTTAATAAGATCCTCTTCCTTTGACCATTCTGTTTTTGAAAACTGTAAAATATATTTTCCTGCTTTATCTAATTCTTCAGGTATTACTCCGCCTTCTCCGGAATTAATCGCGGTTCCTACATTTTTTGCCGCTTCCGCCAAAGAAAGCCTTGTTTGTTCACTAAGTGCGATACCATAGGCCATCCCTGCAATCATAAGAGGAATTTTTATTTTCATTGGTTTTTTTGCTTTTGGTCCAATGGTTACTTTAACATCAACGTCTTCTTCGCCATCAATGGGAAATGGTGTCGTTTGTGCAGGGATAAAGGTAATTGGATCCAAATGCGGCCATTTTTTTGAAGAGCCAAGTGGTCGATGCAGGACGTCGCCTGTTTCTGCACGCAAACTATTTTCAAGCATATTTTGAACGCCCATATGCCTTAGTCCTGGCATCAACTCCATAATATTTTCTTGATAGCTGTCGGTTAATATGATTTTTCCCATTTTCTTAACGATACGTTTCATAATCCAACGCCAACCAACAAGCATGAATAAAAATAGGACAAATATTATTCCAATCATTACAAAAGATAAATAGGATAGAATGTTCGACATCTTCACTTCTCCATTATCAAATTAATTTAAAAGCTCTATAAACTCTCAACATTATAGGGTGAAAGCCAATACAGAGAGCAATTGAAAAATATAAGCAACATCAAATGATGTACTGAGTTTTTTTCACCCCTTAAATAAGTATATAAAGGAGATACTTTTCATGAACTTACTAGATGATGACGCTCACCGTCCTTGGCCAATACCTTCAAAAAAATGGATTATGCGACAAACTTGGAGAAATCTCTTGTTTACTCATTGGCCTATTCCAGCTGAAACACTAAGACCTCATATTCCTCCTCATTTAGAAATTGACACCTTTGATGGATATGCCTGGTTGGGAGTTATTATCTTCGTTATGGAGGGAATTTATCCTCGTGGATTGTCATCTGTATCACTGACCCCTAAATTTTCAGAAATCAATGTAAGGACATATGTACAATGTGATGGTAAACCCGGAATCTTTTTCATATCTCTTGACGTTGAGGATTGGGCCTCCTATACAATAGCCAAGAAATGGTTTCGTTTGCCCTATTATTCTGCACAAATTTCTTTTGAAAAAAAAGGACAAACCTTTCATTGTCAAAGTATTCGTAAAGGAAAAACGAATACTCCAATTAGATTTAATGTGAAGTACGCTCCAATACCAGGAGTTTATATTCCTAAAAAAGGAACGTTAGACCATTGGCTAACAGAAAGATATTGCTTGTATAGTACGGATAATGGGGTCAATATCTATTGCGGAGAAATACACCATCGTCCTTGGCCGCTACAAAAAGTAGAGGCAGAGATTTGTACGAATACACTTTTTACTCCCTTTAATTTTGACCTTACTGCAGTCAAACCGCTTTTTCATTTCTCTAAAGGCGTTGATACACTTATATGGAATATTAAGAAAAAACGTTTCTAGTGAAAGGTTGAAAACTGCAAATTTAGCTTTTGGAGACGAATTAGAGGTGGAGTTCAAGGGTGAAGGAGCCATTTTAAGAAAAAAAAGAAATGAGAAATTACCCCAAGGTGCGGATGCAGAATGTATGGAAATGTTATCAGATGTTATTAAAGAACATGACGAAGCATTCAGTACCTATTCTCTATAAAGAATTTATAGTTTCTTTTCAGCCAAAAAGGAGGGCGATACAGTTTTGCCCCAAAGGCTTTTATCCAAAACTGTCCTTTTGGAGGAACTTTTTAAAGATACTTCTCTGTGATGATCTGTGCTTCTTCAAATTCTCTCACCTGGCGGTCAGTATTGCTTTTTGAATACTGAGTAACACCATCTGAATTTCATAAATCATCTTGTTCTTTTAGACATCTTCATCTAGAGTAAATGGATATAAGATATAGAGGTGAAGAGATGGCATTTAGGTTATTACGGTATTTCATTTTTTTTCTTGGTTTAACTTTCTTTGGATTAGGGAATGCGATTGCGGTAAATGTTCAATCCTTGGGGCTTCACCCATGGGAAGTTTTAAACGTCGCCCTGTTCCAGCGGTTCGGGTTCACGATTGGGACGTGGAGTGTCATGTGTGGATTAGTACTAGTACTGATCACCGTTGTAGTTGATAGGAAGTATATTAGTATTGGTACCTTTCTAAATGCCTTATCAATAGGACCAATCATGGATTTTTTCTTACATCTCAACATTCTTCCTCATGAAACGGAGCAATTATGGTTGAATCTACTTATCTTGTTGATGGGTATCATCATATCCGGCATCGGCGGAGGAATTTATGTGGCTGCGGGAATCGGGGCAGGTCCTCGAGATGGTTTCATGCTTTCCGTTTCGGAAAAAACCGGGTTATCAGTCAGCCGGGCGAGAATCGTTGTCGAGAGCCTCATCTTGATATTCGGGTTCATCCTTGGAGGCCCAGTGTTTATTATGACGTTTGCATATACCTTTATTCAAAGCCCGATTTTTCAGTTTTCCATGAAGCTAATGCGTTCCTATATCGCTAGTTTGGAGCGGAAGCAAAAGGGACGATTTGAGCTTCCATTATAAATTGGAAGATGGATTCAAAAATGATACATTATCGAAAAACTCAACTATTCATAGGAAGATAGTAAAAGGGATTTGGACTTTGATAAAAGAGTCAGTTTTTCTTTTCAAGACTACATTTATCACATCAATGAACATTCTAACCAATGGCATCTATCAGATTATGGATTGATTTACAATCGTTTTGTACAACGGAGGAGCTACTACAACAGGCAACATTGGATGGAAAGCTTTTAGAGGAAATATGGAGTAATGTGAAAAATATTATAGTGTGCTATGTAACTAACGGATACTTTACTCAATAGGGTTTCCCAGCTCTTTTTTCTTATGGAGCAAACCTATGACAATACAAACAGAGAAAAAAGACAATCAATTACTTGATTGTCTTTTTTTATCCCGCATGGAATGGAGGAGAATAGGAAAGGATTTCAGGATGTGTAGAAATTTAGAACTTCCTTATCCCATTCTCTTAGAGGAGTTTTTTATTTTTATCCTAATCCACTAAAAAGTCTTTTTAATCATTAAATATCGGTTGTGTTGTAACGGAACAAGCAGTTTTAACGGAACAAATAGATGAAAGGCTAATAGTGAAATTACCCATTGCTCTGTCATTAACTACCAATTGCCCCGTAACAGGATCAAAACTTCGTAACTCTGCAAATATAGGGGTAAATGGTTCAGCGGTTGTAGTAAATCCAATGATTGAACCTATGATAGAAGTCCTTAAAAACTCACTTATTGCTCGTCGGGTCTGACATGCTTGTCCGATTGTCCCTAATGTTGTTTTATGACTCTTATCCTTTCCTTTATGACAGCAGTTTGATTTATCACAGTGGGATGATCTATCACAGTGGGATGATCTATCACAGTGGGATGATTTATGACAGCAGGATGATCTATCACAGTGGGATGATTTATGACAGCAGGATGATCTATCACAGTGGGATGATTTATGACAGTGGGATGATTTATGACAGTGGGATGATTTATGACAGTGGGATGATTTATGACAGTGGGATGATTTATCACAGCTGGATGATTTATGACCGCAGAATGGGTTATGGCGGCATAATATATTTTGACAAGATTTCATATATATATCACTCCTTTTTCTACTATATATATGAGATAAAAAAAAACATGCTTGTACAAATATACTAAATTCTCTGCCTTTATCGTATCTGTCCTCCCATTAGGCAATCTTATTTATATTTCTAATGAAAGTTCCGTGATCGTTACTAAGTTGGAAAAGAGTTTGTGAGGAATGGCCTTAAACTGACGGATGCGTTAGCTGAAGATCAGAATTGACTTTAAGGCAGCCTTTTTCATGCAGCTTAAGAGGCAGGTTATTTAAAAAAGGTTATTGCAATCCTTATGCAGAATAAGGTAATACTCAAAATTTTAGTACCTAGAGGGTGTGGATATTGATGGATTATAAGGAAGGTACCGAAGAAAACGATACAAGCAAGTCACAATTAAATATACTTCTTGAATTAAATGAAATTTGCTTATCACGTAATTTTGACGTGTGGCTACGAGGCGGATGGGCAATAGATTTTCTTCTTGGAAAGATCACTCGGTCACATTCTGATATTGATTTGGTTACTTGGATACAGTATCGTGAGCATTTGGAGCAGGCGCTTGTTCATGATGGTTTTCAAATCAAGCCAGTCAGCGAGTTTCAAACCGATTTCCTCAAGAACGATGTCGATGTGAGTTTTGTATTTGTCAGGTATTCGGATAATGGCGATATAGTCGCTAATGGTTTTCCAGATTGGGTATGGAGAAAAGATGCCTTGCCACTGGAACTTTATAATTTACAAGGTATATCAATAAATGTTTTAAATCCATACCAATTACTTGAAGAAAAGAAAGTTCACGAACAAGGAACAGGA
Organism: Peribacillus sp. NPDC094092; assembly: GCF_050279365.1. Taxonomy (NCBI): domain Bacteria; kingdom Bacillati; phylum Bacillota; class Bacilli; order Caryophanales; family Bacillaceae; genus Peribacillus; species Peribacillus sp. NPDC094092. The sequence goes on along the minus strand of NZ_JBNNUC010000006.1, from coordinate 5,110 downwards.
AGAACACTTCGTCCAAAGGATCTTAAAAGCATGGAAATGATTCAACAGATTATTGATGCAAAAGGTTAGAAGTTAAATAAGGTTCTTATTGAGCCAACTAAGGGGGGGCTGCGGCAGCCTTTTCTTTATGGAACCGACTGGGCAGGATATATGAACAAATAGATCAAATATAAGTATTAGGGGGAGGTGAATGAAAATGAATGACGAAAAAATCGGCTCGGCCAGTGGAGTAGTGCTAGCTGTAAGTAAAAGTGATAAACACACATTCAGTAAGGAAAATTGCAATAGTATAAAACTGTTGAAAGGTTTGGGCGTTGAAGGAGATGCCCATTTAGGTAAAACCGTTAAGCATCGTTCGCGTGTAGCGGCTAATCCAAATCAGTCTAACCTGCGGCAAGTTCACCTTATCCACTCAGAATTATTGGACGAATTGAAAGATAGGTTTCATGTTAAAGCTGGTGAAATGGGTGAAAATATCACCACAAAAGGTATCGATCTGCTTGAATTACCGAGGGATTCGATACTATCCATTGGGGAAACAGCGGTTATTAAAGTAACGGGCTTACGAAATCCTTGTGCCCAAATTGATCAATTTAAACCAGGACTGGTGAACGCTGTTCTAGACCGGGATAAGCATGGGAACTTGATACGTAAAGCAGGAATAATGAGCATAGTTTTGGAAAGCGGTGAGGTTCACCCAGGGGACGTGGTTAGAATTCAATTACCTCCTTTACCTCATATACCACTTGAAAGGGTATGAGGTTTTCAAAAGAACTGTTTTATATTCAGTAAAACAAATCCAATTTAACTGGTTGCTTTACTTCAATTAGAGGGTTGCCGAGGCAGCCTTTTTCTTATGGAAATTAACGGGGCGATACCGGAAACGGAAAAATGGTATAATATGGTGCATGAGTAGTCACGCTGCTGAATAAGGAGGTTGTTATATGAGTTATAAGAACACACTTATTACCATTTCAGAGGATTCAAAAGTTACTTCAGCAAAGATACCTGTGAACAAACACGAAAAACCCACAATTGCTTATATTGAGCATGATTTAATTAATAATAACCCATATGAATTTACACAAGAAGATGTACAATTCAAGACATACTTAATCAGGAATCAAATAGAAGAGGAAAATGCTGCTGAACTTCGAGAACCGTTCTTTTCAAAATCCAAGGCTTGCTTCAGGGCTTCCCCGTTAGTAAAAAATTATGGTTGGGGAATTCATTATAATAATCAAGGGAAAATTGCCATATATGATGCTAAGAGCGAAATGTATAACCAACTGCTGAATCAAGTCGACATTATAAAACTTAAAGGTATGCGTTCCAAAAGAAAATAAATACTATCGCGGCAGGATGGTTGAACAAGAACTATGGGAAAATCCCGTGATTCTAAGCGTTGTAAGCAACTGTAGTCGTTGTGCTGACAAATGGCAGTTTGTTATAGGATAATGATGATAGATTGGATGGAAAACTCCGAAAGAAGGAAGTGCTGAGCGATGAATGTAGAGATGGTTATGCAGGAACTTGAAGCCCTTGGCAAGGAACGAACTAAAAAGATGTACATATCCAATGGTGCGCATGAACCGCTTTTTGGCGTGGCCACAGGCGCTATGAAACCAATTGCAAAGAAAATAAAAATAAGTCAAGGCTTAGCTGAAGAGCTTTATTCCACGGGAAACTACGATGCCATGTACTTTGCAGGCATTATTGCAGACCCAAAAGGCATGACCGAGACGGATTATGATCGTTGGATGGATGCTGCATATTTTTATATGCTGTCCGATTATGTAGTGGCCGTAACTTTAGCAGAGTCAGATATTGCACAAGAAGTTGCTGATAAATGGATCGCAAGCGGTGAAGAGCTGAGAATGTCAGCGGGCTGGAGTTGCTACTGCTGGCTTTTAGGTAATCGGCAAGACGTTGAGTTTTCAGAAAGCAAGATTTCCAACATGCTTGATCTTGTGAAAAATACGATTCACGACTCGCCAGAACGAACGAAATCCGCTATGAATAATTTTATATACACCGTGGGGATATCATATTTGCCACTCCATGAAAAGGCAGTCGAGACTGCTAAGGAAATAGGAACAGTAGAAGTCAAACGGGACAAGAAAAAAAGCAGTTTTCTAAATGCTTACGAAAGTATTCAAAAAGAAGTCGATAAAGGAAGGCTTGGTTTTAAACGCAAATATGTAAGATGTTAAAAAAATTCAGCCCCGAATTATGAATCAACTATCGTGAAAAGGCATTACTTCTCGATGATATTGATTGGATACATGAAAATATCATTCTTAAACTAATGGATGCTATACTTCAATAAGGAAGGTTGCCGAGGCAGCCTTTTTCCATAGGGTTAATTGAAGTTCATCTTATTTACATAATGGAACTTAATGGTTAAAGTGATCACAATCAGGAGGAATTTTTCAATGGCTTTGTCCGAAATGAATAGTAGCTTGTTTAGAATGGTTAATAATCTAGGTAAACAATACACGGATTTAAATCCTTTCTTTGTATTCATCGCTGAATACATGATTTATTTCTTAGTATTGGCAGTCCTGCTGTTTTTATTTTCCCGAGGAAATAAAAATAGAATCATGGTAATCTGTGCATTTATTACATTAGTTATCTCGGAACTTTTGGCAAAAACAGCAGGGCAATTTCACTCGAATAATCAACCATTTGCTGAGTTGCCCAACGTTAATAAGTTAGTTGAAAAAGCAGTCAATAATTCCTTTCCAAGCGACCATACGATCATATTTTTTTCATTTTGCATAACCTTTTGGTTGTTCAAAAGGGGTTGGGGGATCTTATGGGTACTATTGGCCGTCCTTGTAGGGATTTCACGGATTTGGGTAGGTGTCCATTATCCAGCAGATGTTCTTGTCGGAGCCATCATCAGTATCGTTGCAGCCGCGATCGTTTACAAAATGGTTCATAAGTTAAGTCTGACTAAGAAATTTTTGGGAAATCAGGGCGAACCATCCATCCTATCTGCCCTATCCAAACAAAAGCAAGGTAAGTCTAAGGACTTTTAAACAAGAGTCTTAATATACTTACCAAATTTTCTCCAATTCGAGAACCGAAATGAAGAAGCGAGAAGCAAATGGAACAGGACTGAAAATGATGCAATTATTAATAGAAAAACTTTCTGATGTTGTTCTTGAACGATTGGATAGTTTCACAAAGGGTTGCTGCGGCGACCCTTTCTTTTTGCAACAAATGGGGCAAGTTATTGATGAAGATCATTCAATCTGTATAATTGAGTGCCAGCGCATGCTATAATGAATAACTTACGATTATACTGCTTTTGGACGGATGCCAAGCAAAGCCTCCGCAAACCGATAAATATGGAGGTGTAAGAGATTGAATAAACAATGGACGATTGGCAAAATTAAAGAATTTGTTGAGAACAATTCGGAAAGTAAGTTGCTAACGACGGAATATCACGGTTTTTCGCAAAAGTTACTATTTAAATGTACATGTGGCAGCAATTTTGAAAAAACGTTTACAAAGTTTAAAAATAATAAACAACGTAAATGTGACGTGTGCCAGCCGCCTAAAGCTTCACGATAACGGATAGTGAATAAACGAAGTGCTGATTTCTTTAAGGGAAGTTGGCACTATTTATATTTAATAGGTGAATAAAAGTGAATTTCCTAAAGGGGAGATCTAGACGATTATTCCTTCTTAAACTAGCGGGTGTGTTCGCTTTAAAAATGTGCTGTCATAATGCAGCCTTTTTTATGCAACTAAAGTCTCAGGAAAGTTGAGATTAATGGAATAATAAAAGATGGTGTGTGGAAATTTTTTCTAATGGTAGTTTTGAAGATAACGTGATTTACCTAATAGTGAGGTGCGGAATGCGAAGTTCGAAAAATAGAAAAAAAAGATCCGAAAAAGTATTAAAGACCCTAAAGGTACCAATAAATAAACATTTACCCTTAACGGAAAATGAAGAGGAAGTTTCTCTTAGAACAAAAGAAGAGATCATTAACAGAATTATTTCATTAGCGATAGTATCAGCGAAAGCGATGGAGGCTCCGCCAGAAAAAATTGAGGAATTTATTGAAAGGTATAATGCTAATGAATTATTTACAGAAGAAGAAAAAGAGTTTTTATTGAAAAAACATCTGAATCAGAACGAACTGATCCAGTACTCTTGGAAGTTAGAATGTATTTGGCTCCTTCTTTGGTCTGTAAATCTAATATCCGATATAGATATTCCAGCGGATACATGTAATGCTGAATATGTTTTTGAGACGGTTTTTCTTCATTCTAAACAAGAGCTGCTTGATAAATCCTCTATAAAACCAACCAGTGATATATTAGATTGCCTTGATTTTATTTATCGAGCACATTGGGCGGTACGAGAAGCACAAATAAATCATTTGGAAGTTCCATCATCTCTAGATGAAGGCGTTGTATATGAAAGACACTACACTCTTAATTGGCTCGTAAATTATATGGATCAAGAATGGGAGGAAATAAGTACAGATACATAAAAACTCGAATACATACTTTTATGATACCTTATTAGGGACTAAAAATCTTCAAAAAGGAAGGTTGCTGAGGCAGCCTTTTTCTTATGGCACTAACGAGGCAGGTTTGCTGGATAAGGGACGAATTACCAGTACAAAATTTTTCATATTTTGAGATAATCAATAAGCACCAAGATTTTGAATGGAATAGGGTGTATTAGTTGCAAGGGTACATGAAATTAAGTGAACATTTCATGGGGAATGTATGACTAGGGCTGTCAATCGGAAAATTTATTGCAGCCTATATAGGCAATACACAGATATAAAAAAATTGTAGGTTCCATAAAATACATGGTTAAATAATTTAATCATATTGAACTAAAGGCCGGTTTAGTTGAAGATGGAGTTGCGACGAGAGCTCTTTTTTCACGTAAAAGAACAGGCATGTTATAGTATAGGAGAACCGGATTTAATTTTATCTGAGGTAATCTTAATCATCAAAGGAGTTTATTCATAATGCATGTGCTACAAAAAACACAAAAAATAGTTCGCTATCAGAATCAACAGGGCAATATACATTACGGTATTGTTGAGGATGAGATGATATTACAACTATCTAGCAG